>CAWFZC010000005.1:0-213295 GCA_963820245.1 uncultured Acidobacteriaceae bacterium | reverse complement strand
TGAAGCGTACGAGAAATTTCATCTGAATCTGGGATAGTGTCACATAGCCACCGTTCATCGGGCACGACGGCGGCGGCTTCGGGCTCTTCTCCGAGCGCCAGTAGTAACCCGGAGGAGATGGTTTTGTTTCTCTCTACTCTTACGGTCTTAGGATGCAGGGGAGGAGTACGCGGGACGATATGTGCCGGACAGATCCCGATGCAACGCTCGTCGAGCCATCCTTTGCTCCTCGGTTGTCCAAAAGTCCTCTTCGGGGAAGTCACTTGGACGAATAGTCGCCGTTCCGTCCTTGTGGCCGCGACCGGTGAAGTTCTTCAGCAGTCCCACCGGTGGTCGGCCCCTGCCAGGCTTCGGATAGACCGGCTCGATCAGCGCACAGAGTTGCTGCCACGGCACTACCCGCTCCATCTCGGCAAGAAAGGCTCCCCGCCGTGTGGTCTTGCCGTAGCGTTCGAAGCTTACGCTCGCCAGGGTCGCTTGACGCATCTCGTTCGGTCGATCCGAATGTAATCAATGCCACTCAACTACAGGTTGCTCCGTGACCGTGTCGAGATGGGATTCTTCAGAGTCTCCTTTAGGTCAGGTTATTCTCGGAAACCGCTTACAAGGTTACCGCAAAACTGGGACATCCACCGCCTTGTCCTCATTGAGTACCGACGCTACAGACAATCAATAACGAGCGCTGAGCCGCGCCCATAGTGTAGTGCATAAGTGAGGGTCAGGCCAAGCGTAGCAGGGACAGTCGAAGCCGTCCCGCTGGTCCAGCGATGACAGCGCCTGCGACCCTTCCGAACGACACTTTGCTTGCGTAGCACCGTTGCAGTGGATGCAACGCACCCCAATAGTCCCAGTGTCCTCCACAGCGCTCTGTATCACAAACTAGTGGTGGGCTCAGCGCAGAGATATTGAACGAGAGGAAACAACGGTCGCCGGAAAGGCTAAGGTCACCTATACCTTGGTGCAACTCGCGGGTGCGGTCTTACAGACGTCCCGATGCAGATCGCTCATGGCAGTCTGCCGGAACTTAATTTTGTGGTGAGCAACTGCACCCCATCTGGGCCTCTGCAAGGCAGTCGATGGAGTGCAGCGCGTAAACTCGACTTATCATTGTCGGCCTGGCCATCCTGGCCGGCGCCGGCGGCATCGCCGCCTGGCATGCGCAGTACGCGGCTGCCGTGACCGAGCCAACGCCCGTCGCGTCCGCGCCGTACCGGTCGTCGCAGAGAAGGTCCAGGTCTCCGACGTGCCGATCGTGCTTACCGGTATCGGCACGGTGAGGCCGTATAATGTGGTGACATGTCCATACGCAGGTTACCGGCACGATCGACCAGATCGGCTTTTCGAAGGGCAGACCGTGCATCCCGGCAGTCTGATCGCGCAGCTCGATCCCCGCCCCTACCAGGCGGCCCTGCAACAGGCTGAGGCAAACCTCGCGCGCGACAGCGCAGCTGACCAACGCGCAGGTCAACCTCGGTCGCTATCGCCGCTGCTGAAAGCAGGGATTTGCGTCAGCGCAGCAGGTCACCGACCAGAAGGCGCCGGTCACCCAATTGCAGGCCGCCATCGCCGGCGACAAAGCAGCCATCTTCAATGCGCAGACCCAGCTCAGCTACACCACGATTACCTCGCCAATCGATGGTGTGACCGGCATCCGCCAGGTCGACATCGGCAACATCGTGCAACCGAGCACCACCACGCCGATCGTGACGATCACGCAGATCCAGCCGATCTCGGTCATCTTCACGTTGCCGCAGAACGACATGTCCCGAGGTGCAGGCGGCGATGGCCAGCGGCAGGCTGAAGACCATCGCATACGATCAGAACGACCAGACGGAGCTCGACGAGGGCACGCTGCTGCTGGTCAACAACACGATCAGCCAGACCTCGGGAACCGCCAGCTGAAGGCGACCTTCCCCAACGCGAAGCGCGCGCTGTGGCCCGGCGAGTTCGTCAATGTGCAGCTTGTCGTCGGCCAGCGGCATGACGGCATCACTGTGCCGCTGAGCGCGTTGCAGCAGGGGCAGAACGGCGCGCTGGTCTATGTCGTCAGCCAGAATGGCATGCGCGCAACAGCGCCCGGTCACGATCGGCGAAACACTCGAACGGCCGCGCGCTGATCGACAAGGGCCTGCATGCCGGCGATACCGTGGTGACGCCGGGCCAGTACCGCCTCGACGACGGCATCAAGGTCGCCAGGTACCGGCCGGTGATCCCGCGTGCAGAACAGCACCGAAGCCAGTGCGGGAATGCTGTGATGAGCATTTCATCGCCCTTCATCCGCCGGCCGGTCGCGACCGCGCTGCTGATGGTCGCCATCGTGCTGCTTGGCAGCGACGCCTACAGCCTGCTGCCGGTCGCGGCGCTGCCGAACGTATCGTTCCCGACGATCTCCGTCACCGCGCAATTGCCCGGCGCCGATCCGCAGACCATGGCGTCCTCGGTGGCGACGCCGCTGGAGAAGCAGTTCGGCCAGATCCCGTACCTGACGCAGATGACCTCGACCAGCTCGACGGGCTACACGGCGATCACGCTGCAATTCGCGCTGAACGACGACATCAACGCGGCGGCGCAGCTCGTGCAGACGGCCATCAACGCCGCGGCGGGTCAGTTGCCGAAGAACATGCCGACGCCGCCGACCTATCACGAAACCAATCCGGCGGATGCGCCGATCCTGGTGCTCGGGCCTGACCTCCGGATGCCTGCCGATCACCACGGTGGACGACTACGCCGAAAGCATCCTCGCGCAGAAGCTGTCGCAGGTGCCGGGCGTCGGGCTGGTCGGCATCGGCGGCGAGCAGCACCCGGCGATTCGCATCCAGTTCGATCCGGCGCAAGCTCGCGGCAAACGGTCTCGACCTCGAGGATGTGCGGACCGCGCTGACCAATGTCAGCGTGATCAGCCGAAGGGCAGTCTGTATGGCGACCAGCGCGCCTACACGCTGCAGACCGAACGACCAGATCCTGAACGCCACAGGACTGGGACAACCAGATCATCGCTTATCGCAACGGCGGGCCGATCAGGGTCTCCGATGTCGGCAAGGCGATCGTCGGACCGCAGGACGTGACGCTGACGGGTTGGGTCAACCAGCATCGCGGCATCGTCCTGGCGATCCAGCGGCTGCCCGGCGCCAACGTCATCAGCACGGTGCAGGCGATCAAGGCGGCGCTGCCGCAGACTCGAGGCGTCGATCCCGCCCACCATCAAGGTCTCGGTCATCTCCGACCGCACGACGACCATCCGTGCCTCGGTCGCGGATGTGCAGTACACGCTGCTCCTCACGATCGGCCTGGTGGTGGCGTGATCTTCCTGTTCCTGCGCAGCGTCTGGGCGACGCTGATCCCGGCTGTCGCGGTGCCGGTCTCGATCATCGGCACGTTCGGCGTGATGTACGCTGCTGGGCTACAGCCTGGACAATTTGTCGCTGATGGGCCTGTCGATCGCGGTCGGCTTCGTGGTGGACGACGCCATCGTCATGGTCGAGAACATCGCCCGCCACATCGAGATGGGCAAGACGCCGCTGCAGGCGGCGCTGGATGGCGCGGGCGAGATCGGCTTCACCATCCTGTCGATCTCCATCTCGCTGGTCGCCGTGTTCATCCCGCTGCTGCTGATGAGCGGCATGGTCGGCCGCATGTTCCAGGAGTTCGCAGTCACCGTCACGGTCGCCATCGCGGTCTCGGTGCTGGTGTCGCTGACGCTGACCCCGATGATGGGTGCCCGACTGCTGCGTCACGAGCATCCGGAAGAGCAGGGCCGGCTGTCACGTGCGCTGGAGTGGTGCTTCGACGCGCTGCTCGCCGGCTATGACCGCGGCTCTGATCGTGGCGCTGCGCCATCGCTTTATCACGCTGATGGCGATGCTCGGCACCGTGGCGGTGACCGGCTGGCTGTTCATCGTCATTCCGAAAGGCTTCTTCCCCGAGCAGGATACCGGGCTGATCCTGGGGGTGACCGAGGCGGCCGAGGATGTCTCGCCCGATGGCATGGCAGCCATGCAGCAGCAGGTGATCGGCGTGGTCGCTGAAGGATCCGGCGGTGGCCACGGTCGGCGCCTATATCGGCGCGGGCGGCGCCACGTCGACCGAGAACCAGGGACGTATCTTCATCGCGCTGAAGCCGCAGGCCGCAGCGGCGCGCCGATCGACCGTGATGGCGCGGCTCGGTCAGGCGATCAGCGCGGTGATCGGGCGTCCGGCTGTTCATGCAGCCGGTGCAGGACATCAATATCGGCGGCCGACTGACCGCGACGCAGTACCAGTACACGCTGACCGACGTCGATCTCGACCGAGCTCAACAAGTGGGCGCCGATCATCCAGAACGCGCTGGCGAAGCTGCCGCAGATCACCGATCTGGCGAGCGACCAGCAGTCCGCCGCGCCGCAGCTCACGCTGGCAGATCAACCGGGATAGCGCCTCGCGCCTGGGCATCACGCCGGCGCAGATCGACTCCGTGCTGTACGATGCGTTCGGGCAGCGGCCGATCTCGCAGCTCTACACCAGCCTGAACCAGTACTTCGTCATCATGGAGGTGAAGCCCGCATTCCAGCTCGGCCCCAACGCGCTGCAGACGGATCTATGTCAGGTCGCAGACCGCCGGCATGGTGCCGCTGAGCGAGCTGGTCACGCAGCACACCGACGGTGGCGCCGCTGTCGGTCAACCACCAGGGGCAGTTCCCCTCGGTCACGCTGAGCTTCAACCTGAAGGGCAATGCCCCGCTCGGTCCGGCGGTCGCGGCGATCAACCAGGCCATGGCAGCGCTGCACGTGCCGCCGACGATCCAGGCGAGCTTCCAGGGCAATGCGCAGGCGTTCCAGGCCTCGCTGTCCAGCACGCCGATCCTGATCCTGGCGGCGCTCATCGCGGTCTATATCATCCTCGGCATGCTGTACGAGAACACGATCCATCCGCTGACCATCATCTCGACCCTGCCGTCGGCCGGCGCAGGCGCACTGCTGGTGCTGCTGCTATTCGGCTTCGGCCTGGACGTGATGGGAATCATCGGCATCATCCTGCTGATCGGCATCGTGAAAAAGAACGGCATCATGCTGGTGGACTTCGCGCTGGAAGCCGAACGACGCCAGGGATTGACGCCAGAGCAGTCGATCTACGAAGCGTGCCGGCTGCGCTTCCGACCGATCCTGATGACCACGATGTGCGCGCTGCTTGGGCGGCGTGCCGCTGATGCTGGGCAACGGCACCGGGTCGGAGCTGCGCCAGCCGCTGGGTTACGCCATGGTCGGCGGCCTGGTGGTGTCCCAGATGCTGACGCTGTTCACCACCCCGGTGGTCTACATCTACATGGACAAGCTTGCCCATCTACGCTTTCGGCGGAGCGCACGGCCGCACCAGCACGAAGCCGCACCCGCTGTTCGTTGATGGCGCACTCGCCGGGTACGCGCTTGAGCGCCGCGTCTGCGGGCCAGTCCCGCTGCACTTGTTGGGATTGGCGAGTTATCCGGCGTAGGACGCGGCTCACAGGAGCGTGTGCATAGGCAACAATTATCCAGCGCACCAGCTGGTCTCCTCGCGCCAGATCCAGAATGCCTTGGCGCGAGCTCGCTGCTTGCCGTCATGAGAGGTATGTGCATCGTGCGATGCCGCAAATCCGGAAGGACGGCACGCTGAGCAACCTCGTAACTGCGCAAAGGTATAGTCTGATTACCCGCGGGCAGTATGGGGAACGAATCTAAATCTCTGCGAACGTGCTGCTTAGCCGGAAGGATTCGGGGAATGATCCGGGGAACGCTACGGCAATATGCGTCAAAGCCAGGAAACGTTGCCCGTAGAAACCGCTCCTCAGAGGCGATGACCGGAATGTAGATGACAGCAGAATCCGACCGCCAGGACGAGGGCAACCGGCCAACTGAGCAGGGCCACCGCAAAACCAGCAGCCATGAGCATGGAGCCAAGGTAAAGCGGGTTGCGAGTGTGCGCGTAAGGGCCGGTGACAGTGAGTTCGCGATTCTTTTTAACGTAGCCGGATGCATACGCGCGCAACCAGAGTCCCGGCAGCACGAGCGCCAGGCTCCAGGCCAACGCGGCTGGTTGGGGTGCGCGCCTCCAAAGTTCAAAGAGATAGAGAACGGCCGCGAGAAATCCCAGAGGCACTCGAATGCGGCGGGCCACCTTTTGCCACCGGGCTATCCAATCCATCCTTGGAGTGGGGGAATCCGGTGTGGCGGACTGACTGGGGTTCCTGGGGGTTTCCATCAAGCGGTTTCCTCTACCAGCAGCTCGCCGGCTGCGAGCAACACATCTCCGGGCTTGATGGTGAGCAATCCTGCTTCAGGTTCAGGGTTGCGGGTGTGGTCGCGGCGGCTCTGGGGGCTGCGCAACACTTTGAACCGGGTCCCGAAGGGGCCATTTCTGCTTGGGTCAGTGGGTCCATAGATCCCCACAACGGGCCGGCCAAGAGCGCAGGCCAGGTGGAGCGGGCCAGTGTCGCCGGCTACGCACAGGGCTATGCGGCGCATCAGGGCTATGAGCTGATCGAGCGAAACGGAAAGCGGAATGGCTGCGCCGCTGGTTCCCTTCACAATCACGTCGGCAAGCTGCTCTTCGCTGGGGCCAGCGTTGATGAGAACGCGGAAACCGCGCTCCATCAAGCCGCGCGCAACGGCTGCGTAACGCTCGACGGGCCATTGCTTTGCTCCCCAGCCTGCACCTGGGTTGATGAGCGCATGGGGCCGCGTGCCGCTTGAGGCGAGAAAGGCGTCGCACCAGGCCTCGGCTGCGGGATCGACAGGCAGAATTGGCGGGACGGGGATGAGCGAATCGCCCGCCACGGCTGAGACAAGTTCCACATCCTGTTCGATGACGTGAGCGCCGTGGGTTTGAACGCGCTCAGTAAAGAGAAGGCGGGCGGGAGTTTCGCGCGGACGGTCTTCGCCGATAAACCGGTGACAGCCGGCCATGCGGCCCACGACAGCCGAGCGCAATCCACCCTGCAAATCGATGACGGCGCTATAGGTCACGGCTTTAAGTTGGTCACGCAGAGCCTTGATCTCATGGGTTGTTTTGCCACTCAGGGGTCTTTGACGCCAGTCCTTTGTGGGTGCAAAGAAAAGCCGATCGACGATAGGCTGCTGGGGGCCGCGGCCCGTGCTCTCAGGCGCGGCCAGCAGTGCGCGCCAGCGCGGCTCGACTACCCAGTCAATCTCCCAGCCGGGATGGGCCAGGCGCAAGGCGGTGACCGCAGGGAGGGCATGCAGGATGTCGCCCATGGCGCCCAACCGAACCACGAGGAGGCGGAACTTTGATTGCATTTGCAAACTCTAATTTTCTCACAGGCGCTAACGCGCGGATATGAGCTGACGGAAATGGGAATTCAAAACGACGAGGAAATCTCTCTCATGGCCGAGCATCAGGGCTGGAAGGATGACTGAGACGGGGCTGCCCTGCCTCCACCTCCATTGGAAGCTAATTTGGGTCGCTATCGATGGAGAATGTCGATAGGCTTGGTGAAGTCGGTGACGCGGATATGGGCGGCGAGTGATGGGTGTTGGCGCTCGAGCTCCAGGTACATTTCCCAAGCTACGCGGCGGTAGCTGAAGTGCCCGGCTGGACCGGAGCGAAGCTCGGAGATGTACTGCGCTTCAGCGAAGTCCATTTTGAAGAGGCTGCGCACGCGCGTGGCGAGTGGGAGCAGGTAGAGCGCTGACTGGGCTGCTTCAGGAACTTTGTCGGCTGCGATTTGCGCACTGGCCGCATGGGCCGCTTCAACCGATGATTGATAGTCGGCAAGGATGCCGGCCTCGGCGAGAATGTCGGCATCGCCGCCCAGATCGCCGGAGCTGGGCGTCTCAAACCCATGCTTGGCGGTAAACCCTTGAATGATCTGCGTGCAGCGGCGATGGCGGTGCATGTCGCGAAATCCGCCGATGTCCATAAGGATGTCAAAGCGGAGAGCTGCCCCCGCGTGGAAGGCGCGGAGAAGTTCGTCGTGCTTGCCGCGGTGACGCACGCCGAGGTGAATGATTTCCGCGACGCGATCCGCAGACATTTTTGCCACCAGATCGCGAATCTGCCGGTAGGAGTGGTGGCTGGCCGAATAAAGGAGCGTGGCCGCCAGTTCCACTTCAAGCGATTCAGTGCGCTCCACCAGGTCGACGAGCGGCGCGTCGTCAATGGGCACGTCGCCAAGCAGGTCGGCTGCAGCCTGGGTGAGATCGGCGCGGGTCTTGATCTCGTACTCGTTTGGCTGCGCGTACTTTACCAGCGTGGGCGCTGTGCGCACCTCGCGGGTGAGCAATTGGGCGGCCTCAGCCGCGAGGGCCGGGTCGGCAGCGGAGAGTTTGTCGACAAACGAGGCTGCGGCTTGAGCATTGACACTCCAGGCTGGCCCAGTAGCTGCTTCGCGGAGCTTGATGCCCAGGTCACGAACCTCGGCGACAGGGTGAGAAAGCAGGCGCGCAACCTGTGTCTCAAGTGTCCGGGCGCTGACGATCTGGCCGAGCGAAGTGTTTGTCGCCAGCGGCAGCAGGTAGCGGGCCACGTCGAAAGCACGCGCCTTGAGGGTGCGCTCATAGGCTTCCGGCTTGAGGGTCTCTGGGCAAGCGATCCGCCGGCGGAGCAACTCGTGGACGGCAGTGGTGGTGCGCTGGTAGGCGGCGAAAAGATTGCCGATCGTGCTGGAATAAAGCTCGGCCGATTCGGAATCTTCTGCAAAATCAGGAAAATACCATCCGGATTTGAGGAAATTCTGATAGCGCGTCGACCGCTCCTGGCCGTCCCAGCGCTGTTCGTCCACAAGCACGATGGCGGCGAGCAGGCTGAGGCGCTCGACGGCGAACGCGATGTGGGCCAGATCGGCGATCGACCGGTGACCATACTGGAAATAAAATGTGTTGAGAAACTGTTCGGCGCGTTGAGCGCTGATCTCCGTGAGCGACTCGCGCATGGAGAGCGAAGAGCGCGAGTACTTGGCCATGGCAAAGGCAAGCACCTCGGGATCGGCGCCGTGAACAGCAAAGACGTTGGTCTGGTTACTAGCGGCAGGAGAAGAAAAAGTTTCGCTGGACATTTCGGAGGTCTCGCGAACAGAATACGGCATCGGGGTGCTTGTACCGGTTTTCGACATGTAAGGTCTTGGGGCCAGCGGCAGCCAGATACGACGGGACGCACTGGAGTGGGGAATGCAGCAGTTTCAGCTAAAAACGTCGCACAGGCCCAGGCCACTGCCTTCAGGCCGCTGGGCGATGACCCAGCGATGGAACGACCTGCTGTTTGCGCATTGGCCCATTCCGGTTGCGCAGATGGCGGCGTTGCTGCCCGATTGGCTCGAAGTGGACACCTTCCAAGGCTCAGCCTGGCTGGGCGTGGTGCCTTTCTGGCTGGATCGGATCAAGATTCGCGGCGTGCCTCCAATTCCCGGAGCGCGCAGTTTCCCTGATTTGAATCTGCGCACGTATGTCCGCGACCAGTTCACGGGCACTCCCGGCGTCTATTGTTTTTCACTTGACGCGAGCAACCTGTTGGCTGTCGGTGTGGCGCGCATGTATTACCATCTGCCGTACTACTGGTCGGAGATGCGGCTTGAGCAGCGGTCGGAGAGAGAGTTTCCTTCTACAGCAGGAGGCGGTTCTCGGGAAAGCAGGTGATCTTCAATGCCCGCTACCGTGGCCTGGGCCCGAGCGGGAAGCTCGCCGAGCATCACGGCGGCACGCTCGAATACTTCCTGACCGAGCGCTCCTGCCTCTACAGTTCCAACCGGGCCGGACAAGCCGATTCGCGCCAATCTTCACTTTGTTCCCTGGCCGCTGGAAGAGGCGGAGGCGGAGATCGAACGCAACGATCTTGCAGCCTCGATCGGCCTAGCCCTTCCGAACGTCGACCCGATACTCCACTACTCGCGCCGCCTCGCCGTTTATGTTTGGCCGAGGGAACTGGTGCGTCCGGCGCTCGCGGGGCGTCCGGTCACGGTGGCAGTGTCGCCGTCTGGGTAGGTAAGGCTGGGGTCAGCGGAGCAGTCGTCAGTGAAGCAGTTGCAGCGTCGGAGATCCACCGGGTCTAGTCTCTCGTACATCCGCCCGGTCCATACCCCCAAGGGTACCCCCTCCCCCCCCATGGGTATCTGCAGCTAAATTTTTCAAAAGAATGGGTTTAGGGCGGGGCAGTAGCGCCAAATATGTCATTCCATTGAAGATCGCCGCAGATTTGTCAAAACAAAGGGGTTAGGCCCTTGTTTTTGCGCTGGCTTGCCTGTTCGAGGCGATTTCTCGCTTGGAATCGTGGATGGACTCAGATCCATTCATTCCCAGTTTGCGCCAGATTGGCGTAATTATCTGCAAATCGGGGGGAGGTTTCTGGGTGCACCGGCGGCCGGGTGCCGATGGACGGGCGCTGGTTTGGGCGGAGTCAGGGGCTAGTGGCTGGAAAGTTTCTGCCGATTTGGCGACCACACTCTTGCGACCATGTCAAAGTGCGCATCAGCCTCTGCGAAAGGGTGACTGATGCAAGCCGCTCATCTCTAAGGCACGGCCAAGGGATCCCTTGAGACCTCAATGCGCGGCACATCGAAACACGCGGGCAACTGGCCGTAGGGGATTTTGATCTTGGCGAAGATGTTTTCGTAAAGCGTGACCGTCGCTTTTCCACCGCAATCACACAAATGGCCTACGGCGCTGAACGAGGTGTTCTTGCTCTCCTGAAGCATCTGGTCCTTGCCGTTGAACCAATCCGATGCTGCTCTGCTTTCGCTGTTTAAGAGGACCGTGTATGCGCCATACATGGCAGCGGTGAAATCCATTGGCTCGGTTCCGAAGTCCTGAAAGACCGGGTCGATGTCGTTGTAGATCAAGAGAACCGAGGGGATTCCCTGTCTTGGCCCCGAATTGAATTTGCTTCTTTGAGCTTTCGATCCTGCGTCGGACATGGTCGCCCAAGGTGCGCGAGGAACTCTTGATGTGGGGATAGGCGGGGTCTTTGACCACGCCATAATTCTCATCCTCCGCCAGTTCCTTCAACTCGAAGACGACTTCAACGCCGCCGATCGAGACGCGGTAATCCGGCCTCGGCGTGGTGTCCTCCGTAATCTTCTCGAACGGCACGTTGTTGACGGTGAGAAACTCTTCAAACAAACTTTCGGATTTAGTTTTCATGAATACGCCTCCTCAGTGCTATTATCCGCTTTCTGAAATTGCTGTGAGGAAGTGAGTGCCCATGCACAGATTCGTAATAACCATCATGCTTGCCGTGTTTGCGGCTTGCTGTTATTCGCAAGATGTGGCCCCGAAATCTGATCAACAGGATGCCCCCGAAATCGCCGCGACGAAAGCGGTCGAACACGACCTCGCCACGCGCAAGGAGAACCTCCTCACCCAGAGTGGGGATCTGGACTCACTAGCGAAGTCGTTGAATGGCTTCGACTTCAATAACGCGACGACAATAGTCGACCACGCACAGCAAGGAGCGATGTACTTGGATGCGACTTATTGGTTCGTTGGAACATACTACGTAATGCAATGCGACAGAGACAGGTATCTCGCTAAGGTTGTGCTTCAGGACCGCCTTGGTTTCTACGCACACATGCTCGATTTGGCCCTTGACCAGACGAATGGGAATCTGGGGTTGACCCGCGTACCTGCTGTGGCTCAACAAGGTCTTCGGATCAGAGACGAATTGCGGGCCGCGAAAGTTAAGCTGGATGAAATCGCTGCATCTCTAAAGTAATCAGGACACAATTCCGCAGTGACTCACTACCGCCGCGGCGCATTGAGAGTTAGGGGAGCCTACCCGGCACTGATTGCACCTCAATCACCGCCATTACGGACAGGTCAACACGTGGTGTGCGCGGGGTGAAGAGAGGCGGGCTGCGCTCATATGTACAGAAGGACTTTGAGGTTCTGGCACCCCTATAATTGAGGGCGAAAGGGCGCGGCGTTTTATGCGCGCGTTGAAGGACGATTGATGGCGAACTTGCAAGGACGAATTGCGCTGGTAACCGGTGCTTCGCAAGGAATTGGGAGAGCGTGCGCGTTGGAACTGGCGCGCGCCGGAGCGACGGTGGCGCTGGCAGCGCGCAATGAAGCCAAGCTCGCTGAAGCAGTGGCGGAGATTGAGGCGGCCGGTGGACATGCTGCCGCGTATGCGCTCGACGTTTCAAGCGAAGAGTCCATCAAGGCCGGCGCCAAGGCTGTTCTGGAGCGGTTCGGCAAGGTCGAGATCCTGGTGAACAATGCGGGCATTACCCGGGACGGGCTGGCCATGGCCATGAAGCGCGCTGATTGGGACGACGTGCTGGCAACCAACCTGACGGGTACCTTTCTGCTGACGCAGGCGTTGCTTCGGCCCATGCTCAAAAATCGTTGGGGGCGGATCATCAACATCTCGAGCGTGGTGGGGCGGACGGGCCAGGCAGGCCAGGTGAACTACGCAGCCAGCAAGGCGGGTTTGATCGGGTTTACCCGGTCACTGGCGCGCGAAGTGGCGTCGCGGGGAATCACGGTGAATGCGGTGGCTCCCGGGTACATTGAGACGCCTATGACGGCCGTGCTGGACGAAAAGGTGCGGACAGCAATGATGGCGCAGATTCCGCTTGACCGTCCGGGCACGGACGCGGACATTGCGCAGGCGGTCGCGTTTCTTGCCTCCGATGGTGCGTCGTACATCACCGGCCATGTGCTGGATGTAAACGGCGGCATGTTCATGGGCGGCTGACGGCCACTCACTCCGGCACAATTTATTCAAGCTACGCGTGCCTGCTTCCGATAAGGACGCATGGGAGTGCGTACAAGGCGACAAGCCAGCAGCTCCGCGCCGAAGTTATATGATTCTCCGCAGGCCGACGGGGATTCTTTCCGGAACCGCCAGGATGAATGCGTATACCCGCAATCCGGTGGCATTCGAATGCCAGACGCATTGCTAACGTGCATACCGGATCCTTCTCGCCTGCCGATGGAGGAGATTTCGTGATCGATTCGACCAATCCTCATGATTCAGGCTCAAGTTCTGTTCCCGCGCCGTTTGACCCAACGCAGCAGGTTCCTATGGGATTCGGCCAGCTTCTTGACCGAATCTACAAGCTGATGCGGTCGCATCTGCGGCTGTTCTTTGCCGTAGCGGCAGTTCCTGCGGCCACAATTCTCGTAGTGATTGCAGCGATGTTCAGCTTCATGATTCCGACGGTTCTGGCGCAGGCACAGGCTGCCGGGAATGCCTCTGGCCTTGGAGCAGTCGCGGGCGGCGTGCCGAAGTGGTTCCCAGCGCTTGTTCTCCTTACCTATCCAATCATCATCGCGGTCTATGCGCTCTACTTGCCCGCAGCGAGCTTTGCTGCGACGCAGGCAGACCACGGTGTGACGGTCAGCTTCAGGCAGGCGTATGGCGTGGCGCGGAGCCGCTTTGGCCGCTCAGTGTGGCTGATGATTCTCATGGTGCTTTGCGTCATGATTCCCATTATGGTCGTTGGAGCTCTGCTGGTGGGCGGGATGGTTTTGGTTACGGGCGCAAAGGCTGGACCCGCGAGCGCGTTCTTTCTGGTCCCGCTGCTGGTGATGCTTTACCTTGGCATCCTTGTCTATTCCATCCTGATCATGATCCGGTTTTCGGTGGCTTTTCCGGCGACTGTTGAAGAAGGGCTGCCTGCATGGGGCAGCATCGTGCGCAGCGTGAAGCTGACACAGAATGCGATGGGCCGCATCTTTCTGGTGATGCTGGTCGTCTATGCGATTACTTATGCGGCAATCCTGGTGTTCATTCTTGTCTTTTTCTTTTTAGCTGCGCTGGTTGCCCTGGCCGCTGTTGCAATGCATGTGACGCGAGGATCGACCCCGTTTTTCATTCTTACCGGCCTCGGCGTACTGGGATACAGCCTGGTGATGATGGTAGCCACGGTGCTTTCCTATTCCGGCATGACTACTGCAATGGCTGTGATCTATCACGACCAGCGACGGCGCCTCGACGGCATTGGAGCCAACCAGCTTGTGAGCTGATGAACAAACGGCACGGGCAGCCGGCAGTATACTGGTGCGTTCCCAGAGGCGGGCCGTGTGCGTCTCTGTGTCCAATGCGCGGTTCGGAGAAATCATGTCAACGGTAGGTAAAACCATGGTGAGCCTTCTGGCGCTTTGCGTCGCTGCAACCATTCCAGCTCAGACCAAGATTGTGGGTCCTGTGAAGGTGACTTCTCCAAATGGTGAGATCACTTTGGTGCTGTCAGAAGCAGGGGCTGGAACGAAGAACGGCGGCTTGTCATCGTCCGATTTGACTTACGCGGTTGAATTCCACGGCAAGCGCATCATGGAGACTGCGCGCCTGGGACTCGACCTCGTTGGGCAGAAGGCACTCGGTCCGGGTATGCGCTTTGTTGGCTCGCAGGCGGAAAAGGCCGACGAGACCTACACAATCCCGGCGGGGAAAACAAGCAGCGTGCGCGATCACTACAACGGCGTACTTGCGGATTTTGCGGACCCCGACGGACGCAAGATGACTATCGAGGTGCGCGCGTTCGATGATGGCGTGGCTTTCCGGTATGCTGTGCCCGATCAGCCGGCGCTGAAGCAGGTTCGCATTGCGCACGAACTGACTGAGTTCACGTATGCAAAAGATGCATCCACGTACCCGCTGATTCTGGATGGATACCAGTCGTCCTATGAAGACACCTATCAGCTGCGGGAGGTGAGTGGGCTGCATTCTGACTGGCTGATTGGGCTGCCTTTACTTGCCGAGGAGCCGGGACTGGGCTGGGTAGCGATTACCGAGGCGAATATCGACAATTACGCGGGCATGTATCTGCGCAAGGAAAATCAGTTTCTCTCCCATAGCCTGAAGGCGGATTTGTCTCCACTCGCAAATCACGCCGGTGTCGTTCAGCCGGCTGTTGCCGTTGAGACATCAACGCCGTTCAGCAGTCCGTGGCGAGTGCTGATGATTGCGGATGACCCTGGACGCATGATCGAATCGAACATCGTTCTCAATCTCAATCCGCCGTCGAAGATTGCCGACACATCGTGGATCAAGGCGGGCAAATCGGCGTGGGACTGGTGGTCAGGAGAGGCCGCGCCCAGCGTGACCTTTAAAACCGGGATGAACACCGCAACGATGAAGCACTACATCGACTTCGCCTCGGCATTCGGGATTTCCGTACATGCTGATCGACGCAGGCTGGGCAGTGGCGCCGGGGCGGAGGGGCCCCGATGATTACTCCAGGCTGGCAGACATTACGCGCGTGACTCCGGAGATCGATATGCCGGAGCTGCTGCGCTACGCGAAAGAGAAGAACGTCAAAATTTGGCTATGGTCGCACTGGACATCAGTGGACAAATATATGGACCAGGCCTTTCCGCTTTTTGAGAAATGGGGTATTGCGGGCGTAAAGATCGATTTTATGAACCGCGATGATCAATGGATGGTGGGCTTCTATCGCAGGGTGGTGGAATCGGCTGCCGCGCATCATCTGATGATCGACTTCCATGGCGCGTACAAGCCTGATGGTCTGAGGAGAACCTATCCGAACCTGGTGACGCGGGAAGCAGTGATGGGCAAGGAGTACCTGAAAATGAGTGCGCGCACGAGCCCAGTGCACAATGCGACGCTGCCGTTTACGCGTATGCTTGCCGGCCCGATGGATTACACGCCGGGCGCGTTTGGAAACAGCAACCGCGAGAATTTTGTGCAGCGGAACTTTATGCCCATGAGCCTGGGAACGAGGGCACAGGAGCTGGCGCTTTACGTGGTATTTGAGAGCCCGCTGGAAATGGTTTCGGACTATCCCGAGCACTACGCCGGACAAAAGGAGTTTGACTTTATCAAGCGCGTGCCTTCCACCTGGGATGAGGTTCACGCGATTAGCGGAAGACCGATGGAGTGGATTTCGCTGGCGCGCAGGAGCGGTCAAGACTGGTACGTGGGCTCGCTGACGAATTGGGATGAGCGCGATGTGAAGGTGCCGTTGGATTTTCTGGGTGAAGGTAAATACGAGGCGGAGATCTATGCCGACGCGCCTGATTCGGCCACAGAAGCAACGCACACAACCTTGGCGCGGATTCCCGTGGATCGGACCGCTGTGCTGGACGTTCACATGGTTTCCGGCGGCGGAAATGCGATTTGGATTCATCCAGCGGGAAAACCATAAAAGGCCAGAGGCTTAAGCCGCGTATTTCAAGGCGATGCGTGAATCCTGACGGGTTTTTGGCGCATCTGAGAAAATGATGGCAGTGAAATTGAAGCAACATTTTTCTTTCTGGCGCCTGAGTGTGCCGGTTATTCTCGTCATTCTGTTTTCCGTCGGCTGCGCCGCATGGGCGCAGGCGCCGAATCCTACGTCTGCGGCAAACCCGTTTTATGGCAGTGTGACGGCGCAGGTGCGCAGCGACGAAACGCTGAAGCTTTCGCTCGACGACGCGGTTGCGCGCGGGCTCAAGAACAATCTTGGATTGAAAGAAGCCGAGAGCGACGAGCTGGAAGTTCGCGGCGAAAAGAACGAAGCGATCCAGATGTTCCTGCCCACGATCACGCTCAAGGGGGACACCGGCGTTTATCAGCACAATCTCGCGGCGCAAGGTTTCGGGCCGGGCGTAGTGTCAAAGTTCGCCGGGCTTTTTCCGAGCGGCACGATGCCGAAGATTTCGCTCATCACCAAGGATGATTTGACGGAGGGTCAGATTCACTTCAGCGAGACGCTTTTTTCGGGTCCGGTGATCGGCGCATTCAAGGCGGCAAGCGCTGCGGAGAAGGCTGCTCACTTTGCCAAGATGACGGCGCGGGGCGAGGTTGTGCAGCAAGTCGCCACGGCTTATCTGCATGCGATTGCGGCGCAGAGCGAAGTGGATAACGCATCAGCTCTGGTGGCCCAGGCGCAGGTTCTATTCGATCATGCACATGAATCGCATGTGGCCGGCGTGGCTGCAAACATTGATGAATTGCGGGCACAGGTGCAGTTGCAGGCGCAGCAGCAGGCGCTGATTTACGCGCAGAATGCGCTCACGAAAGATCTGATTTTGCTGAAGCGCGAGACGGGCATCGATCCCGGCCAGAATATTGCGTTGACGGATGCTGCACCTTACAGCGATCTTGCCGAACAGACGCCCGAGGAAGTGCGCGCGGTGGCTTACAAGAATCGGCAGGACTACCAGAACCTGCAGAACCAGATTGTGGTTTACAAGGCGCTGCATACGATCTCGAAGACGGAACGGCTGCCGAGCCTGGTGTTTTCGAGCTACTACGGGACAAGCACTGTGAACGGGGCGGGGACGCATGGGAACTTTATTGCGATGGGCACGTTGACCGTTCCGTTGTTTCGCGAAGCCAGCTTGCGGGGCAATGCGGATGCATCGGCGGCGCAGTTGACTGCCATCAATGCGCAACTGGCCGATCTGCACAATCACATCGACGAGCAGGTGCGTTCTGCGCTGCTGGACGTGAATGCTTCAAAGCAGCTGGTGGACGTGGCGCGATCGAATGTTGACCTGGCGACGCGGGCCTTGAGCGATGAGACAGACCGCGTGAATGCTGGGGTTGATGACAATCTTCCGCTGGTGACTGCGCAGGGAACGCTGGCGTCTGCAGAGAACAATCTTGTGGAGAGTCTGTACCAGTACAACGTGTCGAAGCTGGCGCTGGCGCGCGCGGCTGGCGTGCTGGAGTTGCAGTACCGGAATTACCTGGGGAAGTGAGAGAAGCAGTGGTCAGTGGTCAGTGGTCGGTGGTCAGTGTCAGTTTTCTTTCTGCGGGCAGGCGGGATTGTTCTTGAGGGCCTGAATATGAGGGAAAGACCTCAAAATGTTCGGCTTCATAGCATCCGAACACCATGAAATGTTCAACCAGATAGTTACGAAACAATGCGAAATACTGAATCAAATGGTTACGATTTTCGAGATACTTGACCTGGAAATTGTTTGAAATAAGCTTTTAAAAACCCAGTAATTTCTCATTTAATTCAAGTGGTTTGCAGAGAATTCACCGAAAAAATATTGAATGCGCGTCTTTGAGCCGAAAAACGCGCATTTGGAGCGTTGTTGAGGTTGTTTTTTCGGGTTTTTCGCGTCTGTTCCAGCGTTCTTTAAATCACCAAAACAGGGACCAAGCGGACGCGGAGCCCGGAAGGCAGCTTTCAGCTTCGCCGCGGCCCTACGGGACGCGAGGCTTCCGCGTGGCCTTGTTCCCAGGGTTTCACCCTCCACCCCACGGACGAAGACCTGTCCGTGGGGACCCCGGCCCGGGGCTATTGTCGGACGGCCCGTCCGTGGCCTGGTGCACGGGGGCTTCTTGTGAGGACGAACAGCTGAAAGGCCCGTGGCTGAAGGCAGGTTGATTGGAGGTTCGGATTCAGGGGCATAAATGCCCCTGCTCCCTCCGGTTCCGTAGATCGACACCCGGGCTTCT
Source organism: uncultured Acidobacteriaceae bacterium (assembly GCA_963820245.1). Lineage (GTDB taxonomy): Bacteria > Acidobacteriota > Terriglobia > Terriglobales > Acidobacteriaceae > Telmatobacter. The sequence continues at coordinate 194,973 of CAWFZC010000005.1, read as the reverse complement.
TGCGGGAACGTATGTCCGAAAGGCCCGAGGGGGAGTTGGTTCATTCCCACCCATCCGCGGTGAGGCGTTGCGGTTGGATGGGGCACCCGCGATGCATCGGTTGGTGGAGTGTTCGGAGATTGGGATCGGGCTGGATGGGCTCGGGCGGAAACTCCTGTTGCAAGATTTGCGACATCTTCATCGATGGAATGCGTTCATGGCTTCGCGGTCCCAAGTACAGTAGAGATTAGAGAGAGGGCGGCATGGGAAGAAGCCTAAGAATCATCTACTACGTGGAGCCGGATGCGGGGGCACTGGCGCGTCGAGCGGCGCAGTATTTTGTGGAGATGGCCGAGGAGGCAGTGGCTGCGCGGGGATTTGCGCGCATCGCGATCAGCGGAGGGTCGACGCCGAAGGCGGCCTTTGAGCTGATGGGCGACCCGGGCCAGCCGTGGCGGGGGCAGATGCCGTGGGACAAGCTGGAGCTCTACTGGGTGGATGAGCGGTGCGTGCCACCGGATGACGCGGAAAGCAATTACCGGATGACGCGCGAGGCGCTGCTGGACCGGGTTCCTCTGCGGCCGGAGCAGATTCACAGAATGGAAGGGGAGCTTGATCCCGAGGTAGCGGCGGCGCGGTACGAGTCCGAACTGCGCAACAGCTTCAAGCTGGAGGGCGCGGAGCTGCCGCAGTTTGACCTGATCTCGCTGGGAATGGGTCCGGACGGGCACACAGCATCCCTGTTTCCGCATACGGAGGCTTTGCACGAGATGAGCCGGCTGGTGACGGCCAATCACGTGGCACAAAAGGACACCTGGCGGATCACGCTGACGTGGCCGGTGCTCAACCGGGCCAACTCAGTGTTCTTCCTGATTGGCGGGACCGATAAGGCACAGATTCTAAAAGAGGTATTGACTGGCCCGAAGGATGTGGAGCGCCTGCCGAGCCAGCTGATCAGGCCGGTGAGCGGTATACTCACATTGTTCCTGGACAAGGACGCAGCATCGCTTTTGCCGGCAACGGACGATGACGGCTGCGGTTTTATAGAGAGGGAAGGATGATTCTCGCGGGTGATGTAGGCGGCACCAAAGTGAGCCTGGCGCTGTATGACTTTGTGGATGGAGATCTGAAGCACTCGCGGGATAAGCAGTATCCGGCCAAGGAGTACTCGGGACTCGAGGAGATTGTTCGCGAGTTTGTGGTGAACGAGAAGGTGACGGCGGCGTGCTTTGGCGTGCCGGGGCCGGTGCGCGATGGACGGCTGCGGCTGACCAACCTGCCGTGGACGCTGGACAGCCGCGAGCTGGCAAAGGATCTGAAGATTGATTACGTCTTTCTGATCAACGATTTGCAGGCGAACGGATACGGGATTGCGGAGCTGGGCGCCGACCAGATTTACACGCTGAGCGAGGGAGATGCGCAGCAGATTGGGAACCGGGCGCTGATTTCGGCGGGCACGGGACTGGGCGAAGCTTTCATGATCTGGGATGGACGGGACTACGTTCCCTACCCTTCAGAGGGCGGGCACTCGGATTTTGCGCCGCGCAACGAGGACGAGATCGACCTGCTGCGTTTTTTGAAGCAAAAGTACAATGGGCGCTGCAGCTTTGAGCGGGTGGTGAGCGGACAGGGGTTGACCAACTGCTACGAGTTTCTGCGCGAGGTACGCGGCCTGGACGAGCCGGCATGGCTGGCGGAGCGGATTGCGAAGGAAGATCCGAACGCCGTGATCACCGAGTTGGCGCTGGCAGCCAAAAGCGAGATCTGCGAGAAGGCGATGGACATGTTTGTTTCGGCCTACGGGGCTGAGGCGGGCAACCTGGCGCTGAAGGTTCTGTCGGTGGGCGGGATTTATGTGGGCGGAGGAATTGCGCCGCGCATTCTGGAGAAGCTGAAGGACGGCACGTTCATGAAGGCGTTTGTGGACAAGGGACGGCTGAGCCAGTTGCTGGTGAACATGCCGGTACGGGTGATTCTGGAGAGCCGGACGGCGCTGATGGGTGCTGCGGCTTATGCGGAATCGCGGGCCGCGGAGATGAGTGGGATTTCGCCGCGGGCGGCTTCAGTGAAGTTCTAGAAGCCGCTTCGTACGAGTGGTGGGCCAGCCTGCGGGCTGGCCCTTCTCTATGATTGGAGCTTTATTCTGTGGTTATCCTCCGAGGGTGAAGATGACGTTGATGAGCGTGTCAACCTCTACCGGCTCACCATTGAGCAAGTACGGTTTGTACTCCCAGTGAGAGACAGCTTCTTTTGCGGCAGCAGCCAAAGGATCTGCGGGACTGGCAAGTACGCGCAAATCATGAACTTTGCCGTCTTTGCCAATGAATACTTGCAGGAGCACGATTCCCGCTTCATGTTGCTGTTTGGCTTCGATCGGGTAGATCGGTTGCTGTTTATTGATCAATGATCCTTCTTTAACGTCCGGTACCTCCATTGCTGTATGCGTGAAACTCGCGCTCCCCATCTGCGTTGCATTTGGGGGTGGTACGAGCATTGGATCAGAAGCATCCATTCCGTTCATGTCAGTGACCATGACCGTAAACAGCTTCTGGCCAGTGAGGCTTATCGAGATTTCGCGTGCGAGGTAGCGACCCTGGATCTTCACAATGTTGTTGAATTGCGCAGCAATCTGATCTGAAGACACTATGGTTCGCAAAACAAGATGGTTTGGATCGAGGCAGTAGGTTAATGAGGGAAAATGCAGGGGAGAATTCGGTGCAGGAGCCATTGAAATGCAGGGAAATTTAACTCCACCCGCGGAAGCATCCTTGCGGGTCAGGTGAGATTTTTCAGGTTCCAAGGCGCTCAGATCGGAAAGCGGCGAAAAGAGTGAGGAAGGCAAGGCGCTTTCAAAGTAATTGAGCCTTTCGCCCTTAACCAGCGATAGATGATTGCCGTCTGCGGTATACCAATCGGACAAGGTTGCGTTGGGTCGAGACCATGTATCGCGGTAGACCTTGGACGAAGCCCACCAGCGTTCGTAGGTACCCTGTTCTGAGGGCTTTCCGTGCTCGTCGTAGATCTGATAAGTCGCTTTCAGATGCCAAGGCTTCAGCGGGGGGACACTGAAGTCATAAAGGGGCGCAACGGCGGCATAGATGGCCTGCGGGTCTTTGGGTAGTTCCTGGGCAGGTGGAGGCGTAGGCTGGCCTATCACGCGGTAGGCCATGGCAGAAATAAGGATGAAAGCGAGAAATGGGCGCACGTTGCCGACAGCTTAGCACGGCGCGAACTTCCGAGCACAGATCGGATACGCTAGAGGCACCCAATGAGCTTCTCCACTTCGATCGGCAACACGCGTTACAGCTTTGGCAGCTTGCGGGATTTGCTGGCGAAGGCCACGCCCTTGCGCAGCGGGGATGTGCTCGCTGGGCTGGCTGCCGGGTCGGCCGAAGAGCGTGTGGCCGCGCAGTTTGCGTTGGCGGACTTGCCGTTGGCGCATTTTCTGAATGAGGCGGTGGTGCCTTATGAGAGCGACGACGTCACGCGGCTGATCGTGGACACGCACGATGCTGCGGCGTTTGCGCCGGTGCGTTCGTTGACGGTGGGCGAGCTGCGGGATTGGATCCTTTCAGACGAGGCGACGCCGGAGCGGCTGGCTGCGCTGGCTCCAGGGCTCACGCCGGAGATGGCCGCGGCGGTGAGCAAACTGATGCGGGTGCAGGACCTGATTGCGGCGGCTGCGAAGATTCGCGTTGTTACTCAATTCAGAACGACGGTTGGACTGCGGGGTAGATTGAGCGCGCGGCTGCAGCCAAATCATCCGACGGATGATGCGATGGGGATTGCGGCATCGATTCTGGATGGACTGCTGATGGGTTCGGGCGATGCGGTGATCGGGATCAATCCTGCAGGAGACGATGCGGCGGTGACGGGAAAACTGTTGCGCCTGATCGATGCGCTGCGGGAACGGTTCCAGATTCCGGTGCAGAGTTGCGTGCTGACGCATGTGACGACGCAGTTGGTGGCGCTGGAGGCAGGGGCGCCGGTGGATTTGATTTTCCAGTCGATTGCCGGGACTGAGGCCGCGAACCGCAGCTTTGGCCTGACGCTTGCGTTGTTGCGGGAGGCGCACGAGGCGGGGCGCGCGTTGAAGCGTGGCGGAGTTTGCGCGGACGGGCGGACGGGCGAGAACGTGATGTATTTCGAGACTGGGCAGGGGTCGGCGCTGTCGGCGAATGCGCATCATGGCTCGGGTGGATTGGGTGTGGACCAGCAGACGCTGGAGGCGCGGGCTTACGGCGTGGCAAGGCACTTCAATCCGATGCTGGTGAACACGGTGGTGGGGTTTATTGGGCCGGAGTATTTGTACGACGGAAAACAGATTGTGCGCGCGGGACTTGAAGATCACTTTTGCGGGAAGCTGCTGGGGCTGCCGATGGGTTGCGACGTTTGCTACACAAACCACGCGGAGGCCGACCAGGACGACATGGATACTCTGCTGACGCTGCTGGGCGCGGCGGGCGTGAACTACGTGATGGGGGTTCCGGGCGCGGACGACGTAATGCTGCACTACCAGAGCACCAGCTTTCACGATGCGTTGTACGTGCGGTGGGTTCTGGGTTTGAAGGCTGCGCCGGAGTTTGAGGCGTGGTTGGCGGGCGAAAATTTCGAGCGGCTGAAGGCAGAGGCGAAGACGCCGGAAAGGTTGCTGACGGCGTGAGCGAACTGACGAGGCCGGGCGAGGAGCGGGATGTGGGCGCAGTGTTGCGCCGGTACACAACTGCGCGGGTTGGATTAGGGCGGACGGGCGTCAGCCTGGAGACTCGTGAGTTGCTGAGTTTTCAGCTTGCGCATGCGCGGGCTCGCGATGCTGTGCATGCGCGACTGGAGGTTGGATCGCTGGCGATGGTTGTGGGCGAGATCGTGCGGCGTGGAGGTTCTGCGGCTGCGGTCGGAGGCTGAGGATCGGGCGACGTATCTGAAGCGGCCTGACCTGGGGCGGAAGCTGGATGATGCGAGTCGAGGTCTGGTGGCGGGAAAAAAGCAGAGTGAGGAGCGGGTGCTGGCGTTGGTGATTGCCGATGGGCTTTCGGCGCTCGCGGTGGAGCGGCATGCGCCGGCTCTGCTGAAGGAGTTGCTGCCGCGGCTTGGGGACTGGACGGCTGGCGCCGATCTGCATTGTTGAGCAGGGGCGGGTGGCGATTGGCGATGAGATTGGGCTGGCGCTGGGCGCGGCGATGGTGGTGGTGCTGATCGGCGAACGGCCCGGATTGAGCTCGCCCGACTCGATGGGGGCTTACGTGACATGGGCGCCGCGGCCGGGACGCACGGATGCTGAGCGGAATTGCATTTCAAATATTCGCAGCTGATGGGCTGGGGCCGGAGCAGGCTGCCACGGAGTTGGCAGGTACTCTATTGGAAGCGAGCCGGAGACAACTGACCGGCGTGGCGTTGAAGACGACGCCGAGGATGCTCGAGAAAGGCTGAGTTTTGTTTAGATTCTTCTTGATGTGGCTGTTGCGCGTGGCGGGAGTGTTGGCAGCGGTGTTTGCGGTGGTGTATGGGTGCGATATGGCGGTTTACCATCTGCGCGGTGCGCCGCAATCGAAGGTGACGGTGAACCGGTACGTGACGATTCCGCTGAAAGGGCGCAAGTCAGAGTACGACTACCTGGGGACGCTGGATCAGGCTTGCTCGATTTCGCTTTTTCCGCAAAGTGGCGAGAGTACGTGCTGGCAGTTGAGACGGAATCCGAACCAGGGGCTGACGAATTGAGGGACGTTTTCGCGTGGTGAAAGCTGTGGGGCGATCGCGAAGTGGCGGCTGGGGGCGACTGATCACATGCGGGGGTGATGCGAGTCACGACGCGCAGATTTGAGTGAGGCTAGGATCGTAGGACACTTGGAGCAACCCCCGGATCCTATGTATCACCGCACCCAGAACGAGAACGGCAGTTACAACACGCGCTGCCTGGACTGCTTTATGACGGTGGCTTCCTGCGTTGAGAGCGAACAGGAGCTGGATGGGGTGGAAACGCACCACGTCTGCCCTGAGAAGGTACTGGCCGAGCTGCTGGTGCAGGAAAGAGCCATGGAACAGCGCGCTGCGCGGAACTGATTGCCGAGTTGCAACCGGAAAACCGCGCCCGTGCGATTACTGTGCGCGGGGCGCGACAAACGCCAGAACATTTCCATCGGGGTCGCTGACGAGGATGCGATTGCGGTCCTGCTTTGGCTGGAGACCCGCGGCCTGAAGTTGCTGAGTTGCTTTGGCGGCATCGGGCACGCTGAAGAGCGTTTCAGGTGTGGCATCGGCAGCGGCAGGACGGATTTGAATGCGCGCGTCGGGACGCCGGGGATGGTGAGGCGCAGGCCGTTCTTGGTGTCGCGGGCGTCGAAGCCGAGGCCGGTGGTGTAGAACTTGCGGGCTGCATCGAGATCGGGAACCGGAAGCGAGAAGCCGAGGAGCTGATCGGAGATGCGCTGGTCGCCGAGGTGGAGTCCCTTGTCGAGCGAGTGGCGGGAGCCGGGCATGTATTGGGTGAACTCGGTCGTGCGGCCTTCGGGGTCGTCCATGGTGGTGAGCATGTTGCCGGCGCCGGCCTTGCGGACGGGCGTGGGCTTGAGACCGTGGGCAACGAGGGCGGCATAGAGAGCGTCGATGTCGGCGGATTCGTAACAGACGTGCATCCAGCCTAGCTTCTGGGCGGGGTCGGTCTGGGGATAGACCTCAAAGAACTGGCGGTCGTTGATCTTGATGAAGACCTCAGTGGTTTTTCCGGCGGCGTTGGTGAAGCCGAAGGACTCCTGGTAGCCGAGCTTCTGCAGGAAGGCGACTTCCTTGTCGAGGTCGCTGACGCGGTAGGCTACGTGGGCGATTCCGTTGATGATGGGCGACTGCGCGAAGGCGCTGACGGAGAGAGTTGCCAGCGCGAGGAATGTGGCGAAGCGGGATTTCATGTGTAATCCAACCTTCTAAATTGGCGACGTACCAGCGTATTACTTTGCGTAGTCTTCGCGATAGGGCGTGAAGATGTCCAGTACTTCGGAGTCATCGAGGGCTGACGCCTGATGGTCGAGGTTGCCGTCGACCACGACACTGTCACCGGCGCGGAGGTCCCAGGTTTTGCCCTCGGCTTGAAAGACGATGTGGCCTTTGACAACATAAACCATCTGGTGATGGGGATGACTGTGGCGTGCGCCGACCCAGCCCTTGGTGAAGTTGTGGCGGACGAGCATCAGGTGTGGGTTGAAGGCCAGCACCTGGCGGATCATGCCGGGCTCGGGGGTGGATGTGGGCGTGGCGTTTGTTGCTGTGTAGACTACTCGGCTTTCGGTCATTGACCCTCTCCCTAGTGAAGCGTACTGTTCGATGTTTGAGCGATTCCATCCATAAGCAAGGAAAAGCAACCACAGGTCCTTCGACTCCCTCCGGTCGCTCAGGATGACAGTTCATTTTTGGATAGGCCGTGAATGCTGCGCGCGGCATTCGTCCGGTTAGCGGTTGAGCCAGCCGCCGTCTACGACGAGCAGGTGGCCGTGGATGTAGCTGCTGGCGGCGGAGGCTAGAAAGACGGCTGCGCCGGCCAGGTCTTCAGGATCTCCCCAGCGACCGGCGGGGATGCGCTCAAGAATCTGGCGGGCGCGCTCGGGATTTTTCTGCAGCGCCTCAGTGTTGTCGGTGGCGAAGTAGCCGGGGGCGATTGCGTTGACGTTGACGCCTTTGGATGCCCACTCGTTGGCGAAGGCCTTGGTGAGTTGGCCGACGCCGCCCTTGGCCGCGGCATAGGAAGGCACGTTGATGCCACCCTGGAAGGTGAGCAGAGAGGCGATGTTGATGATTTTTCCGGATCCTTTGGCCAGCATGTGACGACCGGCGTGCTGGGTGAGGCGAAAAACACTGGTCAGGTTCACGTCGATGACGGATTTCCAGTCTTCTTCTGAGTGGACGGCGGCGGGGGCTCGTCGGATGATGCCGGCGTTGTTGACGAGGATGTCGATGGCGCCGAAGTGCTGGACGGTCTCTTCAACGAGGCGCGCGCAGACGTCGGCGTGGCCCACGTCGCCGGCAAGGGCGATGCATTCGTGGCCGGTTTTGGCGACGCGCTTTTGCGTGGCTCCCGGAGCGTGGGCAGAGCCGTGAACGGCAACTTTTGCGCCGGCTTCAGCCAGGGCGATGGCAATGGCCGCACCGAGCCCGCGGGAGGAGCCGGTGACCAGCGCGACCTTGTCCTTGAGGGTGAATTGATCGAGTATCAGGGGAATTTTTCCTTTCCGGGGTTGGGGCGGGTGGTGCGCGCCGTTGTTCGTTTTTGATGATAAAGGAATGGGATATTGTCGAGTCCGTGACCGCAGGGTACCCGCGAAGGTTTCGCTGCGGCCCTTCGGGGCGCACAAGGCTTAAGCATCGGTGACCCAGGACGTCCGAATCGCTTCGCTCTTCGTCCGGCCTGGGCTATTGTCGATTCCTCCCTGCGGGAGGAAGAACGGGATCCGACCATGCTATGCTCGACTGCTCTCCACGAGAGAAAGAACAGGCGCGGGATGCTTTTCCGGGTCGAAGCCGCGATCGAGAGCCATGATGGCGGCGCGCATGAAGCCCAGCGTGTGCGCCATTCCCGCGTGCCAGGGTGCGGTGCAGGTCATCTGGGGGCTGTGGTCGGGAATGAGAACGCCCTCGAATTTGTTGCGGTGGAGGATGCCCATGATGCGCAGCATGTCCACGTCGCCATCGTCGATGAAGGTCTCGTGATAGTCGGGCACTTTGCCCGCGACGTTGCGGAAGTGAACGTAGGCGAGGCGCTTTTGAGCGCTGTACTGCTGCGACAGTTTCATAGAGGTTGCCCTCGCTCATTTCGGCCAGGGTGCCGAGGCAGAACTCGAGCATGTTGCTGGGGCTGGGAGAGATATCGATAAGGCGCTGATACATGGCTTGCTGATAGACGAGGCGGGGCTGACGGCGCATGGTGGGCGTGGGCGGATCGTCAGGATGTGCGGCCAGGCGGACGCCGGCCTTTTCCGCGACCGGCAGAACTTCTTCAAGGAAACGCCGGAGACGATCCCAGAGTTCGTTGTGGGAGATGGTGGGCAGGAATCCGGCGGGGGCGTTCTGGTCGTAGATCATGTTCCAGACGGTGCCGTTGGGGATGGGGGTGTCGACTTCGCCGTCCATGCCGACTGACTCTGCGCCTCCGCGGGCAAAGCGGCCGGAGACGCGGCCGCAGACACCGGCGATGGAGAAGTTGTAGCCGAGGGTGCCGATGCCGGCTTCGCCCATGGCGCGCAGGATGGATTGCACGTTCTGGATGTGCTGTGGCGCGTTTGGGGCCGTCGAGCAGGATGTCGTGCCAGTGGGCGGGATCGAGGTTTTCAATGGCTTCAAGCTTGAGCCCGGCGGATTCAACCTGCTTGCGCAGGGCGATCAACTCGGTGGCGGTCCAGAGTTTGTTTGGGTCGCCGGCGACGCCCCAGGGCTTGTCTTTGCCTCCTGTGGGCTGGTTCTGCGAGGGGTTGGCTTCGCCCTGCCGGAAGTAGTCCACCAGGTGAACAATGACGTGCGTGCAACCGGCCTGAACGGCGAAGGAGTAGTACTCGTCGTTCAGCATGTGCCGGTAAAGGCCCAGACCGAGTTTCATGATTTCTCCCAGCGCCAGTTTAATTCGGGCGGCGCGGGGGAGCACAGGGTGCGTGGCAGAATGCCCTGGCATTTTGTCTCCGAAGTTCATTGAACAATTCGACAAATCGACGTGAATCGCAGAAGGGTTAGCAGGGGCTAAAGCCCATTCGATCTGCTACTTTTTCGGCATGACTGAAGTCATGCCCTGATACAAGCCAACTAAGCTGGCTTTCCGCAATCCCCGGGTCTTCCGCCGCGGCGGACGCGACCGGGGGCACCCGGCGCTTGAAGGTCCAGGGTGTGTAGAAGAATGCCTTAGGAAACAAGCTCCAGGTGAAGTGCTCCGGTTGGTACGGGCGTTGGGAGGCAGGCGGCGACTGAGTTGCGGCCATGCTTCTTGGCTTCATACATGGCGGCATCGGCGCAGCGCATTAAACCTTCCCATCCGGCGCTTTCGGAGTCGAACTGGGCGACGCCTGCGCTCACGGTGAGCTGGATTGAGCCGGATTCGAAGGGCACTTCGAGGGTTTCGATAGCCTGGCGCACGCGCTGGGCGGCGGCGATGCCGGCTGATATGGGTGTGTCGGGAAGCAGGACGGCGAACTCTTCGCCCCCGGTTCGGGCCAACAGATCCTGGTTGCGCAATGTGGATTTGGCCCGGCAGACCAATGCCTGCAGGGCGCGATCGCCGGCCGCATGGCCGCGCGTGTCGTTCAACTGCTTGAAGTTGTCAATGTCGATGACGATCATGCAGAGGGGACGCTGGTGGCGGATGGAGCGGGCGGTCTCGCGCACGGCCGCTTCTTCCATGGCCCTGCGATTCATGGCTTTGGTGAGAGGGTCAGTGGATGCCTGCTGGGCCAGTTCGGTTTCGAGTTCCGTGACCATGAACCATAGGTTGCACATGACCATGAAGGTGGCGAGAAATGCCATGGCTGCCAATGAATAGATCCATTGCGGATCGGTGTTGGCGTGAAATGTTTCCCAAGGCCGCATATAGCGCATGTTGGTGAGGACGGCACGGTAGGCCGCCACGAGTGTTTGGGCGCAGAGAATGAGTGCGGTGACTCGCGATACGGCTGCAAACGGTCCATTTCTGTACCGGAGGAGAATCCATGCGGACGCGGCGCTAATGATACAAAACGGAACATTGATGACGTTGCCGCTGTATGGAATTTTGAACAGAAAAAGGACTGTGTACAACGCCAACAGAAGCAAAAGGACAAACCACGGCCACCGATTCGGCATGGGCTTTCGAACGACAAACCAGTGCAGACCCATGAATTGCATCATGAAGGAAAGCGGATAAAGCTCGTTGGCTACCATGCCACTGAGGAGCGAAGGCGCTCTCCCTTCCAGGGCTTGCAGAATCAGCTTGAGCAAACCGACGATCATGCCGGCGGCGAACCAGGTCATTCCCTTCATTTCCCGGTTGTAGAACGCAAGAAGAGCGATGCAGACCGTGAAGACGGTTACTGAGGCAATATTCGTAAAGAAGAAGGTCCCATAGTCCATAATTCTGGGCACGCAGGATTGCCGGAGGGTGATCTTACAGATCGCTCTTTGAGCAGTATCGACTCGTGGGATGAAAGCTATACGCATTTTAGAAAGGGGTGTTGTGATTCCAGTCACGCACCAGTTCGTCGGCGGGACGGTATTCCTGTTTTGGTCACAGGATGTGACGAAAGGACTGGACGACCAGGGGAGTAGGGACTTGAGAGGGCAGAGGTTATACGGATGCCGGCCACCAGCTCCCAAAATTGCCTGGAATCACCAATTTCGACCCAATCACCAGAACGGGCGATGCGAATCTGGCCCCGGTGGCTTTACCATGCGAGAGAAGCATAATTCAGGGAGGATGCGCGTTGATGAGTACTGCGAATGCACCCACGTTACTTGTACTGGCGGCCGGGATGGGCAGCCGTTATGGCGGTTTGAAGCAGATTGAGGCGGTTGGCCCGAGCGGCGAGACGATTATCGACTACTCGATCTTCGACGCCATGCGCGCCGGGTTCGGCAAGCTGGTATTCGTGATCCGCAAGGATATTGAGGAGCCATTTAAAGAAGTGGTGGGTTCGCGCTTTGAAAAGCGCATTGCGGTGGAGTACGTCTTCCAGGAACTGGAGAAGATTCCGTCGCCGTTCAAGGTGCCTGAGGGACGGACCAAGCCATGGGGGACAACCCAGGCGATTCTGATGACCGCCGACGTGATCCACGAGCCGTTTGCGGTGATCAATGCAGACGACTTCTATGGTGCAGAGAGCTATCGGGTGCTGGCCGAGCAGCTGAAGTCTGGGCTCGAAGGACTACGCGATGGTGGGATTTGTTCTGCGCAATACGCTCTCAGAGTTTGGAACCGTGGCGCGCGGTGTGTGCAAGGTGAGCAAGGAAGGCTATCTGGAATCGATTGCGGAACTGACCGCGATTGGCCGCGATGGAGACAAGGCGAAAAACACGGACGGCGACGGCAAGGTGACGGTGCTGAACGGGGATGAGCCAGTGTCAATGAATTTTTGGGGATTCACACCGGAGATCTTCGGGCAATTGAAGGAGCACTTCAGAAAGTTCCTGGAAGCGAATGGCGGGGACCTGAAGAAAGAGTGCTACATTCCGAGCACGGTGAACGAGATTATGGTCGCGGGCCAGGGAAGGGTGAAGGTGCTGCGCAGCAATGACTCATGGTTTGGCGTAACCTATCGCGAAGACCACGGGCATGTTGTGGAGAGCATTCAACGGCTGGTGAAAGACGGAATTTACCCTGAAAGTCTGTGGGCATGACGAGCGAGTTGAATGCCGGCGCCGCGGCGCGCGCATTTGAAATAGACGGTGAATTCCTTGAGGCCCAGCCGTACGGCAGCGGCCATATCAACGACACGTACCGTGTGTTTTTTCAGAATGGGAGCGCGCCGCATCGCTACATCCTGCAGCGGATCAATCACAACATCTTCAAGAATCCTGAAGCCCTGATGCAAAACGTGGAGCGGGTGACGGAGCACCTGGCAACGATTGTTGCCGATGAGCCGGACTCGAACCGGCGCGCGTTGCGGCTGATTCCGGCGCGGGACGGACGCGGATGGCACGTGGATGCGGAAGGTAACCATTGGCGCGCATACCGCTTCATTGAGAAGGCGCGCACGTACGATGCAGTGGAAACGACAGAGCAGGCTTTCCAGGCTGCACGAGCTTTCGGACGGTTTCAGCAACAACTGGCGGAGCTGCCGGCGCCGCGGCTGCACGACACGATTCCAGATTTTCATCACACGCCGAAACGGTTCAGCGCGCTGGAGCAGGCCATTGCGGCGGACTCAGCAGGGCGCGCGGTGCTGGCGAAAGCAGAGATTGATTTCGCGCTGGCGCGCAAGCCGATTGCACGCGTACTTCTGGACGCAAAGCTGCCGGAGCGGGTGACGCACAACGATACCAAGTTTAATAACGTAATGCTGGACGATACGACGGGGGAAGGGATCTGCGTGATCGACCTGGATACCGTGATGCCGGGGCTGGCACCGTACGATTTTGGCGACATGGTGCGCACGACGACGAGCCCGGCGATGGAAGACGAGCGAGATTTGTCAAAGGTAACGATGCAGTTCCCGATGTTTGAGGCGTTGGTGCGCGGCTACACGAGCTCGGCAGGAGAATTTCTGACCAAAGAGGAAAAGGCTCTGCTGGCCTTCTCAGGAAAGTTGATTACGTTTGAGATCGGCACGCGCTTTCTTACGGACTACCTGGCCGGGGATACGTATTTCAAGGTGCACCGCGAGGGGCACAACCTCGATCGCTGCCGGACGCAGTTCAAGCTGGTGGAGTCCATTGAAGAGCAGGAAGAGCGCATGAACCGGCTGGTGGAGACGCTGGCATAGAGGCGCGATCAGAAACTTATTTCCCTGGACCGACACCAGAGATCAGTTTGAAGTAGAGGCCGACGCGATCGGCGCAGGAACGATCTGCCCCTCGACGAGGGGAAGGCTGACAGCGATTCGTGCTCCGCCTGCTTCGCGATTGGAGGCAGTCACGGTTCCGCCATGAGCGCGCGCGACAGCATCCACAAAGGCGAGGCCAAGGCCGTGGCCGTTTGAATCGCGCCCTTTGACCCGGCGTTCAAAGAGATGGAGCAACACGTCGGGATCGAAACCGTGACCATTGTCCTCAAGAATGAGCGAGGCTGCGTCATCGTCGGTTCGCGTTTCGATGGTGAGGGTGCAGTCTGCGGGCAGGTGTTTTAGTTCGTTGTCGAGAAGGTTGGCGACCATGCGGTGAATGAGCGCGGCGTCAGCGAAGATTTCGACCGGACCATGGCTGATGAGCTGAACGCGCAAGCCATTCTCAGACATGGAAGGCTCGTAGAGGTCAGTCATCGAGCGCAGCAGGTCAGTGAGGTCCACCGCACTGCGGGTGAGGCGGAGGGCGTCGGCCTTGGCCTCGGCAACGTCGAGCGATTTATTGAGGAAGTCAGTGAGGCGGTCCAGCTCCTCAATAGCGGCGACGATGGGTTCGGCGTGGTCGCCATCCATGGCGGAGGACAACGACATCTCGAGCTTGCCGCGAATGGCGGTGAGCGGGCTGCGCAGGTCGTGGGCCAGAGAATCGGTAATGGTATGCAGCTGGTGCATGGAACTCTCAATGCGGTCGAGCATGCGATTGAGGGTGAGCGCCAGTTGGCTGACTTCGTCGTTGCGCCGGGTGGTGGGTACGCGCGCGTCGAGTTGTGAGTGGCCGATGTGCGAGGCCGCCTCAGTAATCCTGCGGACATGGCTGAGCATGCGGCGGGTGGTGAGAAAGACAATGCTGAAGCCGAGCAGAACAATGAGGAACCACAAGAGGAGAAAGCGCAGGCGCAGATAGCGCAGAACGCGCAGCTCATCGCGCTCGGAAAGGCCGAGGAAGATGCGACTGCCGTCGTCCATTGAGATGGCAGCAACGCGGTAGGGAATGGGAAACCCGGGAATGCTCACGTCGGTTGGATGGTCTTCGAGAATTTTTGTGGCGCGGATTGCTTTCTGGGGTTCTTCGCCGCTTCCGGCGCCAACCCATAATTTGAGCGAGCCGTCGCGGGCAGATTGCAAGAAGAATACGGTGTCGTCGGGTTCGCTTTTGTCGGCTTCCCTGTTGGGCACTTCGTTTTCAGCCAGCTCCGCAACCTCGCCGACGACACGATCGTAGAGAGCGTCTTTGGGGGTATGCTCAGCCACGTCGCCCAGGGTTTCAACCTCGCCGGAGAGCCATGCATCACTACGACGCTGGATGTCGCCAGCGACAAAGTTCTGAAGGAAGACGAAAACCACCATGGTTCCGAAGGCAAAAGCGAGGGTCGCCCAGAGGGAGATGCGCCAGGCGGCGCTGTGCATGGGCTGCTTACCGGTCTTTGAGGACATAGCCCACACCTCGCATGGTTCTGATGAGGGGAATCTGGCCCGCACCGTCCACTTTACCGCGGAGGCGATAGATATGCACATCGACGACGTTTGTATCCGGCTGGATGCGCATGCCCCAGACCTTGTCGAGAATCATGGAGCGAGTGACGACGCGGCCGGAATTGCGGCACAGATATTCGAGCAACACGAACTCCTGCTGGGTAAGTTGCAGGACCTGGCCTCCGCGCGAAGCCTCTCGCCGAAGCAGGTCGAGTTCGAGGTCCTGAACGCGGATGCGGGTCGATTCACCAGAGGGCGGACTGTTGCGCTTGAGGAGATTGCGAAGGCGGGCCAGCAACTCGGCGAGGGCAAAGGGCTTGGTCAGATAATCGTCGCCGCCCTGCTCAAGCCCGCGGACCCGGTCGTCAACTGAGCGCCGTGCAGAGAGGATGAGTACGGGCGCATGCACGCCCAACTGGCGCAGGCGGAGGATCAGAGTGATTCCATCCTGATCGGGCAGGCCGAGGTCGACGATGAGGATGTCAAATGTGCTTTCGACGGCCAGGCGTTCGGCGGTTTTGCCATCGTTTGCGGCCTCTACTTCATATCCGGCCTCCTGAAGTGAGCGTCTAAGGAAGCTTTGAATGTCTACTTCGTCTTCGACTAACAAGAGGCGCATGAGAGGATATTAGTCCTTTCGGTTCGACTTTTGGAATACGTGGTTTACCTTCGATAGGCTTGAGAATGAACACGTTGTCATCTTCGTGTTTCCCCGTAGTTTCGGGCCGGCGGCCTCGACGCGGAGCAGGCGGATGACGCATGCGAATCGGGAGCCGCTCAAGAAGTTCGAGCGGGTGTACGGGTTTGGGGGGCCCTGTTCCCGAGGTGAGCGAAAGGCAACTGCAGATCCTTCGTCGTCCGTCGCGGCGGACTCGCTCTGGATGACAATTCGTTTTGGTAGGAACTTCCCTGACGGGACATTAGCCTGAGGCGGCGACCACGGCGCGGATGTCGCTGGTCTCGAGAATCCGCTTCGGGTAACCTCGCCGGGCAACTGCCAGCATGGCGAGGCCGATTTCGCGGGTGGTGAGGACGCGATTGGGGAGAGCCCAATGGAGGAGCGGGAGCAGCGGTTTCGTCAGCGTGTAAAGAAGCCGGTAGGATGCGGTTTTTGACTGGATACCGTCAAGGGGCTGAATGATGCCGGGACGGAACATCCAGGCGTTGAGTGGCAGGCGAAGAAGGGCATTTTCAGTGCGGCCCTTGACGCGCGCCCACATGACGCGCCCCTGTTCGGTGCTGTCAGTACCAGCGCCGGAGACATAGATGAACACCATTCCCGGGTTGAGCCTGCTTAGGGTTTCGGCGGAGGAGATCGTCAGGCCAAAGGTGACGCGCTCATAATCGGCCTCCTTCATCCCGCTGGACGAGACGCCGAGGGTAAAGAAGCAGGCATCGAAGCCCGTGATGTCGGCCTGGATGGTGGTGAGATCGTTCAGATCGGAATGGAGGATCTGGCGCCAAACGGCCGGCTGCGACCCGAGAAGTGGATTGACGGCGGGCGAGCGGCCGATGGTGGCCACCGACTCGACGCCGGGATCGAGCAGGCATTCGCGTAGAACCCCCTGACCGACCATCCCGGAAGCCCCAAAGATGAGCACTTTCATTGCTTTACGCTGCCTTTCTGGCGAGGTAGCCTTTGGTGGGGTGATGGAAACGCTGCAAGGGATGTTTCAAGTCACGTTGCAGAGCTCCTTTTTCACGCGCTATGAGATCCAGCGGGACGGGACGCTGAAAAGAGAATCAGCATCAAACCCAGATATTCCCAGATGGACCCGGCCCTGGGCGCCATTGTCCTGGGATTGGCCCGCTCGCTTACAATTGTCGCGTCTTCTATCAGGGGAAAGCGACATTCACGCGAAATTGACGGGAACCGCCCGCTCATCAAGCGGAAAGGGACGAAACCTTTGACGAAATTGTATCGTCCCTACAAACGTAGGCGGAGCACTCGACTTTTTTCGGGTTCTGACCGCATTTGAGCCCCTCCAGCGGGCATTTGAAAGAAAAGATAAACGACGGGAATCGAAAACATGTCCATTGAAGGCACACAGGAACTCCATCCCTCCGAGATCGACAACCAAACCGAGCCGCGCCCGCACAAGAATCCCTGGATTCGCGTGTTGATTTACCTGGTGATTTTGGGCGCAGGGAGCTACCTGGGTTGGCGCATTTACCAGAACCACCAGTTGGCGATGGCAGCGAGCACGCAACAGGCAAAGGCATTGTTGAGCCGGCCGACTCCCGTGCAGGTGGCGGCGGTGGCGGAGCGCCCGATGCCGATTTACCTGACGGCACTGGGCACGGTGATGCCCTATATGAGCGTGACGGTGAAGGCGCGGGTAAACGGCCAATTGCTTCCCGTGAGATTTACTGAAGGGCAGGAAGTGAAGCAGGGGCAGACGATCATGGTGATCGACCCGAAGCCTTACCAGGCCTCACTGGACCAGGCCAAGGGAACGCTTGCCCACGATGAAGCGCTACTGAAGAACGCGCAGGCCGAGTACGGACGCTACAAGGCGCTCTACGCGGCGGGTGTGGTTTCAAAGGAAGCGATGGAGGCCGACGAGGCCGCGCAGGGCCAGTACCAGGGCGCCATTCAATCAGACAAGGCGGCGATTGAGAACGCGCAGTTGCAGTTGAGCTGGTGCTCTATCCAGTCGCCGATCAGCGGCCGGATTGGATTGCGGCTGGTGGATCCCGGCAACATTATCACGGCCAATACGACCAACCTTGTGGTCATCAACCAGTTCAAGCCGATCGCTGTGTACTTCACACTGCCGGAGAATCAGCTGCCGCAAGTGTTGCAGAAGCTGAAAGCAGACAAGAAGCTGCCGGTGGATGCCTATGACCAGGGAGACACGCAGAAGCTGGCAACCGGCCAACTGCTGACCGCCGATAACGTGATTGATACAACCACCGGCACGGCCAAACTGAAGGCGGTGTTCAACAACGAGAACGAATCACTTTTCCCCAACCAGTTCGTCAATATCCACCTGGTGATGGAAGCCCGGCCTAATGCGCTGGTGGTGCCATCGGCGGCCATCCAGAGCGGGGTACAGGGATCATTTGTTTGGGCGGTGAATACTGACGACAAGGGAGCCACAACCGCGCAGATGCAGCCGGTGAAGGTTGCGCTTGCCCAAGGCCAGCTGACGATTCTGGACAGCGGGGTTACGGCGGGGACGAAGGTGGTTGTGGACGGCGCCGACCGGTTGCGGCAGGGCGGCCAGGTGACGGTGAGCCAAGCCAAATCTGCAGGCGGCGGGCAAGGGGCTGGTGCGGGTCAAGGGCAAGGTCAGGGCCAGGGTAAGGGCGCAGGCAATGCAGGCGGCAACGCGAATGGGCAGGGGAATGGGCAGGGGAGCGGGCAACACAAACATAAGGAGCAGCAGTGAGTCTTAGTCCGTCCCAGCCATTTATTCTGCGCCCGGTAGCGACCTCACTGCTGATGGCAGCCATTCTGCTTGCGGGCGGAGTCGCGTATGAGCAGTTGCCGGTTTCAGCCTTGCCAGAGGTGGATTATCCGATCATCCAGGTGCTGACGTTCTATCCGGGCGCCGGACCGGAGGTGATGTCGTCGTCGGTGACAGCGCCTCTGGAGCGGCAATTCGGGCAGATGCCGGGACTGAAGCAGATGACTTCAGTGAGTTCCGGCGGCGGCTCGGTGATTACGCTGGAATTCAACCTGGACGAGAACATCGATGTTGCCGAGCAGGAAGTGCAGGCAGCCATCAATGCAGGCAACAGCTTTCTGCCTTCCGATCTTCCCAATCCACCGGTCTACAGCAAGGTGAACCCAGCCGACGCACCGATCATGACGCTTGCGTTGACGTCGGATTCACTGCAGCTGGACAAGATTGAAGATGCGGCCGACACCAACCTGGCGCAGAAGATCTCGCAGGTGACAGGAGTCGGACTGGTTTCAATCGCGGGCGGACAAAAGCCATCAGTGCGCATCCAGGCCAATCCCTCGCAGCTTGCGGCTTACAACCTCAGCCTGGAGGATATTCGTACCGCGATTGCGGCAGCTAACGTGGACCAGGCCAAGGGGACATTGAACGGCAATCGCCAGTCCTACACGATCGGGGCAAACGACCAGTTGGTTTCAAGCTCCGACTACAAGCCGGTGGTGATTGCGTATCGCAACGGGGCGCCGGTGCGGGCGTCTGACGTGGCGACAATCGTGGACGCAGCTGAGAACAACCAGCAGGCCGCGTGGATGGACAAGCAGCCGGCTGTGATCGTGAATATTCAGCGGCAGCCCGGGGCCAACATCATTGCCGTGGTGGACCGCATTCACACGCTGCTGCCGCAGTTGCAGGCCAGCCTGCCGGCCGCGGTTCAAGTGAAGGTTCTGACCGACCGCACCTCGACGATCCGCGCATCAGTGAAGGATGTGGAATTTGAACTGATGTTGACCATCGCCCTGGTGGTGATGGTGATTTTTCTATTCCTGCGCAATCTGGCCGCCACCATCATTCCATCGGTCGCGGTGCCGTTGTCGATTGTGGGCACCTTCGGCGTGATGTACTTGCTGGGCTACTCGCTCAACAACCTTACCCTGATGGCGCTGACGATCTCGACCGGCTTTGTGGTGGACGACGCCATTGTGATGATCGAGAACATCTCGCGATTCATCGAGGAGGGTGACGGCCCGATGCTTGCCGCCCTCAAGGGAAGCGAGCAGATCGGCTTCACGATCATGTCGCTGACCGTTTCGCTGATAGCCGTGCTGATTCCGCTTCTGTTCATGAGCGATGTGGTGGGCCGGCTGTTCCGCGAGTTCGCCATTACGCTCGCCATCACGATCCTGGTCTCAGCGTTCGTCTCGCTTACGCTTACGCCGATGATGTGCTCGCGCATTCTCCGGAACAAGACGGCCTCAGAACAGACACGCTTCTACCTCTGGTCAGAGAAGATCTTCAATTCGATTATTGCCGCGTACGGTCGCGCACTGAAGGTGATTCTGCGCCATCGTTTCGCTACGTTGATGTTGACCATCTCCACGTTTGTCGCCACGGTTCTTCTGTTCATCGTGATCCCCAAGGGCTTCTTCCCGGTGCAGGACACCGGCGTGATCCTGGGCATCTCAGAAGCGCCGCAGACGGTGAGTTTTACCAGCATGGCGCAGCGCCAGCAGAAGCTTGTGGACGTGGTCCTGCAGGATCCGGCGGTAGATAACGTTTCGTCTTTCATTGGCGTGGACGGCACCAATACGACGCTGAACTCGGGGCGCATCCAGATCACGCTGAAGCCCCTGGATGTGCGGAAGGTGTCGGCAACGGAAGTGATTCAACGGATGCAGAGCAAGGTAAACGCGGTTGAAGGCATCCAGCTCTTCCTGCAGCCACTTCAAGATTTGACGGTGGAAGACCGAGTCAGCCGCACCGAGTTCCAATACGCTCTGGAGGATCCGGACCAGGCCGAGCTGAGTACTTATACGCGCCGGATGGTGAGTGAACTGAGCAAGGAGAGCGTGGTGACCGACGTTGCCAGCGATCTGCAGGACCAGGGTCTGTCTGCCCAGCTTGTGATCGATCGCGACACGGCAGCCCGTTTGGGCATTGCCATGGCCGACGTGGACAACACGCTGTACGACGCCTTTGGCCAGCGCCAGGTGTCAACCATCTTTACCCAGCTGAACCAGTATCACGTGGTGATGGAAGTGGGACCGAACTTCCAGAAGGATCCGGCGACGCTGAACACTCTGTATGTGAAGTCAGGCAACGGCACGCAGGTTCCGCTGAGCCAGTTGGCGCACTGGGAGCAGGGCCATGCGCAGTTGTCCATCGGCCACCAGGGACAGTTCCCCTCGACGATCGTGAGCTTCAACCTGGCGCCGGGCAAGTCGCTGGGCGACGCAGTTACAGCCGTGCAACAGGCTGAGCAGCGCATCCAGATGCCGGCCAGCATCAACGCCAGCTTCCAGGGAACCGCCGCTGCCTTTCAGACTTCGCTGGCCAACGAACCGATCCTGATTCTGGCCGCGCTCATCACTGTCTATATTGTTCTGGGCGTGCTTTACGAGAGCTACATCCATCCGATCACGATCATCTCGACACTGCCCTCGGCGGGCGTTGGCGCGCTGCTGGCGCTGATCATCACGCGCGTGGACTTCAGCGTGATTGCGCTGATCGGCATGATCCTGCTGATCGGCATCGTGCAGAAGAACGCCATTATGATGATCGACTTTGCGCTGCAGGCTGAGCGTGTGTTCCACAAAACCGCTGAAGAGGCCATCTACCAGGCCTGCCTGTTGCGCTTCCGCCCCATCTTGATGACCACGATGGCGGCAATGCTGGGCGGCCTGCCGCTGGCCCTTGGCGGCGGTGTGGGCGCCGAGCTGCGCAAGCCGCTGGGCATCACGATCGTCGGCGGCCTCATCTTGTCGCAGATGCTCACTCTTTTCACCACCCCGGTCGTCTATCTCTACTTTGACAGGCTGGCGCAGCGCTTGAAACCGCGCGACATCCTTGCCGGTTATGAGAACCCGATCAGCGCGGACTAAGGACCAGGACCCATGCATCTTTCCGCACCATTTATCGAGCGCCCGGTCGCCACGTCGCTGTTGAGCCTGGCACTGATGCTTGCCGGCTCGGTGGCTTACACGGTTCTGCCGGTGGCGTCGCTGCCTGACGTGGATATGCCGGTAATCGGCGCCAGCGCAGGGTTGCCTGGCGCGAGCCCGGAGACGATGGCTTCGGCGGTTGCTACTCCGCTGGAGCGCCAGTTCGGGCGCATTGCCGGTGTGAATCAGATGACCTCGTCGAGCGGCCTGGGCTCGGCGAATGTGACGCTGCAGTTTGACATCAATCGCGACATCAACGCCGCGGCGCGCGACGTGCAGGCGGCGATCAACGCAGCGCGCAGCCAGTTGCCGTCTTACCTGCCGCAGAATCCGAATTACCGGAAGGCGAATCCAGCCGACGCGCCGATCCTGATTCTCACGCTGACCTCGGATGTGGTGCCCAAGGCGGAAGTGTACGACATGGCCGACTCGATTCTTGCGCAGAAGATGGCGCAGGTGGCGGGTGTCGGACAGGTGTTTGTGGGCGGCAGTTCAAGCCCGGCAGTGCGCGTGGAGTTGAACCCCGAACAGCTTGCCAACAACGGCATTAGCCTTGATACGGTGCGGGCGGCGCTCTCCGGCGCGAACGCCAACCGGCCCAAGGGCGCATTCCAGGACGCGGAAAACCGCTGGGCGATTTACGACAACGATCAGATTTTCAAGGCCGAGGACTACAAGCCGATCATCGCTGGGTACAACAAGACATCCGGCGCCGCGGTGCGCGTAGGCGACCTGGGCACGGTGACCGATAGCGTATCGAACATCCTGACCGGGGGCTTCGCCGGCATCAATCCCATAAAGGGGCCGCCAGGACAACTGGAAGACTCGATCATGCTGTTCGTGTTCAAGATTCCAGGCGCGAACGTGATTTCGACCGTGGACAATGTGATGGCCGAAATGCCGCGCCTGCAGGCGGCCATCCCGCCGACGATCAAAATCAACGTGGCCGTGGACCGCACCGTCACGATTCGATCGAGCGTGCACGACGTCGAGATATCGCTGATGATCAGCGTGATGCTGGTTGTTCTGGTGGTCTTCATGTTTTTGCGTGAGGTGTGGGCCACCATTATTCCCTCCGTAGCGGTGCCGTTGTCTTTGCTGGGCACGTTCGGCGTGATGTACCTGGCCGGCTACACGATCGACAATCTCTCCCTGATGGCGCTGACCGTGGCGACAGGATTTGTGGTGGATGACGCGATCGTGGTGATTGAGAACATTACGCGCTATCTGGAAAAGGGGATGAACCCCCTTGAAGCGTCAATGAAGGGGTCAAAGGAGATCGGGTTTACCGTGCTCTCGATGAGCACGTCGCTGATCGCCGTGTTTACGCCGATCCTGCTGATGGGCGGGATTGTGGGCAAGCTGTTTCGCGAGTTTGCGGTCACGCTATCGGTTGCGATTGCAGTTTCAATGGTGGTGTCATTGACCACGACGCCGATGCTTTGCGCCCGCTTTCTCAAGTCGCGGGACGATAGCCGTCATGGGCGCATCTATCGGGCCAGTGAAGGCGCCTTCAACTGGTTGCACAGCGAATACGCATCCGCGTTGCGCTGGGTGCTGCGCCACCAGTGGCTGATTCTGGGAGTTGCGGTAGGGACGGCGGCGCTGAACGTTTACCTCTACATCATCGTACCCAAGGGGTTCTTTCCGCAGCAGGACACGGGGCGGCTGGGCGGGCGGACAATCGCGTCGCAGGATATTGCCTTCGATGCAATGAAGGTGAAACAGCGTGAACTGGCGCAGATGACGATTGAAGATCCGGCAATCCAATCGGTCACGGCGTTTGTGGGTGGCGGCCCGGGCGGCGGCGGCAGCAACTCAGGGGGCATGTTCGTTGCGCTCAAGCCGCTGAGCGAACGGCCGGGACGCGTCTCAGCCGACCAGGTGGTGGCCCGGTTGCGGCGCAAGCTGACGACCGTTCCGGGCGCAACGCTGTTTCTGCAGGCCCAGCAGGACATTCAGGTTGGCGGCCGCGGCAGCTCCGCACAATACCAGTACACACTTTCAGACGAAGATTTGAAGGAGCTGAACACGTGGGCTCCGATGTTGGAAGCACGAGCAAGGAAGATGCCGCAACTTGCGGACGTTTCGACGGATCAGCAAAGCCAGGGCCTGGCGACGAACCTGGTGATCGACCGGGATACAGCTTCGCGCCTGGGGGTTACGGCTGCGATGATTGACTCAACTCTTTACGACGCTTTTGGCCAGCGGCAAGTGTCGACCATGTACACCGGGCTGAATCAGTATTTTGTTGTAATGGAAGTGGATCCCCAGTTCCAGCGCAGCCCGGACGCATTGAACGGCATCTTCATCAAGTCGTCGAGCGGCGCAATGGTGCCGCTGTCAACCATCGCTCACTATGAGAACCGCCGCACTTCGCTGGCAGTAAATCACCAGGGGCAGTATCCGGCAGTCACACTGACGTTTAACCTGGCTCCCAGCGTCGCGCTTGGAGATGCAGTGGACGCACTGCAGCAGGTGCAACGCGAAATGGGCATGCCTTCGACGATCCATCCGAGCTTCCAGGGAACAGCGCAGGCCTTTCAGGACTCGCTCAAGAACGAGCCCTACCTGATCCTTGCCGCGCTGGTGGCCGTCTACATCGTGCTTGGCATTCTTTATGAGAGCCTGATCCATCCGTTGACCATTTTGTCCACGTTGCCACCGGCCGGCGCGGGCGCCATCCTTGCATTGTTGATCACCGGAACCGACTTGAGCATCATCGCCCTCATCGGCATTATTCTGCTGATCGGGATTGTGAAGAAGAACGCAATCATGATGATCGACTTCGCGCTGCAGGCCGAGCGCGACCAGGGGTTGCCACCGGTTGAAGCCATTTATCAGGCCTGTCTGCTGCGCTTCAGACCCATCATGATGACGACGATGGCTGCGCTTTTCGGGGGCATGCCGCTGGCGATCGGCATGGGCGTGGGCTCAGAGCTGCGCAAGCCGCTGGGCATCACCATTGTTGGTGGGCTTCTGGTTTCACAAGCGCTCACGCTCTTTACCACGCCGGTGGTGTACCTGTTCTTCGACAGGTTGCAGTGGAAGGTGATGAAGCTGCACAAGGTGGGCATTGAGCTGGGCGAGGCTCCGGGAGACTGAAGAAGACGGACAGCTCAATGACGGGGCCAGCCATCAGAGGCCGCAGCTCGGATCCGGAATGCTTGAGCCAGGGCTTGGGGACCGACTCGCAGTCCCCGGCGGATTGATGATATTGTCGAAATAATCCCGCTCCGCGAATCATGGGATTTTTCCCTGAGACACAGCAGTCAGCACCAACCGCTCTAAACTTCGCATTTTGATCGCCTGAACCACTGCACACTTGTCGCGGCGCAGCACACGTGTCGATGCGGTTTACATCAATTCATTTCATTCGAAAGGCGAGCGCATACCGATGACCGAACCCTACGAAGCAAACGACGCCAATCTCGTTTTGACCGTTGAGGAGATTTCGAATCTCGCCGCGGAGGGGGGGAAGCCCGCCGACACGCTGATGAATGTGGTGGCGCTGATTGCCAAGCGGTTCATGACCGATGTGTGTTCGGCCTACCTGCTTGAGCCGGATCGATCGAACCTGGTGTTGGCGGCGACACTCGGCCTGCACCCCAGAAGCATTGGCACTTTGCGCATGCCGCTGAATGAAGGGCTTTCAGGTCTGGTGGCCGAGCAGGTAATGCCGGTTGCGGTCGACGATGTAAGGAATCATCCCCGCTTCAAGTATTTCAGCGAGTCCGGTGAAGACCAATACCATTCGTTCCTGGGCGTTCCCCTGATTCACCAAGGAGTGCTGCAAGGTGTTCTTGTGGTGCAGACCAAGGATCCGCGCACGTATCGGGAAAACGAAGTGCACATGCTGACCGAAGCGGCTGCGCAGGTAGCGCCGGTGGTTGCGGAAGCGCGTACGCTGGCCCGCTTTATCGCTCCGGCGCAGGAGCGGCTGTGGGCGTTGGCCAATAACGTTTGGTGGAGCTGGGATCATGATTGCATCAGCCTGTTCCGGGATTTGAATCCGAAACGCTGGCGCGAGCTGAATCAGAATCCCATCTCGCTGCTGAGCGAAATGCCGCTGGGCGAGATTGAACGCCGCGCCGCGGAGTTAGTGTTGCACAGCCGCATCAACTACGTGTACCGGCGCCAGCAGGAGTATCTGAATGCGGACCGCACATGGGGCGCTGCAAATGCCGGAGTCCTGCGTCCTCGGCCGATTGCCTATTTTTCCGCTGAGTTCGGGATGCACGAGTCGCTGCCGATATACTCGGGCGGTCTGGGAGTGCTGTCGGGCGACCACATCAAGAGCGCGTCGGACCTGGGGATTCCGCTGATTGGCGTGGGCTTATTTTACGGGCAGGGGTACTTTCTTCAGCGGCTGGACGGGACGGGATGGCAGCGTGAAGAGTACGTGGAAACCGATGTGCACAGGTTGCCAATGCAGCCTGCGATCGGTGTGAACGGCGAACCGGTAGTGGTGGAGATTGCAACAAGGGGCGGGATCATTCGGGCCAAGGTGTGGCGGATGAAGGTCGGCCGGTGCGATCTGTTCCTGCTCGACTCGAACGTGGCGGGCAACGCGCCTGAAGATCTGCAGACCACATCGCGGCTCTATGGCGGGGACGCACGGACGCGCATCCGGCAGGAACTGCTGCTGGGCATTGGCGGCTTCCGCGCATTGAAGGCCATGGGCATTGCGCCCGGCGTGCTGCATTTGAACGAAGGACACAGCGGCTTTGTGGTGTTCGAAGCCATCCGCGATCGCATGGTTGAGGAGGGCCTTGACTTTGCAACGGCGGCCAGCCTGATTCCGCGCGAAGTGATTTTTACCACGCACACGCCGGTGCCTGCGGGCCACGACCGTTTCAGCGCGGACCTGATGGAGGAGCACCTGGGCCCGCTGCGCGATCAGCTGGGCATCTCTCATGAAAATATGATGGGCTTCGGCCGCGAGTATCCCACCGATTATGGAGAGAGCTTCTGCATGACGGTGCTTGGGTTGAAGCTGGCGCGGCGCGTGAATGCAGTTTCGTCGCTGCATGGCGAAGTTTCGAGAGCTATGTGGAAGTGCCTCTATCCGGGGCGGCCTGAAGATGCGGTGCCCATCGGTCACATCACGAATGGAGTTCACGTGCCGTCGTGGCTGGCGCCGCAGATGTGCCGGCTCTACGATCGTCATCTGGGGGTGGACTGGCAGCATCACAGCAGCTATCCCAGGACATGGGAAAAGATTGAGAGCGTTGACGACGGGGAATTGTGGGAGACGCACTTGGCGCTGAAGGCGCAACTGATCGATTTTGCGCGGCGGCGGGCAAAGGAACAGGCGGAGCGGCGCAAGGAGTCTGCCGAGTCGCTGCAGAAACTGAGCAAGACTCTTTCGCCGGATGCTTTGACCATTGGGTTTGCGCGGCGGTTTGCCACCTACAAGCGAGCCAACCTGGTGCTGACCGATATTCAACGGCTTATCTCGATGGTGAATGATCCCAAGCGCCCGGTGCAATTTCTGTTTGCCGGCAAGGCGCATCCGCATGACGAGCCGGGCAAGCGAGTATTGCAGCAGATTGCGGAGCTGATGCGCGACTCGAAGTTCCAGACCAAGCTGGTGTTCATTGAGGACTATGACATCAACGTGGGCCGCTACCTGGTGCAGGGTGTGGATGTGTGGCTGAACAATCCAAGAAGGCCGCTGGAGGCTTCGGGCACGAGCGGACAAAAAGTGGTGTTGAATGGCGGGCTGAACCTTTCTGTTCTGGATGGCTGGTGGGCGGAAGCTTACGACGGCTTGAACGGTTTCGCCATCGGCGGCGGCCGGACCCACTCCAACATGGATGTCCACGACAGCCGCGACGGAGAAGATCTTTACCGGGTGCTGCACGACGAAGTGATTCCGCTGTTCTATCAGCGCGACCGGGACGGGCTGCCGCGCGGCTGGATCAAACGGATGAAGCGGACGATTCGGACGCTGGGATGGCGCTTCAATGCCGATCGCATGGTGATGGACTACACGCAGAAGTGCTACATTCCCGCAGCGGGCGGAACGTCGAGCGAAATCCGGCTGTATTCGTAGGCCGTGATCGGGCGCGCGAGATTACGGCCCGCGTTACCGGAGAACTTGATTTCTGGTTACTTACGAACGATGACAAAAGGCCGAAGAAAGTCTTTGGTACTAACCTTTCGAATTAGATGGAAGGCTCGATCACTCTGCCCTCAATATGAGGAAAGAGGAGAGCCTCCATGCTGCGACCTTCAGTCCCATTCTGCATGCATCGCACTGGCTGGATCGTTGTTCTCCTGTGCGCCGTGTTGGGTGTCCGCATCGACGGATGGCAGCTTGGCCTTCCGGTAGGCGCTCTGTTGGTCGCGAGCCTTCTGCTTCATGAAACGGGTCACATGCTTACGGCCAGATTCCTGAGTGTGCCGGTGCGTGAGTTTGGTCTGACACTCGGCGGGGCCTATACAAGAAGAGCCCAGAGCACTCGGCGCCGCGATGAAGTTCTGATCGCAGCCGCAGGTCCCCTGATGAATCTCCTGGTTGTCTTTCCACTGATCTTTGTTCCGCGACTGGGGACCCAGCTTGCCACATGCAATTTGTTGATCGGCGTGATCAACCTGCTGCCGCTACCCTCCAGCGACGGCATGCGCATTCTGCGGAACCTCTCGGGCACGGTTTTGGCCAGGGATACGAATACCGCCCTGAGTGGCATCGAACCCCGCTAAGGAAGAGTCAGGCCAACAAAGAAGCTTGGAACCGCGCTCTAGTCGGCGAAGACTTCTTCGTGGACGGGGACCCGCTCGATGAGCTGGACGGGATAGTAGGCGTTGCGCGTGTACTGCTTGACCATGCGATTGGTATTGAAATAGGAGCCGTTGAAGGCGATGGTGTTGCGCATGAGGCGCGCCCACTTTTCCGGCGCCTGAAGGTACAGCGGAACCACAGCGGACTCGAGCTTGGCGTAGAGCGATTCGGCTTCCTCTGCGTCGCTGGCGCCGTCTTCAATCGCCCAGCCTGTGAAGCCCTCGATGCATCCCTCGATCCACCAGCCGTCAAGGATGGAAAGGCTGGGGACGCCGTTGAGGGCGGCCTTCATGCCGCTGGTGCCTGAGGCTTCGTAGGGCCGCTTGGGGGTGTTGACCCATACGTCGACACCCGCAGTGAGCAAGGCGCCCAGGTCCCATGCGTAGTTTTCGAGATAGACGATGCGCAGCAGGTCGTTGGAGAAGCGGGCCGCTTCTTCCACAACCTGCTGGATGAGAGCCTTGCCCGGCCCATCCTGGGGATGCGCCTTGCCTGCGTAGAGGATCTGCAGGCCGCCGGCGGCAGTGGCAATCCTGAGCAGGCGCTCGGGGTCAGTAAACAACAGATTGGCACGCTTGTAGGTGGCAGCCCTGCGGGCAAAGCCAAGAGTGAGGACCTTGGGATTGAGCACCAGGCCTGTGCGCGTGGCTACCTCAGTGAACAACGCCTCTTTGGCCAGAGCGTGCGCGGCGAGAATCTTGGCTTCAGGCAGATCGATTGCATTGCGCAGGTAGAGATTGTCGCGCCGCCATGCGGGAATATGCTCATCGAGCATCTGTTGAATGGGTTCCGACATCCAGGTGGGTGCGTGCACACCGTTGGTAATGGAATCGACGGAGTACTGAGGAAACATTTCGCGGGAGACTTTGCCGTGCTGCATGGCGACACCGTTGGCGTAGCGGGAAAAACGCAGGGCCAGCAGCGTCATGTTGAGCAGGCCGTCGTGAAAACAGCCTTGCTTCTCAAGGCGCGCAGTACGATCACCGCCGAGGATGCGAATGGACTGCTCAATGGAGAAGCGGTCATGCCCGGCTGGAACCGGCGTATGCGTGGTGAAGACGCACTTCTTGCGTACCTGTTCGATGTCGGCTTCAGTGGCCGCGCCCAGCGGACCGCCGCCCAACTGCCGCTCAAGCAGCGCTAACGTAAGCAGAGCTGCGTGCCCCTCATTCATGTGGTAAACATTGATCCGATAGCCGAGCGCATGGGCCATGCGTGCGCCGCCCATACCGAGAACAATCTCCTGCTGCAGGCGGTAGTTGGTGTCTCCGCCGTAGAGATGGTCCGTCAGGCCGCGATCCCATCCCGAGTTTTCTTCAACATCCGTGTCAAGGAGGTAGATGGGGACCACATGGCCGGAGCGGCCCTTCATGTCGTAGCGCCAGGCACGCACGGTGACGATGCGGTCTTCCACCGAAACGGTGACGCGCGCGGATTCTTCAGTGCAGAAAGCCGCCGGATCCCAGGGCTGAACCTCTTCACTCTGCAGGCCGGAGCGGTCAAGGTGCTGCTGGAAATAACCTTTGCGATGAATAAGCGTAAAGGCGATGAGGGGAATGCCAAGATCAGCCGCGGAGCGCAGCGTGTCTCCAGCCAGGACGCCAAGACCACCCGAGTAGGTGGGCATGGATGGATGGATGGCGATCTCCATGGAGAAGTACGCGACGTGTCCGGCGTTCGGGAAGGTCTCGTAAGAAAATGGTTTTGTTGATCCCTGTTGCATCAGTTCAATTTCTCCGTGCCGCTCTCAACGGGCAAGTGGAACCTCTGTGGAGGAGACTCCAGCATCGGCACACCGGGATTGACGACCCACCCGGCCCTCTTTGGGCAAAGCATCATCCGATTTTATCAAGATTCGGGTTAATAGATGCTTAGAGTCGTCCAACTTCTGTGGGATGTGCGGCATGCACAAAAGGAAGCCCACGCATAATTTACATTTGATGCCGATTCCGGGTGCGTGGCTGGTTGGGGTTCATGAACGCTTTTTAATTCTCAGACAAAAGCCCCGCAGCCTGAAGTGAGGTTGCGGGGCTCTAGAACCAGCGACTCAATCCAGCTTGTGAGCGCCATTGGAAGCGTGGCAGATGTGAATCTCGGGCACGATGCCGGTCTTGGCAGCGTAGCGTTCGCCCAGGGCCTTCGCGAAGGCCGGGAGCCTGGCTTTGCTCGACCAGATTGATGGTGCAGCCGCCGAAACCTCCCCCGGTGAGGCGCGCGCCGATGAGGCCGGGCAAATCCTGCGCCAGAGCCACCATCGTGTCGGCCTCGACACAGCTACCGTCAAAGTCGCCGCTATAGCTGGCGTGGGCCTCGGCCATCAGGCGGCCCAACTCCTTCATGTCGCCGCGCAGCAGCGCCTCAGAGGCAGCGACTGTGCGCAGGTTTTCGCTGATGACGTGACGGGCGCGCATGAGCGACTTGGGCTCCATCTCATTGCCCCACTTGTCGAGATCTTCAAGAGTGGCATCGCGCAGGAAGGGCACTCCGGGGCGATGGCTGGCGATGACTGCGCACGCGGCTTCAGACTCGCGGCGGCGCGTGGGATAGTCGCCACCCAAAACGGAGTGCTTGACCATGGTGTTGGCGATGACCAGCGCCACGTTCGCGGGAATGGGAGCGAGACGGAAGCTGAGATCGCGGCAGTCGAGCAGCAGGGCGTGATTCTCTTTGCCGTTGGCGGAGATGAACTGGTCCATGATGCCGCAGTTGGCGCCGACGAACTCGTTTTCAACGCGCTGGCAGAGGCGTGCGAGCACCGGTCCCGGATAGCTGGCGCCGATGAGGGACAACACCGCGAGCGCGGTGACGACCTCAAGTGCGGCCGAACTGGAAAGTCCGGAGCCCAGGGGCACGTCGCCCCACAAGCTCATGCTGAAGCCGGGAAATTTGAGTCCTTCGCCGGTAAGGATGACGACCACGCCGATGGGATAGTCGCTCCAGTTCTTGGCCGGCTTGGCGGGCAGGGCCGCCGCGTCAAAGGTTTTTTCTTCGCCAAAGTTTTCGGAGTAGATGACGATCTTTCCATCGTTGCGCGGCGAGATGGCTGCGAGGGTAGCGAAGTTGATGGCCACCGGCATGACGAAGCCCTCGGCATAGTCAGTGTGTTCACCGATGAGGTTGACGCGGCCAGGCGCGACGAAGAGGGCCGGCTCGGCATTGAAGCGGGCAAGGTGCATGGAACGGAGGACAGCAGGATCGTGCATTTGAGTTAATACCTCGCGATTGAGTTCTGATTATTTCGACAAGCAATTGTGTATATGGAAAACGCGTTTTGCCGTAGTTGGATAGGATGCTGCAAGCCCGGCGAATGGACGGCTCGCAGACCTACTCCAGTGAGAATGAGAACGTTTTCTCGGTCGCCTCGATTGATGCCCATTTTCGTTATCCGTTTCGCTATCCCCTTGGGGCGGCGCAGGCTGCGAGATATCTTTCCCAGATGCGGTCGAGCCAAGCCTCATGTTCCGGCTTCATCAGGACCGATCGCAGGCATGTAACCAGCCTGTTCTCAACTTGATTTGGGCCTGTGTCCGCGGGCGCAAACCACGACAGCGGCAATTGTACAAGAGCCAGGTGGAGGTGTTCTGCGGCGCACGAATCAAAAATGGTCTGAGCCCGGCGCGAGGACCGGTCCGGGGATTCGGCCCGGGGCATCCAGACCACAATATCGAGTTCGGGAGGGCCGGCAAAGAGTGGCTGAAAACGCCCATCGGCGCGGAGGCGGCGGTCCAGCTCAAGTGCGGCGGCACGACCCTGCGCAAGGCCGCGGGCAAACTCACCGGCGGGCAAAAGCGGCAAAAGCTGTTGGGTGGCCCACAAGGCCACGGCTGCCGCACCCGCGCGCGAGCATTCCAGGCTGATTTCGCCGAGATGAAGCTGCTTTGAGGTGAAGTAGGTGTAGGGAGAATCGTGCTTGTAAAAACGGCCAACCGCGGGGTCACGGAAGAGGACGCATCCACAGCCATAGGGTTGCAGACCGTGCTTGTGGGGATCGATGACGATGGAGTCAGCCAGGGAGATGACGGCGTATGCGCTCCGCGCCGGCTTGTCGAGCGCGTCGGCAATGAGCTTGAAGTAGCCGCCGTAGGCCGCATCCACGTGCAGCCTGAATCCGTAGCGCTCTTTGAGGGCGAGAATCTCGGGTAGCGGGTCAACGGCGCCGATGGCCGTGGTGCCCAGGGTTGCGACGACGGTTGAGACATCGCCCTTCTTGAGCTCGGCCTCGAGCAGGTCCATGCGCATGCGGCCGCGACGGTCGGCAGGGACCTGAGAAAACGGAAGCTTGAGCACAGCGGAGATGCGTTGGTGGGTGTAGTGCGCCTGTTCGGAGGCGAGAATCCTCATGCCGGGCCGGGAACCCGTCGCCACCTGTCCGGCCACCCACAGTGCTTCAAGATTGGCCAGGGTACCGCTCGACGTGAGGTGGCCCAGGTACTCTGACCAGCCGAACATACCGGCCAGATCGCGGACCGCCTCAATTTCCATCTCGGAGCTGGACCGTCCTCCGTCGCGAGCGTGGTTGTTGGGATTGATCTTCATGGCCAGGGCGTAGGCGGCGCGGGCCAGAGGATGAGGCGGCTTGAGCATTTGCCCGGCATAGAGGGGGTGGAAGTAGGGGTAGTTATCGCCCAGGCGGTGGGCGACGGCCTCGAGAACCTGCGCCATGCGGTCGGTGTCGGCGCCGGGAGCTGCCGGATCCGCAACGAGGCTGGGAAGAGTGGAAAACTCGGCCTCAAGCAGCTCAGTTGCGCGGAATAACAGGCCGGGAACGGGATCGAGGGGCATGGCGACCTCTCACAGTATCACAGCGGAGAACCGGACGCTAAGGCCCATTCCAGTCAGCGGGTTCCGGAAACAGGAATCGCCAAGTGAGACGGTGACAGAGATTTCATGTAGAGAATTTTGACACCAATGATACACTGTTTTCAGCGTTAGAACCGAACCGGGCGTGAGCAGCAACTCGCCCAACCAAGCAAGATTCTGCCAGTGGTCGCTCCGATTCATCAAGCGCAATTCAATACAGGAAATACGAACAAAATGGAACAAGGTACTGTGAAGTGGTTCAATGACGCGAAGGGCTTCGGCTTTATTTCGCGCCAGAACGGCGAAGATGTGTTCGTGCACTACTCCGCGATCAACTCAAGCGGTTTCAAGAGCTTGCAGGAAGGTCAGGCCGTGCAGTTCAACGTGGTGAAGGGGCCCAAGGGCTGGCAGGCTGCCGACGTCCAGCCGCTCTAAGCCCTCCAGGCCGGATTCCGGCAGAATCTAGCAAACACAGGCGAGGGCTGGGAGAGATCCCGGCCCTTGTTTGTCTAGCTCGGTGGCCCTCCCCGGCCCCGCGGGTTGATGTGTGCCGCCTGCCGGCGCTTGGCTAACCTTGGTTTACTTGCCAAAACGCTGCATTCAAAGCAGTTGCAAAGCTCACCCACGCCCAATAGGGCGCCATTAACCACGCGGCGACCGGGGATATTTGCCTGAAAACCAGCGTGGTGATGCCAATGGCCACCCAGAGCAGCGCAACTTCAGCGAGCGCCGCACCCAGATTGTGCGCTCTGAAAAATATCCACGACCAGGCCAGGTTCAAGGCCAACTGCGCCAGGAACAGTGCCACAGCCCATGTCCGCAGTGGAGAAGCTGAGGCCAGCCAGACCCGCCAGACGGCAACGGACATCAGTGCGTAAAGCAACGTCCACACCGGGCCAAAGACCCAGCTCGGCGGAGCAATGGACGGTCTTGCGAGCGTCCGGTACCAACCGGTCACTTCAGCGGCTGTCCAATGGGCGCCGAGTCCCGCAACAGCGAAACAGACGCCCAACCACCCCAGCAAAGAGATCCACCGTATTCCGTTCATCCGGTCCTTTTGGAGTTCGTGTGCCCCAGTGTAAATCGACCGAAAGCACTAGGGTGTATCGACATATACCGGTGCGCAGCGCCGGGCGCCAATTTTTCTCAGTTCTAGGAGAGAGGAGCGACGCATACCGGGTGTCTGCTAGCGACGATAGACGACGAAATGAGGAAAATTGGCCCCGGCCCGAAGGGTTGCGACGAAAATCCTGCCATACTTCATTCTCGCCCTTGACGGTGGACCCGCCACAGCCTGCGGGCTCGGCTTCGTCTGCCAGGATTTTCACTCGCAACGCTGCACGCCGGTATATGTCGATACACCCTAGGCCAAAGGTACACGAATTGCGAAGAACCTATAGGTCCCAGGTTGGCGCGCTGCCCGGAGCCGCATTGCCGGCGAAGGAGTCTGCTCCACTCCACTCCGGAACCAGGAAGCTATCTTTGGAATGCGCCTCGGGGCCCTGCGCATTGCGGTGCTGGCGGCGAAGCGTCTCCTGAATTTCGTGGATGGCGGCAAGCCGCTCGGCGTGCGACTGCCGATCCCAGAACATGACAAAACCTTGGCCACAAACGCAACAGTGAGTTTCTGCGTTTCCATTTGTTCTCTTGCAAAGTACCTGCATATCGACCTCATGCGGGCCGGGACAGTCCCAGCCACCAAGCGACAATAGTTCCGCGCGTACCAAGGTGAACATTCCACCATGGCTGCAACGAGGGCAGCCTTTCGGGGCAGGATGAGGTCCCCATTTGGGGTGAGCGATGGCATGACGACCGTAACCTGACTGAGGTACCTGGCGGGCGACTGAAAAAGTGCAGGTGCGCAGACATGAAGAGGCCCGGCATGTTGAGTTGCCGGGCCTCGGTGATCTAACGGTTCACGGCGGCGTCAATGCGTCGCGGCGGGATTCGCCATGGGAGCGGCAGGCGGGCAGGGCGTCTTTTCAAATAGCTCGAGATTCTGGCCCTTCCACACCATGGCGGAATGGATGCGGTTGTAGCCGCTGGGGTGATCGAAGAAGATAAATTCTTCGAGAGGGCCGGGCTGCATCTTGCGATACTCCGACAAGTGAATGGCAGCCTGGGCAAACCCGTCGGGCTGGCGGGCTGCGTTCAGGCCGAACATATCGGCTTCTTTTTCCTGCACGCGCGTGACGGTGTTCATGACGGGGGTGAGCGCAAAAAACAGAATCCCCGACATCAGCGCTGCCAGAGGAAGCACCGCAGGGTCGCTCACCTCGCGAATGTCCCAGCGCGCTCCCCAACGTTGTAGCGCCCAATCGAGCCCCCAGTAGAGATAAGCAAATGAGACGAGAGACAAAACCGCAAGGAAGAACAGAAATTTGGGAATGTGGTTCATGACGTAGTGGCCCATCTCGTGGCCCATCACGGATTGAATTTCTTCAGGGGAGCCACGCTTGAGCAGGTTGTCGTTGAGGGTGATGCGCATGGTGTTGGCAAAGCCGCTGACATTGGCGCTCATGCGCGTGGTCTGGCGGCTGGCGTCGATCTCGTAGACGTCGTTGGTTGGAATCCCGTTGGCATGCGCCATTTTGCAGGATCGGCGCGGTGATTTTGGGATCGTTGAGCCGCGTGATCTTGTTGAAGATGGGTTGCAGGTAGACCGGGCCGATGGCAATCGCAACCGTGGAAAAGAGTATGGCGACAATTGCGCCCCAGATCCACCAGGTTGTGCGCAACTTGCGCACAATGGCAAACAGGGCGACAGCGACCAGTCCGCCCAGGACGAGGTTGACCAGGAGAGCCTTGCCCTCGTCGCCCATCCATGGGCCGAAGGTTTGCGTGGCAAGGCCGTACTTGTGTTCGCGAGCGAAGCCTTCGTAGTACTCGAGTGGGTATCCCAACACGTAGATGACGACGGTGAACTGTGCGAAATAAAGGAAGGTTTGCAGCGGCTTGAAGCGGGTGGTGCGCACTGCCAGATCGCGCATGCGGGCCGACCATCGCGTTTGCAGAAGCAAAAGATAGATGGCGGAGGAGATAAGGAAATCCCAGAGGACCAGCCAATAGCCGCCTTCGAAGTAGGCGTTGGAGCGCGCGGTGGCGGCTGGCGGAATCATGTCCATGTAGGCTTGGGTAGCCGCGTCGGCGTTGAATTGCGGCGATGGCTGGGCGGCGGCGGGAACCTTGGTGATGTCGACGGTGGGTTGAATGGCGGGCTGCGCGCAGGCTGAGCCTACGGCAAAACCGGCAAGCAGGAGGAGGAGTGCAAAGCTCCGCAGACTGACGTGCATGTTTTTGCCTTTCACAGAAAAGAGATTGTGGCGCCCTGGACCTTGGGATGACAAACAAGACGATGGCAAAGACACAACGGCCCGAGAGCGAAACAGTTTCACATAGCCTTACGGGATGTCAGGCCCGGTGGTTCCCCTGGTAACGGTATATCCTGAAAGGTTGCCGCAATAGCCGACGAAGGCAGCGGCCGGAAAACCCAGGACCCACACAATATCATGAGCACGCAGACAATTGCAGTCCACCTGCCCGACGGGGCCATTCGCGAAGTGCCCGCGGGCACAACGCCGCTTGAAATTGCCAACTCGATCTCGCCGCGGCTGGCTGCGGCCTCGGTGGTTGCGCGGCTGGTTCCGCTGGGCGACACAGCGAGCGAGGGCGAATCCGGATGCCGGCGAGACTCCCTCGGAAGCGACAATGTACGCGGCTGAAGATGCGGCTGCTCCACGGCTGGTGGATCTGTCGACGCCGCTGACCGCCGACACGCGGCTTGAGCTGGTGACCGAGAAGGACCCTGAGGCGCTGAAAGTGGTGCGTCACTCGGCCGCGCATGTGACTGGCGACGGCCGTGCTGGAGTTGTTTCCTGAGACCAAGCTGGGGCATGGGCCCGCAACGGATTCCGGTTTCTTCTACGACTTTTATCGCGAGAAGCCCTTCACGCCGGAGGACCTTGCGCTGATTGAGAAGAAGATGGCGGAAGTGGTGGCGCGCGACGAAAAATTTGTGCGCGAGTACGAGCCGCGCGAAGAGGCGCTGGAAGAGTTTGAGCGCGACGGCGATTTCATGAAGACGCACTTCGTGACCAAGTTCACGGAGCCGGGCTCGGAAGTGAGCTTTTACCGCAACGGCAAGTTCGTGGATTTTTGCCGTGGGCCGCATGTGCCTTCGACGGGCCGCGTGAAGGCCGTGAAGCTGACGACGCTGGCCGGCGCATACTGGCTTGGGCGACGAAAAGAATCCGCAGTTGCAGCGCATCCACGGCACGGCTTTCTTCTCGCAGAAAGATCTCGATGCGCATTTTGCGCGGCTTGAAGAAGCGGCCAAGCGTGATCATCGCGTGCTGGGCAAGCAGCTGGATCTGTTCAGCATTCAGGAACTGGCGGGTTCGGGCCTGATCTTCTGGCATCCCAAGGGCGCCATGATTCGCAAGTTCATGGAAGACTGGATGCGCGAGGAGTGCGTGCGCCGCGGCTACCTGCTGGTCTATACGCCGCATGTGATGCGCCGCGAGCTCTGGAAGGTTTCCGGCCACGATGGCGTCTATTCGAAGGACATGTTCCCGCCGATGAAGCTGGACGATGCAGAGTACCGGCTGAAACCGATGAACTGTCCGGGCCACATTTTGATCTACAAGAATTCTCCGAAGAGCTATCGCGATTTGCCGCAACGCTATGCTGAGTTCGGCAATGTTTATCGCTATGAGCGCTCAGGAACCATGCATGGCCTTCTGCGCGTGCGCGGCTTTACGCAGGACGATGCGCACATCTTCTGCACGCCTGAACAGATTGAAGGCGAGGTGCATGCATGCATCGACTTTGCCGAAGCGGTTCTGAAGACCTTCGGATTCAAGGAGTATCGTGTCGAGTTATCGACGCGCGATCCCAACAAGAGCGGGCGACTTTTTTGGCACCGCGGAGAGATTGGGCACATGCGGAAGGCGCGTTGAAACACGTGCTCACGGAACGCGGGCTGACTTTCAACACGTTCCCCGGCGAAGCGGCGTTCTATGGACCGAAGATCGACGTGAAGCTTGTGGACGTGCTGGGCCGTTTGTGGCAGCTCTCCACGGTGCAGTTCGACTTCAACCTGCCGGCGCGCTTTGAGCTTGAGTATGTGGGCGAAGATGGCGGACGGCATCAGCCGGTGATGGTGCATCGCGCGCTGTTCGGTTCGGTGGAGCGGTTCTTTGGCGTGCTGATTGAGCACTACGCCGGAGCGTTTCCGTTGTGGCTTGCGCCGGTGCAGGTGGGCCTGGTGCCCATCAGCGAGCGGCACAAGGCGTACTCCGACAAGGTGGAGAAGGCGCTGAAGGACGCGGGCCTGCGCGTGGAAGTGGACGACCGCAACGAGAAGATGAACGCCAAGATTCGCGACTTTGCCAACCAGAAGATTCCTTACATTCTTGTCTTCGGCGACAAGGAAGAAGCGGCGGAGGCGGTGAGCGTGCGCACGCGCGGCAAGGGCGACCAGGGGTCGATGCCGCTGGCGGAATTTATCGCGAAGGCACAGGCGCTGGTAGCCGGGCAGTCGACAGAGCTTTAGGAATCATCCGAACACCCGCCGAACGAAAAGGAGCCGCGGCCTCAAGGGTGCGGCTCGTTTTTCTGTTCCTTGGGGATGGGATCGTGGAAGAACATCAACCAACCGAAGGCAACGGCGAACACCGTAACGACGCACGCCGCTAATTGAATTGCTGGCAGTGATGCCACGCGAAGCGCAGCGCGGTCCAGCGCAATCGCACTCACACCAAAGAACAAGAAATTCTGCAACGCAAGGGGCCGCGAATAGATGCCTCCCATCGGATTCCCCTTCGATAGCCAATTGAGAAAGCCCATCCCAAGCAGAGCTGCAGAAAGCACCTGCAGGAGCAGTACACACATCGGCGCATTCGCAAGGCCCAATGCGGCAGCAACTTCCTGCGGTAAAAAGTTGAGCGCCAATCCTGCACCAAAAAGAAGGATCGCAGTTGCCGTGAGCACAATCTTCGATATCACTTGCTTTGGCCTTTTCTCCCGTTCAAATCCGACTCAGCAAATCGGACGTCACGCATTGATGGCCATGCCTTCAACTGCGCCGTAGGCGTCGAGCATGGACTCGGCCAGCGTGGGATGCGCGTGGATGGTGAACATCATCTCCTCCACGGTGCCTTCGAGCTCGAGCACGGCAACTGCTTCGGCGATGATCTCTGTGGCCTGCGGGCCGAGGATGTGCACGCCGAGGATCTCGCCGTATTTTGCATCGGAGACGATCTTCACGAAGCCGTCGTGGCTGCCGAC
Source organism: uncultured Acidobacteriaceae bacterium (assembly GCA_963820245.1). Taxonomy (GTDB): domain Bacteria; phylum Acidobacteriota; class Terriglobia; order Terriglobales; family Acidobacteriaceae; genus Telmatobacter. The sequence continues at coordinate 155,579 of CAWFZC010000005.1, read as the reverse complement.
GATTGTCGCCTTCGAGTTGCCGGCGAAGGGGAACTTGCCCACCTTGACGTCGTGGCCTTTTTCTTTCGCCTGCGCCTCAGTGAGACCGACAGAACCGATCTGCGGGTCGCTGTAGGTGCAGCTCGGAATGCGATTGCGGTTGATGGAGCGGAATTTTTGTCCAGCTATTTTGGCGACGGCCACCATGCCGGCCATGGAACCCACGTGAGCAAGTTGCGGCAGGCCGAAGACGATGTCGCCGATGGCGTAGACGCCGGGCTCAGCAGTCTCCTGCGCCGGACCAACTTTCACCAGGCCGCGCTCGAGCTCGACCTTTGTTTTTTCGAGGCCGACATTCTCTGTTTGTCCGGCGCGCCCGACGGCTACGAGAACCTTTTCGGCCTCCTTGATTTGCGTTTTGCCGTTCTGGTCTGTGTAGGTAACTTTGACGCCGCTATCGGTCTTCTCGACCTTCTCGACCTTGGCGCCTGTGTTGACGTCGATGCCGCGCTTTTTGAAGAGGCGCGTGAGCTCTTTCGAAATCTCCTCGTCTTCAACGGGGACAATACGCGGCAGGAATTCGAGGATAGTGACCTCGGTGCCGAAGCTGCGGAAGATGGAGCCAAACTCGACGCCCACCGCGCCCGCACCGATGATGACGAGGGATTTGGGGACGCGGTCGAGGGAGAGGATTTCGATGTTGGTGAGAATGGTGGAGTCGGGTTTGAGGCCGGGCAGCATTTTGGCCGCGGAACCGCTGGCGAGGATTACATTTTTCGCCTTGACCTGGCTGGCCTGGCCGCCTGCCGCGGTGACGTCCACGGTGTGCACGCCAGCATTGGCGGGGCCGGTGAGCTTTCCATAGCCGGCGATGACCGTGATCTTGTGCTTCTTCATCAGGAATTCGAGGCCCTTGACGTGCTTGGTGATGATGGAGTTCTTGCGGTTGAGCACGGCGGCCCAGTCGAGCTGCGGCGTGCCGATGCCGGCGATGCCGAACTCGGCTGCGCTCTTCAGGTGGTCCCATAGCTCGGCGTTGAAGAGCAGCGCCTTGGTGGGAATGCAGCCGACGTGCAGACAGGTGCCGCCGAGCTTGGGAGCATTGTCAATGAGCGCTACTTTCAGGCCGTACTCCGCTCCGCGAATGGCCGCTGTATAGCCGGCTGGGCCGCCGCCGATGATGGCAACGTCGTAGATGGGGGCTGGGGTGGTGGCTGGAATCGTCTCGGGCAAGGGAAACTCCGTTCCGGGGTGCACACAGGAAGAGCACGCGCCGTGTTGCAACCTTCAGTTTAAAGGATGGGTGTTGGCTGCGCGGCTTGGTTGGCGGCGACGAAAGACCTCAAGCGGGAATCGGGCCTTGGAGCGCGGCTTCAACGAGCACGGCGGCAGCTTGCAGGGCGTCGGGGTCGTTGCCGAAGCTCTCAATCCAGTGGACGTCAGCCTCGCGGCGAAACCAGGTGAGCTGGCGCTTGGCGTAGTTGCGGTGGCCTTGCTGTGCGGCTTCAATCGCGGCGTCGAGGCTCATGGTTCCCGCGAGGACGGCCATTGCCTGCCGGTACCCCAAGGAGTCGAGCGCTTGGACGGTGCCGTAGCGGGCGAGGAGGGCGCGGGTTTCGTCGACAAGGCCTGCGGCAAACATCTGGGCGCAGCGTTGGTTGAGGCGGTTATAAAGCTGCTGACGCGGCGGATTGAGGCCGATGCGCAGGAGCCGAAAGCCCGTGAGCGGATCGCGCGCAAGGACCTGGGACATCGGTTTGCGGCCGGCAAGGCAAACTTCGATGGCGCGGATCAGCTTGGGCGTGTCGTTGGCGTGAATGCGGGCTGCCGAGGCTGGGTCCAGTTTGGTGAGGAGGCGATGGAGCCAGCCTTCGCCGTGACGTTGCCTGCTGCGCTCCAGGCGCTGGCGCAGTTCCTGCTGGCGCTGAGGCCCGGCAAACAGGCCCTCGGTGAGCGCGCGGAGATAGAGGCCGGTTCCGCCGGTGACGATGGGTAGGTGGTCATGTGCACTGATTTCACGCAGGGCCGCGCGCGCAAGGCGGCTGTAGTCGCCGGCGGTAAACGGCTGGTCGGGATCGGCGACGTCGATGAGGTGATGCGGCAAACGCGCACGTTCTTCCACTGTGGGCTTGGCTGAGCCCAGGTCCATGCCGCGATAGACGGCGACGGAGTCGCAACTGACGATTTCGCCGCCGAATTGTTCGCCTAGCGCGAGCGAGAGGGCGGTTTTGCCGCTGCCGGTGGGGCCGAGGATGAGAACTGCAAGGGAGGCGCTGTCTGGAAGGTTTCCCTCAGGGGCTAAAGCCCGGGGTTGTTTGGCTGGATTTATGTACGGGCTGAAGCCCGTACCCTTCGTGGCGAAGCCGCCTTTCGCCGTGCGCGTAGCACTCATGGACGCCACCAGCCGGGCGGGAATATCCAGGAGGGATTGGTGTGCATCAGAGCCCATGCGAGAATGACGGCGGCCACGAGGATGAGTCCGAGAACCTGGTTGCGCCGGTAAGCCCGCTGCTGCTGAGCTCGCCGCGCCTGTTCGGCGACCTGTTCGTTGTATGGCTTGATGCGGGTTTCAACCATGGCGGATCACGCTGGATTCACGGTGAGCCGCCAGGCGGGGGTCCACCATTCACAAGTATAGGGGAGGAACGGATTGGCCCATTTCCGCACGTCGTTTGACTTGCAGCCCCCGCATTGCCGACCATTAGCTTTTGGGCGTGAGTCAAAGCCCGTTTGGAAGGTGCACTCTTCATGAAAGTCTTGATCCTTGGGTCCGGTGGCCGCGAACATGCGCTTGCATGGGCGGTCAAGCGGAGTGAGCGGGTAACGGAGGTGGTTTGCGCGCCGGGCAATGGCGGCATTGCGCAAGTTGCCCGATGCGTGCCCGTGAACCTGAAAGATGTGGAGGACATGGTGCGGCTGGCTGAGGCGGAGCAGCCCGGCCTGACGATTGTTGGACCGGAACTGCCGCTCTCCCTGGGCATTGTGGATGCGCTCCAGGAGCGTGGGATGCGTGTGTTTGGCCCGACGCGGGCTGCCGCCATGCTTGAGACGAGCAAGGGATTTGCGAAGCAGTTTCTGCAGCGCCATAACATTCCCACCGGCAACTTTGCGGTTTGCTCCAGCGTTGCCGAAGTGGAGAAGGCAATCGACTACTTTCACGCACCGATTGTGGTGAAGGCCGATGGCCTGGCCGCGGGCAAGGGCGTGATCATCTGCGATTCGCGACATACGGCTCAAGAGGCCGCGCATGGCTTGTTCTCAGGAGAGCTTCTGGGTGAGGCTGCAGAGCAGGTTGTGATCGAGGAGTTCCTCGCGGGCGATGAAGTCAGCTTCCTGTGCCTGAGCGACGGCAGACAACGTGGTGCCGCTGGTTCCCGCGCAGGACCACAAGCGCGTGGGCGAGGGCGACACGGGCCCGAACACCGGGGGCATGGGCGTTTACTCGACCGACGAGCTGCTGGAACCCGGCATGACGGAGTGGATTCTGAAGCACATTGCCGAACCCACAATTCGCGGCATGGCGGAGGAGGGGACACCATTTGCCGGCGTGCTTTACATCGGACTGATGATGACCGCGCGCGGCCCGCAGGTGCTGGAGTTCAACGCACGCTTCGGCGATCCCGAGACGCAGGCGTTGCTGGTGCGGCTCGAATAGCGACCTGGTGGATGCACTTGAAGCGGCGATCGACGGGCGGCTGGCGCAGACCAAACTCAGTTGGAGTCAGGGCGCGTCCGTTTGCGTGATCGCGAGTTCGGGCGGCTATCCCGGAAGCTACAAGACCGGCTTGCCGATCCTCGGCCTGGGGCCGGCGTCGCAGGTGCCCGGCGTGCAGGTGTTCCATTCGGGCACGACGCTGGTGGGCGGCAAGCTGCATACAGCGGGGGGTCGCGTGCTGGGCGTAACGGCGGCGGGCGACACGCTGAAAGAAGCACTGGCGCGCGCGTACCAGGCCATGGCCGAGATTCATTTTGAAGGAATGTACTACCGGCGAGACATTGGCCATCGCGCTTTGAAGCCGGTGAAGTGATTGCCTACAGGAGAAGCCATGAGTGCTGGAATTGCGCTTGAAGAACTGATGACCTGGAACGATGAGGCTGCCCGTTACTGGAAAGCACATCTTGAAGCCAACCCGCATCTGCTCGCCTTGCCCTGCGACATTGGCCCTGCGACCAACGTGCAGGAGTTCGTGCGGCACATCTGGGCTGCGGAGCTACGCTGGGGCCAGCGCCTGGCCGGCCTGCCTGTCATCACCAAGGAAGCGTTGCCGGCGGGACCGCTGGATGCGCTGTTCGCTCTGCACACGCAGGCGATGCAAGTCTACCGGGACTTGCTGGCTGCGGATGACGAGAACTGGAGCAAGCCTTATGTGCTGGAGTTTGACTGGGTCCCGGTGGAGGCGCGGACCGTATCGCGGCGCAAGATCGCTGTGCATGCGCTCTTCCACAGCCAGCGTCATTGGGCGCAACTGACAACACTGATCCGGCAGGCCGGGTTCCCCTCGGGATTCAGGGGCGACCTGCTGTTCAGCCTGGGGCTCAAATAGAGTCCGGCCGCTCTTTCTGAGCAGCTTTAGTCACCGGGCTCCGGTTCGCCGATCAGCTTTCCAACCTTCTGAAAACAGGTCCGGCAGAGCACGGGTCTGCCCTGTGTGGGCTTGAACGGAACGGTCGTTTCCGCGCCACACTCAGAGCAGGTAGTGCGCGTTTCCGGGCGGACCTTCTGGTTGCCGCGGACGCGCTTCGCCTTGCACTGCTTGCAGCGCTTGGGATCGTTCTTGAACTGTTTGTCGTTGAAGAAGACCTGCTCACCCGCTGTAAAAACAAACTCGGAGCCGCAGTCGATGCACTTCAAAATGCGATCAGTGAATTCCATGTCCGGCTTCCCTGAAACAGGGACTTGCGCCGAAATCGGACATGGCTCAAAAGAGACGTGCCGGTCCCGGTTCCCTGTATCCGTTCGTGATACACAACAAGGGCCCGGTCCGCGCTAAAAAGGTGCGGCAGTGAGTTGTCTAGCCGACTAGCCGGCAGAATTATAGGTCATGAACACATTCTGAATAAGCCAAGAAATTAAGAAGAAGAAGCAACCGCGATGGGGGTCCCGGTTTGGTTTTTGCTTCGATTAGCTCCCGCCCAATGATGGGCGGGAGCCGCCGAGACTATCCGTACCGCAATTGGTTAAACCGTTAATCCTGCTCTTTACGAGCCTTCTTGCGATTCCTTTTGCGCGCCAAAGCTGCCTTGACGCGACGCTTCTCACCGGGTTTCAGGTAGTAGGAGTGACGCTTGACTTCCTTGATGATGTCTTCCTGCTGCACCTTACGCTTGAACCGGCGAAGCGCGTTCTCGAGGGGTTCGCCTTCCTGAACACGAACTTCTGCCAAAAAATCCCACCTCCAAACCCGCCATGTGGCACTTCTAGGATACTCGAAATAAGGAATTTAGGCTACGGGTCCGCCCGTGATGTCAGGGGCCGGTGAGTCCTGTTTTATTTCGTACGATGGATTGTTCTGGGAAATTTGCAGGTTAAAGCGGGCATGCCAGCCGAGCGAGAAGCTTTTCGGTGATCTGACTCGATCGTCTATTAGACTCATTATGTGGGAGTTCCGCACCCAGAACGGAGGTCGCACAGCCATGATTCGCACCTACCAGGGACACAGGCCCAAGTTTCCCGAAAGTTGTTACGTTGACATCTCTGCCCAGTTGATCGGGGACGTGATCGTTGGTGATCGCTCCTCGGTGTGGATGAATGCTGTTTTGCGAGGAGACGTAAACTCGATTCGCGTGGGCGCCTGTTCCAATGTTCAGGACTGCGCGGTTCTGCACGGTCAGCGCAACCTGTACCCGGTGATCGTGGGAGACTGGGTGACGATTGGACACAACGCAACCGTCCATGGCTGCACAGTGGAAGACATGGTGGTGATCGGCATGGGTGCCCGAGTGCTGAACAACTCCCGCGTCGGCACAGGTTCCATCATCGCTGCAGGATCAGTTGTCGCCGAGGGCACCATTGTTCCGCCGCGCACGCTTTGGGCCGGCGTTCCCGCAAAGATGCGCCGCGACATTACCGATAAGGACTACGAGCTGATTCGTGAATACGCGAAGAACTACCTCGACTACGTTGAGATCTACTTGAAGGAGCCACAGGGCTGATTAGATGACGGGCAGATGACGGCTGGACGGAGCTCGCTCGCATAGAATTTATTTGTATTTGAAATCGAATTTCGAGCTCTGGAGTCTGCCATTTCAAGTCTGTTGGTGTTCTTCGCACCCTGGCTGTTCGAACGCAAACGGTCAGGCTTTCGGGCTGCGCTGACATTCGCTCTGATGGCTTCGCTCAGCGCCGCAGCCGGGGCGCAGACAACAGAGAAGGCAGACGGTCCAGCGCAAGTACCGGACGCACCGCGGCCGCAAGCATCAGGAAGCAACCAGGCCGGGAGCGGCGTGACCGGCGGCTCAGACGCAGTGACCCTTCGCAACACACCGCTGCACCTGCTGCATGATCAGGGCGGCATCTGGAGCAGCCCGTTTCGTATCGGCGGCGATGACGTGAAGTTTCTTCTGCCTCTCGCCATTGCGACCGGAGCGGCGATGGCAACGGACACGCGCGCCATGACGCAAGTGGTTCCGATTAATACAAGTCTGAACCAGCACAGTACAGATGCATCGAACATTCTGATCGGCGGGTTTATTGCGACACCAGTGGCACTGTATGGTCTGGGCCATTTCAAGCAGAGCCCGCATGCGACTGAGGCGGGCATCCTGAGCGGCGAAGCCATGCTGGACAGCGTCGTGGTGGAACAGGGAATGAAGTTGATCTTCTGGCGCGAGCGTCCCAACCAGGACGGCGCGAGAGGACATTTCTTTGAGTCGGATGCGGGTATTGATTCTTCGTTCCCCTCGTCGCACAACGTTGTTGCCTGGTCGGCTGCTGCGGTGCTGGCCGGGGAGTACCCCTCCCGCTGGTCGCAGTTGTTCATTTATTCCGCGGCGGCTGGCGTGAGCGTGACGCGCATCCTGGGCCAGCAGCATTTCCCGTCTGACGTGGTCGTGGGAGCCGCAGCCGGATGGCTGGTTGGCCGCTTCGTTTATCGCCATCGGCACAAGTTCGTTGCGCGGACGGACGAGGATTACTGAAGGACGGGAAGTGCCCGGAATTCTCGTGACTTCCGAATTGTTTAATGCGATGCGTTACACCGGCAATGGATTTCTGCCTGAAAAGAACTTGCGCTGGTGCCAGTAGGGATAAGCGGCCGGCTGTTCGCTGGCTTTATCGAGCGAGGCAACCTGCTCCCCGGTCAGGTTCCATCCGCAGGCTCCCAGATTCTGCCGCAGCTGCTCCTCATTGCGAGCGCCCACGATGACCGATGAAATGGTTGGCCTTTGCAGGAGCCAGTTCAAGGCGACCTGGGGAACGGTCTTGCCGGTCTCCGCAGCTACTTTGTCGAGGGCGTCGACTACTGTGTAGAGGAACTCATCGGTAGGCTGCGGTCCCAGGTCCGCTGTTTCGTGCAGGCGGCTGACCTTGGGCAAGGGCTGGCCGCGACGCAATTTGCCTGTGAGTCTTCCCCAGCCTAGCGGACTCCACACCAGCGTGCCCACTTTTTGGTCGAGGCCGAGGGGCATCAGCTCCCACTCAAACTCGCGGCCGATGAGCGAGTAATAGGCCTGGTGGGCGACGAAGCGCGTCCAGCCATTACGGTCGGCAACGGCCAGCGACTTCATCAAATGCCAGCCGGAAAAGTTGGAGCAGGCGATGTAGCGCACCTTGCCCTCGCGCACGAAATTGTTCAACGTCTCCTGCACCTCTTCAATCGGGGTGAGTGCGTCGAATCCATGCAGGTGATAGATGTCGATGTAGTCGGTGCCCAGGCGGCGCAGGCTGCCTTCGAGCGCACGCCGCAAATGGTAGCGCGACGATCCCTCATCGTTTGGCCCAGCGCCAGTAGGAAATCCGGACTTGGTGGAGATGAGCACTTTATCGCGCTTGCCATGAAGCGCCTGGCCGAGGACCTCTTCCGATCGCCCCTCCGCATAGCCGTTTGCGGTGTCGAACAGGTTGACGCCCGCCACTTGGCAGATGTCGATCAGACGGCGCGCCTCGTCGACTTCCGTTGTACCCATTGCCTTGAAGAAGCCCGTAGTGCCGCCGAAGGTGGCGGTTCCATAGGCCAGTGCTGAAACCTTGAGGCCTGAGCCTCCGAGAAGACGGTATTCCATGGCAGATAGGATACGGCAGAGGGCGGGTGGGTGCGGGAGTGGACGGATTAACTGGAATTGAACCGGACCTGGGCATTGAGATTGAAATCCTGCCCGTGTTACACTCGCTCCACTTCCCGGCGAACGCATTCCCCCCAAACGCGGCCGCTTACTGAAAAAATTGAAAAGACGAGGATATCGCCATGGCGACACTGTCTCAAGGTGCAGGCGCAACTCCTTTGCCAAGAATCGTCGGACGCAAAGGGATGGTGGACAAGTATTTCTACTTCGCCATGTCGCTGCTGATCGCGGCGATCGTGGTGTCGGGCTTCCGCCTTACCGTCAACGCCAACCTGCTCCATCCATCGATTCCGCGGCCTCTGATTCTCTGGTTCCATGCCGCGGCATTCACCTGCTGGGTGGGTTTCTTCATTTTTCAGTCGGCGCTGGTTCGGACGCACAACGTGAAGTGGCACCGCTTCTTCGGCTGGTTCGGCGCCGCGCTGGGCACGGTGATGGTGCCCCTCGGCATTACCACTTCCGTCGTGATGGGGCGCTTTGATACTACGGCGGAGCATATCCCGGGAGCGGACGCCTTTCTGATCGTCCCGTTTTTTGACATGGTGGCGTTTGGGATCTTCTTCTCGCTGGCGGTGCTGTGGCGCAGGAAGCCTGAATTGCACCGGCGCCTTTTGTTCATCGCCACCTGCGGGCTGCTCGATGCGGCGTTTGGCCGCTTCGACTACCTCTACTTTCATGGACTCTTTTTCCCGTGCCTGGATGGAGTGATTCTCCTCGGCGTGCTGCGGGATGTTCTGGTAAACAGGCGTGTGCACAAGGTGTATATCAACGCGCTGCCCGCATTGTTTGTGGTCCAGGCCTTCGTTACTTACACATGGATGAGCAGTTCCGGGTGGTGGGTTCGGATTGCCCACTCGATCCTGGGTGTGTAGGTTTCGGGCGGGGTCGCGCACACTCGTCGACCCCGCCTGGCAGCCCATTTAAACTAGATAAGTTATGGCCACACTGAAAGCTGTGCGCGGCACGCGCGACCTTTTGCCGCCGGAAACCGCCCTCTGGAACCGCATTGAGGCGACGGCGCGCGCCGTTTTTGCCCGCTACAACTTTGGCGAGATACGCACGCCGATTTTTGAGGATACGGCGCTGTTTGCGCGGGGAGTCGGCGAGGAAACCGACATCGTCTCAAAGGAGATGTATACCTGGGAGGATCGGGCGCGGGCGCAGTCAGAAAAGACGCAGATGCTGACCCTGCGGCCGGAGAACACGGCGGGCGTGGTGCGCGCTTACATCGAGCACCAGTTGGGAGAGACCGGACAACTGCAGAAGCTTTATTACATTGGCCCGCAGTTCAGACGGGAGCGGCCGCAAAAGGGACGCTACCGGCAGTTTTCGCAGATCGGTGCGGAGGTGCTTGGCCCTGCTTCGGCAGGTAGTGAGAGCCCGGTGCGCGACGCCGAGGTGTTGGAGATGCTGGCGACCCTGCTCGATGAACTGGGCATTACAGGCTGGACGCTGGAACTGAATTCTGTGGGCTCGGCAGCTGACCGCGCTAGATATAACGAAACATTGCGCGCGGCACTTGTACCGGTGGTCGGGCAGATGTGTGTGGATTGCCAGCGACGCGCGGTGACGAATCCGCTGCGCGTGCTGGACTGCAAGGTGCCGGCGGATCAGCCGATCATCGAGAAGCTGCCGGTCATCGCCGATTCGCTCGACGAAGCGTCGAAGGCGCATTTCGCGGCAGTCCTTGCCGCTCTGGACGCGACGGGCGTGCCTTACACGCGCAATCACCGACTGGTGCGCGGACTGGACTACTACACGCGCACCACCTTCGAATTTACGCATGGTGGGCTGGGCGCGCAGAATGCTCTGCTGGGCGGGGGCCGGTACGACGGCTTGAGCGAGGCCATCGGAGGGCCAAAAGCGCCGGGCATCGGCTTTGCCATCGGTGAAGACAGGCTTGTGCTGACAATTCAGGCGCAGGAACAAGCCAGAATTGAAGACGAACGAAACCGCGTCGATGCCAATGTCAGCATCCAAGGGGCTGGGGTCAGGGCGAGTGCCGGTCTTCTGGCTGCCACCGCGGCGAAGATCGAAACATTTATAGCGCCTCTGGGCGAGAATTTGAACGCTGCAGCGTTGGCACTGGCAGGGGAGCTGCGCCGTGCAGGGTTGAGCGTAGAGTTGGGGGAAGGCGGTTTTCGCTTGAAGAAATCGTTTGAAGCCGCCGACAAGACGGCGCGGTCGATCGTCATCCTGGGCGAGGACGAGCTTCAATCCGGTATCCTTACAGTGAAGACCTTCTCCACCGGCATACAGGCCAAGGTTCCCCGCACGGAACTGGCTGAATTCCTCAAAAAACCAGCAGGCGAATAAAGGACACAGGTAGTGCTCGATTTTCTAGGCAATCTTGAACGGACGCATCATTGCGGCGACTTGCGCGCTGCCAACGCGGGACAACAAGTGGTGCTGATGGGCTGGGTGAACCGGCGTCGCGACCATGGCAACCTGATCTTTCTCGATCTGCGCGACCGCTCAGGCATCGCCCAGATTGTTCTGGACAAGGAATTAACGCCCGAGGGTCACCTGAAGGGCGAGCAGGTGCGGCCGGAGTACGTGGTTGCCGCCGTGGGCAAGGTGCGCCTGCGCGGCGCGGACGCCACCAATCCCAAGATGGCGACGGGCGAGATTGAGATTGAGGCGACACAGCTGCTGGTGTTGAACGATGCACGCCTGGCGCCGTTTTCGCCCGCTGAAGAGGCCATTCAGAACGAGGAAGTCCGGCTGAAATACCGCTACGTGGACCTGCGCCGCCCTGAGATGCAGCGCAACTTTCGCCTGCGCCATGACATTACGCTCGCCATCCGCGAGAGCCTGAGCACCCAGGGCTTTCTTGAGATCGAGACGCCGATTTTGACCAAGAGCACACCGGAAGGCGCGCGCGATTTTCTGGTGCCGAGCCGCGTGCATCCCGGTGAATTCTACGCGCTGCCGCAGTCCCCGCAGATCTTCAAGCAGATTCTCATGATCTCCGGCTGCGACCGTTACTTTCAGATTGCACGCTGCTTCCGCGATGAGGACCTGCGCGCCGACCGACAGCTTGAGTTCACCCAGGTTGACCTGGAGATGAGCTTCCCGCGGCGTGAGGACGTGTTTGCCGTGGTCGAAGAGTTTCTCGCAGCGGGCTTCAAAGCCGCGGGTGTCACACTGCCCACGCCCTTTCCGCGGATTACCTACGACGACGCGATGCGGCAGTTCGGCACCGACAAGCCGGACCTGCGCCTGCCCGGACTGACGGACGTGCGGCCTGCATTTACCGATGAAAATTTGGCCACGCTGCAGATTGATCCAGCGCTGCCGGTCGTGGCACTGCGCGTTCCCAAGGTGGGCGAACTAAGCCGGAAGGAACGCGAAGACAACTGGCCGCTCTTCGACCAGAAGAAGGGCGCAAAGTTCATCGACGATTTCAAGAGGCTGGCCAAGGGCTTCCCTGAGGCGGCGGCGAAGGTGCGCGAGCTTGCCGGCGCGGCCGAGGGCGACTTCGTGATTATTGTGGCCGGCGATCCGGCGCATCACGTCAAGGCCAGCGACACAAAGTTCGAAGGGCGGCTGAGCGAGCGCGAGATCAACGTCTACTCGACCGCAGGCAACTTCCGCACGGAGCTTTCGAAGAAGTACGCTGACCGGCACGGGGCCTTTGGCGTGACCGAACAAACAGTTGTGGACGCGCACGAACACAGTGCGCAAGATCCGATGGATGGCAGCACGGCGTTTCATCCGATTTGGATTGTCGACTTCCCGATGTTCGAGTACGAGCTGTCCTCAGCCAAGTGGGTGCCCGCACACCATCCGTTTACTTCGCCGTACGAGGCAGACATGGCCAACCTGGTGAGCGATCCGGCCAGCGTGCGCGCAAACTGCTACGACCTGGCGATGAATGGCATGGAGCTGGGCTCGGGATCGATTCGTATTCACCGCAAGGACGTGCAGCAGCAGATCTTCCAGTCGCTGGGTATTTCAGACGAGGAAGCACGCGCGCGATTCGGATTCTTCCTCGATGCGCTGGAATACGGTACTCCACCACATGGCGGCATTGCTCTCGGCCTTGACCGCATTGTGATGTTGCTGGCCGGCGCGCCGAGCCTGCGCGAAGTAATTGCGTTCCCCAAGACGGCAAAGGCGATCGACCTGATGGCCGACGCACCCACTTCGGTGAGCGAGCACCAGCTGAAGGAATTGCATATTCGGGTGGCGCTGAAGAGCTGAGGGGCGTGGGCGTCCTCTTACGCCCGGTCCAACTCAGCGAACATCTCACTCAGGACAACACGGATCGGTGTGCCTGCAATGGCGAGTTCTCCATTGTGCACCTCTTCGAGGCCGGTCGAAGTGTACTGGTAGGCCAAGCGCGGCTCTGGATCAATGACCCAGATGTGCTCGACACCAAAGTCACGATACTCTGCAGCCTTTTGCTGCATGGCGCGCAGAGTATCTTCGGGCGAAAGAATTTCAATGGCGATCAATGGCGGCTCGGTGACATAGCGATCGAACTTCTTATTCGATCGGACCATCAGGACATCGGGAACGCGGAATCTCCTGGCCTGCGTCTGGGTGCGAAGTTCAGGAAATACTTCTACTCCCCACTCCCCGCGCTTGATTGCAAAAAGAACCGTAAGATACCGCTGAATAATGGAGTGCTCTTTCTCGCCTAAGTTCCGCTCCTCGATCCGCCCATCCACAAATTCGCGGTCGGGGCTCCAGCTGGTGCGGAGGTACTCGCGCACGGTCCAGAGTTCTTCCGAGTTGGGCACTGTCGCCATGGATCTATTATGGTCCCAAATTGACTGCGCAACGAACGGAATGCAATCGGCGGCGGGCTACTCCGTGTCGTTTTCCGCTGCGCCTTCTTCTTCGCCTTCGACTGATATGCGCAACGAACGCAAAAAGTGCAGGTCGTTGGAGGTGAAGGCGCCGGCTGGTTCGCCGTCTTCCGCGCTGCCGCCAGCGGCAGCTTCGGCTTCCTTGGCGGCAACTTCATTCAGGCCGATGGTGGCTTCAAGCATCAGCAGCACGTCGAATCCGTGCTTGCGGATATCCTGCACAACTCCAGCGATTTGCTCGCTCTCAATGACCGACTCGTGGATGGCCTCGCCCAGTTGCTGAATGAGTTCGCGCAGACGGGATGTCACTGGTACCTCCAGGAGCGGCGGCCGGCGCGGACATGAAAAGCGCGGGTTGCGGCGTGAGATTTCTATACCTTACTGCCATATCCGTTCAGGAGCAAACGGAAAGCGGCGGCGGACGGCGAGAAGCGTCTCACCCCGCGTCGCTGCTACCATCATAAACGGAATGAGACCACTGATTATCGGGCGCGTGCTTGGGACCGGGGTGCGCGTCGCCGGACGCATCGCAAGCCAGCAACTGGCGGGCACGGCGCAGGCCGCCGTGGCTCCGCAGCAACAGCAGCCTTCGAATCCAGTGGCCCAGAGTGCAGAATGCGGCACAAGCCGCCAGCCGCGCTACCGTCCAGGTGGGCGGCGGAGTCGCCCGCGGCGTGGGCGGGTTTCTGAAGCCATTCCGGCGCGTAGGCGGCATTCTGTGGCTTGAAGTGACGGGCGTCTTCTTCCTTTTGCCGGTCGTGGTGTTTGGCCCGAATCTCTGGCGCATGAGGGCAAGCTGGGCCCACGGTCCCGATCATCGGATGTTCCTGATTACAGCTCTCGTCGTTGCGGTTTTTCTCTACCTTGGCCTCAGTTCCTTCTGGAGAGCGCGCCGCCGGTAGATTGAAACGAAGCAGTGCCTGGGCGAAATCAGGCTGGACGCCCGGTTAAACGCGACAGCGCCCAAATGAATGCGCCAACGATGGAAAGGCCGATCAACAGCGGGCCGAACCCATCGCGGCCGGCAATACCGTGCATCAGGCGGAAACCTCCAGCACGCACCGCAACTAAACCATTCAATGCCGTAGTCAACATGGGGAGCACCTTTACGGACCGGGTATGCTTTTCGCCCGGTGTATTGGTAAGAACCCAAATTGACTGATCGGGTTGCGTTACTTGAGTAACGGTTTTACTGGATTTATTTTCTGGGCAGCGCTGCGGTTAGAATGCCGCGCAGCTCGTCCTGCTGGAGCGGGGATAGCCCGGCGAGCGACATGATGGAATACGCGCCAGAGTGAAACATGAGGACGACGACGCCCTCGCTCTCACTCCAGCCGTCGTAGACATTCCACGCGCTTCTGGATGAGGTTCCGGCAGCGTTGTAGGTGGAGATGGAATCCATGGGTCAGCTCGACGACGAAGTGCGCCTGCATGCGCGGATCTTTGCGGTAGAGATAACGCAGGCGCAACGGCACCAGGCCCTTGACCAACAGGATCCACAGTCCGGCGATGACCAGGAACGGCCCAACCTGCTGCAGAAGGGCTGCTGTTTTGTCAGCGGGGGTGGTGGGGCTCGGCGACACAGACCGGAGAGATGCGGCATAGCTGATGACAGGCGCCGGATTTCTCGGCCGAATCGAAGCAAAAAGGATCATCAGGCCGGCCATGATCGACATCCAGAACAAGGCGGTCTTGAGGCTGGAGCGGGAGGATGCCTTGCGCTCGAGCCGAGCGCCGCGCACAAACTCGTCTTCCGTAAGTTTGTAAGTGATTTCCATCCCGGCCAGCCTACCACTCATCCCGGCGGACGTGCAGTGGCTAATAAGGGTTATTCCCTATGCCTAAAAAGGCGCGGAGCGATGGCGTAGTTCAACTGCACCAGTACGATAGCCGCAATGCTGACCCACGTGTTGAAGACGCAGAGGGCCGCGCCGGCGGCGTAGAGCGACTGCGCAATCACGATCCGTTTGCAGATGCTGGCACGCACTTCGGCCGGGGTGTCGTCCTTGATGAGTCCGGCCTTTGTTGCGTACTTCCAGCTCCAATAAAGCATGGCGCCGGCGATGAAAATATTGAGCCAGTAAATGCCAAGCGCCGACCGGTAGGTAATGAACTGGGCCAGCAGACGCGTGGAGAGCGGCAAGAGTGTAATGGCGAAAAGAAACCCCAGGTGAATCCAGGTGAGATCGCGATTGCCCTCGGCAAAGTGGTTGATCTGGGTCTGCTGGCCCGCCCAGAAGATGCCGAGAGTGAGGAAACTCATCACGTAGGCAATCCACTGCGGCCCCAGCGCGCCTAGCGCATAGAGGAGTTCCTGCTCGCCATGCACCTGCGCCGCCGAGGGGAGATGCAGATCGAGCACCAGCAGCGTCATGGCGACGGCAAAGATGCCGTCACTCAAAGCCGCGAGGCGATCGACGTTGCGGCCCTGGATGCGGTTGTACAAGGTGTGTGACAACTTCATTTGGTCCTCGCGAGAGCAGCCGGACGATGATTCGGGTTCCGCTTACACGCGCGGCTTGTCGGGCTTGCGCGTCATGTGCCAGATGGCCAGGCCCAGTGCGACTGCCGAGAGTGCGTAGGCCAGAAGAGCGTTGTGTCCAACATGGATCTGCCAACCGCGCCAAAATGCCACGCCCGCGGCCAGCAGCATCAAGACGCCTCGAAACTGGTTCATGCCCTCATTCTATTGCGCCGTGACGAGTTGCTCCCTGCGGTACTGGCGGTCATTCTCCTCTGAAAGCCCCGGTTTGACCCCGCCGCCCCGCCAACCTATCGTGAAGGAGGAAGACTCCCGAAAGGAATGTCCCCATGTCGACGCCAGTTTCGCCCGCACAAGAAGCAGTTGCCTCCACGCCTTTGAAGAAAACAGCCCTTAACGCCACACATCGCGCTCTCAAAGCCAAGATGGTGGACTTTGGCGGATGGGACATGCCCGTGGAATACCCCGGACCCGGCGGAGGCTTGATCGCGGAGCACATGGCCGTTCGCACCGGGGTGGGCCTGTTCGACGTGAGCCACATGGGCGAAATCCAGTTTCGCGGACCTGGCGCGCTTGCCGCTGTTCAGCACATCACCATGAACGATGCGTCGAAGTTGAAGGACGGGCAGGCGCACTACTCCGCGCTGCTGACGCCCGCGGGCACATTTGTTGACGACATCCTCGTGCACCGGCTCAGCGAGAACGACTACATGCTGGTGGTGAATGCCGGAACCAAGGACAAAGACTACGCCTGGATTCGTAAGCAGGTCGGCAGTTTTCCATCGATTCATATCAGCGATTACTCCAGCTATTATTCGCAGCTGGCATTGCAGGGGCCGCGCGCGCTGGAGACGCTGGGCAAGCTGACGAAGGTGGATCTCGCTGCGATCAAGAACTACTGGTTTACCTGGGGCACGGTGGCGGGCATTCCCAATGTATTGATCGCGCGCACTGGCTATTCAGGCGAAGACGGATTTGAGGTTTACATTCCCGCCGACGAGACCACCACGGTAAAGATGTGGGAGGCCCTGCTCGAAGCGGGCGCGGAGTTCGGCATTCGGCCATGCGGGCTTGGCGCGCGCAACACGCTGCGGCTGGAGGCAGGCATGAGCCTCTACGGCCATGAAATCTCTGAGGAGATCAACGTGTTTGAGGGTGGGCTCGACCGCTGGCTCAAACTGGACAAGGGAAACTTCATCGGGCGCGATGCTTTGCTGGCTGTACAGGCGGCGGGCGGACCGAAGCGAAAGATCGTCGGCCTCGAGATGGTCGATCGCGGCATTGGGCGCGATGGGTACGACGTGCTGTCGTTGAGCGGAGAAAAAATCGGCGTAGTTACCTCGGGCTCGCCTGCACCGTTCCTCAAGACCAACATCGCAATGGCGCTGGTGCCTGCGACCGTGGCGGCAAGTGGAGAAGACGTGATCGTGCAGTGCCGCGCCAATGCGGTGCGGGCGAAGCAGGTTCCGATCCCGTTCTACAAGCGGCCGAAGAAGTAGCCGCATCGATAGGTAACATGGCCGCCGCATCTCCATCGTCGAGCCCATCTCCGGTCAGTGGCTCGGTCCTTGTGCTGATCCAATTCGATGTGTGCGAAGAGCTCCGGCTCGACCAATTGCAGCGGGCCGTGAACGCCCGCACAGTGCAGCAACCCAAAACCAAACACTCGGTGCCGAGCTATGTGCGTTACCACAGGCCACCGGTCGTTGAACCCCTCGAACCTCTTCTGTTGGCGGGCGGTGAGCGGCTTGAGGGAGAGATCAAGTTCTACGACTACGGGGTCGTTAGCGTCATTTACCAACTCAGCTTCACAGGCGATTGGCAAAGCCTGGTTCACTTGGCCAGCCAGTGGGTGTGGGACGTGGATTTTGTTACGCGCGTAGAGCCCATCGTGCGCCAGCGCCTTGAACGCGCCGCAACCGCACAGGTAAAGCCCTATGCCCGGTGGCTCAGCGAAGACTACTTCATCTTCCATGTGCGCGAGGGGATTGGAACGCCCTCATCGGCTGACCTCACCCGCGATCACGGCCGGGAAATTGCCCAGATCGTTCGCGGAGACAAGATTCGCCTGTCGGAAGGTGAATGTGCTGAAGTGCTGCAGTCGCGCATTTCGTACTACGAGAACGACCTCACCGTGATTGGCTGGAACGCCGCATTCCTTTACGACAGCAATGCGGGAGCCGAAACGGCCATTCAACTGCTGGAGTACGCCAACTCGCAACTATTGGAATTCCGCCACTACGATGAGTTGCTCACGGGCATTCTGGACAACGTCTACCAGTCGTTGGAACGGAGAAAGGGAATGCTTTCGCGATGGCGCATGTCCCGTTCCGCAACCCGCCTGCACTCAGTTCTGCTTGAAATCGGCGAACTGACAGAGCGCTCCGACAATTCGATTAAATTTCTCAGCGATATGTTTGCAGCGCGTCTTTATCGTCTGGCCTCGGCCAGGGTTGGCGTTCCTGACTACAAGGACCTGGTCGCGAAGAAAATGAAAACCGCAGAGGACCTCTATCAAGACATGGTTGAACAATTCAACCATGCCCGGGGATTCTTCCTTGAAGTGGTGGTTGTTTTAATCCTGCTGATCGAGCTCTTCTACCTCTTCCGCGGGCGGGGATTCTAGAAGGTCGCCCCGCGACATTCTACTGCGCGCAGGCGTCTGTTACTTGCCCGGCCCGGAACAGTCGAACCAGGTTACGTCAACGCGATAGGCGAGCGCGGGTGCGTCTTTTGCGAATTTCGCCTTCAGCGCGAATGCGGGGTCGGGAGCTGCTCGGTATTCGCCCTAGACGCTGCATCGCTGGCGCAGACGATCGTTCAGTGATGCCGTCCATCGAACTTCGTCAAGATACGATGGCCCGCTGACGAGCACCACCTTGCCCTTGAGACCATCGAACCATTGTTCCTCTCCGTCCGGCTCGAGAATTCTGTATCCGTGAGACTGGTAGATCTCAGGTGTCAGGTCAGGTCCGGTGGCTGCCTCGGTCTCCTTCTCAAGGCCAAGCTGATAGTTCATGTAAAAGAAGAAGGGAAAGCTATCGCTGATGACAGTAGCGCCGGCGCGCGCGTCGGGGCCACCACCTGCGCGACATTTTTCCATGGCTCATAGAGGTTGGTGGTGGCGTAGTGCCTACCTGAGATGATTCCGATCCATCCCGCGATGACCAGGGTGGCGACGGCAGCCCATGCGAGCCTCGGGATAGCTGGCGGCCTTGCCGAGCGCGGCGAGAACGATGGCTACGAATAACCAGGGGAGCAGAAAGAGGACGCGCTTTACATCAGTGTGTCCGCTGAGTTGGAGCAAGATCAGCGACAGGCCGAGATAGACCAGCCACCTGCGTCCCGGGCTGAACCAGATGGATACAAGCAGAGCGATGGTGGCCGCGAACACCGGAATGCTGAGGGGCAGATACCAGGGCGCGACTGCAACCGAGCCGAAGATGGAGAACAGAGGATAGCCAACCTGCGCCACCATCGCCTTCCAATCGACTGCGGAGTGCACGCCCACGGCATGCATGCCAAGATTGTCGATCACGACCCGGAACAAGTGGAAGGAAACCGAGGACAACTGCCGCAATCGAGATCAAGAGCGCTGTTCTGTTTTTGCGTGCGAATTCCCGATGGAAGAGAAGAAGGTCGAGGAGCAGCAAGAGCAGAGTGGCAACTCCGAAATAGTTGGTCCACACCATGAGAATGGCGGCAACGGTGAAAACAGCCCACCATGCGTAGCCGCGCCCGTCCAGAATCTCGAGATAGAGCCAGGTCACCACGGCGACGAGGAAGAAGAAGCAGCAATACCAACCGGTAATGCGCCCGTACTGGAAGGCAAAGGGCCACGCGAATGAGAGGACGAGAGCTGTCCAGTAAGCCTTCATCCCCGCGAGCCGATATGCCGAGAGCGCTATGAACAGAGCGCCGAGAATGTAGAAGACGTTGGCAAAGATGCGAAGGGCGGAGAAGGAGTATCCGGTGGCGACCATCCAGCCGTGGAGCAGAATGTCAGAGGCAGGCGGGTGCTCGTTGTTGGCGGCGCCGTTGAAATACAAATTCAAGGTGGGCAGCACTGGATTGCCAGCCACGGAAACGATGGTGCTCTCATCGTCGAGGATGGTGAAAATGCCATTCGTGCTCACCATCGCAACCGCATACACAACCACGATTGCCAGGGTAAGCAGCTTTGATCGAAGTGACATTCTTCCCTGTCCCTTCAAGCCGGAATTTGGCAGTCAGCCCCGCCGATGATGCATGCATCGAGTCAGGAGTGGGGCCGCAGGAATCTCTGGTGCGGGAAATGCTTTAAGAAACGAAGGACGATGAGACCGTGGCCGATCGTCAGACCTGCATGACTTCGGCTTCCTTCTTGTGCGAAAGCTCTTCCATGCGGCGAATCTCTTCGTCGGTCATCTTCTGCACTTCTTCAAGAGCGCGCTTTTCTTCGTCCTCGCCGATCTTTTTGTCCTTGGCCAGCTTCTTCAACGCGTCGTTGCCATCGCGGCGCACGTTGCGGACAGCGGTGCGGTGCTCTTCAAGGACCTTGTTGATGTGCTTGCAGACGTCGCGGCGACGGTCCTCCGTCATCGGTGGCACCGGTATGCGCAGCACCTTGCCGTCAGACATGGGATTGAGTCCGAGATCGGCAGCCTGAATGGCTTTCTCCATGTCTTTCAGGACGGTGGGGTCCCAGGGCGAGATCAGAATCAACTGCGCTTCGGGCGCCGACACCTGCGCCATCTGGCTGATGGGAGTTGGGGTGCCGTAGTAGTCCACCTTGACCGAGTCGACCATGTGTACGCTGGCGCGGCCGGTGCGCGTGGAGGCCAGGCTGGCTTGGAACGTGGCGACTGCCTGGTCCATCCGCCGCCTGAGGTCGAGATTGAGATCTTTGAGCGCCGGAATTCCGGCCATGAATGAGGGTGCCATTGCTTTCTTCCTCCATACGGCCAAACTGCCAACGGCTATTCTACAACCCGCGAGTGGTTGGCTTGCCGTCGGTGATCAGGCCACTGCTGTCATGCCGGTGGCCGCGGCCTGCTCGTGCGCGTGATAGCTCGAACGAACCAGAGGCCCGGATTCAACGTGACGGAAGCCCATTGTGAGCGCGGCGGTTTTGAGTTCTGCAAATTCGCGCGGCGTGTAGAGGCGCGCCATGGGCAGGTGGTCGCGCGATGGGCGCAGATACTGGCCGATGGTGAGAATGTCGCAACCGACGGCGGCAAGATCGCGGAATACTTCGTGCAGCTCCGCCGTTTCCTCGCCCAGGCCGACCATGACGCCCGACTTTGTAAGCCCTGCAGGCCGTAGCGTTTTGGAGTAGCGCAAGAGTTCGAGGCTGCGCTCGTAGCGCGCACCGGAACGAACCACGCGATAAAGGCGAGGCACCGTCTCAGTATTGTGGTTGAGCACTTCGGGCCGGGCGTCGACCACAACCTTGATGGCTTCCTGATTGCCCTGGAAGTCCGGGATGAGCACTTCAACCCGGCAGCCGGGAGCCTGGCGGCGGATCTCTTCGATCACCATGGCAAAGATGCGCGCTCCGCCCACCAGATCGTCGTCGCGATTCACGCTGGTGATGACGGCGTGCTCCAAGCCGAGAGTGGCGACAGCCTCGGCCACGCGGCGCGGCTCATCCATGTCAATTGGTTCCGGACGGCCCTTGGGAACGGCGCAAAAACCGCAGCGCCGCGTGCACAGGTTGCCGAGCATCATGAAGGTAGCGGTTTTATGGTGCCAGCACTCGCCAATGTTAGGGCAGTGCGCGCTTTCGCACACCGTGTTCAGTCCCAGCGACCGAGCCAGCCGCTTCAGGTCGTGGTAGTTTTCGCCAACGGGAGCGCGCGCCTTCAACCACTCCGGCTTGGGCGCCGGAACCCTGCGCGCGGGCTCGATCTGAACAAGTTCCATCACGCTCTCCCCTGCACGCTTTTATTGTAGCGGCTGGGCTTTAGCGAGCTCATGAACTCAAAAGATTAACCGTAAACACGCCTACCGATCCTCACTTCCGCCCAAACCTTTTCTCTCGAACAGGCATCTTTGCGTTTAGGCAGCTTGCGCACGCAGCCGGCCCGCGACAATTCCGGACCTTCGCTGCGGACCCAGACGGCTGAAGAAAAAGGAGATAGCCATGAGATCTGATCGCCCCCTGATCGCTTCCATCGTTTTCCTTGCCACTGGCCTTAGCCTGATTTTCGGCTATTGCAACGGAGCCACCAGCTTCGACGCAGCGTTTCCGCTGGCCTCATCTGCACTCCACCTCGACGTCACCACCACGGGTCCGGCTGCGCTGGGCGGCCTCGCCTGCATCGGGCTTGGGTTGATCTTCATGCTATGGGCACTGCTGGCGGCGATCGTGAGTCAGCTTGGAGGCCTCGCCTCCAATTCCCGTGACTCCCATGAGCAAAACAGGGTGGTGCCCACAGAGAGGATTCTGGAGTAGAGCCCGAATCTCACGCCGTGCAACGGGGCCGCTACTTGAGCTTGCTGCGCACCTCGACCCGGACCAGGTAGAGGAAGAACACCCAGTTGAGGAGCCCCTGCACCAGTGCCGGCGCGAGATGCTGTGTTGAGAAGATCCACATGTTGTAAATCGCAAGCAGAAAGACGGCGGCCAGGGCCAGCGCCCAAGCCCAGCGAAATAACATCATCATTCCGCCTGTAGCGGCGATAAACAGGACCGGAAATAAGAGAAACAGCGGCGGATAGGTGCCGCGCACCACGCCGACGATGAATGCTCCGGCGAGGGCTGCAAGATAGAGGCCAATGGCCGCCAGTCCGGGAAGGGGCAGGTAAAGCCGGCGCTTCGGTTCGGAAACGCTGGCTTCGCTTGTCGCCTCGTTGGTTGCATCCGCCTGGTTGGCATCGTCGGTCATCGTGGTTCCCCTTCTGTCTTCGTCGGTCAAAGCGTATGCAGATAGGCCAGCAGATCCTGGAGCTGATCGTCGTCAAGCGGCGTTGCCGGCATCATGTTCCTCCCGCTCCGAATCACAGCAGTGATCCTCTCATCCGTGGGCGGCATGCCGGAGGGCATTGCCTTGCCTTTGGTAATCGCCTGCAGTCCGGGACCATTCAACGGGTGCGTGGTGGTGGGATAGTGACAGCGTGCGCACTTTGCCTGGTACACCGCGGCACCGCGCGCCTCTTGTGGAGTCCACTCCGACGAGGGCTTCGACGGCGGCAGTGAACGGCATCCGGCAAGTCCGATCGCCAGGCCTGCCAGCAAAACCGTAAGGGCATATGAAACAGAAGATGAATGGGCGTGCATTTCGTTATTGATGATACCGCTCTTGAGCCTGCGATTCACTCACCCATAGGAGGCATTGCTGACCAAAACTTGCGAGAGTGAACCAAAGGCTCTACTCCGCTGCTGCAATCGCCTCGGCAATCTTGTCGATGGCTTCATCGTCAGCGTTGCTGCCGGGGCGGTGTCCGTTGACAAGAATTGAAAATGCCACGGTCTTGCCACTGGCGGCGGTCAGATAGCCCGTGAGCGCGTTCACCTCGTTTAACGTGCCGGTTTTGGCCCACATATGGTTCTTCAACGGCGAGGCCTTGAAGCGATTGGCCAGAGTGCCATCCACGCCGGCCACCGGCAACGTGGCGCGCCACTCCGTACCCCAGGGCTGCTGCGACGCATAACTGAGAAGGCGCGTAAAGGCGCGGGGCGCAATCCGGTCATCGGGGCTCATTCCCGAGCCGTCATAAAGGAAAAAGTCGCTGTCGTCCACGCCTGCATTCACAAGAAACTGCCGAACCACGCGCGTTCCTTCCTCAAAGCTGCCGTCGCTACCGAACTGCTTGCCCAGCAGGCGAAGCAAGAGCTCGGCGTGCAGATTCTGGCTGATCTTGTTGGTGATCGTGATGTCCTCAATGACCGGCACAGAAAAATGCATGGCCAGCACCTTGCGATTATCGGGCGGCGCGGTGACGTGACCGATATTGGAGCGCGTCAACTGCAACGGCTGTGCACGCTCACCCACAAAATCGCCGGTCCCGTTGCTGTACTTGTGCCGGGAAACGGCAGAGCCATTTACGGTGATGCCGCGTGCCCGAAGCGTCGCCTTGAAGGCTGCGGCCATAAACTGTGCCGGGTCTTCAATAGCCATGTTGACGTGAAGACCGTTGGCGCCGACAGTGCCCCAGGCTCGCACCAGCAATGAGCCCGGACGGCGCTCGATCCCCGGGTGTGGCGTTTCTCCCGTGGGTGCAGGCGTCATGCTGTTGTCCACGGAGTAGAAATCAGTGTTCGGCGTCCACTCGGCCAGGGTCGCGCCGGGAACTGATGCATCCGCCCTGATGGTGAGACGGGCCGCATTGTCGTTGAAGGTGAGTGCGCTGACAGGCGCGCCGTAGTCCCACTGCAGGTCGTCCCAGCTCCAGCCCTCGCCGTACGGTTCGTCGAGAAAAAAGCTGTCGTCGCCTACCACGTCGCCATCGATGGTGCGCACGCCGGATTGCTCCACCTGTTCAGCCATCAGGTCCAAGGCCGTCATGGCCGTGGGTGGGGGGGTGGGTGGCGCGCCGGATGCGTCTGCGGGAGCAGACGTTGCAGGTGGGGTGGTTCCCGGTTCCACGTAGGGATAATGTCGGGCGCTGAAGGTGGGATCGCCTACCCCGAGTAGAACGATGTCGCCATGCAGTTCGCCGCCGGAGTCCACATCGCCGCCGGCGACAACGCTCGTGCTCCAGGAGAGCGTATCCACAGGCAGGAGGGCAAACGCCGCCGCTGTGGTGGTGAGCTTTGCATCGGAGGCGGGCGTGAACAACTTGCCCTGATTAAGGCCGTAGAGCGATTGACCATCGAGGGAAGTTACGCTGATGCCGAACTCCGCATGACTCAGCGCCGGATCGGCGAGGATGGCGTCAATGCGATCGCTCAGGGGACCCTTGGCTGCCGCGGCATGCCCGCCGGGGTGCGCAGTGCGAGCCTGCTGCGACCGTGCCGGCACACCCGTACACGACACCAAAGACCCGGCCAGCAAAACCACTGTCAATCGCCCGAGAATCTTCATGCCCGGAGTGTAGCAGGAGGCGTGCTGCCTGCGGCAGGTTCCATGAGCTTTGCGGGCGACGTACCATGGCTAGGTGAAACCGAATGGCAGGCAGGGATGAGCGGATACGGCAGAAGCGCTGCACTCTGGCGGCTTCGCACCCGCTCGCTCCAGCTTGGGGAGCGCACGCTGATCATGGGCGTGGTGAATATCACGCCTGACTCCTTCAGTGACGGGGGTCTTTATCTGGCGCCTCAAGCAGCGGTGGCCCACGGAATCCGGTTGCTTGACGAAGGAGCCGACCTGCTTGACCTTGGCGCGGAGAGCACACGACCCGGTTCACGCGCCGGCGGCAGTGCCGACGCACCTGAAGCCGCTTCAGTGAGCGCAGAAGAAGAACAGGCGCGCTTGCTTCCGGTTCTCGAGGGGATTCTGCAAGCACGTCCCGGCGCCGTTGTTTCAGTGGATACGTACAAAGCCGCCACTGCCCGGGCGGCCCTTGAAGCAGGCGCCGAAGTTGTGAATGACGTGAGTGGATTCACCTGGGACAAGGAAATGGCACGGGTTTGCGGCGAGTTTGGCGCGGGCGTGGTGCTCATGCACTCCCGGGGTAGGCCGGATGAGTGGCGGGATCAGCCGCAGCTCCTACCCGACGCCTTGCTGCAATCGGTACGCGAAGGGCTTGGCGCGAGCCTTGCGATGGCCGGGGCGGAAGGCATTCCCGCTGAAGCTGTTGTTCTTGATCCAGGCTATGGGTTTGGCAAGCGGTTCGATGAGAACTACGTTTTGCTGGCCCGGCAGGCCGAGTTACTCGACATTGGCCGCCCGTTATTGGCCGGGGTGAGCCGTAAGTCGTTCCTCCGCCACACGTTGGCCCAGCTTGGTGGGGGCGGGGCTATTACCGAGGCCCACTTCGAGGCTCGCGAACGGGCGAGCGTGGCCGCGATGACCATTGCCATTCTGAATGGGGCTTCCATCGTCCGCGTTCATGCGGTTCGCGAGGCGGTAGAGGCAGCGCGCATTGCCGATGCAGTGCTTGCCGGGGGCCGACCGTAAAGCCGTTTGCTGGCGGACGGCGGCGCCTGGGTGAGGCTGGCATCCTGGACCTGGCCGGGGCTCAGCCAACCTTTCCCCTTTTGTTTCGGGGCTCAAGCCGAAAAACGAATTAGAATTGGTATAAGGGAAGAGCCGACCGAATTCCCCGCGGCCAGTTTCCAGCAAAGATGAAGACAACGTTTTCCTTTGGAAAAACCGGCATCGAGGTTTCTGTCCCTGACAGTTACGTGTGCCAGGTTGTTCGCAGTCACACAGCGTCGGCGATTGGCGATGTGGACGCTGCCTTGGCGAACGCGCTCGATCATCCAATCGGCTGCGATCCCCTGGTCAAGATGGCAGCGGGCAAGCGCTCCGCGGCCATTTCCGTTTGTGACATTACCCGCCCGGCGCCAAACGAAATCACGCTCCCTCCGCTGCTCAGGCGCCTGCACGACGCCGGCATTGCTCCCGAGGCTGTCACAATTTTGATTGCAACCGGACTGCACCGCGGCGCAACGGACGACGAGATTAAAGCCATTGTCGGCACAGAGATTGCCCGGAAATATCGCGTTGTGAGTCACGATGCTCGCAACCTTGCCAGTCATCGGGCCCTGGGCACCACCCGGCGCGGCACCCCCATCTACATCGACGAGCGTTTCATGGCCGCCGATCTGCACATTTCTCTCGGCTTTATTGAGCAGCACCTGATGCTGGGCTTTTCCGGAGGCCGCAAGCTGGTGGTTCCCGGGCTCGCCGCCCAGGAGACCATCAAGGTGATTCATTCACCGCTCTTCAATCGCGAGCCGCTGGCTACCGAAGGCTCCATCGCCAACAATCCGCTGCACGCCGAGTTCCTTGAGATTGCCGCTATTGCGCGGCACGATTTCATCCTGGATGTCACCCTTACCGTCGATCGGCGCATCTCGGGGGTTTTTGCCGGAAATCCCGTCAAGGCGCACGCTGCCGGCGTGGAATTTACCCAGACCACCTGCCTTGAGAGTCTCGACGAGCTGGCTGACGTGGTGATTACCAGCGGCGCGGGCTATCCGCTGGACCTGACTTTTTACCAGATCGTGAAAGGCGTGACGGCCGCGCAGCACATCACCAAACCGGGCGGACGAATTCTGCTGATTGGGGAGTGCGCGGAAGGAATGGGTTCGCCGGAGTTTGCTCACCGGATGCGCACGCTCACCGGGTACCAGGATTTTCTCAATGAAATCGAGAACACGCCCGTTGAGATTGATCAGTGGCAGTTGGAGAAGCTGGCGCTGGCCGGCGTGAAGAATGAGCTCTTCTTCTACGCACCCGGTGTTGCAAAGTCAGAGTTGGGTTCAGCAGGCGAGCAGACTTTCAGCGACCTGAACGAAGCCGTAGCCGCGGTGCTGAAAGGTCTGCCCAAAGATGCGCGCGTGCTTCTAGTACCGGACGGCCCCTACACTTACGCTCGTGCAGTCCCAGTCTGCGTTTAACTCCGGCTTCCTGATCATTCCGCACCTGTGACTGAAAGACCAGGAAGCCAGAGCCAGTTTTTTCTTTCGCAACCTAAATGCTGATATCCACTTTCAACCGCGGCCACAGCGGACGCATGGAACCGTGATCGACGGTTGGCTCGCCATCGCACTCCACTTCGATGACTGTGGCCGGCTGATCGGGCGCCACCAGCGGTAAACCCGTCAAGCGTAACGTGAATTCATCCTGGGTGAACTCGATCTTCTGTCCGGTTTTGAGCAGCTTCGCCGACAGCACCTTGGGCTTGAGGCCGCCGATGGCGACCACAACTTCGGGCTGATAGAAACTGAGCCACTCCGCAGCCGGAGTATGTCTCGGCCAGTAGTGCTGGTGGACGTAGAGCGTGTTGCCGCGGCGGGTATAGTTTGCGTTCACATTGCCGCCGGCATTGGCTCGATCGGTGCCGTAAATAGCAGTGCCGTTGGTGTCAAGCCACTTGCCCACGGTCTCCAGGCAGGCCAGCGTATCCGGCGGGATTGACCCATCCGGCTCCGGCCCGATGTTGAGCAGATAGTTGCCGCCGCCGCGCGCGCAGGTAGCCAGATTGTCGACGATCAGCTTCGGTGTCTTCCATGCATCGTCGCCACGGTTGAAGCCCCAACTGTCATTGAGCGTCATGCAGGTTTCCCATGCGCGCCCGACTTCTGCGGCCTGGATGTGCTGTTCCGGCGTACTAAAGTCGCCTGGCAGTCCGTTGCGGTTGTTCACGATGATCTCCGGCTGCAGATCGAAGACCATCTCATTCATGCGCTCTGATTCCCAACCCTCCGCGGTCAGCGGCCACGAAACGTCGTACCACAGCACATCGATCTTGCCGTAGTTGGTGAGCAACTCGCGGATAAGGCCATGCGTGTAGTCGACAAAGCGACGGCGCGCGGCCTCGTCTGTCTTACAAAGTGCGCCGTCGGGATGATGCCAGTCCATGAGCGAGTAGTAGAAGCCGACGCGCAGACCCTCGGCCCGCGCGGCCTCAACAAACTCGCGCACCAGGTCGCGCCCCGGCCCTTGCTTCATGGCGTTGTAGTTGGTGAGCTTTGAATCCCAATGGCAAAAGCCCTCGTGGTGCTTGGTGGTCATGACCATGTACTTTTGCCCGGCTTTCTTTGCCAGGCGCGCCCAGTCGCGGGCGGCATTCGGCTTGGGATGGAAATGTTTGGCAAGAATCTCGTATTGGGCGAGGGGAACTCCCTCCACTTCCTTGGCCCACTCATGCTGCCCAATCACGCTGTAGAGACCCCAGTGGATGAACATGCCGAACTTGGCTTCATGCCACCACTTCATCCGCTGTTCGCGTGTGGCAGCCTGTTTTAGATCGGCGGGGGAGTTGGCGGCCGGCGCGGCATTCTGCGCGCCTTCCAGGCTCAATCCCTCTGCATTTGCTGCGGTCAGCGCCAGCGCGCCGGCTGCGCCAAACTGCTTGAGGAACGATCGTCTTGTGCTCTCAGTCCAGTCCATGGTTTCTCCTGTGTTGTCTCGAAATGCAAGCCACAGACACCGTTTTCGTTAGCGTTTTCGAAAATGGGGAAAAACGGCGTCGAGAAACTATAGCAGAGCGGCCAAGGTGGCCGCATCAAGGGCAGGAGAGCGGGACCGGGCACACGCAAATGCAGGGTGGCCGATGCAGTGCGGATTATTGTTTTTCGGTAGCCAGATAGACAACCACGCCGCCGAGCAACGCCAGGGTGGCGATGGCGGGAATGAGCACAAGCGGGTTCATCATGGAGTTCAACCCGGAACTGAGCAGCTGAGGAGACCAGAGGGCGTCAAAATGGAAGGCCGTCTGCAAACCCTGCGCGGGACTTGAGGGCGATGAAAACCATGAGAGCCAGGCGAGGCCATGGCGAGCTTGCCACACGATGAAGGCAACCGCCAACACAAGATTGATCGCGAGCGCGAAGATCTGCGCGCCCAGTATCGGCCTGCCAATACGCTCGACCGCTGCGTTGCGCCGGCGCAGTTGCGCGCGCCACCAGAGAACGCCCGGGGGAGGGAGCGAGACGGCGGCGACAGCTTCTGCGCGGGCCGTTCGAAATGCGGTTGTAATCAGGACCTGTTCAGCGCAGGAGCGGCAACTCTCAACGTGCGCGCGCAGTTCAGGCGCACAAGCCTGCGGCCACTGGCCCCGCTCCAGCAGTTCCCTTACTTCGTTTTCGTGCGAACAGGTTTTCAGCATGCCTCTACCCTCCCGCGTTTTTCATCCACGAGCAGACGGGCAATTTTTCGGCGCGCCCTGAAGAGCAGCAGGCGGATGCTGGCGCTGGCCAGACCGGTGACCTCGGCAATCTCGCCGTGGGAGTAACCCTCAGCATGCGCAAGCCAAAGCAGTTGGCGCTCGCGTGGCCGCATCTTCGCCAAGGCAGGCCCCAGCGTCAATTGCAAATCGGACTGCACCGCACCGCTTGATCGAGCGAAAAAGCTCTCGGGCATTTCTTCAATCGATGTTGCCCTTGGACGCCGCCAGTGGTCGCGCAAAAGGTTCGTTGCAATCCGGAACAGGTAGCGCCGGCAGGCAACCTCGCCGTCATGAACATGCGATGGAGCGCCCGCCGCCGAGAGAAACCGCACGTAGCTCTCCTGCATCAGGTCCTCCGCCAGGGCTGGGTCGCCTGAAGTCCGCGCCAGGTAAGCCCAGAGCGCCCGTGCAGAGCGCTCGTAGAACCCCGCGAACGCCTCATCATCCATGAGAGGCTGCGCAGCGTCGGTCTCGGTGGCGCCGACAAGAGCACTCGGTAGATAGGAATCCCAGAACATTCGCGTCACACGCCTCTTGGCCACTGCCGGATCCGATCCGGCTCAAGGCCTATCCTGCGGGTTGGCTTGGTTCGCTGCCGAGTGGCTATCGGGAATCAAACCCAACCGCCCCGCCAACACCCATGTAATCCCTGCCGACAGGATAAATCCAATCCCGGGCATGAGCACGACCGTGCCCGTAATCAGCATGGGAAGGTTCAAGTCAGGACCCGCCGAGCGCAGGAAGAGTAGTCCGACGCCAAGCAGCACCAGGACAACGCCGATCTGGAGCGGCCAAAGTACCCGCGACACTGCATTGGGCATTCGTTGTTCGGGCTCAAACCCCACCGGAATCGGAGCCGCCTCAAGAAACCGCCTGCCCGCCTCTGTGCCCATATAAGAAGCAATCTCCTGCGTCGAACCAAACCTTTCAATCAGCTTTCCATGCACGTCGCTTTGCAGCTTGAAGATTCGCGACCAGCGTCGATTCTCAAGGAATTGCCGAATCAACCAGACCAACGCCGCGAGGAAGGCCGCGAAAGCCGCGAAAGCCATAATTGGGTCTACGATTTGATCGGCTCTCGAGTCACTAGGCGGTTGCGACATGTCCGGCCAGACCTCGCGCTCCAGCGCCTGGTCGCGCCGTCCGCCGCGCGATTCGAGATGCGTAAACAGGTAGTACTCCGGATTGCGGGCAATGTCCGGGTGCTGAAGCAGAAACTGCCCCAGCTCCGGATTGTTGCGGTTCACATACTCCTGGTTGGACAGCAGCGAGGGATCGCGGGCTACTACGGAGGTCAGCGTTGGGCTGGTGCGTAGAAGCTTGATCAGCTGATCCTGCGTGTCAGATAGTTCCTGTTCGCTGATGGGCGTTACCGAGGGCTGCGTCCGTGCCGTTGGCGCAGTCTGCGTCTGGGCGATCGCAGTACCCGGCAATGAAATGAAACCCAGCGCCGCGACCGCCGCAAGAATCCAACCTGCTACACCTTTTGTTTGCCGCATTTTAAGACCACCTCGCTCAGTGAAGCCTTAAGGCCTCTTCCTGCACCTATAACGACGGAGACGTGGCGGGGGTTAACAGCACGCAAACATGTGCGCGTTTATTTTTTCGGCTCGTCTATGATTGCAGGTCCCGGAATCATCATCTAACCGGGAAGCCGGCCGGAATGGAGCCCAGTTATCGCATTGAGCCCACAATCTCAAAAGGTTGCCCACGCGGTGCAAACGGCGCGCATTGCCGGATTCTGCATTTATGTGGCCGCATTCTTTTTGCCGGCTTGCCGGCAGCTGTACGCCCCGGGCGCAGTCACCCCGGAGGTGTATCGTGGATGGTTCTGCGCGTGGGTTACGTTGATGAACACGTTCAGCCGCGATGTGTGGCATTCAAAGGACTTTCTGGCCATCCTGAGCGGCTGGATCAATCCACTGATTCTTTTCTACCTTGTGTTTCTCATCCGTCCCAAGCTGATGTGGACGCGCCGCATCATGGGCGGCGCCATTGTGGCGTTCATGTTCGCCACCTGGATCTACTTCCGGCTGGCGTCCCTTGTTCCGCTCGTTGGCCATGTACTTTGGATTGCAGGAATCCTGATGATGCTGGCAGGCGAACTATTCGATCATGAACCGCTTGAGTATCAGGCCGCGGGGCTTGCAACTCAGTAGTGGTGCCGGGGCCAATCAGTAGGGATCAGTGGTGATGTCCTCCACTGCCGTGGCCGCTGGAGTGACCGCCTCCGCCACCGTGGCCACCACCGCCGAAGCTCTTGGACGGCTTGCCGCCGCCAAAGGAATGTTGAGAGCCGTGTCCTCCGCCGAACAGGTGGAATCCGCCCGACCGCTCCTGTTTTGGCGCCGAGCGCATGAATCCCCTGCTCGAAGGTGCCGCGTAGGAGCGTTGTTCGTATCCGCCACGCTGGCTGGGCATGGCAGGAGCGCGATATGACTGCTGGGGTGCACCGTAGACGCTTCCCTGCTGACGACCGTAGCCAAATGTGTTTCCCGCCCCGGAGTAAGAGCTGGATCCGTAGCCCGGCCTGGCATAGGCCTGCTGCTGCCGGGTGGGCATCGCCAGCTGGGGTCGCGGCTGAGTGCGGTTGTAGGTGTAATCCTGGAAGGCTGGACGGGCATAGCTTTCAGGCCGCTCCGGGTAGCCCCTGTTTGCACCTGCCGCATACTCACTTCCCATATAAGGCCGGGGTCCCATGTAGCCTTGCTGCGGACGCATAGCTTCCCTGTTCTGCTGGTAGCCGCCGTTGTAGCCGTAACCTTGGTTGCCGCCGTTGCCCCTGTTCTCTCCGTACGGGGAGTAGCCCTGGCGGCCATAGCCATCGCGCGACTGACCCATTTGGCCCCGCTCGTAGCCCCGCCCATAGCCTTGACCCGCTCCGGCATAGCCGGATCTGCCGTAACCTGATCGACCGTTGGAAGCCCATTGCGAGCCGTAAGACCCACGGGACGAACCCCAGCGAGCCACCGACGTGCTGCGCGAGTAGTAGTTGGAATGGTTGAACTGAATAGCGCTGCCAAGCCAGTCCATCGCCCAACTGAGCCATCCGAAGCCGGTGTGCGTAAAGGCATTCATGGCGATTCCCATGCCAAATTGAAGGACGTCCGATCCGGCAAACGACTGCGATGCGCCGAGTAGTGAAAACCCTGGATAGGGGGAGATCGGCTGGCCATACGCATCCCACGGGTTATAGGCGGGCACGTACACCTCTTGCGGATTCGGGGGCGCCAATTCGATATTGCCCTGGTCGTAGTTGACGGACTCCTGGGGCCTGTTCTGAAGGGTTCCGGCCGACTGGGCGCGCTCGCGTAGAACCTGCACGGTCTGCATCACGTCCTTCGGCTGGTTGTAATAGGCATTGCCGACATCGGTGGTCCAGGAGAGATTGTGGTTCATCTGGGCAAGCACCTGGGGGAATGCCGTGAGCGCCTTCACGCTGGGATCCCAGTTCTGCGCCTCGACGGCGCCTGCAATCTGATCAGCGGAGGCATTTCCCTGGGCGCGCAACCATTGATCGGCCACCGACACCTGGTCAGGATAGGTGGCTGCGGCTAAAACCTGGGCCAGCAAAGCGTCAGGATAAAGCGCGACGGGCGCGAGCATCTCTTCAAGCTGCTCTGCGGAGAAAGGCTGGTTGGCAGCTTGCGGCTGATCGTAACCTGGTCCGCCGGGGCCTGGCGCATATCCGCCGGGTGCGTCGGCATAAGGCTGGCTGGCGTCAGAGGGTTGCTGGCCATATCCAGGTTGCTGACCGTAGCCCGGCTGCGCGTAGCCTTGCGGCTGATTGGGCGCGTACTGGTTGCTATATGGCTGATTCTGAGGGTAAGGAGACTGCGGGTGCTGGGGCTGAGGATACTGGCCAGCGTAGGACTGACCCGGCGGATATGGATTTGCCTGCGGCCAGCCGGGTGCTTGCTGGGCCAGAACTTCTACCTGGGTCAGCGGTAACAGGAGCGCCGCCATGCCAAGAGCCACCACACGCCTGAAGATCATGGGCGTCGGACCGGTTCTTTGCGATATCTGGGTTGGATAGCCGGACGGAGCTGGGAAAAAATGGGAGATGCCGGCAACGCGGGCTGCCTGCGAAGAAGCCTGGGGTTTCATGTACCCTCGCTATTTCCTGGGCCTCGGGACCGCCCCGGGGCATGACTTACTGTGCCCTCAGAGAGAGCATGTCTTGTCTAGACCCGCCAATCCCGGGTTAGTTGCGTGAAATTGTCTGCGGCTTGGCGAAAACTGGGGGCCAGAGCCTCAGAGCCGGGCGGCGGAGCAAAGGCTGCCTTCTTTCCGTTGAGGAAGCCGCCCACGCGCTCAGGGTTTATCATCAAACGTGGCGCAGGGTAAGTGGACCAGCGCCTTCGTGTTGCGGCCCCGGAGTTCCTGGCGCCGGCTTTTTTTTGGGCGCCGGAGATGCATCCAAACCTCTCAGGGCGACTCAGGATTCGAGGATCGGAAGGAAATGCGAGCAAAGACGGCTGTCGTACTGGGCGCCCAGTGGGGCGACGAGGGCAAGGGCAAGATTGTGGATGTGCTCAGCGAGCGATTTTCAGCAGTGGCTCGCTACGCAGGCGGCCATAACGCCGGTCATACCGTCATCATTGGCGGGCAGAAGTTTGTGCTTCAGCTCATTCCCTGCGGTGTGCTGCGTCCCGGCTGCAAGGGCATTATCGGCAACGGCGTTGTGCTTGATCCGCTGGCATTCCTGTCGGAAGTCAACCGGCTTCGCGAGCTCGGTGTTGATGTCGATGAGCAACTCTTTGTTTCGAATCGCACCCAGGTGATCCTGCCCTATCACCGCATGATCGAGCTGGCAGCGGAAAGCGCGCCGGGCCGCCAGAAGATCGGCACCACCAGCCGCGGCATCGGTCCCGCCTATGAAGACAAGATGGCTCGCAGCGGGCTGCGCGTGGTGGACCTGCTTCACCCATCGCTCTTGAAGACGCACATTGAGGCCGCCTGCGCCGAAAAGAACGCCATTGCTCACGCGCTGTTCGGCACTGACCCGCTGGATCCGGCCAAAATGTACGAGGAGTACGCAGCGGCCGCTGAGAAGGTTCGCCCGTTTGTTGCCGATACTGGACGCATGCTCAACAACATCCTGGCCGAGGGCGGGAGCATCATGTTTGAAGGCGCCCAGGGAACCATGCTCGACATCGATCATGGCACCTACCCATTTGTGACTTCGTCGTCCGCCACGGCCGGCGGTGCTGCGACAGGAACCGGCGTTGGACCCACGGCCATCGGCACCGTCATCTCCGTGACCAAAGCCTATGTGACCCGCGTGGGCGGCGGGCCGTTTCCCACCGAGATTCATGATGCATCAGGCGAAGAACTGCGCGCGCGCGGCAACGAATACGGCGCGGTGACGGGACGTCCGCGCCGCTGCGGCTGGCTCGACATTCCCCTGCTGCGTTACTCGAACCAGGTAAATGGCGCCGAGTGGCTGGTGATCACCAAGCTGGACGTACTCGACACCATGGCCGAAATTCCCATTTGCATCGGCTATGAAATCAACGGCAAGGTCACCGACGAAATCCCTGCCGATGTGCAGGGCCTTGAGCAAATCAAGCCGCGTTACACCAAGCTGAAAGGCTGGTGCGAGTCCACTGAAGGCATTACCGAGTTCGACAAGCTACCCCTGGCCGCACGCGAGTATCTTCGCTTTCAGGAACGGGAGAGTGGCGCGCGCATCGGGATGGTCTCCACCGGACCTGACCGCAATCAGACCATGGTTCTGCCGGAGTTTGCTGCTGCGCTCGACACGATTCACAAGTAGACTGGAGTCACGCACTGAGGCACTAAAGCTCATGCAAAGGGGATTCCGCGATCATGGTCAGTTTCACCGTACGTTTCACCTTCGCCCCTGAAGATCGCGATGATGTTGCCGAGGCCCTGCGCCTGGCAACCAGCGAATCGCGCCGCGAACCCGGTTGCGTGACCTACATCCCGCACCATGTCGAGGGCGATCCGGACACAATCGTGATTTACGAGCAATACAAGGACGAAAACGCTCTGGCGGCGCATCGCGACTCGCCGCATTTCAAGAAGTATGTCGTCGGCGGGCTGCTGCAGAAGATGAAGGACCGCAGCCGCGAAAATCTAGTTGCTCTCGTCTAAGGGTCATCTCCCGTCCAACTCACAAAAGGACCCCGCTTCGGAATGCGGTTGCGACTTGGCGCATCCTGAATCGTGATGGCACGCAGAAGTTTCTGGATTGCCACTCCCGCCATTGACCGCCAGACCATTGCGGGGATACTATCCGATACGCCTATGTCGGGTGCCGTAAAAAAGTTATTCGTGCGCAGTTCCGCTCCGATCGACTCCCGGCCGCTTACCGGACGCCTGGTCGCGATGGCGCTGGTGCTGGCCTTCGGAAGCAGCCTGCTGCATGCCGGGCAGAACAAGATCAACAAGCACGAAGATCGCAATGAGATTTTTCAGCTGGAAGAGGTTTGGCGAAACGCCATGCTCAAGGGAGACACCGCGGCCATGTCCAGCTTGCTGGCCGACGACTATATCGCCATTACCGCTGCGGGAACCCTGCAAACCAAGGAAGAAGCAATCAACAATCTGCGCACCCACCGCGTTCATCTGACAACGCTCGACGTCAGTGAGCGGAAGGTGCGCTTTTATGGCAAAACGGCGCTGGTGACCTCGGTGGCCTACGTGCAGGGATCGACGCCCGATGGTGAAGTGCTGGGGAGCTTTCGCTACACGCGCGTCTACGTGCGCGATGCACAGGACAAGTGGAAGATCGTGAGCTTTGAGGCCAGCCGGATGCGTCAACCAGGGGAACGCCGCAAGCCCCCCTACTCGGGACAAAAGTCTAAATAGCCTGCTTCTAACAGTGGCGCGTTCCGCTGGAATCGCGGCTGGAATCCACCCGGCTGTTGAAAACCGGCGTAGAGGCCGCATTCAAATTCGGTGTAGAATCTAGAGCTAACGGGTTTGGGGATGATCCTCTAGTTCGTCCCGATGAAATCGGTGGGCCGCTCGCAGAGTGTAGTGCGCCGTAAGGGTAAACGCCCGACAGATCCTGACCTTGCAGCAGCTCTCCACCCTGGCGCATACGCAAGATGCGACCGAGCTGGATCAACCCTGGAAATTGTCCACGAACTTCACGCAAGAATGTGCGCACGTGGCGCGAGAATGGGGCCGATCAAATGAAAAAATCTCAACTGGCAACGCTCAAATTCTTCGCGCTCCTGTTCCTGCTTCCCGGCCTTGCGGGATTGATCGTCTCGGCCATGATCTCGACCCACTATCTCGAAGTGATGCCGAGAGGGCCGGTTCTGGTGGAGGAGCGCATCGTTCCCCGCGAAATTCACGGCATCGTCGTTTATCAGACTGCCGATGAGAACCGCAAACTCAACCTGATCGAGTATTCCTCAGTGGCCGTGTTCCTGGTTGGGCTCGGGTTGGGTCTGGTTTACCTGGAAAAATGGGGCAGTTTGCAGGTACGCGCAGGCGAAGAGGACAGTGAGCTGGCGAAATCAGAGAGCTAGCACCATCCACACGCTCTGGGGCACGGCTCGCCTAAAATAGACGAATGCCCGAACTGCCTGAAGTGGAAACCATCGCTCGTGGCGTTCACGAACGGGTCCGAGGTGATCGCATCGTCCATGCCTGGTTCGGCGGGCATCCGGAACCCTTCAAAACATCTCCGGCGCGGCAGGCAAAAGGCCTTGAAGGCCGGGTGCTGCTTGCAGTTCATCGCGCCGGCAAGCACATCGTCTGCGAACTGGGTCCAGCCACCGGCAGAACCACCCAGGAATCGCGCCGGGGCAGAAGGAACTCTCAGCCGGAATCCTCTTTGGCCGATGCACAATGGATCGTCCATCTGGGCATGACGGGCCGCCTGCTGGTGACCACACCTGAGGCGCCGGTGGCCGCTCATACGCACGCACGGCTCAGTCTCGCCAAGCGGACGGGAGCTGCGCTTTGTGGATCCCCGCCGCTTTGGCCGGTTGGAGTTCCGAGCCCTTGGGCATGACGCAGGCTTCACCGCATCCGGCGCTGAGCCGCTCACGATTCAACCGGGCGAATTCGCCGACCTGTTTCGCGGGCGAAGCCTGTCGATCAAGGCGGCTCTCTTGAATCAAACCCTGCTCACGGGCGTGGGGAACATCTACGCCGACGAAAGCTTGTTTCACGCCGGAATCCGGCCGCGCCGAGCCGCCGGACGCCTGACGCGCGCCGAGCTCGAGCGGCTCAGGCTGTCGCTCAACCAGGTTCTGGAACACGCCATCCGGCTCGGCGGATCGTCGGTTTCAGACTACGTGGATGCCGACGGAGTAAGGGGCTTCTTCCAGCTGGAGCACTGCGTCTATCTGCGAACGGGCGAGCCCTGCCGACGCTGCCAAACCCCCATCCGGCGGATCTTGCTGGCCGGTCGCGGAACCCATTTTTGTCCAAAATGCCAGCGCTAGTGATTGGCGAAAAAACTCGTTCTACGGTTTTCGGAATTATTGGCGCCCGCAGGCTTCCAGAATCCAGAAAAAACAAGATGGGTTAGCGGGGCAAGTAGCTGAAAACAAGCGCAGCTCTGAACGGCCCGTTGATTGCTATTAGATAGGCGCCAGTGATGTACCGGCTGACTCAGAACTGCGGTCAGCCAAAAGAACAGCAGGCACCCGGCAAGAGCAACCGCCAAAGAAGCGGCCCTCAAAGAGGGACTAACCGGCTGGGAAAGCCTGCATCAGGCACGGTGGAGAACCCGCCGGCCACAATATTCTGGGAGGCCAGTGGCAAATGCGGGACCTCGAAACGCCGCTCCAATAGGAGCGGCGTTTCGCGCGTTTGGCCGTGTTTTTCGTGCGCATCGGTACTCCCTGTCGTTTCGGCGCATCCTACCAGTCGGGTCCCACGAAAGTAGACTTGCCAGCCTCAGGGGTTCCTTGTAGTATCGGAATTGCCTATCAAGCGGCTGACGCGGGCCACCCGGGTTTGGGGTAGAGCAAGCTCGCCGCCGAGCAGCAAACTAGCCGTACAGTTCAATTCTTACTAAACTGCGTACGGCAAAAGCTCATATAGGAAGGGCATCACCTGAGAAAAAGCACTGGCCGCCTTGCCTAGATCCTGACCAGTGGATGGAGCCGACGCAGGGCTCTCATGCAGAGGGCGGCTACAGAGTTTTCACAGAGTTTGAATTGCAGGGCCGAAGAAGATGAACCGGCGCGACCTGATTGGCTGAAATCCTCTCGGGGTGGAGCGTTCGATTCATGCATGGGGCGAATGACGGAATGCAAGATCCGTCGCACGTCACAAACGATCTGGTTTATTGAGGGTAAGAGCGCCGGGAATCTAAGGCGACGTTTTTGCAAATGCCCATGTTTACCAGCCTGCTTCGTGTACCGCATTGACTTCGCCGGCTACCGCCTGATTTTCGGTCCCGACTGGACCGGATTGGGCAAGGAAAGCCAGGCACACAACTTTGAAGGCAGTAGAACCCCACAAACCGATGAATTCAGAAGTAACGTTCCAGGAAGTATACGCATGACGACAGAACCAACCCAGCCCCAAGTAGAAGTGGGGCCAGCGTCTGACAATGGTCAGGCGCCTTCGCAAGGGCATCGCCGCCGCCGCCGCCGCCGCAAGAACAAGTCGAGCCAGCAAGGCGCTCCGCAGGCCCAGCAGCCCCAGATGCAGCCGCAGCAGCAGCCGCAACAACAGGCTCCGCCGCAACCGCCCCAGCAGAGGCCAGCCCAGGCTCACCAGAACCAGCCGCGAAAGAAGAAGAAGTTCTTCCAAAAGGGATCGGCGCCCCAGGCACAGCCGGGCAACAGCATCAACGGGTCCTCACAGGGCAAGCGCAAGGGCAAGCAGCGTGGGCCGCGCGAGTTTGTGGGCCCCATGGATCACAGCTACCGCGCCGTCAACGGCAATGTAGCCGATGGCCCGCCGTCCACCATCCAAATGATGAGCAGCAACCACAGCGGCTACTATCCTGACGCCTATGCGGCGCCAGCGCCTGCTCCGGTTCGCGAGGACGCGCCCACACGTATCTTCTGCTTCATCGACGATCTGTTCTTTCAGGCCAAGATTCAGGAGACCTCGCGCAAGCTCGGCATCAAGGTGGAGTTTGTGAAGGGCGACAAGGACTCGGTAACGCGTCTGCTGGAACTGCCTGAAACTGAGAAGCCCACACTGCTGGTGTTTGATCTGAACAACCTGAACGCCAAGCCCATGGCGCTGATTCCCAAATTCAAAGCCAAGCTCAAGAAGGCCACATCGATCGTCGGATTCCTCAATCATCTGCAGGGCGACCTGAAGATGAAGGCAGTCGAAGCAGGATGCGACACGGTGATGCCGCGCTCAGCATTCTCGCAGAGCCTGCCCAACCTGCTGCGCCGCTACGGCATTGAAGAGGAAGAAGAATACGCGCAGCAGCCGATGTAGTAAGTCACAGTACCGAGCGAAATAGGAAGGGCGTCCGCGGCGGCGGGCGCCCTTCGTTTTTCAGTTCTCCGATTGCGATAAACGAATCTATCCCGGCGGCCACGTCATTGCCCTGCCACCGAGCAGATGCAGATGCAAATGGTCCACCGTCTGCCCGCCGTCCTCGCCCGTATTCACAACAATGCGATAGCCGTTCGTGAGTCCCTTCTTGCGCGCAATGTCGGCCGCGGCCCACAGCAAGTGGCCCAGCAGCGCGCGTCTGTCTTCGCCGGCCTCTGTCGTTGATGAGATGTGCTCGCGCGGCACAATCAGAATGTGCACCGGCGCCTGCGGATTGATATCGGCAAATGCGTAGCCGAGGTCATCCTGATACACCGGCGTCGAGGGTATGACTCCTTCAACGATCTTGCAGAACAGGCAGCTCATAGCGTGACCAGTGTACACGCGATGATTCACAGGAGAAAATCGAAGCGCACAGAATTGCTCGCTGCGTTTTCATTAGCCGTTTCACTTCGGAACGTGCCGTCCCTAACTGGTCCTAACTGGTGTGATCCAGCAAGATCTTCCAGCCAGTCGGACCCTTGTGCCATACCAGCGAGAAAATACCGTCGTCCTTCTTTGCGTCGCCTTTGACCTTGCGATCCAGGTGAAAGTTCCCGGTCACCACCGCATACTCCGCCGGCCCGCACGCGCCAGGCAGCAGCCGCACCTCCAGGTTGCTGAACGTCAGCGTTCCCATCTGGTCCGGCGTTGCATACGCCTGCTTGTAGCGTTCCAGAATCGGCTCATATCCCTTGCGCACCGTGCTGCCAATGAACGTAGTCTCCGGCGAATTCTCGTAGGTCTGCATGAACGCTGGTATGTCCGCCCGATTCCACGCCGCCACCTGCGCCGCTATCACCGAACGTATTGCCGCTTCGTCGCCGCCGCTCGTCTGCGCATGCGCGCCAACGCTCACAGCAATCAACAACAGAATCGCCAGTCCACGCATCATCCGGATTCCTCCGCGTTCAGCTTACAATGACACCATGGCCGCGGCTTCTCCCTTCCGCATTGTTCACACCGTTTGCTCTCACGATTGCCCTGACTCTTGCGCAGTGCTGGTCACGGTAAACGAGCAGGGACGCGCCGTGAAAGTGGAAGGCGACCCATCGCAACCTGTCACGCAGGGCTTTCTGTGCGGCAAGGTCGCCAAGTATCTTGACCGCGTCTACGCACCGGACCGGATTCTTTTCCCTTTGAAGCGCAAACCCGGAGCGCAAAAAGGCCCGCATGCCGCGCGGCCGCGAGCATGAAGCTTTCGAACGCATCAGCTGGGACGAAGCCCTGGATGCGATTGCCGCGCGACTCCAGGAAACCAGCGACCGCTACGGTCCCGAGTCGATTCTGCCCTACAGCTACGCCGGAACCATCGGCCAGCTCGGTTTCGGCTCCATGGACCGTCGCTTCTTTCATCGGCTTGGCGCCAGCCGTCTGGACCGGACCATCTGCTCTGAGGCAGGCGGCCAGGCCTGGAACCTCGTTTACGGAAAAAAACTGGGCACGCCGACGGAGGACTTCGCCCTTGCCAAGCTCATCGTCGCCTGGGGCGCGAATATCCACGGCAACAACGTCCATCTCTGGCCCATGATCGAGAAGGCCCGCCGCAACGGCGCCCGCTTGATCGTGATCGACCCCTACCAGACCCGCACCGCCGCGCCTCGCTGACTGGCATATTGCCATCCGCCCCGGAACCGACGCCGCGCTCGCGCTCGGAATGATGCACGTGATTCTGAACGAAGGGCTTGAAGACCGCGCCTACATCGACGAAATGACCCACGGCTTCGCCGGCCTGGCGGAACGTGCGCGCGAGTACACGCCCGAGCGGGTCGCGGCATGGACCGGCATGACCGCGGCCGAAGTCGAGCAGCTGGCCCGCGAGTACGCTACCACCCGTCCCGCCGCACTGCGCCTGAACTACGGCGTACAGCGCGCAGAGTTCGGCGGCGCCACTGTTCGCGCCATTGCCATGCTGCCCGCGATCACCGGCGCATGGAAGCATCGCGGCGGCGGAGCCGTGCTGTCCACTTCAGGAGGCTTTACGTGGAACGAAGCGGCTCTGAGGCGGCCCGATCTGCAGCAGGCCTCTCCGCTGGGCCGCACCGCCCGCCTGGTGAACATGTCGGCCCTTGGCCAGGCGCTTACTGAGCTTGGAAGAGACAGGGAACAAGGGACCGAGGGAACAAGGGAACAAACCGACGGGCCAGCCGTTCACGCGCTCTTCGTCTACAACTCGAATCCCGGCGCCGTTGCTCCCAACCAGAACGCCGTGAGACGAGGACTGGCGCGGGCTGACCTTTTCACCGTTGTCCACGAGCAGTTTTTTACCGACACAACCGACTACGCTGACTACGTTCTGCCGGCGACCACGTTTCTTGAACACACGGATGTCCAGGGCGCATACGGACACTACTTTGTGCAGCTTTCCCGGCAGGCGATCGAGCCGCCCGGCGAAGCACGCTCCAACGTGTGGCTCTTTGGCCAGCTGGGGCAGCGGATGGGCTTCCCTGAGCCATGTTTTCGCGATACGCCAGAGGAGATGGTCCGCCAGGCTCTTGCGATCGGCCCGGACGGCCACTCCAGGAACCCCGGCATGGAGCACATCACCTTTGAAGCGCTTGAAGAGCAGGGCCACATTCCGCTCGGCTTTCATCGCGATCCGGAGAAGCGTCCCTTCCTGCCTTTTACGACAGGCCCATTGCCTACACCTTCGGGCAAGGTCGAGTTTTACTCCGAAACGCTCGCCGCAGCTGGCCTCGATCCGCTTCCGGCCTTTACACCGCCCACAGAGTCGCGCTGGGGAAAGGACG
The DNA here is from genome assembly GCA_963820245.1 of uncultured Acidobacteriaceae bacterium. Classification (GTDB taxonomy): domain Bacteria; phylum Acidobacteriota; class Terriglobia; order Terriglobales; family Acidobacteriaceae; genus Telmatobacter. The sequence continues at coordinate 113,007 of CAWFZC010000005.1, read as the reverse complement.
CAGAGCGCTATCCGCTCGAGTTGCTGGCACGTAAAGCCGACAACTACATGAATTCCACCTTTGCCAACCTGGACGGCCATCGCAGGATGGAAGCGGCCCGGAACCAGCGCATTGAAATGAACCCTGCCGACGCCGTGGCCCGCGGCCTGGCGGACGGTGACCGGGCTCACATCTTCAACGACCGCGGGACCATCGACCTCGAAGTCCTCATCGACCCCAGCCTGCCCCTCGGCGTGGTAGCTGCCCGCCTCGACTGGGCCAAGCTGCACCCCGGCGGCTCCAATGTGAACGCGCTTACCAGCGAGCGGCTTACCGACATCGGCGCCGGAGCCACTTTCTACTCCACCCTGGTCCAGGTTGAGAAAGTTTAAGCCCTCACTGCCAGACCTCGCCTGGACCGAGTAAGCTATTCGCCATGAATTGGACAGCTCTTCTCGTCATCGCCGTGCTCTTGACGGCATTCCTTATTTACAACCGCGCGGGACTTATCTCGATCAAGGACGCTCGCGCTTATCTGAAGAAGGGCGCCCTGGTAATTGATGTGCGCAGCGCAGGTGAATTCGTTGCCGGGCATCTACCCGTTGCCGTCAACCTGCCAGTGAATGAGATTGAGGCCAGCTGGTCCCGCCGCATCAAAGACAAGAACCGGGTCCTCCTGCTCCATTGCCAAAGCGGCATGCGCAGCGGAGAAGCAAAGAAGAAGCTGATTGCTCTTGGCTGCCCTAACGCCTTCAACATCGGCTCCTACGCCCGCGCTAAGCGGATCGTCGGCGGCAAGTAAATCGCCCCGGATACAATAAAATCTCGATGGAATTCGCGCCCAAGTTCACTCTTCGGCTGGCCGTTGAAGAAGATGTTCCCACTCTTCGGAGGCTGATAGAAGCCTCCGTGCGCGGGCTGCAGGCTGGTGACTACACGCCCGCGCAAATTGACGGCGCGCTAGGCACAGTGCTGGGCCTCGACACACAACTTATAAGCGACAGGACGTATTTTGTAGCTGAGGCTTTCCACACAGACGGGGAAGAACAGAAACTTCTTGCCGGTTGTGGTGGATGGTCAATGCGGAAGACGCTCTTTGGCGCGGATCGCGGACCGAACCGAGAACCCGACCTGCTGAATCCTGCTACGAATGCGGCCAAAGTGCGTGCCATCTTTGTACATCCCAATTTTGCCAGGCGTGGATTAGGCTCGATGATTCTGAAGCGGGTCGAGGCTGAGGCGTCCAAGGCGGGGTTCAGACGATTCGAGTTAGGATCGACTTTGACCGGCGTTCCGCTTTATCGGCAAAGGGGCTACACCGAAGTGGAGCGCATGGCAGTACCCCTGCCCAATGGCGAGGTGGTGGCGGTTGAGCAAACCGGGGAGATGCTTTACAAAACAGACCGGAGACATGGTTTACACCATGGCGGAGAACAGTTGGCTTTCCCAGCTTTGGCTTGACGCATGAAGATGCGTTTATGCCTTGGAAAGAGACTCGAACCGTGGATCAACGCCTGCAGTTCTTATCGAGCTATCAGAGGGAAGAAATGTCCGTGACCGATCTGTGTCACGAGTACGGCATCTCACGTCCAACTGCCTACAAGTGGATCAAGCGTTACGACGAGGTTGGGCCTGAGGGCCTGCTCGATCTGACGCGCACGCCGCACAGTTCCCCATACGCAACATCGGCAGAGATAGAGAACGAAGTTCTTGCGTTACGGAAGCGGTTTCCGTCCTGGGGAGCGAGGAAGCTCAAGGCGCGACTGGAGCGCATGAACCCGAACGTGAGTTGGCCGGCGGCAAGTACCGTGGGTCAGATCCTCAGCCGGGCTGGGCTCACTAACCCGAAGAGGAAGAAACGGCGCGCCACGCCGAGTTCGCAGCCGTTCTCGATGGTCACTGCGCCCAATCAGCTTTGGTGCATGGATTTCAAGGGATATTTCCTCACAGGGAACGGCCTTCGCTGCGATCCGTTCACCATCACCGACGCACACAGCCGATTTCTGATCCGCTGCCAGGCAGTCGCACGCATGGACCTCGCCCAGGTGAGCGCCGTTTGTGATGCAGCGATGCGAGAGTTCGGCATGCCCGAGCGTATCCGCACGGACAACGGAGCGCCGTTCGCGGGCGTTGGTCTACTGGGCCTCTCGAAATTATCGCTCGGATGGATGAAGCTCGGCATCGTCCACGAGCGCATCCAGCCAGGCCGACCTCAGCAAAACGGAAGGCACGAACGGATGCATCGCACTCTTAAAGAGGACACCGCGAAGCCGCCAGCTCACACCGTGACCGCGCAACAGAAGAAGTTCGATCGTTTCCGCTTAATGTTCAACCATGAACGCCCGCACGAAGCGTTGGCTAACGAAACGCCAGGGAGCATCTACGTTCCCAGCACGCGGCTGTTCCCCAGCCGGGTAGCGAGCTTCCAGTATCCGAGATCGTTCCAGACTCGGAGGGTGAACAACAGCGGGGACATCAGTTGGCATAAAGGCCGGGTGTTCGTCAGTGAAGTATTCCGAAACGAAGAGATCGGGCTCGAACAGATGGATGAGGACGTACACCGCGTCTTCTTCTGCAACACCGAGCTGGGCGAATTCAACAGCTCGGAGATGCGGTTCCGACCTGCGATTCGCACTTAGCTCTCTCGGCCGCACGTACCCAAGTCCGCTATAATTTGGCGCCATGAAAGCTTTAGTTTATCCGGCGGTTCTTCTTATGACCTTGGGGCTTCTTGGAGCCACAAGTGACCCGTATTCGACATTGGCGCCAGAACAGAAGTCCTTGTTGAAGCCCGTCGTTGAGCGGTACGTGCACGATCAAATCAAGCAGGATTGGGCCGACCTTTGGGATATCCAAGATCAGACGTCCGACCTGAAGAACGAGCTCTTATTGGGACACCGAGATGCGCCCGATCTAAGCAAGGAGCAGTTTGTTTCTGCGATGCGGGAAACAATCGGCACTGGATACCCCCGACTGCGTTCCTTTGAATTGCGCGAGGTGAAGGTCGACAAGGGAAATTTCATCATGATTGGTTGCGGCTATGCCACAAGAGAGGAATGGAAGCAAAAAGGCTTCGTCATAGCCGGAATCAGAATTCTCGAGGGAAAACCTAAGGTTGACCTATGGAGTATGACTTCGGATTCATGCCCGTAGACGACCTGTGATTCGTTGAGATTCGCGCGCGGCCAAAAACAAGCCATGGAAATGCCAGGGTATGGAAAGCATGGAAAGCCATAAAGCCGGCTTTCCACTCTTCCCACACCCCTTGGAAATCCCTGCGGGGATTCCCACATTACCACGGCTACGGCGACGACTATCATGTATCTGAAGACCGGCAAAGCCCGCCGAAAACCCGCAATCAGAGCCACTCTCACCGCAAGGGGCTTGTAAACCATGTCCCCGGTCTAAAACGTAAAGGATGTCCCGGTACTCTCAGGTAGTGAAGATGGTGAAGTCCGCTATCTCAACGCGGTGACTGGGTGCGAGGTCACTTCAACATAGTCCACCGCCGCTCCATCCTTTCCATCCGGCATGCCCTCCAGCCGCAGCACATCCCCCGCCATCAAATCCACCCCGCGCACCGTATACCGTACCGAGTTATCCCCATGCAGGCGCCTTGACGGAAAATCCCCATCCGCTTTCCACGCCGCCGCCTGTTTCCCATTCACAGACAACGAAAACTTCGCCGCGCCGCCTTGCAGGTCAAAGTACTCGACTGCAATATCAAACTTGCCCGGTGCGCCTGTCCACGTCCACTCGGCTGAGCAGCCCTGTGCCTTGTCGCATGACACAGCCTTACCCCCTGATGCGTCCTCCCATGGCGTAACATCGATTGCCTTGTAGCCGGTCAGCTTTGCATCTTCGGCTTCCAAGCGTCCCGGATACTGTCCGGCACGCCCTTCCGAATCGGGAATTCCGCTCTGCTTCAGGAAGTACTGCACAATCGCGTCGCGCCACACAATGGCGTGCCCCGCCTGGTACTCCAGACGCGCCTGTACGTCGCCAAAGAGCTTGTCGTCGACTTTACCTTTCAGGGTTGCCCACTCTTCACCCAGCCGCGCCGCCTCCTGTGCGCCCTGGTAATGGCTGTCGTAGATGTACTGGATGACTGTTTTGCCGGAGTGCAGCTTGTAGGTGTACGGCACATGATGGAAAAACAGCAGCAGGTCGTCAGGCGTGGTTGAAAGCGACTCGTACGTGCGCGCAATCTCCGGCGGATATTGACCAGCATAGCCCGTTCCCGTGGCCACCGTGCGATCCATGCCCATGCCGCGCGCGTCGTCGCGATGCCACTGGCCCCAGCCGTTTCGTTCGCTGGCTTCAATGTCGGGGCCATAATGACTTCCAGTAATGTCCGTCAGCGTCTGCGAGCCAAGAAAGCCCGTGTAGTGCTCATACGCCGGCCACGATTGCATCAGCATTTTCTCAACGGTGGTTACGACCAGCGGATCAGTACCGATCGACTGGCGGATCCACTCATCGGCAATCTGCTCCGGCGTCAGATCCGGGTTCCACGCCAGACGTCCAAATGCGTAGAGATTCGCCATGGCCAAATGTGAGCCAAGCCAGCCGTCCTGCCCTACGCACGCCACGCCCACCATTCCGCCGAGCCGCTGATGGAAACTCCTGCCTTCAATGATTTGCTTCACCGGCGTTGACCGGTTGTCTGCGTGCAAATCAAAGTCGAGCACCTGCTTCCACATCGGCGCGATATAGACAAGGTGGCGTTGCTGCCCTAGATATTCCTGCGTGATCTGCAATTCCATTGCCTGCGAGGTTTTTTCAAGGCCGGCAAACAAGGGCGACACGGGCTCGCGTGCTTGAAAATCGATTGGACCTTCCTTGATCTGCACAATCACGTTGGGCGCGAACTGGCCATCGAGCGGATCAAAGATGTCGTAGGCCGCGCGAGCACGGTCGGCTTTCAGATCGTTGTAGTCCAGATGATTGTTATACACAAAGGCCCGATAGAGCACGACGCCGCCATGGGGTTTGAGCGCGTTGGCCAGCAGGTTGGCTGCATCGGCTGGACTGCGACTGTAACTTGCCGGGCCGGCCTGTCCCTCTGAATCCGCCTTCACGGTGAAGCCCGCAAAGTCAGGGATCAGCTTGTAGATTTCCTCTACCTTCGCGGCCCACCATGCCTTCACTCCGGGGTCGAGCGGATCAAACGTCGACAGGCCGCCGATTTTTTGCGGGCTGGCAATGTCAACGCTCATGGAGAGGTGTACGCCCCATGGGCGCATCGCATCGGCAATGCGTTTCATTCCCGCCAGCCATTCAGGCGTGAGAAACGGCGCTGCTCCGTTCACGCTATTCGCGTCGCAGCTGTCAATACCGACCGACGCCAGCAGCCGCGCGTACTCGGTGGCGGCTGTCAGGTCCTCGCGCACGTGGCCATTGTCGAAGAAGATCGACCTGCCGCCATACCCGCGCTCGATCGTGCCGTTCGCATTGTCCCATTCATCCACCCAGCGAATCGCCATGGCGGGACGTTCAATGTGCGGATGGTCATGGAGATTGGACTGAGCGCCGGCCGGGCGCCAGCGCAGCAAGGCGAACGCGCCGTAGAGCACGCCTCTCTCGTCACCGCCCGCGACCACCACGTAGGACTTATTGGCCGGAGCGCCATTCCAGTAGAGCCAGTAGCCATCGGGCCCGAGATCATTGGGGATTCGCAGATTTGGATAAGCCTTGCGAACCTCCTGCGCCGTGCCGAGAATTGCCTCTCCTGCCAGATGCGCCTGCGTGCGGATGGCAGGGCCTGTGCTTGCTGGAGGGAAGTCGACCACATTGCGCTTCAGCTCTGCGGCTGCTGACTGTTCGAGCAGTCCATTGCCCAGAGCGAGCACCTTGAGCGGAGTGAAAAAACCCTGATTGCCGGCACGCAACCAGGCCTGCTCCGCCGTTTGCGCGCTTGCCGCCAATCCGGCTGCGAACAAACCGGCACAAGCAAACAGCCGCACAAAACCGATTTTCCATCGCGGCCCACCGAACCGACGGTTCATGGTTTCGACCCCTACAAAGTTCTACCACCCCGACCGCGCGATGCGCAGATAGTGTTCCTTGTCGACCCGCGAGCCGTGAGGATGAAAGCCGACGCTAAACTTTCCAGTCGATCGTGACTCTCCTCAAGCCGCGCACCGCGTTGCATACGTAAATCGCATCGGCGCTGTGCAGATCGTCGAGAGTGAGCACCTTCTCTTCAACGTCGCTCCGCGTCTCGAGCATATGACGCCTGTACACCCCGGCGAGCAGGCCACACTCCACTGGGGGAGTGAACCATCGTCCGCTTTTCTCAATGAAAACATTGCTGATGGCGCCCTCGGTCACTTCCCCGCGCAGATTGAGGAACAGTACATCGTCATAGCCTGCCTTCGCGGCGGGCTGATAGGCCTGTGCGTACAGAGGCCGTTGCGAAGTCTTGTGATAGAGCCAACGGTCGGCGGGGTCGGTGCGATGCGGTGAAATTCTTACCCGGCCAGTGCGAGCCACGTTCGCGGGCGGAGCAAGAATCTCATCCGTAATGTGCGGCCCGGCACCATCCCATCCATCGCCTCCTCCGTGACTATGCATCAGGAGCCGCACCTTACGTCGGGCGCCGTCAGTAAATCGCCGCGCGTGTTCTGTGATCGCTGCTTTGACTTCCTCGCGATCGCACTCGACTCCAGAATAGTCCGCCGAATCGGTCAACCGGTCCAGATGCAGCTCGAGCAGCGGGAAGCCGTTGTCCCAAAGCATGGTCTCAATCAGCAGAAACTCGTCCGATAACGTCCCTTCCGAACTGCGATACGCGGAGCCTGTAAGGAACTCCGCCTTCAGCACGCACTCGCCGTACTCGTCCACCGCATTGGAATCGATCACGATTCCGCTGCCTACGCCCATGGTGCCGCGGTTGTCGTCGAGCTCAAGCGTGCGAATGGCGACGTTGAAGACGGTCTTCTCTTTCGAGAAAAATCCAATCGCTCCGGTGTAAACTCCCCGCGGTTGCCCTTCAAGCTCACCGATCAGTTGCATCGCGCGGACCTTCGGCGCGCCGGTGATCGAGCCGCAGGGAAACAGGGCACGAAAGATATCGACGAAGCCAACCTCCGGCCGCAACTCAGCGGTGACCGTCGACGTCATCTGCCAGAGCGTCGGATATCGCTCCACCGTGAACAAGTTCTTCGCACGCACGCTGCCGAAGGTTGCAATGCGCCCCAGATCGTTGCGCAACAAGTCGACGATCATCACGTTTTCGCTGCGATTCTTCGGGTCGTTCCGCAGCCACTCGCCACGCTCGCGGTCTTCGCGTGTGGTCCGGCCGCGCGCCGCAGTGCCTTTCATCGGCCTCGTGACAATGCGCCGGCTCGTGCCAACTTGTTCCACACGAAAAAATAGCTCCGGTGAAAAGGAGAGGATCCGCTGTCCTGCCTGCCAGTGCAGAAACGCGCCGTATTCCACGGGCTGGCGCGCAAGCAGCCGCTCGTACAAAGCTGCAATGCTTCCTCGCATGCGCACAATGTAGGGAATGGTGTAGTTGAGCTGATACACATCTCCGGCGCGAATCCACTCGTGTATTGCGGCGATTCGCTTGGCGTACTCACCTTCTTGAAGTTCCAGGGTTGCCTGCACATGCAATTCGCCACGCAATTTTTCTGCGTCCCTCGTATCCGTGCGGAATTGTGCAACGCTGGGCGGCTCGCCGTCGGGAAATGTTCCCGCCGCGTGGTCGAAACGGTAGCAGCGATCAAAGATTCCAAACCAGGCCAGGGGACGAGACGCGGGATTCTCGCTCTCCCGCATTGCAGCCTTGGGCTCAAAGCATACGCCGCACTCGTAAGTAAAGAACCCGGCTGCAAAGCGCCCGGCCGCGACCGCATCTTCTATCCCGGCAAACATTGCCGCCAACTCTGCCGCGCTATTTGGAGCGATGACCCGCACCGGATCGACGAAGATCCTTGAATAGGATTCGTTCCGGGAACAGGATTCCGCACTCAACTCAGGGCTGTTTGTTTTGCCGCACTCCAGCAGGACTGTGCCCGGTGTGCGATCCACCAGGGCGTACACTTCCGCGGGAAGGGAATGCCGGCGGCTCATGCAGAGATTGTGCTGCCTCGATCTACTTCACCGTCAAGACCATGGTTGTGTTTTGTGTAATGGCGGTAACGCCATCACTCGATTGCCCAGTGATTGTGACCGTGTAGGTGCCAGAAGGCGTGGGCAGATTGTTGGGCGGACCATGATTGAAGTAGTAATAGCGCGGATTGCAGGCCGTGGTGCCCAGCATGGTGACCAACGCCACCAGTGCCAGCAACGACAACCGGCTAAGCCATGCGCGCCGGCGTGCTCCCCAGGCCAATCCGCCCAGTCCAAGTGCTCCGGGCAAAAGAAGCGCCCATGCGATCGGTTCGCTTCCCTTGGTGTGCGGCGCACCCGGGTTGAGCATTCCAAAGGCACCGGCTGCCTGTGTCTGCAACACCAGGGAGCTGACAGGCGGGCACGCAGTTGCAGGCGAACCCGACGCGCAACTGGTGGGCGTTGCAGGCAGAATCTCAACACTGTTCGGGCTGAATGCGCACGACGCCTGGTTGGGCAGTCCTGAGCAGGAAAGCGTGACAAACATCGGCGACGAAAGGGCGGTGGGATTCACCGGCACAAGTGTGACGTTGATCGTTCCAGCATCGCCTGCCGTCAAAACCAGGGGCAGGGCCGAAGGCGCAACCGGCGCCAATGACAGCGTGAAGGTGGGCGTTGTGCTCGTGCCCGCCTGCACGGTCGAAAGCAAGGATGCGGAAGCAGCATGCGTCGCGTCGCCACTATAAACGGCGCGCAGGTTGTGCACACCGCCGGGCAGGGTCAATTGGCTGGTCGCCTGGCCTGTCGCGTTCAGCACCACACCGGACAGTTCCTTGCTGCCTTCGAGAAGGGCAATGGAGCCCGTGGCCGGCATTCCATCCGCCCCGGTCACGCTTACCTGCGCAACGGCTCGGGCTTGTCCGCCCTGCTCGCTCTGGGTTACGGACAGCGAAGTCTCGGTCGAAATGCCACTTGTTGCGCTTTGCGCCAGACCGCGTGAGCCTGCCGCCAACGACAGCGCCATACCCAGTCCTGCAACCAAACTAAGCCGCAGACTGCGGCGGTTCATGCCTCTCACGTGCACCTGCTCCAAATTCCAAGAAAAATCGCGTATCGCCAGTTGTCCGCCGCGGCGGACACAGGACCTTTTTGATTGTATCCGGCCCGGGTGCGCCGGGGCCATGGCCCGCCCCTCGATTTTGTCCGCATCCTTCCCCGCAACCTACTTTGTCTGCGGCATTTCGCGGGCACCGGTAGCCGCATCTCTTTGACGTAAACCAGCCGGAATAGAGAGTCCTGCCCAACCCGCGGCTGATTTGCGGCGTCCAGGCGGCTTGAGAGTTATGCTTCTTCTTTGAGGTACATAGCCATGACCCAGGCCGCTCCTCGCCCCCAGCTCGCCCACCTGACCCGAACCCTGGATGAACTTCGCGCCAAGGGCACCTATTTCAAGCTGCGCGTTCTCGACGACCAACAGGCCCCGGTGTGCCACTACGACGGCCGCGAAGTGGTGAACCTGGCCAGCAATAATTATCTGGGCCTGGCCAACCACGCCAAGCTGATTGAGGCCGCCCTGGCGGCTACCCGCGCCTTTGGCGTGGGCTCGGGCGCCGTGCGCACCATTGCCGGCACCATGCGCATCCACATGGAGCTCGAGGAGAAGATTGCCCGCTTCAAGAATGTCGAAGCCTGCGTCGTCTTCCAGAGCGGATTTGCCGCCAACGCCGGCACGGTGAGCGCCATTCTCGGCAAAGAGGACTTCATCCTCTCCGATGAACTCAACCACGCCAGCATCATTGACGGCGCACGCCTGTCCCGCGCCACCATCAAGGTTTTCCGCCACAAAGACGCCGCCCACTGCGAGGAGCTGCTGCAGTCGCTTGCCGACAAACCCGGCCACAAACTTGTCATCACCGACGGCGTCTTCTCAATGGACGGCGACATTGGTCCGGTGGACAAGCTGGCCCCGCTGGCAGAAAAATACGGCGCCATCATGATGGTTGACGATGCCCACGCCTCCGGCGTTCTTGGCCGCAATGGCCGCGGCTCGGTTGATCACTTCGGCATGCACGGACTGGTGGATGTGCAGGTGGGCACGCTCTCCAAGGCCATCGGCGCGCTGGGCGGCTACGTCTGTGGCAGCCGTGATCTCATCGACTATCTCTACCATCGCGCGCGTCCCTTTTTGTTCTCCACATCGCACCCGCCATCGGTGGCGGCCACTTGCATCGCTGCCTTCGACATTCTGGAGAAGGAGCCGGAGCGCATTCTGCGCCTCTGGTCGAACACGCGCTATTTTCAGGGCGAGCTCAAACGCGTCGGCTTCAACATCGGTGGCGTCAATACACCGGCCACCGAAACGCCGATCACGCCCATCATTGTGGGCGATGGCCGCGCAGCCATGGAGTACTCGCGCGCGCTGTTTGACGAGGGCGTGATGGCGACCGGCATTGCTTTCCCCACCGTCCCCGAGGGCAAGGCCAGAATCCGCGCAATCCTGTCGAGCGAGCACACCAAGGCCCAGCTCGATCGCGCGTTGGAAATATTCGAGCGCGTGGCAAAGAGGCTGGGGATTCTACAATAAGGCCAAATGATCGCTCACTTGCGCGGCAAGCTCATCTTCAAGCAGCCCGGCCAGGCCATCGTGGAGGCAGGCGGTGTGGGTTACGATGTCGCCATCTCCGTGCCCACCTTTACCGCATTGCCTTCGGTGGGCGCTGAGGCTGCACTGCATATTCACACCCAGGTGAGCGACGACCAGATTGCCCTGTTCGGCTTTCTTGAACGCGAAGAGAAACGTCTTTTCGAGCGGCTCATCACGGTCAGCGGCGTCGGCCCCAAACTCGCCATCAAGATGTTGAGCGGGCTCAATCCTGAACGCACAGTGCAGGCCATCCGCTCACAGGACCACGCGCAGTTGACGCGGATTCCCGGCGTGGGCAAAAAGCTCGCCGAGCGGCTTGTAGTGGAGCTCAAAGACAAGCTGGACGATTTTGCGGTCGCGCCCGTGCAGCGATCGGTGCAGGGTGCAGCTGTGGACGACGTGCTCTCGGCTCTCGTCAACCTGGGCTATCAGCGCCCTGCTGCCGAAAAAGCCATCGAACAGGCTGTTGCCCGGGAAGAATCCCTGGCCGCGGACTTCGATGGACTTTTCCGCGGTGCTTTAAAGATTATCCGGTAGACTGTCAGGACACCCTTCTAGCGGGCAGGGCGGAAAGAACCTTTGCTTTGTGGGTTTTTGGCACAAAAAGTGGGTTCCCAGTCAAATTTTGTAATCCTTTGTAGCCCCTGCACGATCTAACAAGCACGACCTAAAAAGCTCCGGTACGGAGCCCATGTGATTTGTGCCCCTTTTGACCCGAAATTCGAGGTCATGGCTCGCGGGGCCGACGTTTTAAGGATGGTCAGTTTGCGTTCATTCGTTCTTATTCTTGGCCTGGGGCTCTCCCTGGGCAGCCACGCCCAGTCACTCGAACTTGCAGCAGGATCGGTGGCTCACGGCTGCATACTCGCAGTCGACGAGGCCGTCCCGGGTTGGGGGCGCACTCCTGAGGCTTCGGATTTTTCCAATCCATCCGAGCTGGTCGATGCTCCTGATCCGGCTTCGCCAAGTTCTGCGGAAGCCGAAACCGATCAAAGCAACCCCCGTGTGCAACAAGACTCGAACGCGCCCGTTGACGCCTCCGGCAATCCCATTCCCCTTGACCGCCTTCAACCGCAGCGCATCTTGGGCTTCATGCCCAACTTCCGCTCCGTCTCCGGGGGCGCCAAACCCCACCCTCCCGGATGGAAGTACAACTTCACGGTAGCCACCCACCAGGCCACCGACTATTCCACCTTCATTTTTCTCGGCCTCACCTCCCTTACTGCCGAAGGCATGAACATGCATGCCAGCCTCGGAAAGGGAGTGGGCGGTTTCTACGCCTATACCTGGCGCGGATTCCTGGATAAAACCGACAATACCTATCTCTCTGCGTGGCTCCTTCCCAGCCTCATCCATGAGGACACGCGTTACTACGCCCTGGGCGACGGCCACAGCGTTCCCGTTCGCGCCCTCTATGTCATCAGCCGCCAGGCTGTGGCCAAAACGTACGGCGGGCGGCAGACGCCGAATATTGCCGGACTCGGCGGCAAGGTCCTCACACAGGTCGTTTCGCGCACCTATTACCCGCCCAGCGCCACCAGCTTTCCCGTCCTCGCAAGCAAGTTTGGCTACTCCGTGATGCGCGACGTGATCTTCTCCTCGATCCGCGAGTTCTATCCAGACGCCGCTGCCCACTACATTCGCAAACACCGTGAGAAAGTGGCCCGCCTGGCCGCAGAGGACGCGCAGTCCGCGGAAAACTCAGTTCACTAGAAAGCGAATCAAGTTTTCCGCAGCCGATTCGCCCCCTGCGTTCGGCGATCTTTGCTAACCTTCCAGCAGCATGGCTCGCACCCCGAAATCCGTTCCGGCTCCTCCGTCCGCTCATCTTCGCCCTGAAGGCATTGCATTCCTCCGCAACCTGGCCCGCAACAACGACCGCGCATGGTTCACGCCGCGCAAGGCTGTCTACGAAGCCGAGCTCAAAGAGCCCATGCTCGCCATCATTCGCAAAGTGACTGATGCGATGATGGACTTTGAGCCCAGCTTTGTGCGGCCCGCGGAGAAGTGTCTGTTCCGCATCTATCGCGACACCCGCTTCAGCGCCAACAAGCTGCCCTACAAAACCCATGTGGCTGCCTGGTGGTCGCATCAGGGCCTGCAGAAAACTTCGGGCGCCGGCTTCTACTTCCACGTGAGCCCAAAGGAAGTGATCGTCGCCGCCGGAGCATACATGCCGGAGAAGGACCAGCTCGCGGCAATTCGCCATTGGATGCTCGATCACCATCCCGAGTTCCGGAAGCTCCTTCAAAAGCCCGCCGTCCGCAAGACATTTTCTGAGTTTGAGGGGAACGCGCTCACCCGGCCACCCAAGGGATTCCCCGCCGAGCATCCCGGCATGGACTTGATCCGCTGCCGGCAGTGGGGATTGGCTGCCACGCTACCGGCCGATGAAGCGCTGAAGCCAAATTTTGCGGCGACGATCATTCGTTATTTCAAAATCGCGGCTCCCGTGGTGGATGCTCTCAACACGCCCATCGCGGCTGCACAGGCCCCGAAGAAGAAGGTTCTTTTCGGTCTGAAATAGCCTTGAAGCGGAGCCCTCCGCGGGCGGCAATTCGTTGTTATCGAGAGCTCAATTTCCGGATAAATCAGGGACAAAAACCTACAAAAGCCCATAAAAATGGGCATTTTTAGAGGAAAACCCGAAGAAACTTGTGGAAATCGGGGTTTCCGCCTTGACTTTGCTTGCCCCAAAGAAGCATTGTAAGCATCGGCAGGGTTCTTCGAAAGCCGCATGAATACAGGGGTTTTCTCTACTCACAACCTCTGGTCCTCACCCCTCATGCGGTACGCATTTCGCGGCGGAAGCCCGTCAACAACGCCAGCCCTGAGGGCTCGCTAAGAAGGAGAACATTACATGGCAACAGGAATGACCAAGACCGCGCTCATACGGCACATGGCCGAGAAGCTGGAAATCACCAACAAGCAAGCCGCAGCAGGCCTCGACCTGTTGGCTGAGACTGCCATCAAGGAAACCAAGAAGAACGGCGTTTTCGTGATTCCGGGCATCGGCCGCCTCGTCAAGGCAGAGCGCAAAGCTCGCATCGGCCGCAACCCCCAAACCGGCGCCGCCATCAAGATCAAGGCGAAGACCGTGGTCAAGTTCCGCGTAGCCAAGGCTGCCAAGGACGTGATCGCTCCTGCAAAGAAGTAGTTCCCTCCTCCGGACTGCGGGCAAAAGGGAGAGGCCACAGCGCTTCTCCCTTTTGCTTTTGCGCACAAGCTAACGGCGAATAATCTGCACACTGCCGCGCGTCCGCTTCATCGAACAACCAATGGCATCTGACTCTGTCTCCGTCCCTCCGCTCGTTAAGACCCGTCCGCGTGGGTTTTCGCTCCTCATGCTTCTCAGGCTGGAAGGGCTGGTAGCCGCCGCAGGTACCGCTGCGCTCTACGCGCACACTGGGGCCAGTTGGTGGCTGTTTGCCGCGCTGTGGCTTCTGCCCGACCTCTCCATGCTCGGCTATCTTGCAGGTCCGTGCTGGGGCGCGCGTTGCTACAACGCAGTCCATACTTATGTTGTGCCGGGAACCCTGGGTTTTTCCGCGCTCCTGCTGCACGCGCACGGGCTCCTTCCGTACGCGCTCATCTGGGGCAATCACATTGGCGTCGATCGGCTGCTGGGTTTCGGACTCAAATACTCAAGCGGATTCAAGAACACGCATTTGAGCAGCGCCAGGCCGGACAGCAAGTAATCTCAGGCAGGTTCCACACTTTCATTCCCTCGCCCCATGAATGCCCGCACCACCATGGACACGCCAAAGCTGATGAGAATTCCCTTCAGCATCAACGTGTGGTCATAGCTCCAGGACAGGCATGAGAGCGTGATGAAGACACCGATGGGATTCAGTTCCGAGAGGAGCGCGACCATCCAATGCGGCTTGTTGCCTGCGGCGGGAATGTTTGTGCGTAGCCGCGGAAAAAACCTCGGTACAGCGCGCAGATACTCCCGGTAGGGTTCGCCCAGCTTGCCCGCAAGAAATGCCTCTTCGCCCAGGATCAAGCGAAGCAGAAAGACTGTGATCAGCGTCATGCAGACGAGAGCACCTGTAGGTGGCATGAGAAACGACATGGCTGCCATCATGCACCAGCTGCCAATGTAGAGCGGATTGCGCACATACCGGTAAGGACCGTCCGCCATCACGCCGCCCGCTTGCATCTCTCCGTGGTGAACAGTGCCGTATCCAAGATAGGCCGAGCCCCACACACGCAGGATCACTCCAGCCAGAGCAATCAGCGAGCCCAGAAAAATCACCGCAGGCGTAGCAAAGGTAAAGCGCAACAGGCCTGTGCGGCTCGCTTCAAGCGCCAGCCACTCCAGCAGCGAATTACGCTCGCCAATTTGCAGAGTTTCAATCCACGGAGAATAGAAGCCAAGCACGACGATGGCGACCATGATCACCATCCGCAGACGAAACTCGATTGCACTTGCCTTCATCTACAAATCCCTTTTGCCGGAGTTTAGCACCCGGGACACTCTTGATGACCTCGCGCTTGCATCTCGAACCGAACTCCGCCTTCCCAGAGCCGCAAACTTCTTAACCATTCTGCCGCCGGCGCCCTCCCGTTCCGTTATGCTGGCGTCTGAGGGTCTTCGTGCCGGGAGGATTCACCATGATTTCAATCCGTGTGTTTGTCTTTGCTGTTTTCGCTTCTGCCTTGCCGCTCACTGCGCAGGCTCCAACTGATCTGGCTGCCTCTGCCGCTCAACAACTACCGGCATTGACCGAGACCTATCTGCACCTGCACCGCAATCCCGAGCTCTCGCAGCACGAAGAAAAAACTTCGGCGCTCATTGCCGGTGAACTGCGCAAGCTGGGCTACACGGTCACCGAGCACATAGGCAAATATCCTGACGGCACGCAGGCCTACGGTGTCGTGGCCATCCTTGAGAATGGCCCCGGCCCGCGCTTGTTAATTCGCACGGATATGGATGCTCTGCCGGTGGAAGAGAAAACGGGCCTTGATTATGCGAGCACCGTGAAGACGACCAACGCGCAAGGGCAGCAGGTGGGAGTGATGCACGCCTGCGGCCACGATCTGCACATGACGGTGTTTCTGGGCGCCGCGCGTGAACTCGCCGCGCGCAAAAGTCAGTGGCATGGAACCCTGATGCTGATTGGTCAGCCTGCCGAAGAAACCATTCAAGGCGCCGCAGCCATGCTTGCCGATCACCTGTACGAACGCTTCGGCCGTCCCGATCTCATCCTCGCCGAGCATGACTCAAATGATTACGCAGCGGGCACGATTGGCGTAAAAGGTGGTCCGCTCCTCGCCAGTGCGACCGGGCTCGTCGTCACCGTACGCGGCATCGGCGGCCACGGCTCACGCCCCGAGGCAGGCAAGGACCCCATTGTTCTTGCCGCTCAATTCATCCTTGTGGCTCAGACCATTGTCAGCCGCCAGGTCAGCCCGCAGATGCCAACCGTCCTCACGGTCGGCACCATTCACGGCGGAACAAAGAACAACATCATCCCGGACGAAGTGACCATGGGCCTGACGCTGCGCACCTACTCGCTTCCCGAGCGCGATGAGATCATTGCCGACATCCGGCGCACCGTCAATGGGCTCGCACAGGCCTACGGCATCCCGGCCGATCGCATGCCGACAGTCTCAGTCACTGAGACCACGCCGGTCACGTACAACGATCCCGCGCTCGCTGAGCGGATTCGCAAAGCCGCAGTTGCCACCTTGGGCGCAGACCGAGTCAACGAGGCCACAGCCGTCATGGGCAGCGAAGATGTGGGCTTGTTTACGCTCGACGGCAAGATTCCCGGAGTGATGTATTGGCTCGGTGCAGCGGAGCCAGCCAAGCTCGCCGAGAGCCTGAAAACCGGCATCCCATTGCCCAGCCTGCATTCTGCGTTGTTCGCGCCTGACTACGCGCCCGCCATCACAACCGGCGTAACGGCGATGACCGGCGTTGCCATGAGCCTGTTGCAGTAGGCCGCCGCTACTCTTTCGGGTGCTATTTTTTCGGATCGACCAGCGCCTGGTACACAACGGACCGGCTCAGAAACTCCACGTTCGGGCTTCCGCCGTTCATGCGCTGAATCATGCCCACAAACACGATGTCGTTGGTGGGATCGATCCAGAACCACGTCCCCGCAGCGCCGTCCCAGTAGAACGTACCTTTGCCATCGGGCAAGTTGGCCTCTGCCGGATCAAACTCAACAGCGCAGTTGTATCCGTACCCAAGCCCCGGCCTCAGAATTTGCAGGCCGATGCTGTATTGGCCAGTCAGCAACTCGACCGGCACATGGTTTGACGCCATCAGGTGCACCGTTGCCGGAGCCAGAATGCGCGTGCCGTTCAGCTCGCCGCCGTTAGCCAGCATTTGCGCAAAGCGATAGTAATCCTCCGCCGTCGACGTCAATCCTCCGCCACCCGAGGGCATGGTGGGCAGCGTCAGGAAATCGCCCATGCCGCTGCCGTTGGTTGTGTCCAGTTGCAATCCGCCGTGCTGATCGTTTTCATAGAGCGTTGCGAAACGGCTCTTTTTCTCCGCAGGCACATAAAAACCTGCATCCCTCATTCCCAGCGGCTTGAAGATCTGTTCGCGCATGAAGTCCGGCAGTGACTTGCCCGTCAGCTTTTCGACGATATAGCCTTCAATGTCCATTGACAGGCTGTAGATCCAGCCCTTGCCCGGCTGATAGAGCAGTGGGATCTGCGCCAACCTGTCGATCGCCTCCTGCAGGTTCTGCGATTGCCTGACATGCAATTCGCTGTACATCGCGTCCGCAGGCGTTTTGCCGTTGCCGTAGCTGAAGCCCGCCGTATGCGTCATCAGCTCGCGCATGGTGGGCGCGTGATCGGGATCGACCAGAATCATCTTGCCGTTGGCGTCCACTCCGTTGAAGACCTTCAAGTGCGCGAACTCTGGAATGTACTTCGAAATTGGATCCGAAGGCAGCCACTTGCCTTCCTCGTACAGAATCATCATGGCTACGCCCGTCACCGGCTTGGTCATGGAGTAGTCGCGGAAGATCGTGTCCCTGGTCATCGGCGTCCCACTGGCCATGTCTCTCTGGCCATATGCCCGGTAGTCCACAATCTTTCCGTGTCGCGCCAGGATGGTGACTACGCCGGCGAGTTGCTTCTTGTCCACTGTCTGTTGCATCAGCGCATGCAGGCGCTCAAGCCGGGCCGACGAAAATCCCTCCAACTCCGGCTTCACTGGAGTCATGTCGAGTATCGGGCCCATCGCCTGCTGTAGATGCGCGGGTGCAGATGAAGCACTGTTCGCTTGCGCGTGCAGAACGGTGCCGGCAAAAATGGCACCGATGACAGCGAGGGCGCGGATAAGGCTTCCAGGTCGAGGTTTCATTTTGTCTTCTCTCTATTTGCAGCGTGAATCGAGGGCCAAGTTCGCCGCAGCCTTTATAACAGCCCGTGCCGGCACCGCCAATTGCCGAAAATCCACATGGTGAGCCCGCCGGAACGCGAAGAGGCCGCTTCTGAGTGGCAGCCTATACCACGCAAGATTCCCCCTTCTTGTGAACATCGCGAGCACTCGGGACCCTGCGGTAACTAACACGAAAGTGTCATATGCGGTGGACCTGCCTTTCTGTTTCGCTGGGGTACAGATTGTGTCGCGCGACTTCCTCTTCATTGAACAATTGCTTTTGATCGATTGCCTCGGTTTTGTGCAAAGGAGCACTCATGAAGCCAGTCCGCTTGATTCTTGCGCTCGGGCTCGCAGCCGCAATCGCCTCAGCTGCGGCCCAGGTAACAACAACCGTCTACAACAGCATTCCCAATCCGCTCCCCGGAAATGTCGCCAGCGAGGGGCCTGAATCGTATGCCTTTGTATCTCTCGGCGATGGCATGAAGCTCGCCGCCACGAACTCTGGCACTGTCGGCAAGGTAACAGTCGTCCTCTCGTCCTGGGCCTGCCAGAGCGGCACCTGGTTTCAAGGCAACTGCTCATCCGCTTCAGGTGCAACCTTTAGCCAGCCCATTACAATCAACCTGTATTCCGTCACGTCAACCTTTTCCAGCGTCTACGGTGAGGCCGTTCCCACGCCACTGGCACTTATTGGAACGATCACGCAGCCGTTCACAATTCCGTACAGACCATCGGTGACCCCGAGTTGCGGAAACAATACTGCCGATGGCTATTCGTACCCAACGCAGTGGTACAACAGCAGCGACAATACCTGCTACAACGGCATCGCAATCCCCATTACCGCCGACTTTTCCGGCTCGCATATTCCTGTTCCCCAAAATAATGAATTGATCGTTGCGGTCAGCTTCAACACCACCAATGAAGGCCCCAATCCAATCGGCACCACCGCGTGCAACTCAACCTCTGCAGGCTGCCCTTACGACTCTCTGAACATCGGCACGGACGGCAACGGTCCAACCGGCCTGACCAATGGCGTCGGCAGCTTGCTTGACTACAACGGAATCTTTGTCGATTACACGGTGGACGCCAATGCCTGCAGCGGCGACACCGTCACTGGAGCGCTTGCCCTCGACGCTCCTTGCTTTACCGGCTACCATCCTCAGATCACGATCGAGGCAACAGGCCATCGCAGAGGCCACGATCACGATCATGATCATGGTCGAGATCACGGCCATGATCATGACCATGACAATGATCACGATCACGGCTCCGGCAGGTAGCAATTTCTCCGGGGGCAGGTCGATCCCTGCCCCCATCTCCACTTAAACGCCACGGGCATTACGTCCAATTCAATGCACAACTGAAAGCCCCTCCGCTCGCCCCGTTGGCGCGCCGGCCTTCTACACTGTCATTGGACCCATGGCCGATTCCGACATATCTCCAGACGTCTCGCCGGATGTCTCTATCGACACCATCGCCGCCATCTCCACGCCCTCAGGCCGTGGCGGCATCGGGATCGTGCGCCTGAGTGGACCGCAAGCCGCCTCCATTTGCTCGCAGCTCGTGTACCTTCGTCAGCCCATGGAGCATGCACGCGCGCGCCTTGCCGACGTGCACGATGCTGTGCCCGAAAGCACGCGCATCGACGAAGCCGTGGTCACGTACTTTGCCGCGCCCAACTCCTATACGGCTGAAGACCTGATTGAAATTGCAGCGCACGGTTCTCCCGTGGTGCTTGAGCTGCTGCTGCGCCGGGCGCTCGATCTGGGTGCGCGGCTGGCCGAGCCCGGTGAGTTTACCCAACGCGCCTTTCTTGCCGGCCGCATCGACCTTACCCAGGCTGAAGCCGTCCGCGATCTGATTGAGGCGCAAACGCTCACCCAGGCGCGCCTCGCCGCCAGCCAGATGGGAGGCGCGCTCAGCCACCGTGTTGCGCCCGTCAAGGAGTCGCTGGTTGAGCTGATTGCCCTGCTCGAAGCCGGCATCGATTTTGCAGAGGATGACGTAGACGTAGCTCCGGCGGCCGAGATCGCTCGCCGCATCGGTGCGCTTACGCCGCCGTTGGTGGCCCTGGAGGCATCGTTTGCTCGAGGCCGCATCGTCCACGACGGCCTTACCCTGGCCATCGTGGGACGGCCCAACGCAGGCAAGAGCTCCCTCTTCAATCGACTTGTTGAACGTGACCGCGCCATTGTTACCGCCATCCCCGGCACCACCCGCGACCTGGTTACGGAACGCATCTCTCTCGACGGAATTCCACTGGAGTTGATGGACACGGCCGGACTCCGCGAAAGCCTTGAGGAGGTTGAGCAGTTGGGCATAGCGCGCAGCCGCGAAGCCCTTGCCGACGCCGCACTTGTGCTCGTGGTGCTGGACGCAACCCAGCCGCTCAACGACGAGGAGCATCGACTGCTCAAGGCAGTCCAGGGCCGGCCTGCGCTCGTTGCCTTGAACAAATGCGATTTGAAGAATCCCGGCTCGCCTGCTGAAGACCTCGCCGGCCTTCCCGCGGAACAAACCTCCGCTCTGACAGGCGAAGGCATCGCCGCGCTGCGCGAGCGCATTCTGGCTCTCGCCACTGGCGGCGCAGCCTCAGAACCAGGCATGCTCACCAGCCTTCGCCACCACCAGGCCATCACCACCACGCTCGCGGCGCTGGCCGACGCTGCCCATGCCAACGCAAACTCCATCCCCCACGAGATGATTCTGCTGGATCTCTACCGGGCCCTGTGGGCACTTGACTCACTCACCGGCCAAACCACCTCCGACGACATCCTCAACCTGATCTTCTCCACTTTCTGCATCGGAAAATGATATGGCGTCTGAATATGTCCGGCAGAATAGAGAGAAGCGATAAAAACCCGTAGAAATAGAAGGTTGTACGTCGCGTCCTGTCACGAAAAGGCGTAATTTGACCGGTTTGTCACCCTCTCTCGGCTTGCGGGGAACGATTGAATACGATTACAGTTCTTGGTCGAGACAACTATGATGAATTCTCCGTTTGCCCACCAATTGCAAAGGGTTTCGACTTCTGCGCTCTTTGCTTGCGCTGCTGCAGCCTTTCTCGCTTTCGCGATCCTACCGCGCGCTGTCGCCGGTGAGGCTCCTCGACTCGAAAACAAAGATGGGCGCTACACCTTGCTCGTCGATGGCCATCCTTACTTGATCCTGGGCGGACAAATTCACAACTCTAGCGGATGGCCCAGTGAATTGCCGCAGGTTTGGGATTCAATGGCCGCGTTGCACGCTAACACCCTCGAGGCACCGGTGTATTGGGAGCAACTTGAGCCCACGGAGGGTCATTTCGACTTCGCCAATGTCGATCAGATCGTGACGGGTGCCCGTGCGCACGATTTGCATGTAGTTCTTCTGTGGTTTGGCACCTGGAAAAACGGCAACATGCACTATGCGCCGGAGTGGATAAAAACCGACACCCAGCGTTTTCCGCGCGTAGTGCGCGGTGACGGCGAGCCAATCGACGTGCTTTCTCCGCTTTCGCGGAACACGCTCGAGGCGGATAAGGCGGCCTTTGTTGCGCTCACTCGTCATTTAAAGCAGATCGATGGAGAACAACATACGATCCTGCTCATTCAAGTTGAAAACGAGTCGGGAAATGTTGGCAGCGTGCGGGATTTCTCCAGCGAAGCGAACCAGAAATTTTCCGGGAAGGTTCCGGCCGATCTGCTGGCCGTCACGCATCATGAGCCTGGCACATGGAGTGAGGTCTTCGGAGGAGAAGCCGACGAGATGTTTCAGGCTTACTACCAGGCGAAGTTCATCAACGAAGTTACAGCTGCGGGCAAGGCTGAGTTTCCCATTCCGTACTACATCAACGTGTGGCTCAATTACCCGGCGGCGCAGTTGCCACAAAGGGTCATTGACCAGCCGGGCATCGCATATCCGAGCGGCGGCGCAGTACAAAAGCTCCTGAACTTGTGGAAGGCTCTGGCTCCGGCGATCGACATGATTGGGCCTGACATTTACACGAATGACTCAAAGCTCTACCGCGAAGCGATGGATACTTATCATCGCCCTGACAATCCGCTTTGGATTCCCGAAACAGGTTCCGGGAATAACTTTGCAAAGTTTTTCTTCTACGCGGTGGGTGAGGGCGCCATTGGCTTTTCACCTTTTGGCGTGGACGGAAGAAATCGAACGGCTGACGATAGTCCATCGATGTCCCACGCCAGCAACTTCGCACTGATCCGGCCGATGGACCGCGAGATCGCCGAGTTGGAATTTGCGGGAAAGCTAAAGACCGCGGTGGAAGAGCCAGGGAAAACCACACAGGAGCTCGATTTTGACGGCTGGCAGGCCACGGTAGCGTTCGGCTTTCCCCAGCAGGATGGACGAAACGCGCCCGGTACGAAGGATGCGCATGCTGCCGCTTTAGTCGCGCAAATCGGTGCCGACGAGTTTCTGGTGACAGGCGTCGATGCGAGTGTCATCTTTCACTTGCCAGGGAAACAGCCATGGATACGTAGCCAGATTCTTACAGCCGAACAAGGCGCGTACGACAATCACGTCTGGAAGGCTACAAGGCTTTTGAATGGTGATGAAACAGACCGCGGGCTGCGCTTCTTCCAGAGACCGGAAGCTGTTCACGTAAAGATGCAGCGATTCTGATTCCTGCATCGTTCGGATCGCATTCTTCCATTTTCCGTCGCGAGGGTTCGAACTTCAGCAGTATGCCTACTCTGCGCAGGGGAGCGATTTTTCTTGATTCAGATGGCACTCTGTCACAATGAAATGAGAGCGCTTCGAGTCTCCCGAAACGAGTCCCACCGCTGGAATCGGCATAAGCACAGGGCTTGGGCGTATTCTCACCTTCTGGATCGGCAAATAGAACGACATTCGACAAGGTCCTTCGGAACTAAGAGCGCCTCATGCCCCGAATTGCCAAAACGATCATTCCCCGAATCAGAAGATCGCTGCGGGATCGTGGCCTGGTGGCAAGCCTTTGCCGCAGTTTTCTTTTGCCCGTTCATCTCATCAAGGAATACGGACGAGCCAGATCTCTGCGCCCTGAAGCAGGCCAGAGCGAGTTTGACCTGGCTCATGGTGTCGACACAGAGGGTGAGTTTGGCGGATGGACCTATCTAAGCGACCTGGAGATTGCAAGCCCGAACTGGATTGAAGGCGTCAACTATACGCCCATTGAACCTCAGCGCTTCGAACGTGTCCTTGCCAGTCTCGACATCGCGTTTGAGGATTTCACATTTATCGATTTTGGCTCGGGCAAAGGACGCGCGTTGCTGCTGGCGTCGGAGTTCCCCTTCAAGCGGATCATCGGCCTGGAGTTCTCCCCGGAATTGCATCAGATCGCGCAAGAGAATGTTCGCCACTACCGCTCTGAACAGCAAAGATGCCGTGACATCGAAAGCATAAATGTTGACTTTGTGGCGTTCCCGCTTCCTGCGGAGCCCTTGGTTCTCTTCTTTTTCGACCCATGCCATTTGCGAGTCTTGGCCGAAGTCGTGGCGCGAATAGGCCAATCACTTCTCGCCAGTCCACGCCCGCTCTACATTGCCTATGTGGCTGTGCGGCCGGAACAGGAGCAGTTATTCCGCACCGCCGCTTTCCTGAACGAGATTGTCCGGGACACCGAAATGAATTTCGCTATTTACAAAAGTCTGCCGCAGGCATGATTCAGCCTGACCCTATTTCTCATCCGACATCGATGGCGGCGCCGCGTTCGGCTGTGCTCCCCACTGCTTGTTTGGCGAGGCGCCCATCACCAGCACCAGCTTGCCTCCGTTCGCAATATCCGAGTGGCTGAACCACGGTTTGTTCCAGGGCTTGCCGTTCAAACTCGCGGATTGAATGTACAGATTCTTCTCTGAGTTATTGCGGGCGACGATTTCAAACGTCTTGCCATTTCCCATGTGAATCGTCACGCTGTCAAACAGCGGACTCCCCAGCACATAAACCGGGCTCGCCGGATCCACGGTATAGAAGCCCATCGCACTCAGCACGTACCACGATGCCGTTGAACCTTGGTCGTCCATTCCCGGAAACGCCAGCCCATACTTGTCGCTCCCGTACATCAGCTTCAGAATCCTGCGCGTCAGCTCCTGCGTCTTCCATGGCTGTCCCGCGCAATCGTAGAAATAGGCAGCTTGCTGGTCCGGCTGGTTTCCTTGCACGTACTGCCCGATCAGCCCTGTGCAGTCGCGGCATATCCCCTTCGGGTTGTACGGCGTCGTGAAGAACGCGTCGAGCTTGGCTGCAAACTTCTCGCGTCCGCCCAGCAGGTCCGCCAGACCCTTCACGTCATGCGGAACCAGCCAGAGCGTGGACCACCCCGATGCTTCCTTCATCATGAAGTTGTAGTAGGGCTCGCCCGGATCGAACGGCGAAATCCAGTTTCCATCCGCAGTCTTTCCGCGCATGAAGCCAACGGACGAGTCAAAAACATTTTGATAGTTGTGCGCCCTTTTCAGGAACATCTCATAGTCGTCCTGCTTGCCGAGCTTCTTGGCATAGAGCGCCATCGCGTGGTCGTCCCACGCATACTCAAGCGTCGTCGCCGCGCCGGCTTTGCCCCCGGCATAGGGTGGGCTCGGGTTGCGATCAGGAATGAAGTCCGAGATCCACCCCTGTTTCATGTATTCGTCCAGGTAGTGTCTGGGCCCGTTCGGGTCCATCGCATTCTTGCGCAGATACTCGTAGGTTCCGGCCCAATCGAAATTCAATCCGCGCTCCCAGTCGCCCAGGTACATCTGCACCGCGTGATCGCCGTGGAACGACGTGCCCATGTAGCCGGATTCCCGTGCCATGTCCAGTTGCGAACGCAGAATGTCGAGCTTCGTCTCAGGCTCCAGCAGCGTCAGCAACACCACCTGGTCCCGCCCCGTGTCCCAATAGGGCACCGGTCCGTAGCGGTCATACTCCGCCTTCCTCACTTTGCCGTCGAGCCCTGTAAAGTCCTCTCCCCTTTTCGCCACCAGGTGCGGGCTGAACAGCGAGTGGAGCAGGCAGGAGTAGAACAGCATCTTCTCCTTCTCCGTTCCGCCCGTCACCTCAATCTGGTTGAGTTTGGTTGCCCACGCGGCTACAGCCTGTTTGTGAATCTCGTCAAAATTCCAACCCGGTTCTTCCGCATGGAGTCGCGCCTCGGCCATCTCATAGCTTTGGCCGTATGCAATCTTCACCAGCACCTGCTCGCCCTGGGTCGTCGCGAAATCGACATACGCGCCTGCATAGTTCCCCGTGATCGTGCGCGAGTCCGTTTCCACGTCCTTGTCCCCGATGAGCGGCTCACGCCCCGTGGTGCACGTCGGTGGGTTCTGTTTGAATGTGCCAAACCCCTTGAAAGGTTTTGAAAACTCAGCCACAAAGTATGCATGGTTGCCACCGCCCTGCGCGAGCAGCCGGCTTGTCAACTGGGCATGGCCATGAATCGTGTGGTCGCCCACCACTTCCATCTCGCCGCCCATGCGCCCCAGGTCGACCAGCACATGCGCCTGTTTTGTCGTGGGGAACGTGAAACGGTAAAGCCCCGTCCAGGTGGTCACGGTCATTTCAACCTTGGTCTTGAAGTCATCCAGGGTTACGGCGTAATAGCCGGGAGACGATTTCTCGCCCTTCTTGTCGTACACCGAGCCCGTGCGCGATGGAGGAACCATCCAGTCGCCGACCACTGGCATGATCGTCGCTCCGCCTTCAAAGCCACCGGAGAATCCAATCATGGTGCGGTTGGGATAGTAGTAAGGCGCGCCAACGCCCATCCCGTATTGCAGATCGAGATTCGCATTGATCGGCGCAAGGTCGAACGATCCATGGGGCAGCGACGCGCCCGGCGAGGTCAGGCCCGAGTAGAGCTGTTCTCCCGGCGGAGGCGCGTTGCCGATCAGCTTCTGATCGTCGAGCGGCGCAGTGCCCACCAGCCCATTCGCGTAATCGACGGGGCTCTTCTTCGCCGTCTGACTAAGCAGAGATGCGCAGCAGAAACCAAGGCAAACAACCAGACGGCAAACCTGCAAATGCACAGCAGGTCCCAACAAGTGTTTCGACAGTTTCACAGAATTTCCCTTCTAATCACAAACCCAATTGTTCGCCACGCACCGGTCTCATGCGTTCGCACGGCGTGCATGCAATCTAAATAACATGACGGTGCCGAATCATGCTCCGTCAGGTCCAATTCGATCCTTCAGCAGGTAGTCTGGCGAAGGCAGGCCGCCGTTGCGCTCGTTACCTGCCGGCGTCTCCGGCATCGGCCACGGCTTGGCGCCCACCCGCTTGGCCCACGCCGTGTAGTCGCCCAACATCTTCACCACCCGATCCGGATACATGTCGGCAAGGTCGTGCATCTCCGTCCGGTCCCGCTCCATGTCGTACAGCTCCCATGCATCAGGAAATCGCGACACCAGCTTCCACTTGCCTTCGCGGACCGCGCAATTGCCTTCGTGTTCCCAGAAGAGCGACCGCTCCGCGATTTCCTCGCCATGAAAAACTGGCATCAGGCTTTTGCCTTCGAGCGGAGGAGGAGTGGTTCCCGCTTTGTTCGTTGTCGGATAGCTGACACCCGCAGCCGCGAGAAACGTGGGCATTACATCGATCTCGTGCCCGATCGTGCGTACCATGCCGGTTTTTTTCCGGCCGCGCGGCCACTGCACAAGAAAGGGCGTCGAGATCCCCCCCTCGTGCGCATAGTGCTTGTAAAGCCGGAACGGCGTGTTGCTCGCATTGCCCCACGGAATCCCGTAGCTTGCATACGTCGTTGGTCCTCCCGGCATGAGGGAAGGATCGTTCCCTGGAACCAGCGGCACTCCGTCCTTGGTTGTCTCCGGAATCGAAGGATTTTTGGGATGTACAGCCGGCCGGCGTGCCATCTCTTCGAAGTTTCCCCCGTTGTCTGACATGAAACAGATGATCGTGTTCTCAAGGATTCCCAGTTGCCGCAGCTTGGCAAGAATCTTTCCCACGTTCTGGTCCAGCTTGTCGAGTTGTGCCGCGTACACTTCCATGCGGCGCTCTTCCCAATCGTGGAACGAGGCCCGCTCCCACGCCGGAACCCGCGGATCGCGCGCAGTCAGGCCCCATTCTTCTTTCACAAGGCCCATCGCGAGTTGCTTCGCGTGCCGCGATTTGCGGAGCGCATCCCATCCGCCCGCGTAACGGCCTTTGTACTTTGCAATCGTCTCTTCCGGCGCCATCAGCGGCCAGTGGCCTGCCGTGAATGCCGCATACAGAAAGAACGGTTTTCCTTCCTTTGCTGCATCGCCGATAAACTCCGCCGCCTTGTCGCCAAACGCATCGGTAAGATAGAAGTCCTTCGGCAGTTGCTTCATCCCGATTGGTTCGTTGCCTTCGGTCAGTGTCTCCGGATCGAAGTAACTGGTCGCTCCGCCGATGATTCCGTAGTAACGGTCAAATCCCCGCTGCAGTGGATAGTTGTAGGTTCCTACGTTCAGAGGCGTCAGGTGCCACTTCCCCGTCATCAGCGTGGTGTATCCGCCGGCTTTCAGCGCCTCAGCTATTGTGACGCAGTTCTGGCTCAGGTCGCCATCGTAGCTGGGGTACGGGTACGTCCCGTGGTCGTTCACCATCATCCCCATGTGCGCCTGGTGCGAATACATCCCGGTAAGCAACGCCGCGCGCGACGGGCAGCAGCGCGGGCTGTTGTGGAAGTCAGTGAATTGCAGGCCGCCCTTCGCCAGTGAGTCAATATGAGGTGTCTCAATCTCTGATCCGTAGCAGCCAATATCGGAGAAGCCCATATCATCCGCAAGAATAAAAATGATATTGGGCTTGGCCGTGGGGCCCTCATCGCCCATCAGAACCGACGCTTCTCCCGTCTGTGGCAGCAGAGCAGTCGCTCCCGCGCAAATCCCCGTTTGTAGAAACTCACGGCGCGTCTTCATTCGTTTCTTACTCCAATCGATCCGCAGAACTAGCGGCAGGCGCGTCGACGCCGGTCTTCATTTCGATGGCCCGGGGCTCGCGTTGCTTCGTTACTTCTCGCTCGTCAGGCTTCGGATAATTTCCACCTCGCGTTGCCGGTACGGCGTCCCGTCCGGATGGAAAACATCATGAAACCAGATTGTCGGCGGATGGTCCACGTACGGGTGCTGCCACGAGTCCCACGGCAGATAGGTCTGGCTCTTGCCGGCCACCAGTCCCCAGTTGATCGCGCCCACGCGATATTTGTGCGCCACTGGGAGAACCGTGTCGAACAGGCTGCCCGCGCCGCGCGCCATGTATTCCGTACAGATCAGCGGCCGGTGAAATTGCTGGAGCTGCTTGATCTTCTGCTCAAACTCTTCCGGCCATCCGTAGTTGTGAAAACTGATCACGTCGGACTGTTCTACTTGGATTCGCGCCAGCGGCGGCATCGTATCCAGAGAGGTCCAGTCGCCATGCCACAACCCGCTCGTGAGCGGCTGCGTCGGATGCACGGACCGGGCCCACTCGAACACCTGCGGCAACAGCCCGATGATGATCTCGTTCTTGTTCTTCGGCTCGCCTTTCGCATAGGAACTGTCGTTGCCGTTGTCCGGCTCATTCCACAAGTCCCACGCCAGAATTCGGGGATCATTCGCAAATGCGCCGATCACGCCCTTCGTGTAGTTTTCCAGTCTCGGGTACTGCGCGGGATCGGCCAACACCGTTGCGCCCGGAGCCTGTACCCAACCTGAGTTGTGCACGCCCGGAATGGGCGGGTGCTGCGGGCCGAGCTTGGGGAACGGCTCCCAGCAGGAATCGAACAACACGAAAACTGGACGGATGTGATGCCGTGCCGCAATCGCCAAGAAGGTATCGATGCGTTTCTCGAACCCCTTCGGGTCCTGCTCCCACAGCAGGTTGTGCAGAAAAACGCGCATCGTGTTCATCCCGATGCCTTCCGCCCAGCCCAACTCGCGATCGATGGTTGTCGGGTCGAAGGTGTCTGCCTGCCACATCTCCAGTTCGTTGATCGCCGTCGAAGGCAGAAAGTTCGCGCCGACAGGCCAGGGCTGTGCCGAGTACCAGGCATCGGCCTTCGCGTCGGTCCAGCGCTGCGCGGGGGCTGCGGATTGTTGAGCGAGCATCCGGGGTCCTGGCAGCAGGAGAGAAAACAAGAGCCCTGCCAGCAGCAGCCAGCCCCGAAACTTGGTGAGCCAGACGTTCATGGGTGCTCCTTCTTGAAAGGAAAGAGAATTCTACTGCACCCGTTCGGGACTGGTATTTACCAGTTGAGCATTGGCCTATGTGGTGTGCTCGGGCTCTCAGGAGCGTCCGCCTCGGCGCTCAATTTTGTCTCCGGTCGTGACGGTTTCGTCGCGTCGTCCGCAACACCGGGTGAGGCTTCCATCGGCGGGGCAACCACATCTTCCAGGTTCAAGCCGGACACTGGATCGACCGGTACAATCCGCGCAACGGAAACACCATTTTTCTGGAGGAGGAAGGAGGTGCCCTGATAGCGAACCCGGTTAACGCAGTCGGCAAACATGCGTGCAGCCATGGTCACGCTGATGACCTGTTCTTTCACGAAATCAGATTATCAGAGTTTAAGTAGCTAACCTGTCATCTCTCTGTTTTTATTCGCCCGCGAGTTGCTCCAGCAAGGTGTCAAAGTCTTCCAGCTTCGCGTATTCAATAATCACTTTGCCGTGCCCATTATGATCTTCGATCATGACCTTCAATCCCAGGGCTCGCTGCAGGCGCTCTTTGACTTCGCGCACATTTGGATCCACCGGCGGCTCTGGTTTTGGCTCCTTTTTCCCAGCCTTTTCCGGATGAATGAGCCCCTGAACGTAGCTTTCTGTTTGGCGAACAGAAAGCGAAAGAGCGCCGATCCTCTGCGCCGCTTTTTGGATCTCTTCTGCATGCTCCAGGGCGAGCAAAGTGCGTGCGTGCCCAAAGCTCAGCTCACCTGATTCCACCTTCGCTTGAACCGCCGCTGGCAGCCGAAGAAGGCGGAGAAAGTTCGCCACCGTGGCGCGATCCTTGCCTGTGCGCACAGCCATCTGCTCCTGGGTCATGTGAAACTCGCGCGCCAGCCGTTCAAACGCGCGCGCCTGCTCCATGGGATTCAGATCGGCGCGTTGCAGATTTTCGACGATGGTGATCTCCATCGCCTGCTCGTCCGATACCTGGCGGAGAATGGCAGGAATCGTCGTCTTGCCTGCCTGCTCGGAAGCGCGCCAGCGCCGCTCGCCCGCAATCAACTGAAAGCGTCCGTTCGCCAGCGGCCTGACCAGAATAGGCTGCACCACGCCATTCGCCCGGATCGAATTTGCCAGCTCGGCAAGCTGCTCCTCGTTCATCTGCGAACGTGTCTGGAACGGATTCGCGTCGAGCAGCTCGAGTGGGATCTCGCGCGGTCTGCCGCCTTCCGGTTCGGCCGGTGAAGCAGTGGGTGGAGTCACACGTGGCAGGAGTGAGTCCAGGCCTTTGCCAAGGGCACGGCGCTTCGGGTCGGAGGCTGCGATGTTCATCTAAATTCCTCGTTGCCGGCTGGTGTTCCCGGCATTTTTCATATTCTTGCTTGCGGATGGCTGGTCGCGACAAAGTTACGGCAGCGTCTCAATCCTCAAGAGGAGTAAGGCCAGAACGTCACCTTGCCTTGGGGCTTGGCAGCCGCGAGGGATTTGCGCTCAGCGCTGCGTGGGCTCTCCATGTTGTTGCGCGCCAGCAGCTCGCCGGCCAATTCAAAATAAGCTTCCGTCCCACGCGATCGCGGATCGTACAACGCCACCGGCCTGCCGTGGCTGGGAGCTTCCGCCAGCCGGATGTTCCGCGGAATCACCGTCTGGAACAGGCGGTCGCGGAAGTGGTTGCGCAGAGTATCCGTCACTTGTTGCGCCAGGTTGGTTCTGTCGTCGTACATGGTCAGCAGCACGCCCTCGATATTCAATTGCGGGTTGTAGGCGGCCCGCACGCGCTCGAGCGTCGAGATCAGTTCGGAGATTCCTTCAAGGGCGAAGTACTCGGCCTGCATGGGAACAATCAGCGTCTCGGCCGCGGACAGGACATTCAACGTAAGGAGATCAAGTGCCGGAGGACAATCCAGGATGATCAGCTGGTAGTTATCCTTCACCGATTTCAGAGCGAGATTCAGGCGGAGCGCGCGGTCATCGGCCATCGCCAGCTCGATATTGGCACCCGTGAGATTTTTGGATCCCGGGAGAATCGAGAGCATATCGATCTCAGTCGGAAGAATCACCTGCTCCGCGGGGCAATCACCCATTAGCACGTCATAGACTGACCGCCGATTGTCGTCTCTCTGAAAACCCATGCCCGAGGTTGCGTTCGCCTGGGGGTCGCAGTCCACCAGCAGAGTCTTCAATCCTTCAATCGCCAGGCAGGCCGACAAATTGATAGCGGTCGTGGTTTTGCCCACTCCACCCTTCTGATTCACGATCCCGATAATCTTGCCCATGGCAAACAAGAGTAAAAGGGAAGGGGGAATTCAGGGTAGGCGATTGACATGTGGAGAACCGGGCGAACCTGTGGAAAGGCTCCGGAGCGGGATTAGGCGCCATGGGAGCAAAGCCGTGAGGTGGAAGGGCTTGGATCAGAAATCCCCGAGGCGGCAGTAAGAAGCTCAAAAACCTTACAACGGTGGAAAACTCCCAGGATTTACCTCTCGGAATTTACCAGTTTTTTGCGCCTTCCCGTTTCTGATTGGGTCCCAATTCGGGCGAAGCTCGGCTTTGTTCCACGTGGAACATTTCCCAATTCGGCTCCAATTTCCAAAATGTTCCACGTGGAACAAAGCCCTCTGCGAGCCATCCAACTCAAACCCCTCGCCCTGAATCTGATCCTGCATAAGCTTCGAAACTTAGAATGCCAATATGAAGACTCCCGACGTTCCGACCGCTTCCCCCCTCCTTGGTCAAGTTCCAATCTTCTCGCGCCGGCACGTCCTCCAAGGAACTGCTGCGCTCGCAGCCTCCACCCTCATCCCCGGCTGCGGCTCTTCCTCTCCAGCCGCCACCACTGCCCCACCAACAGGTTCTCAGCCCGTTCCGACAGGACCCATCACCGCTGCCTCCCTCTCCGTATCGGCCACCGCAGCAGGCTCAATCGGCCCCGCCTTCGCCGGCCTCTCCTACGAGAAAAGCTCCATCAACGAAAGCCCCTATCTCTTCACCGCATCCAACGCCAACCTCATCGGCCTCTTCAAACGCCTCGGGCCAAGTGTTCTACGCATCGGCGGCAACTCTGTCGACAGAAACGTATGGAACGCTTCCGGCTCCGGAAACACATCCGGCCAAATCGCGCCTGCCGACGTTGCGTCCCTGGCCGCATTCGTCAAAGCAACGGGGTGGCAGTGTCTTTATGGAATCAACCTGGGTGGCTCGGCAACTGGCGCGACAACCCCGGCACTGGCTGCAGATGAGGTCGCCTACGCCTACCAGCAATTCGGATCTTCGCTTCTGGGCATTGAAATCGGCAACGAATGCGACCTCTACGGAAACTCTGGAAATTACTATGCCGGCAACTGGTCTCTCTCCCAATTCCTCGCCCTCTGGGGCCAGTACCGCAGTGCCATCCTTGCGACCACACCCAGTGTTCCCATTACCGGGCCAGCCGATGCCGGCAGCGAATCCACATGGACAATCCCGTTCGGCCAGGCAGTTACAAAGAGCGAAATCAGTCTTCTCACTCAGCACTATTACCGCGCCAACGGCCAATCGCCCACATCAACCGCCGCCTATCTCATCACGCCCGACTCCACGCTTGCCAGCGATCTCGCCACTCTCAACACCGGTGCCAAGAACATCGCGATCCCATACCGGATGGCCGAGTGCAACTCCTACTACAACGGTGGCTCCAGTGGCGTCAGCGACTCCTACGCTTCCTCACTCTGGGTCATCGACTATCTCTTCAACTGCGCTCAGGGAGGCGCAGTTGGGGTTAACTTCCATGGGGGAGGCAACGGCACCGGCTACACTCCGATCGCCGACTCCGGTGGCGCAGTGGTCAGCGCGCGGCCTGAATACTACGGCATGCTCCTCTTCACTCTCGCCGGCCAGGGAACCCTCTACACAGCTCAGCTCTCGGCAGCCGGATTGAATGCCACTGCATACGCCGTCAAGACCGCCTCGGGACTCAACCTCGTTATAGTCAATAAGGATCTGGCGCAGTCCCTCTCCCTCACCGCGCAGCTTCCCCAAGCGGCCATCTCCGCAGCTCTCATCGAGATGACCCAGCTCTCCTCCGGCGCTGCGGGCCCAAATCTCTCGGCCACCTCCGGGGTCACAATCCAGGGCGCCGGTGTGATGAACGACGGCACCTTTTCCCCATCGGCCTCCTTCACCCTCAACGCCTCCGGAACGCAGCTCACCTGCTATGTCCCCGCCCTGAGTGCTGTTATGATTCAGGTCGTTTAAGAAAAGCTTCCCCGGAATGGAAGTAGCACGATGGACATTCCGAATGCCCTGATCGGCAAAACGAATCAACCCACACCCGAGGAAATATCTGCAACCCTCGGACCAACCGCATCCATCTGGAATGATCTCGTCGGATGGTTCAACACGGAACTCGGCGTACAAGATCAGGAGTGGAAGTCCTCCTCACCCAAGTACGGATGGACCCTGATCCTCTCCCTCAAGAAGAGGCGCATCGTTTACCTGGTCCCCTGTGCTGGTTGCTTCCGCGCCGCGTTCATTCTGGGAGACCGGGCGGTTGCCGCAGCCCGCGTTTCCGGCCTCTCAAAGCCCGCTCTCAAGCTCCTGCAGGCAGCGCCGCATTACGCGGAAGGCACCGGCCTGCGTCTCATGGTGAAAACCGCAAAGGACGTCCCGACTGTCCGAAAATTCGCTCAGATCAAACGGGCGAACTAACCCCCAGCCTGCCGAGCGCAAGCAGCCGCTCGTCGCCGCCGGGCAAAGGAATCGGACTTTCCCAGGAAAACCTCGCGCCCGCACTGGTCTGCAACCGGCCCAGGTCTCCTCGCGTTGTCATCAGAGCCAGCCAACCATCGGGCTCCACCAGCCGTGCAGCTGCCTCCACCGCCTCATCCATCCTGTCGACGGCTCTCAATGTAATACATTTGTATTGCATTTTCAGCAGCTCGGCGCGCCCCGCATGCACCTTCACGGGGATGCCAAGCACCCTCACTGCTTCCTGGAGAAACGCCGCCTTTTTGCCTTGGGCCTCCGCAAGAGTCACGTCAATCTCCGGCCGGCACAGCGCGATGGGAATCCCGGGAAAACCACCGCCCGATCCAAAATCCAACAGCGTATCGATTCCGTGAGGCAGCGCGCGCGCACAGGCAATCGACTCCACAAAGTGCCGCGCAAGAATCCCATCCTCATCGCGCACTGCTGTCAGATTGATCCGTGCATTCCATCGAACAAGGAGCGCGAGATACTCCTCGAATCGGCTTGTCTGCGCAGCGTCCAGCGGCTCCATCCTGGCCGCGCCGAGGAGCGCGTTCAGCCGCATGCCTACTGAGTCATCGCCTTCACTCATGACCGAGAAGCCGATCCATCTACCGTCGGCGCCTTCCACTCACGGGCCGCCTTCACAAAGCTCGCAAACAGCCCGCGCGACACCGCACTTTGCGAATAGGTTCGTTCCGGATGCCATTGCACCGCGACAACGAAGTGGTCCGCCGCGTCGAGTTCGACTGCTTCAATCACGCCGTCCACAGGCGACACCGCACTCACCAGCAACCGGTCGCCCGCAACCCGCACCGCCTGGTGATGGCTTGAATTCACCTGGATCTCAAGCGGTTCTCCTTCAGACACGAGCCTGCTCAGACGCGATCCCTTGGCAATCGTTACCGGATGCGCCTCCACAACCTCGCGCCCCGGCTGATGATCCACGTCTGTCTTCAGGTCCTGCACCAGAGATCCGTTCCGCCATACGTTCAGCGTTTGTGTCCCATGGCAGATGGCCAGAATCGGTTTCTTCAAATTGAATGCATCCTGCAGCATCAGCTCGTCCACTGCAGTGCGCGCAGCATCAGCCGGGCCGCACTCCGGTATGCGCGCTTCTCCATACCTCTCCGGGTCCACGTCAAAACTGCTGCCCGGCAGCAGAATTCCATCGACGTCCGCCAACATCCGCGCCACGCGATCCTGCGCCTCATCTAGCCGCACCACAATTCCCGTCGCCCCTGCGGCTTCAAGCGCGGCAAGGTACTGCGTTAGCGAACGCTCGTTGTAATCTGTTTCGCTTAAAGTCGGTTCGGGGATTGCAATGATGACAGGCATCTCAGCACCAGTGTACGGGCTTCAGCGCATCTCGAGGTAGGCCGCACCGCTCCTCAATCGCCCGCGGAGAGCGCGTCTTCTTCCAATGGCTCCGTGGCCGTCTCACGCTCCGGTTGCAGTAACTCCCCAATCGCACACCGCAGCCGCGCGCTCAATTCTTCTGTCTGTCGCGGTGTCATGCCTTTGGTCTCAATCGGCTCGCCTACGCTCAACGCGAGTTCGCCCGGATAGAAGTGCCGCGTGTGAATCGGCAGCAAATCGTACACGCCCGTCAACGCGATCGGAACCAGCGGCACCTGTGCGCGAATCGCCAGATACGCCGCCCCGGAAAGAAACGGCTTCAACTGGCCTGTCTCTGTCCGTCCTCCTTCAGGAAACACGAAAAGCGACGTGCCTCCGCGCAAAGCCTTCACGCCCACGCCAAGGCTCGACATCGATGCATGTGGGTTCGCCGTGTCGATAGGAATCTGTCCTGACCGATCCAGGTACCAACCGATAAAAGCGATCGGCCACAGCTCCTTCTTCGCCAGAATCCGGAACTGGAAGGGAAGCGCCGCAAAAATTACCGGCGTGTCCATATACGAGGTGTGATTCGAAGCGTAAACAGCCACCGGACACTTCTTGAGGTTTTCCGCACCACGCACAACCAGCGGGCAACCCGTGGCCCCCACAATCGCCCGCGCCCAGAATCGTGCGATCCGGTGCTGTACCCGGCCACCTTTATCCCAGAACGACGCCAGCAGCGAGACCGACCCGCAAACTACCGTGATCAACGTCAGGAGTGGTATCTGTATGACATTTGTCTTCCATCGGTAAGGCAGTGGCACTGGGGTTGGGCGCGGGCTCATAAACGTTCCCCTTCTGCGCTCAGCAGAATTGAGCGCGCCTCGCCCACCAGGTATACCGACCCTGAAACTACAATCACGTCTCCGTCTCCCCGCCACGCATCCCCTGCGGCAAGCTCGAGCGCCTGCCCGACTGAGTCCGCCACTGCAGCCGTCGTCCCCGTCGTACGCGCTGCTGCCAGCAGATCCTCCATCGTGGCCGCACGCGCTGCATGAATCGGCGCAAGAATCACCTTGTCAAACAGCGGAAACAGAATCTGCGCCATCTCGGTCACCGGCTTGTCGCGAAGGCAACTGAAGATCAGCGTCTTTGGTTCCCTACCTTCCAAGGTGGTGCGCAGCCCTGCCCGCAGAGCCCACGCCCCGGCGGGATTATGCGCCACGTCCAGAATCCATTGTGCGCCGCCACGCTGCACGCGCTCCAGCCGCCCAGGCCAATATGTTCGCCTAATCCCCTCAGAGATCGAAGCCGGAGTAACGTTGAACCGATGCACGACTTTCAACTCCACAGCCGCGGCAATCGCCAGCGCCAGGTTCCTGTGCTGGTGCTCGCCCGTCAGCGGGGAATCCACCTCAGTCTGCGACCCGAGTACCTCTATCGAATACGCGCCCGTCACAGCGGGTCCGGGCAAATACGCGGCCGCGTTGACTCCACGCACTCCGAGCTCGGTCGCCACCTCGCCAAGCACCTGGTTTGCCTCCGGATGCTGGGCCAGCGTCACCATCGTTCCGCCCTGCCGCAGAATGCCCGCCTTCTCCCGCGCAATTGCAGAAATAGTCGATCCCAGCCAATCCATGTGGTCCAGGGAAATATCGGTAATCACCGAGAGCAACGGATGCACGACATTGGTCGCATCCAGCCGCCCGCCCATGCCCACTTCCAGCACCGCAACCTCGGCCTTCACCTCGGCAAAATACACGAGCGCCTGCGCCGTCAAAATCTCAAAGTAGCTGGCCATCTGCGGCAACTCTCCGCTCATCACCAGCCGCTCAGCTGTGTCGTGTACGCGAAAATAAATCCGCGCAAAATCGTCGTCTTCAATCTCGGCGAGGCCCACGCGGATGCGCTCGTTGGCCCGCGCCAAATGCGGTGACGTATAAAGCCCTGTGCGCAATCCTGACGCAGTCAGAATCGACGCCAGCGTTGCCGCCGTCGACCCCTTGCCGTTTGTCCCGGCGATCAGCACGGAACCAAAAGCGCGTTGTGGATTGCCCAGCGCACCCAGCAGCGTCCGGATCTCGTCCAGCGAGAACTTGCGGCGCTTCTGCCCGGCTCCCGTGTGGAGTTCCGGAGCCATGGCGTTCAGCTGGTCGATGGCGGTGGCGTAGGACATGAACAATCAAGTATAAAAGGCAGACCGCAATCAGGGACGAAATGCACAGGAGTCAATCCGGAAGTTTAATACGAGCTCAATTCACCTTCTGGTCCTCGCCTTCGGCATTTCTGTTAAATTGCCCTGCGAGCTTTCCTTCAACGGCTGTGGGGGGATCATCGTAAGGATGTCCTCTCGCCGCTTTCCTTCAACATTCTCAAGTAAGTACCAAAGCGAATCGATAAAGATATCGTTTAAGGTCTTCCTATCTTCTCCCCTCCGCCCGCGCGCAAGTTTTATCCAGTTCACTGCAGCTTGATCCTCATCGGTCAAGCAAATCGTTGTCGGGCGGGCTCCGTCTGGTACATGTTTTGCTCTAGGGCTCACTTAAGGATTTTCCTTGACTACATTATTGCATTGGAACATTATTACGTTATGACGTAATAACGCAAGAAACCGACACTCAAACGAATCATTCGAAATTTGCGTCAAGACTTGGAAAGGGGGCAAACATGGCGACAATGACCCCTCTGGAATCAGAACTAGAGGTGTTTGAAAGGCACCGGGAAGAATGGTCCAAACAACACCTCGGAAAGTACGTTGTGATTCAAGACAGTAAGGTCCTCGATCCGTTTTTTGACGAATATGACGAGGCCTTTCGGGCCGGCCTTAGAGAGTTCGGCGCCAGCCGAAGCTTTTTGGTTCGGCAGATATGGATCACGGAACCAATCTACTTCGTTGCATAGTATGGCCCCACTTGAGTTGTTCTGGAATCCTTTCGACCAATCTGACCCAGGTCCCTGCATAAAGGTCATAGTCACAAACTCAAGCGAAACAATAGATGCGGGTCGAGAAATAGGGCTTGAGTATCCGGAACCACACGCGATCACAGCACTAGTGGATACGGGATCGCCCTTCACAATCATCAGCAGGACGTTCGCTAAGAATTGGAAGTTGTTCCAGACGAATGTCGCAGTGCCCATTCGAACGCTAGCCGGTGACTGTTTCTGCGAAGAATATCGGGGCGCTATTTCATTTCCTGACTCCTGCCTGCCAACCATCCAAGCAATGAAAATTCGAGCAACTGACTTTAACCGGGAACCGTTCTATTCCTGCATAATTGGGCGAGACATCATACGATATTGGAACATTCAATTCGATGGTCGCAGAAAGAACGTCCGCATCTCCTCCGAGTGAAAGAATACTGACTTCAAGAGCCCAATGGGTCGGGCCCATTCCCGGCACACTCTCAATTCGCCGACGGACGCTCCACCGCATCCACAATCAAAGCGTCCACAGGTCCATGCGTCGCTTCGAGCTTCAAACCAAGCTGCTGCTCAATTGCAGTGAAAAACGGCGGCGCCTGTGTCTCCGCCGGAGCGGCCGGTACCTCTCCACCAAACTGTGTCTCATCGGCGACCCATGTCAAATCAAAATCGTAGTGTCCCGTCAGCCCTGTTTTGTCAACCACCGGCCGGTCCAGGATCGCCCGCTGCAACAGCGACGCGAACTCTGCCATCGTCGCATTCCGCGCCGGCATCAAAAGGTGGTCGGGATACACGGTGCTGATCAGCGCCGGCGGATCGCCTGGCGCCGCGGCCGTCGGCTTCAGCTTCTCGCCGCCCTTCGCTTCCTCGAGTACATAAATGGAATATTCCCTCGGCTCGCGATGAAACGTCAGCTTGAAACGATCCGCGAGCAAACCGCGCAGCATCGCCATCTGCTCATCGCGCGCAGGCCTCACCGCGCCTGGGGTCAGCGCCGCAATGTCGTAAGGGTCTGTATCCATCCAGGCCGGCCCACCCAGCACTGTCTTTGGGTTCAGATCGTATGCCGCCGCAATCAGCAGCTTCAGCGTGTAGTGCTTTGCCACAAACCGGTTGCTGCCCTGCATCGTGATGTAGCGGCTCGCCTTCGCATCCGGCTCAACCGGCTTGATCGTGGCCACTTCAAAGGCCGCACCCGCGGCCTGCAGGTGTGCGGGCGGCTGAACCTGCACGGGAGTCTGTCCCACCCACAACGATGCATGCGCCCCGCATGCACCTATCGCCAGCACAACCACTGCAATCTGCTTCATCATTCGATGGGCCCTCCCCACACGACACCAGGTGAGCCCATCTTCGCACAACTCCAGATACACCCGGTGCTCTAATTCCGCAAAAGCAGTTGCAGAGCCCGCCGCGCATCCTCAAGGCATTCCCGTGCCTCGTCCTCTGACAGCAACCCCTGGTGAACCGCCTTCTTCCCTGCGTCGTTCACTTTGTTGGCCAAGGCAGGAAAATCTCCATCGATCCCCGTCAGCAGAAGGTTGTTGTTCACCTCATGCAACAGGTTCCCGAGCGTTGCCGTATTGCGGTAACGCGTACGCACCTGCCGAGCCAGGCCTGTGGGCAGCTTTTGTTTAATCGCCTCTTCCAGCACTGACCGGCACATCACAGCGCATGCCGTAAACAATCCATAGAAGTAGCAGCGCGTCGCCTCATCCAGGTACCGATCCGCGTCCTCTGAGCTGGCTGCCGCCACCACGCACTCACGCAGCTGCGTTGCCCGCAACACCGCCGGTTCCACCAGCTCCAGCAACTCAAGCGCGATAGCTGCGCGCAGCAAATCGTTCTGCTGTCCGTCCAGTGCGCGTTGGATCGCCTGCCACGCCGGAGTCGCTGCGCTGTTGCCCTCCCGCTGCAAGCGAGTCAGCGAAGTCAGCCGCTCTCGCGCGTGCTGCACAAACCCTTGCCGCATTTCCTGCGCCAGCATCCGCCAGCCCGCCACAAATGCCACCGGATTGTCCTGGTAGCGGCACCACAATTCGTCGTACACAATCTCTGGCAATACATCACGAAGTTGCGCGAATCGTCCTGTAACCGCCAGCTCTGAGATCGCTTCGCAGAATTCCCGGCCAGGAGCGCCCTCAGCAGACATCTGCATTAACTCGTCCTCGAGCCGCCCCACATCAATCCCCACAACTCCCGCCCTCTCTCTAGTTCCACAACAAAGTCTAGGTCGAACTCCGCGGCAAATCGGCCATCACCATCACTCTTCTTCCCCAGGCGTGCTGGAACGGGAATCATCTTCGTACGCCATCCTCATCGGGAATTGACACTCGTCCCTCACAATCCTCACGGTCCCTTACCTCTCACAATATCTTTGCTGAACCTTCGCTCCCTGTGCAGGACAGGCTCTTTCCAACCCCTTGTTCCATGCGGTCAGGCCCACGCTTTTCACACAGACTCACTGCTTCCCACAGCCATTTTCAACCCACATGTGGGAGACGTGGGAAACCAGTGCCTCCCTACCCCCACTTCCACCCCCTTTTCCAAAACTCCAGATACACACAGCCCAAATTTAGAAAACCGCGCACCACTCCAACCCCTCCCCTAACAACCACATCGGAAGCTTTCCCACTTTTCCTCGTCGAACGGTTAGTACTACTATCTTTTCTTTTATTATTCCTTCCGTTTTCCTCTACCCGTCGCGCCCTCTTTCCCGCTCGCAACCGATCTCCCCCTTCTCCCGGCCCCTACGCCAGCCGCAACATCAAAATCCGCTCAATCCCTTGATCAATCCGCACTTTCCAGAGAAGCGTCCCGGTTTTCCACGCACACACAAACGAAAGGGTGAATACAATCAAGAGTGAGAAATCGCGGCCGATTTCGCTGGGGAACAATCGGTTTTAAAGTGTGGCCAGAGCGGAACATGGCTTCTGGAACGGAGCGTCATGTATGCCGATCGTTGAAACCGAAGTCGAGAAAAAGGTCGCGCAGGGGGCAGCGATGGAGATTACCGTAAGCCGCCAGGATCTGGTCAGGGAACTCACGGCGACGCAGAGCGTGGTTGAACGCAAGACCACCATTCCGATTCTGTCGAATTTTCTCCTTGAAGCGGAAGATGACCGCCTGAACATCACGGCGACTGACCTCGACCAGGCCATTCGCACCAGCGCAGCCGTCAAGGTTAAGAAGCCCGGCTCCTGCACCATCCCCGCACGCAAGCTTTACGACTACATCAAGCTGCTGCCCGAAGGTGAAATTTCCATCAAGCTTCTTGAGAACCACTGGGTCCAGATCCGCAGCGGCCGCTCCAACACCAAGATCGTCGGCATGGCCCGTGCCAACTATCCCCAGGTGCCCGAGTTCCCCACCATCCCGGCCACCAGCATCCCACTCATCGCCCTCAAGACCCTCATCGCGCGCACTATCTTCGCCATTTCCAACGAGGAGTCCCGCTACACGCTCAACGGCGCACTGCTGGTCATCAAGGCTGAGTCGCTCGCCATGGTCGCAACTGATGGACATCGCCTCTCCTTCGTTGAGAAGCCCAACGAAAATCTCGAAGGCATCAGCGGTGAAAAGCGCGTGCTCATTCCGCGCAAGGCGCTCCAGGAGCTGCAGCAGTTACTCGGCAACACTGAAGCTGACAAGGTGGACTTCGCCGACGACGAGCACACGCTGTTCTTCCGCATCGGCCATCGCACCCTCAGCACGCGCAAGCTCTCCGGCCAGTTCCCCAACTTCGAAGCCGTCATGCCGCGCGACAACACCAAGTTCGCCGTTGTCCGCTCCAGCGAGCTCTCCGCCGCCATCCAGCGTGTCGCCCAGTTCGCTGACGAGCGTTCAGGAGCCATCCGCCTTCGCCTTGAAGGCAACGAGCTCAAGATCAGCGCCAATTCCACCGAATCCGGCGAGAGCGAAGACACCATCGATACGCCCTACAACAGCGATCCCATCATGGTCGGCTTCAACTCGGTTTACATCCTCGACTTCCTCAAGGCACTCAGCAACGAAGGCGAGGTGCGCCTTGAGTTCAAGGATTCCCAGTCCGCCGGCCAGATGCGCCCCGAAGATCCCGACGCAGAGTACAAGTACCGCTACGTACTCATGCCCATGCGCATCTGATCCCATCTCAACCGAGAGTTCCGTACCCGCCGGGCAAATCCTGGCGGGTTTCTCTTTGCACGAAAGTCATTGCCGCTTCAAGCGCAACAGGAGAGGAGCTTTACGATGTTAATAGGCAAATAATACCAATTTCCATATTGATATATCCAGAATATAGATAATTGTAGAGTTGCGAAACATATAAATCATTGAAGATAAAGATCTTCGCAACATGGCAACGGAATTGCTAAAAAGGCTCCAAGTACTTTCCTCAAATCAAAAACTAGTTCTGAAACGCTGTATCACCAAGGAGATGGCCTACACATGAGAAACCCCGCTGTAAAAGCCCTGACCTTCTTTATATTTGTCTTGGTTTTCTTTGCGAACTCACAATTAAAATCCCAGACCGCAGCAGGCCAGGGAGCCATCGCTGGTACAGTCCAGGACCCGACAGGCGCCGTGATCCCTGGCGCACACGTCGTGCTCACCAATCCCTCCATCGGCTTCCGCGCCGAGACAACTTCGAACAGCGAAGGCTACTACAGGTTCTCCCCGCTCACCGTTGTCGGCGGCTACAGCGTTCAGGCCACCGCCAAGGGCTTCAAAACCGGAGTCGTGACAAATTTCGCCACCTCCGTAGGTACGGTCGTAACGCAAAACGTACCCCTCGCCATCGGCGACGAAAACACGACCGTCGAAGTCCAGGGTGAGGCTGTCGAACAAGTCCAGACAGACACCTCGGCAGTCTCGCAGCTCATCGACCAGCAGGTCTGGCAGCAAGCGCCACTCTCAGTTCGTAATTCAAACTCCTTCGTCGGCCTCGTCGCCGGCGCCGCCGGCGACTCCGGTGGAACGGGCCGTGGCTTCGCCGTTAACGGCGCCCGCACGGGCACGGGCAACTTCCAGGTCGAAGGCTTCGATGACAACGACCAGGGCCTTGGCGGAGCAGCCATCGCGACCATGTCGCCCGACGCCATCCAGGAGTACCGTGTACTCACCAGCGTTCCCAACGCCGAGTACGGCCGCGCAGGCGGCTTCTCTACCGACACCGTCCTCAAGTCGGGCACCACCAAGTGGCATGGCTCGGCTTTTGAATACAACCGCATTCAGGCACTCGCGCAGAACTCCTGGTTTTCCAATCACAGCGGTCTGCGCGATCACCTGGTCCGCAACCAGTTCGGCGGTTCAGGCGGCGGCCCCGTTTACAAGGACCGCACCTTCTTTTATGCCACAGTAGAGCTCCACCGCCTGCGTCAGGGCTCGCCCCTCACCTTTGTCGCCGCCACCAAGGACTTTTATAACTTCGTCAAGAGCGGCGCCTTCGAGAGCTGGATGGAAGGTTCGACGCAGCAGAACCCCGCATTTGACGCCCAGGGTAATCAAGGCATCGGCGCCTGCCCCTACTACACCGGATTGAAATGCGCCGGAGCCCTCACTGACCTCCACACCACGGGCCCAGTCTTCGAAAAGAACCTTGCTGGAGCACCTTTAGCGTTCCCGTTTGCCACCGATAGCTTCACGAAT
Source organism: uncultured Acidobacteriaceae bacterium (assembly GCA_963820245.1). Classification (GTDB taxonomy): domain Bacteria; phylum Acidobacteriota; class Terriglobia; order Terriglobales; family Acidobacteriaceae; genus Telmatobacter. The sequence goes on along the minus strand of CAWFZC010000005.1, from coordinate 69,266 downwards.
CAGTTTTCCGATCTCTACCTCGGCGGCCCGGGCGGCATTTATGCTCCGGTCAATGTCTTCGGTAACGGCTATTCAATTTCAACCGAGACCTATAATCAGAACCGCGGAAGCCTCAAACTTGATCATCGCCTGACCGACAAGGATCAGCTCTCCTTCAGCTACGTTGCTGACCTTCGCTCCGATGATTTCAACGACGGCGGCAGCAGCAGCACCCCTGGACTGCCAGAGTTCGTTGTGGGTGGCGGCCAGCTCTTTGGTGCTCGCTGGACTCACACATTTACCTCCTCCTTGCAAGCAGAAGCCCTTGCGAACTATACCCGCCACGTCAACAACGTCGGGGTCGGTGGCCCAGCGGGCGTTCCCTCACAATACACTGAGGACGATCTGTACACCGGCTTCGGTGCGGCGACCAATCTCCCGCAATACTTCACCGACAACGAGTTCGCGTACGCCGGTAACCTCACCTGGAACCACTCTCACCACAACTACAAGGGCGGTTTCCGCTACGTCCGCACCCGTAACGGCTCGGCCTTCTATAACGATGTCAACGGTTCGACCCTTTTCTACTCAACACCTGGTTTGATGACCGACGGCCTCATGGAACACGACCTCGGCGCTCTGACTGGGTTGGAGGGTTCGTACGGTGACCTCTACTACGCATCTGCCTCGCAGGATCCCAGCACCGGTGGAGCTCCTGATCCTTACCGCGGATACCGTGCCAACGAGTACAACGCCTACTTCCAGGACGAGTGGAAGACCACTCCGCGTCTCTTCATCAACGCCGGTGTGCGCTGGGACTACTTCGGACCCCCGCATAATTTCCATAGTGGCGTTGACTCCAATGTCTATTTCGGCAGCGCCACAAGCGTGACATCAACGAACGCGTTCGCTCCGGGGGGCTCGCTCTACCTCGGTGAGCAAAGCGGATCATTCCAGTGCGTAGGCATGAGCGCCTGCGGAAACTCAGCAAAGGCCGCGCTCGGCGGCTACGCGCTCGCATCCGGCAAGAGTACGATCTGGGATCGCGATCTTAATAACCTTGGGCCGCGTCTCGGGTTCTCCTATGACACCTTCGGCAACCAGAAGCTGGTCGTCCGCGGTGGCTTTGGAATCGGTTATGACCGCCTCTACAACAACGTCTACGAAAACATCCGCTTTAACGCGCCACACTTCGTCGACAACACAACGGGCTACGGTGCGGGCAGTACCCCCATCAACAACACCCTCCGCGCCGAGCTGGTTTCGTCTCCCTTCACCGGAAACTCCTTCTTGTCAGGCGCCGGAGCCGTGCCCCGGCACGTCAACCAGCACCTCAAGACTGCCTACTACGAGCAGCTCCACTTCGGCGTGGAGACGGGCTTCAAGGGCTATGTCGTCGAGGCTAACTACATCGGAACTCTGGGCCGCCAGCTTATCGGCCTGATGAACGCAAACACCTTCGAAGGGCGCCTGGCCTGCAATACCGCCGCTCAGAAGACAGCATGCGCAGCCGCCGGCCTCACCACCGCGCAGATGTCCACGGCCCGTCCCAATTCCACCTTCGCGTCTGACAACTTCCGCACCAACGGCTTCAGCTCAAACTACAGTGGCGGCCAGGTCAGCATCCGTCGCAGCTACACCAACGGCCTCCAGTTCAACGCAAACTACACCTACAGCAAGGCGATGGACCAGATCTCAGACGTCTTCACCGTCAAGAGCGGCGGGACTGGTATCACCACCCCGTACAACCCCTCGCACGTTTATGGCCCGGCCGACTTCGACCAGCGCCACAACTTCAAGCTGATCGTCAACTACCAGACCGTGTCCGCCGCGCACCGCCTGCTCCTCGGTGGCTGGGGCATCTCGCCTATCGCGACCATGGGCGCCGGCACGCCGATCTACATCAAGAACAGTTCGGCAAGCTACGATCCCAACAAGGATGGTGTTACGGGTGTAGAGCCAGCCGTCTACACGGGTACGGGCAGCATCAAGAACTCAATCCTGCACGGGCCAAGCCTGTCCGGTACGGGCAGCAAGGGAACCGGCTACATCAAGCTGGGTACCTGGGGCAGCTACACCTGTCCGGCTACCGTCAACCATGGCCTGTTCTGCGACGTCCCCGGCGATCGTCAGAACCTCTATGGTCCGCGCACCTACAACGTCGACATGGCTGTCTCCAAGCACCTGCAGCTTTCCGAGCACTATAGCTTCACGCTGCAGGCCGCCTTCTTTGACGTGGACGGCCATGTCGAGTGGGCCAACCCGGTTGGCGATATCAACAGCAGCAACTTCGGAAATTCGATCGGCGCCAGTGGTCGTCAAGGCCAGCTCAGCGGCCGGTTCGACTTCTAGAAGTCTGTGGGCAAAGAACGATCGCAAAACTGATTTTGCATTTACCACGCATAAGCCCCGGAGCGATCCGGGGCTTATGTCTTGAGGCGGCGAATGCTGAGGCTCCTAAGCTTTCACAAAGCAGAGCGCCGGACTCCAACGAGGATTCCGCTACACCCTGAACGGAACCTTGCCCTTCATGAAAGCCGCGTAGCTCGCCCTAGTTGCCACTGACTGGCACAGCCCCTCAATATCCCCCCGCCCTCTAAAGATCTGCTCGTACAAAATTTGAGATTTCCCGCAGAGAAACCCTGCATCATCCCCATCGCATCCCTAAGAAACAGGAAATGAACCATCTACAACCATAGCAATCAGGTTGCTATGAATGTGTAGTTGTATCTGCCCAAACGTGGGATTCCCCAGGCCGGTGGCCCCAATTTAGGTTGGGCTCCAGAGGGACTTGCTTCCTCGCGGAGCCGGCCACGTCTTCAACGAGCCTTGGTTCTCTCGCCCACTCGGTTGCACCTCCTGAATCGGGCGATTGCGGCCAGCGCTCGGCTGACATCAATTCCGCAAGGCAAGCTCTTCATGCGCACGACTGCGCGGTCCCTTGTTCGACGATCGCGAGCTAACCCAAGGCAAGATCCAACTCCAGGCGGGCTCCCCGTGCTGGCTGAAGAAGAACAACTTCGATTGTCCAAGGAGATCCCAGAAAATGCGCCATTCGCTTACCAGGTTCGCCTTGTTGATCATCGTTCTCTCCGCTGCAGCTCTTCTCTCTGCGCAAGACAGTTCTTCCATGGTCGGCGTGGTCTCCGACAAAACCGGCGCCGTGATTCCCGGCACCACTGTGACGCTGACCAATCTCTCCACCGGTGTCTCGTTCACCGAGCAAACAGACAGCCTCGGCTCATACCGCTTTCCCAATATCCCTCCGGGATCCGGTTACATGGTCACTTTCACCCATGGGGGCTTTGCCCGCGAGATGATCTCCGATATCACGCTCAACGTCGCGGTGCCGCGTACGCAGAATGCTGAGCTAAGCGTCGGTGGTGAATCCCAGACGGTCTCAGTATCGGCAGGGAACGCGACCGTCACGCTCGACACGACCGACGCCACCATCGGCAATAATATCGACGTTCAACAGTTAAACGATCTGCCTGTCTACGACCGCACTCGCGGCATTTCGACCTTGTTCTATCAACAGGCCGGCGTCGATTCGAGTCAGGGTGCAGTCACCGGCGCGCGCATCGACCAGTCGGAAACGACGGTGGACGGCTTGGATGTGGATGACGTGAGTACTGGACAGACCTTTTTCCTGACCCTTCCGGCCCCGGTAGATTCTGTGCAACAGTTCACCGGCGCAGTCGCGGGGCTAACCTCCGGTGCCGGTACCGGAAGCGGAGGTCAGTTTCAATTGGTCACGAAGAACGGAACAAACGCTTTTCACGGCAACGTGAACGAATACCACCGCGATACCTCCACCGTTGCGAATGACTGGTTCAATAACCTCATCGGCGTCCCACGCACACCGCTCATCCAGAATCAGTTTGGCGGAAATTTCGGCGGCCCCATCAAGCGGGACAAGCTGTTCTTCTTCTTCAACTGGGCCGAATCACGCATTGTTGAGTCGGGAATCGGCGAGCCGATTGTTCCGCTGCCGGCAAACGATGGCGGCCTCCTCGCGGGCGAACTCAACTACATCAACAGCAATCCAGGGTGCGACGACACAAGCCGCGTCAACAATAATCAGAACAACTGCATTACACCGTTGAGCGCTTCCAGCGTTCAGGCACTTGACCCGGCCGGCATCGGACTTGATACCGCGGAACTCTCCTACATTGCAAGCCGCTATCAACCCGCAAACGACACCTCTCAAGGCGACGGCGTCAATACTGGTGGTTATCGATTTACATATCCAACGCCTGACAACAATGTCAGCTACGTCGGCCGCGTCGATTACAACCTGACGCCCACACAATTGATCTTTGGTCGCTTCACGATTAATCACGAAGATTATGTCCCGGTACTTCCCCAATTTCCGTCCGACCCGAACACCCACCCGGCATTCGACCGCAGTTACTCCTACGTCGTCAGCCATGTCTGGGATATTGGCAAGAATAAGGTGAATGCCCTCTACTACGGCGACACCATCTCCAAGTTGAACTTCCCTGATCTCTATAACCCGACCGGGGCCAACCAATTCAACTTCGGCAACGGACCATCCTGCTCCATCTGTTTGAGCAGCCCATACACCGACTTCAACGGGCAGCACCGCCGCATTCCGGTCCCCATGGTGCGAGACGACTTCAATTGGCAAAAGGGAAACCACAGTCTCACTTTTGGCGGCACGTTCAAATTCATAAAGACGAACAGCACTCTGACCAATAACTTCAACTTTGTGGGCGTCGGCCTGCAGGGTGCAGCGTTGGGCAGTGGCCTCGATGCGACCGTCCGTCCGCCCGACATTAACGTGGGCGCCAACCTGGTGGCCATTAACGATTTTGACAACCTGTTTGCCACCGGGCTCGGTGTGATTGGAACAATCGCAAGCAACTACGTCTTCGACAACAAGCTCGTCGCGCAGCCTGAAGGAAGCGGCGCTCCCAGAGCCTATCGCTACTTCCAAACCGAGGCATACTTTGGCGATACCTGGAAGATCAACCCGAAGCTGACGTTGTCGTATGGTGTGCGCTACCAGTTGTACTCAGTGCCGTTTGAAGCGCACGGGGATGAATCAATATCAACCCCCATCCCATTAAGCACCTTCATTGCCGATCGCCTGGCCCAGGGCAAAGCTGGCGACACCAGCAATTCAGGTCTTCCTATCTATAGCTATACGCTTGCCGGAAAAGCAAACCACGGACCGAACCTGTATGCCCCAAACTACAAAGACCTCGCACCCCGCGTGGCCTTCGCGTTCACTCCCTTCAACTCGCAAAACACGGTCATCAACGGAAGCGCCGGCATACTCTACGACCGCACTGTGATCAACGCCATCAATTTTCTTCAAGACCAGATTCCGAATCTATTCGCCAATTCCGCTGTCAATCAGTTTCCGACTGGCGGAGCAGCTGGCCCCGATGCGGCCCTTGCATCCGACCCGCGAGTTGGCTCGAATCTCTCCTACTCCGCGTCGCTGAATCCGCCACCCCAATTCACAAATCCACCCTATATTGACAGCTTCGGAAACCCTTATGGACTGGCAGCCGGCGAGACCAACTTTGTCATCGACCCAAAACTCAAGGATCCCTATTCGATCGTCTTCAATGCTGGAGTCGAGCGGGAGCTCCCCGGCAACTTGATTCTCAAGGTGAATTACGTAGGCAGGCTCGGCCGCCGCCTAACGGCGGATGCTGACGCCAACCAGGTTATCGACGTTCCCGATTACACCGGTGGTTCCACCCAGTCCATGTCGGCTGCGTTCGCAGGCCTGACAAACGAGCTGAGGGCCGGCAAAGACTATACAAACGTCACGCCACAGCCGTGGTTTGAAGACGTGCTCGGCGGCGGCTGGGCACCGTCTCTCGGTGTCGCCAGCAACACCGCTATTATCGCGGCATACGCATACGACTATGCTTATCGCGGCGATATTTCCGATTCGCTCTACCAACTGGCAGGCTTTACTTACAACTACGGGTACACCGGCTTGCTTCCCACCAACGTAGGCATCCCCTCTCAATTTGGAAGCAACACGTACTTCACCAACATGGGTTCTTCCAACTACCATGGCCTGCTGGTCACGTTGGATAAGAACATGTCGGACGGCGTGCGCTTCGAGTTCAACTACACTTGGTCGCACTCGATTGACAACACGTCTGTCAGCGCCAATAACAACTCACTGTTCACCGCCAGCAACTTCATCTGCGACGTCCTTTCTCCGAGGGCCTGCCGCGGCGACTCTGATTTCGACGTGAGGCAGGAGCTCAACGCAAATTTTCTGTGGGAGCTACCCGTGGGCCGTGGCAAGATGCTCATGAATAATTCACCGCGCTGGGCCGACGCGGCGTTCGGCGGATGGAGCGTCTCCGGACTTCCCTCGTATCGCACCGGCGTGCCCCAGTCGGCGATCTCTGACGCCTTCCTCGGCTCCTTCAACAATCTTGACCCCGCCATCTTCACCGGAAGCAAAGCCGATCTCAAAACGGTGGTCAACACTGACCACAACAGCAACACGGTCTACGGTTTCAAGGGTGGAGCCGCAGGCGCAGCGAAGGTGTTGTCTGAATTCAGAGGTCCCATTGGCATTGAATACGGACAGCGCAACAACATTCGCGGCCCCGGCGCATTTCTGCTTGATGCCGGCCTCGGCAAGAATTTCCCAGTCCTGTTGGACAAGCTGAACCTCAACTTCCGAGCAGACGCGTTCAACCTTCTCAACCACCCCAATTTTGGGACGGGATCACTGAACATCGTCGCGAATGCTTCCCAGTTCGGTCAGATTGGCAGCACATCCAACAGCGCGCGCGTAGCCCAGTTCTCACTGCGCCTCGAGTTCTAGTCCAACATCCTCCAACCCAAATACAGAGGCCCGGTCGTCTGACCGGGCCTCTGCTTACCTAAGGCGCAACTTACTTCTTCATAAAATCGAGCGCCCTGATCAGGTAGTTCTGCAGATCGCGCCTGTGCACCACCGCATCCAGAAAACCCTTCTCCAGCAGAAATTCCGAGCGCTGAAATCCATCGGGCAGCTTTTGCCGGATGGTCTGCTCAATCACCCGCGGTCCGGCAAAACCGATCAGCGCACCCGGCTCGGCAATATTCAGGTCGCCCAGCATCGCAAAGCTCGCCGTCACGCCGCCTGTCGTTGGATCTGTGAGGACGCAGATGTACGGCACCCGCGCTTCGTCCAGTTGCGCCAGCGCGGTAGAAATCTTCGCCATCTGCATCAGGCTCACCACGCCTTCCATCATGCGCGCTCCGCCTGAGGCGGCCACGATGATCAGAGGCTTGCGGCCCAGCCGGGCGCGGTCCACGGCGCGCGCAATCGTCTCGCCCACCACGGCGCCCATCGATCCGCCAATAAAACCGTACTCCATGGCGCTCAGAACCACTGAGTGCGGTCCCATCTGCCCCACGGCGTTCACAATTGCGTCGTTCAGCCCGGTTGCCTGCTGCGCATTGCGCAGACGCACCTTGTAGGGCTTTATGTCGGTAAAGTTCAAAGGGTCGTTCGATCGCAGACCCATATCTACAAGCTCGTACCCTGGCTCCAGAAGCAGCTCGATGCGTTGCTGTGCGCCCAGTTTGAAGTGGTGCTGGCACTTGGGACACACATTCAGGTTGGCTTCGAGCTCAGCCTTCCAGATCACTGCCCGGCAGCCCAGGCACTTGATCCACAGACCTTCCGTGCGCACGTTTTTTTCGCCCGAATCCCCACCAACCTCAGGGACGGGCACTGACTCGTATTCGCCGTTCTCGCGCTTGAACCAGGACATACCGAACCCAATTGTAAATGGATAGCACCCGAATTGCGCTTTGCGAATGCATTGACGAAGCGAGCAGGGGCCCCTTCAGGCCCCTAAGGCTTCAACGTCAGAATAAGTGGCTTTAGCCACGAGCCTACTCCGCCGATCGCGCTGAGTTTCTGAACCCAGCCGATTCCCGGCCCAACTGCCTCATCCGCGAGATAAGCGTCGTCTCCGTCAATCCAATCCTGCCGCGGCGGATTGAAGATGTCCAGCGCGACCGAGTCTTGCAAAGAATTCACCGCGTGGGGCACATGCGGCGGTATACACAGAATCTCGCCGGCCTGCACCATCACGGACTTCCCCTCCATCAGGAACTCCAGCTTTCCCTCCACCACATGGCTGATCTGTTCATGCATGTGGCTGTGCAGAGGCACATGCGCGCCCTTCTTCAGCACCAGTCGAGCGAGCATGGTGTTGGTGCCCACCACGTATTGGCGCGTCGTCAGCGGGTTCAACTGTTCGGGCTCAATCTCGTCCCAGCGATGCAGGTTGCTTGCTTCCAAGGTCCGTCTCCTTTTCTCGATTCACTTCCGCTTTTGCCCGCCGCGCCGCCGCTCATCAATACTCAATGCCGCGCTGCGCCAGAATCCCCTTCTCGTAAGCATGCTTCACTTCCCGCATCTCGGTCACGGTATCGGCCAGCTCCACCAGCAGAGGATGCGCATTGCGTCCGGTCAGAATCACATGCACCATCTCAGGCCTTCCGCGCAGCGCCTCCGCCACAATCGCCGCATCCAGCATCTTGTAACTGATGGCATAGTTAATTTCGTCCAGCACCACCATGTCCCAGTCGCCGGAGTAGATCGCCGCGCGCGCTTCGGCCCACGCTGCCTCAACCAACCGCACGTCCTCCGGATCGGTCTCCGCGCCGCCCACCTTCACAAACCCGCGCCCCATCTGCTTCAAAACAAAATTCGATCCGAAAGCCGTCGCCGCATCCAGCTCCCCGTAGTGCCACGACCCCTTCAGAAACTGCAGCATCAGCACCCGCATCCCGTTGCCCAAGGCGCGCATCGCCGTTCCCAGCGCGGCCGTCGTCTTCCCCTTGCCGGGTCCGGTATTGATCAAAAGCAATCCCCGCCGTGATTCCGTCATAGTCGCTTCCAGTCAAAAGTCGGCCCGCCAAAATCTGATCTCTGATCTCTGATCTCTGAACCCTGCCTTTCAATGCCCCGCGTGGTACGGGTGGCCCGTCAAAATTGTATATGCCCGGTAGATTTGTTCTGCCATCACCAGGCGCGCCAGCGCGTGGGCCAGGGTCATCTCGCCCAGGCTCAGCAGCAATTGTGCCTGCTTGCGCGCCGCCTCCGTCCAGCCGCTGGCCGGGCCAATGGCGAAAACCACGTGCTGGCTCCCCTCGTCGCGCCGCGACCCCAGCCACCCCGCAAAGGCCTCTGACGTCATCTTGCGCCCGCGGCTATCCAGCAACACCACCTTTGCCTGCGTCCGGCCCTGCTGGCGGCCCAGCCAGTCCAGCAGCGCCTCCTCGGTCTTGAAGACCTCCGTCCGGCATTGCGCCCAGGCCGAGCAGCGTTCCAGGTAGCCCTGGACAAGCGTTTCCAGCCCGTCCTTCCCGGTGCTCCGGCTTCCAATCGCGGCCAGCGTAATCTGCATGCCAAGGAGCATATCCCAACCCCCACAACCTGAGGAATTTGCCCCACGGTCCCAAGACCTCAATGCAGCCCGCCGCGACCGGGTTTTTGCCCTCAAACCCCCCGATAACCCCCTCCGAGAGCTCTCCCGAAACCGGAAACCCCTGCCCGTATTTGGGATATTTCAGCAATTTTCTACAAATATTCATATTTTTATGACTTCCAAAGCTTCCACGCAATCCAGCTAAGTACTTTAGTTGCAGAAGATGGAAGAATTTTCTTGCACCCTCAAAGAATGGCATCCTTCGTGCCTTTAACACTTCCGTAACCAGGCACGTCACAGAAATTCCGCTCGGCGACCCACGGGTTGCGCGAGGGGTATCTACCTTCAGTCCTTTCAAGCAACCTTAAGGCTCTTGTTTCACTTTTAAAGCTACCGGCAAGTCCGGTTCAACCGCGCCAGGCTAGAACGGCAGGACTTGAAAATCGGTGAGCTTCGATTCGGCTCAAACAGATCCCAAATCATAATTGGAGGAGTTCAATGCAATTTTTCCAGATTTCTACCCGGCGTTTTCTTTCGAACGCTTTGCCAACCCGTGGAACCAAATTTGGCTTCAAGACCGTTGCCGCTCTTGTCGCTGGCGTTTTTTCTGTGTTGCTTTTGTCAACGTTAGTTGCCTCCGCGCAGGTTGAAACCGGCCAGATCTCCGGAGTCGTCACTGACCAGTCAGGGGCCGTGGTCCCCGGAGCGACCATCGCCGTGAAGAACATGGCCACGAATTACGTGCGCAACGCTGTCAGCTCCTCCACAGGCTCTTATTTGGTTGTGGCGCTTGAGCCGGCCCTCTACGAGGTCACCATCTCTTCGGGCAACTTCAAGCCCCACATGGCCAAGGTCGAAGTCACTGTCGGAAGCCATTTGACGCTTGACGCCAAGCTCTCTGTCAGTGCGGCCGTCACCGAAATTGAAGTGGTGGGCGAAGGCGGCGCACAGGTCAACACCCAGACGCAGGAGATTTCGCAGGTCGTCAGCGCCCAGCAGGTTCAGATGATGCCCAGCCTCACCCGCAATCCCTACGACTTCGTCGCGATTGCCGGCAATATCTCCAACGGTGATGCCGGATCATCCGGCTCAGGAACAGGCGCACAATCGAACGCGCAGAACTCGACCACGCGCGGTGTAGGCTTCAACATCAATGGACAGCGCTCCACCGGCACCGAGATTCTGCTCGACGGCGTTGAGAACATCAGCGTCTTCAGTGACGGCATCGGAATCTTCATTCCCCAGGATGCGATGCAGGAGTACACCGTCGATACCAGCAACTTCCTGCCTCAGTATGGGCGCGCATCGGGCGGCGTGGTTAACGTAACCACAAAGGCCGGCACCAACGCCTTCCATGGCAACGCCTGGGAATATAACCGCATTTCTGCCTTTACCTCGAACACTGAGACAAACGATCAGGAAGGCAATCCGAAGGGCACCTACACGCGCAACCAGTACGGCTTCGACGTGGGCGGCCCGGTGATGAAGGACAAGCTGTTCTTCTTCGGAAGCGGCGAGTGGATCAAGGTTCGCAGCGCTGCCTCTGTCACTGCCGGCATCCCCACCCCCCAATTCCTGGCAGCTTCCGCTTCGAACATACAGAGCTTCTTCAGCACCTATGGCGCGGGCGCTCCGACCACCTTCACCCAGACCTACACGGCATCGCAGGTCTATGGCGCGGCGCTGACGGATCCAACTTCCACGGCCTGCACGACAGCGCCGATTCCTCCCAGCTGCAGTCTCAGCCCCACTCTTCCTACCTTCGGCATCGTTTCCTACAAGGCGCCGACAAACGCCGGCGGCGGTGTTCCGCAGGACACCTACAATTTCGTTGCACGTGGCGACTACAATCCCAGCGACAAGTCCCAGATGTTCTTCCGCTTTGTCGACTACAAGGAAGTGGATACGCCCGGCGGCGACTTCGCATCACCCTATGCGAAGTACGATGTGGGTGGGACTGTGACCAACCAGGCATATCTCCTTAACTTTTCTCATGAGTTCAGCCCCTCCCTTGTCACCAACACAAAGCTGAGTTTCAGCCGCTTCAACACCTTCAACTCCTACCAAACTTCGTTGCAGAACGTCCCCACGCTCGATGTCGCGACAAACGCCACCATTCCGGGCACGGGAACGCTGATTCAACTGCCTGGCTTCTATGACACAAACCCAGCCAACGGTGGCCTGCCCTATGGCGGCCCGCAGAACACGTCCCAGATCAACCAGGATCTGAACTGGACGAAAGGCAAACACGCGATGCAGGCCGGCGTGCAGCTGGTTTACATCCAGGACAACAACGCTTACGGCGCCTATGCGCAAGCGACCGAGCAGTTGGGCATCAACAGAACAGCAGGCCTTCAGGTGCTCAATTCCGGCACCGGCATGTATGAGTTCGAGGCCGCGGTGAACCCGAACGGGGCCCTGCCCTGCTACAAGAACCCCTACACGGGTGCCCTAACACCAACGGCGGGATGCTCCATTAAACTTCCCGCAACCGCGCCGAGCTTCGCTCGCAGCGACCGCTTCAAGGAATGGGCGGCCTACGCTCAGGATGCCTGGAAGTTAACCCCCAAGTTCGCCTTTAACTACGGTGTCCGCTACGAATTCTACGGCGTCCAGCACAACGACAATAAGAATCTCGACTCAAACTACTACTATGGGTCCGGTTCCAATCTTGGAGAGCAGATCCGCAACGGGCAGATCTATTCCACGCCGAAGGCTCCCATCGGCAACGAACTGTGGAAGCCAAGTTACGGCACCGTTTCGCCGCGCCTCGGCTTCGCTTACGACGTATTCGGCAACGGACGTGACTCGGTTCGCGGCGGCTTCGGCATCTCCTACGAGCGCAACTTTGGCAACGTCACCTTCAACGTAATTCAGAATCCGCCGGCCTATGCGGTTATCGTCATCAACAGTACGACTGCGCAGCCGCTTGCCGTCACCAACTCCAACGCCGGCCCGCTCGCTGGCAATGCAGCGCCGCTTACTTCGCCTTGCTACCCGGCAGCCTGCCTGCCGCCCACCAGCGGCCGCTGGGTTGACCAGAACATCCGCACAGCGCAAACCCAGTTCTGGAGCCTGGCCATCGAGCACGAGTTGACGCGTAACACCGTCGCATCCATCGACTATGTTGGTGCGCACAGCATTCACCTCTACGACATCAAGAACTTCAATGGGCTGGGCAGCGGCAACGTTATCCTCGGAGATCCGTATACCGATCCCGTCAGCGGGAAGTCGGCTCTCACCCGCCTCAACAATCAGTACTCGAACATCAACAACCGTGGCTCCGGCGCAGCCTCGCATTACCAGGGCGTGAACCTCGAATTCCAGAGCACGAACGTCCGTCAGACCGGACTCGGTGTGGTCGCAAATTACACCTTCGCGCATCAATTGGACGATCTGAGCACGACGTTCTCTGAGTCCAACAACGAGTTCAGCCTCGGGTATACCAACCCCTTCAATCCAGCCATGGACTGGGGCAACGGTGATCTCGATGTACGGCAGCGGCTGGTTGTGGCGCCAATGTACACAGACCCCTACTTCAAGGACCAGAGCAGCCCGTTGGGAGAAACTCTAGGCGGCTGGCAGGTGTCTGCGATTTACGTCGCCCACACTGGTACACCCTTCACCTACTACGATTCGACCAATGACGCCACAGGTTACAACGTTGCGCGCTACACGCCCGACGAACCGGTCACCCAACACAAGTACAATGCGATTCCGAGGGGGACCTCGGGCAATGGTTCCAATACCTACAACATCGGCACGCTTCCCGGCGCCAACTCGTGGAGCAATCCGGCGCTCGGTGGTATATCCGATTGGGGTCCGTGGCCCACGTCCATGATCAGCCGCAACTCCTTCCGCGGACCAGGATTCTGGAACGTGGACCTGGCGGTCGCCAAGACCTTCCCGATCCACGAGAAGTTGAATCTTGAGTTCCGTGCGGAAGGCTTCAACATCCTGAACCACCACAACCTGTTCCTGCTGGAGGGTAACAACGATGCCGCCAGCACAGATGGGCCCGACCTTGACTTCCAGGGGAATGTGGAGCCGCTGATCCAGGCATCCAAGGGCGGTATCGGCAATGGTGGTGGCGCAAACGACGAGCGTCGCTTCGGCCAGTTTGCCCTGCGCATTAACTTCTAACCCAAACACTTTCATCCGGAGGAAGTAAGCAAAAGGGGCGCCCGCCAGGGTGCCCCTTTTGCCTTTTCCGCGCCCCTGCAATGTGGAAAATTCCCGAAGCCCTCCCGGAAACACTCCGTGCTATTCTTGGACATCTTCGAGCCGGGCAGGTCCCCAGATCCCGCCGGTTCGACAATCGAAAAGGAGAACACGATGGGCATACTTGAAGAAGCAGCTGGCGCATTTGCCGCTGTTGAAGCCGCCAAAAAGCTGGACCCGAATGCCGGAATCATCACTGAAGGCATAGCCGCCATCGCCGGATTCGAAGGCACCGAGGCGATCACCAACTTCATCGAGAAGAAGGAAGAAGAGAAGGGCGACGGCCAGAGCTAAGCTCTGCTCGGCATGAACAACGTCAGGTGCCCCAGGTCTCGTCCGCCGCGGCGGTAGACCTGGGAGAGCACGCGGCGAAATCTGTCCTGTCATCTCGAGCGGAGGTCGCCGCGGTGACCGGAGTCGAAAGATCTGCGGTTGCTCTTTGCGACTTATGGCATGAGCTCCGCGCGCACCAAACTCAAAATCTTCTACTTCTTCGCAGAGCCGCGCTTTGCCGCCGCCTTTTTCACGGGCGCCCTCTTCACGGCGATCTTTTTGGCGACTGCCTTCTTCACAGCCTTCTTCGGCTTCGCCACTGCCGCGGCTTTTGCGGGCACAGTCTTCGGTTTGTCGCTCGAGATCTTTCTTGCCGCCCGTGTCTTCTCCGCCAGTGCAACCTTCAGCTCCGCGTCAAACTCGGCAGGGCTCAACGGCCGCGCCGACTTGCGCAGCCGCTCAATGTCGTAGAACGCGCGCCGCTCCGCCAGAAACACGTGCACCACGAAATCCACGTAGTCCAGCAGAATCCAGTCGCCTTTGCGCCGTCCCTCCACGGAGTTCGCGTACACGCCGAACTCGCGCTTCAGCCGAATCTCAATTTCATCGGCAATCGCAATCGCCTGGCGATCATTGCTGGCTGAGGTTACGAGGAAAAAGTCAGAAAGCCCCGAGTCAATCGGATCCAGCTCAAGAATGCGGGTGTCCAGGCCTTTTTTATCTTCACAAGCCGCGGCTGCGGCCTGTACGAGAATGCGCGTCTGCTGGTGCGCCTTGTTTGCCTGCTGTTGCGTTTTGGCTGCCTGCTGCCGCGTTTCGGTTGCCTGCTGTTGCGTTTCGGTTGCCTGCTGCTGCGTTTGGGTTGCCTGCTGTTGCGTTTGGGTTGATTGTGTCATTCGGTCCAATAGTTCTCCATGTCAATCGTATCTCTTCGAATCGGCAGCGGCAAACCCGCCCCCATCGCAAAAGACCTAGCCGCCCTGACAATACAGCCCGTGCGCCCGGATATAGGCTTCCACCGCAGGGGCCAGAAGCCCGCGCAAGCCAGCACTCTCTCCCCCGCAAGCCAGCTCCCCAATCCCCTCACGAATTTCTGACGCGCTGATCTCCACATCCAACCCCGGCAATAGATAGAACGGCGCCCGCCTTCCCGCCAGGTCCTCAATCCGATAGCACCGCATCTCAACACCTGATCGTGCGATATTGCCCGCGCCGATATTCCGAGCGCCCGGATCCTCCGGCTCCAGCTTCAATCCATCCGGCAGCATCGCCTTCAAATTGTCCAGTGCCTGCCCCGGCCTCGACGCCACAATCAGCGGTGCACTGAAGGGAATCTCCTCGCCGCGATGCCACTTCCGCAGCCCCGCCAGAGAGTCGGCGCCCATCAGGCAATAGACCGTACTCCCCGCCGGCAACTCCTCCCCCAGCCGCTTGAGCGTATCCAGCGTATAGTTGGGGATTCCATCAGGCCTCGGCGCGTCCACCAGCGAAAGCGCGAACCCCGTTTCGCCTTCAATTGCCAGCTCCGTCATGGCTACACGGTAATCGAACCCGGCAGTCGACCCCGACGGCTTCAACGGCTGCGTTCCAACCGGCGCAAACAGTACAGTGTCCAGCCCAAGTGCCTTGCGGGCTGCCCGCGCCACGGCAATGTGGCCCAAATGGGGCGGGTCAAAGCTGCCGCCGAAAAACGCAATCCGCGGTCCGCCACTGGGCGTCGGTCTCATGGGTTCATCCTACCCCGTGCGGCGCAGGTTATATCATCGCCTTTGAGAGGCATTCACCCCATGCGCGTTCTCCTTGCTGTGTTGGCCATTGCCGGCGTCATCGTTTCCTCGCTGGCTCTTCAGGTGCACTATTCCACCGCAACCGAGCCCTGCTCCATCAACGCACGCTGGGACTGCGGCATCGTCAACCACAGCTCCTACGCCGTCCTCTATCACGTCCCCGTCGCCGCCATCGGCATCGCCGGCTACCTGCTCCTGGCGATTCTTGCCCTCATGCGCAAGCGCCTGCTGGTCGTCACCGCTTCCCTCGTCGGCCTGGCCTTCGCCCTCTATCTCACGCACGTTGAGCGCGACATTCTCGAGGTCTATTGCCTCTACTGCGTCATCTCCCAGATCATCATCGCGCTCCTCACGCTGTTGAGCTCGATCTGGCTAGCCGCCCAGGAAATCCCCCGCCTGCTGCGCAGGAAATCCGCCTGATTCCAACCCAGCTCGATCGCCGCCGCGCGCCCATCCATCACTGATAAAATCGATGTATATCGATGATCAAAGAATGGTATGCGCGCTGGATGTACGAGTGGGAGACGCGCCTCACCACGCGCGACGAAAATCGCGTCGTCCGCCCCCTCGAGTGGGGTTTTGAGTGGATTGCTCCCTTTCTTGAGAGCCATGGCCTCGCTTCTGCGATCCCCGGCCCTGAAGTTGAGCGCGACCCCGCCGCGGCTGAAGCTGCCATGGTCCGCATCAACCAGCTCCTCATCCGGAATAGCAACCAGTTCTTCAGCTACCGCCGTCCCACTGACTTCCGCCTGGAAGAACGCCATCCAGAGCTGTTTCCCACCAACGTCCGCCCGGAAACGCTTGCCAAGGAAGCCGATATCCGCCGCCAGGCCGAAGAAGGAAAGCTCGCTCCGGCCCAGTATCTCCGCTTCACCTCGCCAGAGAGCACGCCCTACCCAGAGAACGACCTGGTCAACGCCCGCTGGTATCCCGCCCCGGCTCACAAAGATCCCGCCCGGCCCAAGCAAGCCATCGTCGTCTTGCCCCAGTGGAACTCTGACGGCTTCAGTCACAACTCGCTTTGCACCATCTTCAATCGCATGGGCATCTCGGCTTTGCGCCTCTCCATGCCTTATCACGACATTCGCCGTCCCGCAGAGCTTGAGCGCTCTGACTACTCCGTCAGCGCCAACATCGGCCGCACGCTCATGGCCTGCCGCCAGGCCGTCGTCGATATTCGCTGTTGTCTTGACTGGCTTGAGGAGCAGGGCTACGAACATTTCGGCGTTCTCGGCACCAGCCTCGGTTCCTGCTACGCCTATCTGGCCAGCGCCCACGACCCGCGCATCCGCGTCAACGCGTTCAACCACGCATCAACAGCATTCGGCGACGTAACCTGGGCCGGCCAAAGCACCCGTCACGTCAAGCAGGCTCTCGATGAAGCCGGTCTCACGCAAGACCGCGTCCGTGACCTCTGGGCCGCCGTCAGTCCCTGCTATTACTATCCAAAATTTGCCGGAGCCGAATCCGGCGGACCGCAGAAAAAAGTCCTGCTCGTTTACGCCGATTACGATCTCACCTTCCCGCGCGAGTACTCGCTCCAGGTTGTCGATGCCTTCCGCCGCCACGGTCTCAACTTTGAACCGCGCGTGCTCCCCTGCGGCCATTACACCACCGGCGAGACCCCATACAAATTTATCGATGGCTGGTACATGGGCTGGTTCGTCTACCGCGCCTACAAAGCCCTCCGCGAAGAAAAGGCCGCGGGCATTCTGCACCCGATCTCATTGCCAGTGCAGGCCGAAGAAGAAACCGTCACCCGCTAGCGCACGCCGCTCAGATCCATTCGCAGCAACTTCGCCGGATCAAGATACGCACCCTCCCAGCGCACCGCCCAGTGCAGATGCGGTCCTGTCACGCGTCCTGTTGCGCCGCTCAGTCCCAGCAATTGGCCCTTCGCCACATGCTGTCCTTCGTGCACGTCTATCCGGCTCAAGTGCATCGACACCGAAAACAAACCCAGCCCATGATCGATCACCACGCAGTTGCCCTCGTAGTAGAGTCCGCGCGCCAGCACCACTACGCCACTGTTCCCGGAACGTACCGGCGTCCCTTTGCGTGCGCGAAAATCCATTCCCTGGTGAATGCTGGCCAGCTTGCCGTTGAACATCCGCCGTTCGCCAAAGCTGTCCGTCGGCGATGACGCCACTGGCACGCGAAAATCACCATCCCACAGCCGCTCGTGCGCGCTCTCGCCAAACACTCGGGCTTTCAGTGCCCTCTCCGCATTGATCCGCGCCAGTGCATCCGGCTTCGGCTCCACGAACCCTTCGGCCACCGTAAGCGACTCGGTCTTGTAGTGCGCCTCATGGATCACCACCGTCCGGCTCAAGTCCAGCGCCGCGCCATTCGCCGTCACAGTAATCTTCAGCGTGGAAGGCCCCGTCGGACTCGCCACATCCACGCCGGCAAGCGCCAGCCAGCCCCGCCCATGAAAGAACTCGATCTTGCGCCCCATCCATTCGCCGTCAACCGTAGCCGTGGCGGGCGCATCCACCCCATTCACTTGGATCAGCACCGGCGAACCCGCCTCCACGACCGCCGGAGTCAGTGTTACAACATCCGCCTGCGCCATTGCAGGAATCCTCATCGCGACAAGCCCGGCAAACAGAAGGCCAGCGAATCCCACTCTACGCATCGTCCACCGCGTCAGCATGCAAACAAGAATAGCGAACCCGCCCCCGCAACCTCACCACCGGCCTTCCTGTAACCCGCGCACCTCCGCCATCATCTGATGAGTATGGCTTTCCCACTCCCCGCCAAACTCCCGGGCGTTCGTGCGGTCTTCACCGTAGCCATCATCTTCATTGCCCTCGCGGCCTCGTCCTGTGCCCAGACTCCCAACGCCCCGCGCGCGCAGCCCGTCCTCGTCGAGTTGTTCACCTCTGAAGGCTGCTCCGACTGTCCTCCGGCCGACGCCCTGCTCGCACGCATCGACGCAACGCAGTTTGTTCCCGGCGCCCATGTCATTGTGCTCAGCGAACACGTCACCTACTGGGACCACCTCGGTTGGCGCGACCCGTTCTCGCTCGATTCAGTCACGACGCGGCCGCAGGACTACGCGCGAGCCCTCGGCCTGAGTGATGTCTATACCCCGCAGATGATCGTCGATGGTCAAACGCAACTCATTGGCAGCGACAGCTCGGCACTCACGCGCGCCGTTGCTCACGCAATCACCATCCCCAAGCTCGATCTCGACCTTGAAAAAACGCAATGGACACACGGCAATGTTCATTTTGCCGTCCGCATTCCTGCCGGAACCAAAGCAGCCCTCATTGCAGTTCTTGCGGCGAATGAAACGCACACCGAGGTGACCCGAGGAGAGAATGCCGGACGCACTCTTCATCATGTAGCCGTGGCGCGGGCCTTCAAGGATTTTGGAGTTCTCTCCTCAGACGGCCGCCTGATTCAGTTGTCCGCTGCGTTTTCAAACGACGAGAAACAAGCTGGTCCTCTGCGGCTCATTGTCTTTCTCATTGATCGTGGCAGCGGTCGCGTGCTCGCAGTTGCCGAGCAGGACCTGAAGCAACAAGGCTGAAAGTCCAATGTTCCTTCGCCATCAGCGAGCCCGCGTCACCGAGGGTGCGCAGCCCTCCACGCAGCAGCCCGCTCGAGTGCCGCGTTCTGTTCATCAATCGTGATGTGCTCGCCCATCATCTGCCGGTGGGCCGCATACATTTCCTGCTTGGGGCCCTTCACTGCGGCCGCCAGGTACAGCCAGTAATAAGCTTCCGCGTAATTCACTTGAACGCCCTGGCCCATGGAGTAGAGCGTACCCATCGTTGCCTCCGCTTCCACGTCGCCCTGGTCCGCAGCCTTCCGGTACCACTCCGCTGCCTGCGCCATGTCGCGCGCAAAGCCCTTGCCGCCGTCGCGATAAAGCGCTGCGATGTGCAGCTCGCCGCTCATGTTGTTCTTGTCGGCCGCCTTCTGGTACCACGTCGCCGCCTGTTGCAAATCCTTGGGCACACCATTGCCCGCTTCGTAGCTCTCGCCTACAGCCACTTGTGCCGCGGCGTCGCCGCCGTTCGCTCTCACCAGCAGCCCCGCGTCTATCCCGGCGCCCTGCAAGCCTGACTGTTGTGCATGGGCCGCATTTCCCATCGCCAGCAGGCCCGCCGCCAGCATCGTCACCGACAGCATGGCTGCGCATCGTTTTGCACTCATTTTATTGGCCATTTATCCGTCAACATACCAGATTTCCCGGCCAGGAAAAACCACCCAAACGCACCAATTTCCTCGTCGTTTCGCCTCGTATTTGTCCGGCAGCTCTTAAGTCCAGCAAATTCAAGGCAAACTTCGTTTGCGTGTCATAACACTAAAGTTTCCCGATTTTTTCGCGCGCTTATTCCATCCGCAACGTCCGCATCGGGTCCACGGATGCCGCGCGCCTTGCCGGGATCGTCGCAGCTAGGGTTGCGGCTACCAGCAGCACCAGCAGGCTGCCGCCAATTGACACCGGATCCAGAACCGGCGTCTGGTACAGCAGGCAGTGCACCCAGCGCACCGCCAGCAGGGCCGCACCAAGCCCCGCGCCTGCGCCCAGCAGCACAGGGTACGCCGCCTGGCTCAGCACCAGTTTCATCAACGCAGCCTTGCCTGAGCCAAGCGCGATGCGAATTCCGAACTCCTGTTGGCGAAGTGACACCGAATACGCCATCACTCCGTAAATCCCCAGCAGCGCCAGCAGCAGTGCCGCGCCTCCAAAGCTCGTCAACACCACCGTCTGAAATCGATCGGTCGCCACTGACTCATCCACCTGTTCGTCCATCGATTTCAGTTCGGGTATCGCCACCGTGGGATCGATGTTCCAGATCGTCTTCCGGATCTCCGGAATCAGCGCGTCGCTTGCCTGTGTACTGCGTACCAGAAACGAAAGTGTCCACGGCGTAAAAGCCCAGTAGGGCACGTACACAATCAGCGACGTGCTCTTCAAACCGTTGATGCGTGTGTCCGCTACCACTCCAATCACGGTCACCGCATGCTGGCCGTCCGGAATGATTGAGTCGAGCTTTCGTCCCAATGGATTCTCGCCCTTGAACCCCGCTTGCGCCGTGCCTTCCGAGATCAGCACCACGTTTGGATCAGCCCGGTCGCTGTCGGCAAAATCACGTCCCGCCAGCAGCGGAATCCGCATCGTCTTCAAGTAGTCCTCGCTGACAAAGCGAACGTTGACCATCGGCTTTTGCGCGTCAGGTATCCGATGATCCGGTCGGCTCAACTGGTCAATCCATGTTTCGCCTGCCATCGGCATCGCGCTCGAAGTTGACACTTGCTTTACGCCCGGCAACGCGCCAATCGCCGTTATCGCTCGATCCACAAAAGCCCGCTTGACCTCCTCGACGTTCGCAACCTTGTCTCCGTATTGCGGTGAGAATAAGTCAACCAGGGCGAGTGTCAAATGGCTTGTGTCAAAGCCGCGGTCCTGGTGGAGCAGCCGCGAAAAGCTGCGCAGCACCAGCGATGTCACAATCAGCAGCACCACTGTGCACGCAACCTGCCCGCCCACCAGCAGGTTTCGCGTGGCGCCGCCTTCCCGCGCACTCGCCGTGCGCGACGAATTCCTTTGCAATGCGCTCTGCGGCTGTACGCTGATCGAGCGAAGTGCCGGAAGGATTCCGAACACGATCGCTGCCGCAACCGAGAGCGCCATGGCAAAAAGCAGCACCGGCAGGCTCAAGCGCACCTCGTTCAGGCGCGGAATGTTGCCCGGCGCGATCGCGACAAAAATTCTTATGCCTGCAACGGCAAGAGCAACACCCGCCACTCCCCCGGCTACTGCCACAATCAGGCTTTCTGCAAGCCGCGCCATCACTAGTTGGCTCTTGCTTGCTCCCAAAGCTGCGCGAACCGCCGTCTCGCGCTCGGCGGTGACCGCCCGCACCAGTTGCAGGTTCGCAAGGTTCACGCATGCAATCAGCAGCACGCCGCCCACTGCGGCAAACATCAGCCATAGCGCACCGCTGATCCCTGAAGTCACGTCGGCATTCAGCGCCGTCAACTGCGCCCCCAGGCGAATCGCAAGATGTGCCGATTGCGTGTAGGCATTCTGCAGGCCCTCAAGTTCCGCCTGCGCCTGCGACCTCGTCACGCCAGGCTTCAGCCGCGCAATCGCTCTGTAGTTATAGTTGCTGTCATCGGCGCTCAGGTCCCACTTGCTCGGTTGCAACGCCTCAAAGATCACGTTCTCTCGCGCCCCGAGGCTGCTCTGCGTCGCAAGGCTTGGCGCAATTGCAATATCGGGGAAGCGCACGCCCGCTGGAAGAACCCCGATCACCGTCGCCGGCTGCCCGCCATTCATCAGCGTCCGCCCCACAACCTGAGGATCGCCTTGAAAGAGGCTTTGCCAGCCTTCATAGCTCAACAGCACTACCCGGGAGGCCCCTGCCTGGCCATCACTGTCCACAAAGTCGCGGCCAAGAATCGGCCGTACCCCAAGCACCCTGAAAAAACTTGTTGAGGCCGTCACGGCGCCCACAATACGCGGATGGTCGCTGCCCAGCGACACGCTCGCTCCGTTCGAGCGAAAGATGGCAGCACCCTCAAGCGTTTTCGTGTTTCCCATCAGGCGGGCAAAGTGCCGATAGTTGTCGGGCAGCACCCTTGTTCCACTCTCGGTCCCCTCCTGCGTTTCGCGCATCACGACCAGGCTGTCCGGATCGCGGAAAGCAAACGGCTTCAGCAGCACCGTATCCACCACGCTGAACACCGAGGTCACAGCACCAATGCCGAGCGCGAGCGTCAGGATCGCTGTCGTCGTAAACCCCGGCGACCTGCGCAATTGCCGCACTCCAAACTTCACATCCCGCCACGCTTGCTCCAGCAGGGGCACGCCGCGCCGCGTCCGGTATTGCTCCTTGACCTGCGTCACCCCTCCAAATGCGCGCAACGCCGCGGTCCACGCCTCCTCTTGCGACATGCCGCGTGCCACATTCTCTTCCACGGCAAACTCGATGTGCGCCTGCACTTCGTCGTCCAGCTGCTCATCCAGCTTGCGTCTGCGGAACAAAGCCGCGCAGCGGCTCAACAGAATCCGTATCAGCTCCATGCGAGCCTCCTAATTCGAAGGCGCTAGAAACCGCGCCATCGTCGCTGCAACCCGCTCCCAGTTTTCCGTTTCCTTTTCAATCTGCTTGCGCCCGGCGCGGCTCAGCGAATAAAACTTGGCGCGTCGGTTGCTCTCGGACACGCCCCACTCGGCCTTGATCCACGCCCGCTGCTCCAGTCGCAACAGCGCCGGATAAATCGTTCCCTGGTTCAGACTCAATGCGTTCCCGCTCACCTGCTCAATGCGCCGCGCAATCCCGTATCCGTGCAGCGGCCCCATCGATTCCAGCGTCTTCAGCACCATCAGGTCCAGCGTCCCTTGCAGTACATCCGGCTTGTTTTCGCCCATAGCCTCTCCTGTAGTTATTCAACAGAAACAATGCGACAGTCCTCTGTTGAATGTCAACAGGAAAAACACAATGTCATCCCGAGCCTAAAAAACACGCTGTCATCCCGAGCCGATCTCTGCAGAATCTCAACAGGAAATAAACACTGTCATCCCGAGCCGAGACGAGGGATCTGCGGTTGCTTTTACGCTTTCATCGAAGCCAGCTCGGGTGTCGTTCCCTGCGTGGTCGCAGGTCCCCGTGGACTCGGAGTCCCCCACGAACGATTTCTGTCCGTTGGGGTGAAGGGACAGGCCTACGTCCGAGGGGTGGTTAAGCGCATGAATGGAAAGGAACCAACTCCGATTCGCGATGAGAACGTAGCGCCGGCCTCCCGGCCGGCTGTCGTGCGGGTCTTCCAGACCTGCACCTTGACCCCCCGGGACTATTCCGGCGTCCCCGCCGTCAGCGCGCGAAACTCGAAGAACATATTCAGCCGCCAGCGAAGAATCATCCCGAACGCCAGCACGAAGAACAGCCCCGCAGTTTGCTCTACCGTGATCACGGTATCCAGGTAGCTGTGCGCCACAAACCGGATTGCCGCCAACACGATCACCACTGCAAAAAACGCGCCGGAGCGCCTCATCATGATGGCGTCACCGTCGCGCTCCAGCCGCGAAGTAGCTAGGAGCGGATAGGCCAGCGCCACCGCGCCAATCAAAAACGCCGGTACGGCCCACATCAGCGGCACCCTGAACCCCGGCACCACAAACATGCAGAAGCCGGTCGCCATCCCCAAAGGCGGAATCAGGATCTTCCGGACCGTCACCGCGGTCCGCCCTTCGCGAATCCGCCACACGAACACGGCCGCCATGCCTGCTAGCGTCGCAACCGCCGACAATCCCGGTGACAGTATCATTCCCTTGTACCTCTTGCCCAAACCCTGTGTTTTCGCGTTCGTGGGCAGCTTTGCAGGGTGCTAGCTTTAGCGAAGGGTACGGGGCTTTAGCCCGTACATAGCCTCACTAAAATCACCCCCGGGGCTTTAGCCCCTGAGGAAATGACCCTCAAAACCGCGTCCAATCTGCCCGGTGGGGAAGCCAACCTCGCCTCTTACAAGAATACCGGGAATCGCCCACCCATTCCACCCACCCATTCCAATCGTCCAATTCCTCCACAGGTCCCGTCGGCCACTCCCCATACTTTGCCGTAAAATCTCTGTATGACTGACCGCATGTCGCTCACCCTCGCCCAGGTCGACCCTGAAGTCGCCGCCGCTCTTGACCACGAAACCCTCCGCCAGCACGAGGGGCTGGAGATGATCGCCAGCGAAAATTTCGTCTCCGAAGCAGTGCTCGAGGCGGCCGGTTCCATCTTCACGAACAAATACGCTGAGGGCTACCCTGGCCGCCGCTACTATGGCGGTTGCGAGTACGCTGACGTGGTCGAGAACCTCGCTCGCGATCGCGCCAAACAGATCTTTGGCGGCGAGCACGTCAACGTTCAACCCCACTCCGGCTCCCAGGCCAACGCCTCGGCCTACGCAGCCGTTCTGCAGGCAGGCGACACCATCCTAGGCCTCGATCTCTCTCATGGCGGCCACCTCACCCACGGCCATCGCCTCAGCTTCAGCGGCAAGCTCTACCGGCCCACCTTCTACCAGGTCCGCAAAGACACCGAGCTCATTGACTATGACGAGCTCGAAGCCATCGCCGTCCGTGAAAAGCCCAAGGCCATCATCGGAGGCGGCAGCGCCTATCCGCGCCTGTGGGACTTCGCCCGCATGCGCCAGATCGCCGAAAAGGTTGGCGCCTTCTACATCTTCGACATGGCTCACATCGCCGGCCTCGTCGCAGGTGGCGTTCATCCTTCGCCCGTGCCCCACGCGCACATCACCACCACCACCACCCACAAAACCCTCCGCGGTCCCCGCGCCGGTCTCATCCTCTGCGGACAGGATCTCGCCACCGCCGTTGACAAGGCCGTCTTCCCCGGCCAGCAGGGCGGCCCGCTCATGCACATCGTGGCCGCCAAGGCCGTCGCCTTTGCTGAGGCGTTGCGCCCCGAGTTCAAAATCTACGCCGCGCAAACCGTCGCCAACGCCAAGGTCCTCGCAGAGAGCCTTGCCGGCGCCGGCTTCCGCATCGTCTCCGGCGGAACTGACAATCACCTCATGCTCGTGGACGTCTTCCAGAAAGGTATCCTCGGCTCTGAGGCTGAGCTCGCTCTCGGCAAGGCAGGTATCACCGTCAACAAGAATTCCATCCCGTACGACGTCAACCCGCCGCTCAAGCCCTCCGGCATTCGCGTCGGGACTCCCGCTCTCACCACCCGTGGCATGAAGGAGCAGGAAATGCGCACCATCGGCGCCTGGATCGCCAAGGCTCTTGAAGTGCGCAACGACGACGCCGCTCTCGAGCACATTCGCCTCGAAGTAGCCGAACTCGCCAACCAGTTCCCGCTCTACGCCTGGCGTCGCGCCCCCGTGGCAGTCGCAAGTTAAGCCGTCGCCGGATAACTCGCCCCTCTCCAGCACCTTAGCCCCGTTGCTCATCCCAGGCAGCGGGGCTTATTCTTTTCGGAACGAAAACATGCTGCCCGCTTTCGGGTTGCATCTAACGTACGAATTGATGGCTCGGCGTTGGCTCAAGTTCGTCGCCGTCGCATGAAGCTATCGGGAGGTAGCAATGAAAAACATCCAGCTAACTCTGGCCGCACTGCTCGTCCTTGCCGTCCCCGCGTTTGCCCAGCAACATCAGGGGCATCAGTCAATGCCGTCCCATCAGGCCATTCCGTCCCGGGGCCCAGCGCCTGTCAGGACGGCTCCTGCCCAACACATGCCACAGCCCAGCGCACCCCAGCAGCCGCGCGACTCCCAGCAACCCCGCAACGCCCAACAGCCGAGCGCGCCCCAGCAGCAGCGCAACTTCAGCGATCAGCCCGGCCACCCCAACGTGCCTCACGTCGACGGAAAGACCTGGGTCGGTCATGACACCGGGCGCAACGATCCCAACTACCACGTCGATCAGCCTTTCGCCCACGGACGGTTCACTGGTGGCTTTGGCCGCTCCCATGTCTGGCATCTCGCTGGCGGAGGCCCTGGCCGCTTCTGGTTCAACGGTTGGTATTGGGATGTAGCGGCGGCCGACCTCGCCTTCTGTGACGGTTGGCTTTGGGACTCCGATGACATCGTCATCTACGAAGACCCCGACCATCCAGGCTGGTATCTCGCCTATAACGTGCGCCTCGGCACTTATGTCCACGTCGAGTATCTCGGCATGTAAGTCAGCCGCATTCGATCCAGCAAAATGGGACGGCTCATATGGCCGTCCCTTTCGCGTCCCACCCCCAACCTGCGCAAAAGTTAACAAGAGGGTCCAAGTTAGATTCTCTTACTCAAGTTATCAAGTCATTTTCAATTGTTATGACCCAAACTTCATTTCCAATTCACGAGCTATCCTGTGCAAAATTGTTTATCTAATTTATTCTTCACTCATGGCTATTGATTCAATCGTTGCTCAAATCGACGCAGAAATTGCCCGCCTCACTCAAGCCCGTGCCCTGCTTGCAGGCCTCGGCTCCACGGCCGTTGCGACTCTCCAATCCGTCAGCGCCTCCCCCAAGACACGGAAAAAAAGGAGGCATGTGCTCAGCCCGGAAGCCCGCAAGCGCATAGCTGACGCGCAGCGTAAGCGTTGGGCCGCTCACAAGGCAAAAGCAAAATCTAAAAAGTAGCTCGATTGAAAAGTGTCTCGAGTATGCAGTTCATATAAAAAACCGACTGTCATACAGAGCACACCATACAGGCACTCAATAAAACAGCACTGTCATCCAGAGGTCGCCGTGGCGACCGAAGGATCTGCAGTTGCTTTTCGCTCATTCAAGGAAAGAGCCTGCCCTGAGGGCAATCGAATGGGAACCTGCGGTTCGTGTGTATAACTCATGCGGCGAACTTCTGATTTGACCCTCTATCCAATCCCCGTCATCACCAGCATGCGCGGCTCGGTCATCTCTTCCATCGCGTAGCGGATGCCTTCGCGCCCCAGCCCTGAATCCTTCACGCCGCCATAGGGCATCGGATCAAGCCGCCAGTTCGGGCTGTCGCCCACAATCAGCGCGCCCACTTCCAGTTCGCGATACGCGGTAAGAATCCGCCCTGCGTCGCGCGTCATCAACCCCGCCTGCAATCCATACTTCGAGTGATTCACTTCGGCAAGCGCTTCTTCAAAATCCTCGTAGGGCTCAATCGCCACCACTGGACCAAACGCTTCTTCGTCGCGCACCTTCATGCCCGGCTTGGTGCCCGTCAAAATCGTCGGCTCCATCATGGAGCCCTGCCGTCCGCCGCCCGCAATCAGCTTGGCGCCGCCTTCCACGGCCTCCTTCACCCATTGCTCTACGCGCTCCGCATCGCTCAGCCTCACCAGCGGACCCACCTCAGTCGCCTCATCTGACGGATTGCCCGACACCAGCTTCGACGCATGTTCCACCACTTTCCAAAGGAACGATTGGAACACCGTGCGTTCCACGTAAACGCGCTGCACGCTGATGCATGCCTGTCCCGCGTAGCCGAACGCTCCATGTGTTGTTCGCCGCGCCGCCTCTTCCAGGTCCGGCCAGTCGCCGTGCACAATCAGCGCCGCATTGCCACCCAGTTCCAGCAGCACCTTCTTCCGTCCTGAATGCGCCTTCAGTTCCCAGCCCACCTTCGCTGATCCGGTAAAGCTCACCAGCTTCACCCGGTCTTCCTTCTCTGCCAGCCACGCCGTATCTGCATTGTCCAGCGTCAGCACCGCCAGCGCCTCTTCCGGCCAGCCCGCCTTTAGAATCACTTCGCCCAGCGCCAGCGCGGTAAACGGCGTCTGCGGCGCCGGCTTCAAAATCACCGGGCAGCCCGCCGCCATCGCCGGAGCCAGTTTGTGCGCCACCAGGTTCAGCGGAAAATTAAACGGAGTAATCGCCAGAATCGGACCCACTGGAAAACGCTGCACCAGTCCCCAGCGGCCCTCGTTGCCTTCCGTCAGGTCCAGCGGCAGGCTCTCTCCACCCAGCCGCGCCGACTCTTCCGCCGCAGTCTTGAACGTCACCACCGCGCGATCCACTTCAGTGCGAGCCGCGCGCACCGGCTTGCCCGCCTCGGCCACAATCAATTGCGCGAACCGCTCCTTTTGTTCGATCAGCGCCGCGGCCACATCCTCAAGAATCTCGCGCCGCTTCCAGCGCGGCAGCGCCCGCGTCCGCCGCAGGCTCGCCACTGCATGATTCACGGCCTGGCGCGCGTCGGCACGGGTGGCAATCGTCACCCGCCCCACCAGCCCCTGGTCCCACGGCGACCGCACCTCCAGCGTCTCTCCGTCAGTCCATTCTTTGCCGCAAAGCAGAAATCCCGTTTGTGACCCCGGACGCATCTTCATGATTGTTTTCGAGCTCCTGTTCCGTCGCTTCCATCATGGTACAAGCGCAGGCCGCGCCCGCGCATGCAGCCGCAATCTCCGCCCACCCTCAGTCCCAGAATGAATCAGACGAAGAAATTTCTTCCTGCATCACACCTCCCAGTCCGCGCCGCAGGCGCAAGGGGATGTTAGCCCAGCGTCTCGACGCTGGGAATAGGGGCACAAAGAACCATCGGAGCCCCGCAGGGGCCGCGCGCGGACGTCGCCCCGCCAACCACAACGGGATCAAAGATTGAGACACTGGCGTCTAAGTGTGTAATCCTTGGCGAGCCTGGTGCGTAGGCGCAGGGACTGGCTTGTGAGGTCATTTATATCGATGCGTATTCATGTTGGACGAGGAAGAGCTTTTCTCGGAGCAGCACTCTTTGTCGCCGGATTCATGGCGATCGGCATCCCTGAATCGGCCCTGGGTCAGCTGCTGCATCGGAGTGGCAGTCCGCTGCCTTCTTTCGAAGTGGCAACCATCAAGCCGGACAAGGACGCCCAGTCGAGACCTGCATTTCAGATCTCGGGCGGCCGCTTTGCCGCAATGCATTTTTCCTTGAAGGACCTAATCGAATTCGCGTATCACACCAAGACGGCCGATCAATTGGCTGGCGGGCCAGGCTGGATGAACTCAGATTTCTTCAACGTTGAGGCGCGGGTAGGAGATGCAGAGGCCGCCGCCCTCAAAGGAGCAAGCACCGAAGAATTGATGAACCAATACAGGCTGATGGCTCAGTCGCTCCTCGCTGATCGATTCCAACTGGGAGTCAGCTTCAAGACAGGTGCTCTTCCCGTTTATGCGCTCGTTGTATCAGACGGTGGCCACAAGATGAAGGAGGTCGCCGAGACTTCAACGGGCTCGACACAGTCTTTTCCGCTCGTGAGGTTAACGGGACCTCATCAGTTCACGGGGACCGACTGCACAATGACCAGGATCGTCGATTGGCTGTCCCACTTCGACGAGGTCGGCAATCGCATGGTGATCGACGAGACCGGACTGAAAGGCCGCTATGATTTCGTCCTGGGTGGTGTCACCATGGGCCCCAATGACTCAAGTGCATCCGCGACGGACGAAACGACAACATCAATCTTTACGGCCCTTCGGGAGCAGCTTGGGCTGAAACTGGAATCGCGCAAGGCTCACGTTGAGATCCTCGTAATTAATCACGTAGAGCGCCCCTCGCCGAACTAACAGTTGCTGAACGACGGAGACGACGGCATTGACTAGGGCAAACCCGCTTAACCGCGCAAAACGTACCGCGCCCGCACATCTTCCCCGTACCACATGATGTAGTTCGTCCCCCACGTGTTGTTGTACAGGCACGAGTGCAAACCCTTGCTCAAATCCGGCTGCTCATTCGAGAAAAGCAGCGCCGATCGTTCACCCAGCGCCACAATCGGCGCGTCCAGCGTCTCCACCGCAAATTTATCCGCGCCGCGCCCGTAAGCAAATCCCTTCTGCACGCAATGCATATGCCGGTTGCCCGACGTCACCACGTCGAACGGCGAAATCGCCTCGCCCGTCTTCTCCAGCATCCAGCTCTTCTGGTCCTCGGCAATCGGATTGAAGGTCAGCCACAGCGCCTCCGGCATCCGGGTCGCCGGCTTGCCAAACCACGTCAGCGTCAAATCGATCCGCGCCTCCGCCTTCGGCAGCACCATCTCCACAAACACCGCGCGCGGAAACGACGCCCGGCCAAAAAACAACGCCTCATCGTCCTTGATCGTCAACTTCACCAGCACCCGGTGCGCCTCAGCCGTTTCTTCCACCGAGACCTCCGCGGCATCCGCATGCCACTCCTGATCCTTCGCTCCAAACCGCTCGATGTTCGGCTTGCCAAAATCCTTCGCTGCCCAATCCGCCTTCGTCGTCAGGTAATCGCTCATGAACTTCTGATAGTGCTCGTTCGAAAGCGTCTGATACGTGAACAGCGCCACCGGATTCGTCCTGCTCGCCCACTCCCGCCCCGTAGCTTTGTTCTTCAGCCGCGTTATCGCGCCGGTCTTCGCGTCGATCCCCAAAACAAAATGCTCTGTATCAAACGCCTTGCTTGCATCCACCGGCATTGCCCTGGGCGACACAATCGGCCACCGCGCATCCAGGCCATCAATTGCCACCATCGCCTCTTGGCGCAAAGCCTCAGGCAGCGTCGCTACGCCATCCAGCAAATCCTGCCGCTTCTCAATCCAGCTCCACTCCACCACTTTGTATTTCTTTGTATCCAGCATCGCGTTCAGATCAGCCGGCTCGTAGTTGTAAAAATCCAGCCACGTCTTCGTGTCGGTGCCCCACGTGTGTTCGGCCTCCAGCAGCACGTGCCGCAACAATTGCAGATCAGTCGCGTCGCCCACCGCAAACGCGCCCTTTTGCAATCCAGCTCTCGCGCAACCGCGCCACTTCCCGGTACCGCGCCACCTTCTTCGGGTCGCTGGCACATCCGTGAATCCATGTGTCGCCAATCTCCTCGGTCACCACCGGCAGCTTGTCCCGGTGCGGAGCCACGGCATTCGCCAGGTCGCTCAAACTCCCCGCCGTGATCTCCGCGTTCGGGAACCGCGCCGCCAGGTCCGCGTGAATCTTTGCAATCTCCTCAGCCGTATGCGGACCGCTGTTGTCGCCCCGCACGCGCGTTACCACCGCAACATCCGATCCCGGAACCAGCGCAATCCCCTCGTAGTCCCAGTGGTACATCATCGGCAGGCTGGCCCCCGAAGGATCCTTCCACAAAAACAGTGGCGGCAGTTGCGCCGCCGTCGATCCACCGTTCACACCAATCTCCAGCAATCCCACGCCGTGTTTCTCAAGCGGCGCAATCATGCCTCGCGTGTGGCCCGGCACATCCGTCATCTTCGCGCCCGTCGTTGTTTTTCCGAATCGTTTATCCAGCGCCTTTGAAATCGCCAGGCTCCCTTCGATCATCGACGTGTCCAGCATCTCCGTCTGCCATGTAAACGGCAACGCATGCCAGGCAATGTCGCCCCGTGCAATCGCCTCTTCCATCGTCTTTCGGTCCGCTGCCGACGCCTGTTCCAGGTACTCAAACAGCAGCCACGATCCCGTCGTCCACACGTAGCGCCGCTTGCCCCCCTCGTTCGCAGCCCGCGCAATCTCGATCGCATGAGGAAAATATTGATCGAAGTATTTGTGCACCACGTTGTACTGCGTATCAATGAAACCCGCGTCAAAGTGGCACTTGAACATCACCGCAACCCGCTTGATTGCCGGATTTGGCTGCATCTCCTCGGCGTTCAGAAGAAATGCTCCGCGAGGCCCCACCGTCAGCCCCGCTCCCACAATCGACATAGCTTTCACAAAATCGCGGCGTTTCATCCCAGTCTTCCTCCTCTTGCAGCTTCAAAAAATTTCGGCCTTGAAGGGCTCAATCGAGGAGCCCCTCAAGGCGTTTCAAGTGTCCAATCGCTTTCTCAGGCCCTTCGCTCAGTGCCGGTCCTGGTAGCCCGACAGCTCGTTCGACATCCGCTGGTAGCCGCGTCTGAAGCTGTCCTTGTACATATCCCACATCCCGCGCGGTACATTCACCGGGTGCCGGTACTCATCGCGATTATTCGGGTCCCAGTTCCGGTGGTTGTCCCAATCCCGGATGGCGCCTTCGGCCCCGTCTTCAAAGCCGCGCCGCCGAATATCGCTTCCCGGGCCGTTGAAGCGGTCATCGTCCCCCTGCCCGCCCGTCAACGCCGCCATGCCCCGCTGGTAGCCCATCCGGAACCCTTCCCGGTACGCATCCTGCAACTCGTACGGAACGTTATTCGGATGGCGGAACTCGTCGCGATTTTCAGGATTCGGCTGTCGGCGATTGTCCAGATCGTGCAGCGCGCCGTCGATCCCCTCCTCAAATCCACGCCGCCGGACTTCCCGTGCCGGGCCCATATCCTGCCCGACGGGTCCCGGTCCGCGGCCCATTTCCTGGCCGCCGTGGTCTGGTTGGCGGCCCACATCCTGTCCGCCGCGTCCAAATCCCGGCGGTGGTTGCTGGTCCTGTCCCGTCAGGTGAGCCTCGCCCCGCTGGTAGCCTTGCCGGAATCCGTCCCGGTACGCCTCCCGCTGCTCTGGCGGAAGATGCGGATTCCGGTATTCGTCCCGGTTGTTCGGGTCCCAGCGGCGGTGATTGTCAAAGTCCTTCTGCGCCCCGATGATTCCATCGCGAAATCCCTGACGCTGAATGTCCTGCAACTCCCGCGGTGGAGTATCCCATCCACCTCTGTCCCGGTCCTGCCCGTACTGGCCCCCGTACTGCCCATTGCCCTCGGCAACTGCGCCCAGTGGCATTGCATGTGCTTTGGTCATGCCCGTTCCCGTTACTCCCAGGACAAGCGCAAATCCGGCGATCACAAATCGATTCAAGTTCATGGTTCGATTTCTCCTTTGCTCCTGTGGACTCGTAGCATGGTACTACTGTACTGCGGCATACCGCAGGCACGTCCGGCCTTAGCGCCCTATGCATCGACTACCCCACCCGGAGCTCCGGCCCCCTTCGTCCCCGTTCCCAGCCCCTGCGATAAACTCCTCCCATGATCCACAATGGCCGCAGCCGCAAACTCCCCTTTGACCCGGCCGAGGCCGTCGCGCACCTCCAGGCAGCCGACCCCAAACTCGCCGAACTCATCCGTTGCGCGGGTCCCTTCACGCTCCGCCTTGACCCCGCCCCGTCGCCCTTCGAATCCCTGATCGAGTCCATCCTTTACCAGCAGCTGCACGGTAAAGCCGCAGCCACCATCCACCGCCGCGTCCGCGAATACTTTGGCGGCGATCCCCATCCGCAGCTGCTCATTGACACCCCAGACGAGCCCCTCCGCGCCGCCGGCGTCTCCGGCAACAAGATCAAGGCGCTCAAAGATCTGGCCGCCCGCACCCTCGACGGCACCGTGCCCACCCACGCAGCCATCCGCAAAATGCCCGACGCTGAAATCCTTGAGCGTCTCACCGCAGTCCGCGGCATCGGCCCCTGGACCGTCGAAATGCTCCTCATCTTTCGCATGGGCCGGCCAGACATTTTCCCCGTCACCGACTACGGAGTCCGCAAGGGCTACGCGCTCACCTTCCTGCGCCTCCCCAAAACCCGCCCCCTCGAGGCCGCCGACCTGCCCAAGCCTGAAGTCCTGCTCAAAAGGGGAAAACGCTGGGCGCCGTTCCGCTCCGTAGCCAGTTGGTACCTCTGGCGCGCCTGCGATCTTGCCAAAGGAACCCCGCCCGCCGGTCGCTCCAGCCTACAATAACCAAAAGCAGCTTCGTGCTGCTCGCCTCTGGCTTCTAGCGATTGCGGTTCTTAATAAACTTCTGATTGAGCACGAAATAGAATGCAGCGACGCCTTCTTGAAGGCATCTGCATCGGGGTTTTTAGCTAGAGGCTAGAAGCTAAAAGCTAGGAGCTGTTTTTCATGGCCGCCAGTAAACGCTTCATCTGCATTCATGGTCACTTTTACCAGCCGCCCCGCGAGAACCCATGGCTGGAGACCGTCGAGACTCAGGACTCGGCTGCGCCCTATCACGACTGGAACGAGCGCATCTGCGCCGAGTGTTACGCCCCCAACGGCGCTGCCCGCATCCTCAACAGCAAGAACCAGATCATCCGCATCGTCAACAACTACGCCCGCATCAGCTTCAACATAGGGCCCACTCTCCTCAGCTGGCTCCGCGAAAACGCACCCCGCACCTACCGCATGGTTCTTGACGGCGAACGCCGCAGCCGCAAAAGCTATCGCGGCCACAGTTCCGCCATGGCGCAGGTCTACAACCACATGATCCTGCCCCTCGCCGGACGCCGCGACCGCATCACCCAAATTCGCTGGGGCATCGCCGACTACGAAAACAACTACGGCGCTCCGCCTGAAGGCATGTGGCTGGCTGAAACCGCTGCCGACACTAGTTCCCTCGAGCTGCTCGCACAGCACGGCATCAAGTTCACCCTGCTCGCGCCCCATCAGTGCAAACGCATCCGTCCCCTCGGGAATCACGAACCCCTCGCCCCCGAGTCCCCTGACGCCGCTCCACAAAATCAAGAAACCCAGCAATCTTGGACCGACACTCCCGACGCCTCCGTCGACACCACCCGTCCCTATCTCGTCCGCTTCAAGTCCGGCGCAAAAATCGCTGTCTTCTTTTACAACGGACCCGTCTCCCGCGCCATCGCCTTTGAAGGCCTGCTCGACTCCGGCGAAGCCTTTGCCGCGCGTCTCAAGTCCAGCTTCAAAGACGGCCCCCAGCCCCAGCTCGTCCACGTCGCCACTGACGGCGAATCCTACGGCCACCATCACCGCTACGGCGAAATGGCCCTCGCCTACACACTCCGTCTGCTTGAAGACGACAAGAACGTCAAGCTCACCAACTACGGCAGCTACCTTGAGCAGTTTCCCCCCGAGTACGAGTGCGAAATCGTCGAAGATACCTCATGGAGCTGCGTCCACGGCGTTGAGCGTTGGCGTTCCAACTGCGGTTGCAACGGCGGCAAACCCGGCTTCAATCAGGAGTGGCGCGAGCCCCTCCGCCAGGCGCTCGACGAACTGCGCGACGCTCTCGTCCCGCTCACTGAGGCGGCCGGCGCCGTCCTCTTCAACGATGTGTGGGCCGCCCGCGACGCCTATATCCACGTCCTGCTCGATCGCAGCCAGGAGTCCATCGCCCGCTTCTTCCGCGCCCAGGCCAGCCACGCCCTCTCGCCCGACGAGAAGGTCCGCGCGCTTGAGCTTATGGAGATGCAGCGTCACGCCCAGCTCATGTACACCAGTTGCGGATGGTTCTTTGACGATATCTCCGGCATTGAGACCGTGCAGATCATCGCCTACGCCGCGCGTGTCCTGCAGCTTGCGCAGTGGCTCTTCGCTTCCAAAGCCGCTCTCCTTGAGCCCGCTTTTCTCGCCCGTCTCGCTGAGGCAAAATCCAACGTGCCCACTGCCGGCGACGGCGCCATGATCTACAAAGCCTGCGTCGCCACCATGGAGCTCAAACTCGAACAGGTCGCGGCTCACTACGCCATCAGTTCCGTCTTCTCCTCCTTCCCGCAGGAGACTGATCTGTTCTGTTTCCACGTCCGCCGCATCTCTTACGACATCACCACCTCGGGCCGTGGACGCCTCGGCGTCGGCCGCGCCCACATCACCAGCGCCATCACTGGACACAACCAGTCCTTCTCCTTCGCCGTGCTCCACTTCGGCGACCAGAACATCACCGCCGCCGTCAAGCCGTATACCGACGACGATGCCCCCGCCTTCGAGTCCTTCGCCGCACTCGCAGCGGCCGAGGTGCAACGCGCCGATTTCCCCGGCGTCATCCGCATGCTCGACCACTACTACGGCAGCGTCGACTACTCACTCACCTCGCTCTTCCGCGACGAGCAGCGCCGCATCATCAAGCTCATCCTCAACTCCACCCTCTGGGACATCGAGAGCTCGCTCACCTCCATCTACCAGGACCACGCCAGCCTGCTCCATTACCTTTCTGAGGCGGGCCTGCCGAAGCCTCCGGCGCTCACCCTCGCCGCGGGCTTTGCCGTCAACGCCGGCCTCCGCCGCGTCCTTGAGAGCACGCCCATCGATCAGTCCCAGCTACGCTCCTACCTCTCCCTCGCCAAGGCCAATCAGGTCTCGCTTGAAACCGCAAACCTCTCCTACATCGCCGATCAGCGCATGAAGCGCGCCATGGTCGAGTTGCAAATGTCTTCCGGATCTCTCGAAATGCTCGACCGCGCCCTTACGCTCGCCCAGACCCTCGCCGAATTGCCCTTCGAATCCAATCTCTGGCAGGCGCAAAACATCTGGTACGAAATACTCCGCACCTCCAACTACGCCATCGCCACTGTCCCTGAAGTCGATCGCCCCCGCTGGCAAAAAAGTTTCAACGACCTGGGCGCATGCCTCTCCATCGACACAGTAGCCATCCGCGCCGAAGACAAAACCGCAGTCACCACCGGCGACTGAAATCGTGTCCCCCAACAGTCGGGACTCTAACAAACGAATGTCATCCTGAAGTCGCCACGGCGACTGAAGGATCTGCGGTTGCCTTTTGCTCATTCCAGCAAATAGCTAGCTGCCCGTCGGCGACTACACGACGAGCGCAGCACTGTCATCCAGAGCGATCGCACCATGCCGTCTCTCAATAAAACAGCACTGTCATCCAGAGGTCGCCGCGGCGACCGAAGGATCTGCAGTTGCTTTTCGCAAACTTCAGCAAAAAAGTCGGGTGCCCCATCCATCGCGCTTCTTGCGATGGGTGGGATACGAGGAACAAACCTCCGTGTCTTGTAACAGGGCATGACTTCAGCCGTGCCGAAAAGACCTTATAAATGACTCGGGGGCATTGGTGCCCGCGTGAGAACTCTAAAATTTGAAGCCGCGCAGCGGCAAGAGCTCCCGGAGGGAGCGAACGATAGTAGCCCAGGATGGAGTCCGAGCTCGCCGCGGCGAGCACGGACGCAATCCTGGGGAAAGCACAAAAATTAAACCTAAAGCCCCGTAGGGGCGACGCGAAATGAGCGACTCGGGTTTGCGCCGATAACGAATATGAAATGCGACCTGTTCTCACGCAGACGCTTTAGCCCCCACATAAGGATGCGACTCTCTCAACAATCGCTGACGCGCAAAAAAAAGCGGAGCGTCCCAAACAAGCAACGCCCCGCCCCAATTCAGGACTGCAGTTCAACGTCCCGCGACTGCCAGTTCCTCTTCATTCACTGCACTCGCGCCAGCCTTGTCGTAAGAGTGCCCGGTCAACAACCCCAGCACAAACCACGCAAACAGCGCCGCCCCAATCGAAAACAGGATGTCGCCCGGAACCCGCATCCAGCGCAGAGTCTGCATGTGTCCCGATTGCATGAACTCCGCTGAGCGCGCATACCACGTGCCGTATTGAATTGAGGCCCACGCCTGCAGCAGACCCACCGGCAGCATGCTCAACACCACCATGAAGATCAGTCCGAAGTTAAGTGACCAGAACGACGCCTTCAGCGCGCCCTGCTTCCACACGCGGCCTGCCGTCAACGCGCGCAGGCAGAACAGCGTCAGCCCCAGTCCCAGCATGCCGTAAACGCCAAACAGCGCCGTATGTCCATGCACCGGGGTCAGGTTCAGCCCCTGCACATAGTAGAGTGCGATCGGCGGGTTAATCAGGAACCCGAACAGCCCCGCGCCCACCAGGTTCCAGAACGCAACCGCCACGAAGAAGTAGATCGGCCACTTGTAACTTGCAATCCATGGCGACTTCTTCGTTGGCTGCGCCAGCCGGATATTCTCCCACGCTTCGTATCCGATCAGCGTCAGCGGCACCACTTCAAACGCGCTGAAAATCGCGCCCAGTGCAATCACCGCCGGCGTTGCGCCTGCAAAGTAAAGATGGTGGAACGTCCCAATGATTCCGCCTGAAAGAAAAATCGTCGTTGAGAACAAGGCCGCCCGCGTAGCAGTCCCGATCTCAATCAGCTTCAGCCGCGTAAACAGGAAGCCGATCACCACCGTCGCAAACACTTCGAAGAAGCCTTCCACCCAGAGGTGAACCACCCACCAGCGCCAGTACTCCGCCGTTACTAGGTGGCTCCGCTCCCCGTACATCAGCCCCGCGGAGTAGAACAGCGGAATCGCAATGCTCGAAATCAGGAACAGGATCAGCAGCGAGCGGTCTTCGCTCTTGCGCATCAGCGCTGGCTTCAACGAAGCCCACATCAGCCCAAGCCAAAGCACCAGCCCCA
The DNA here is from genome assembly GCA_963820245.1 of uncultured Acidobacteriaceae bacterium. Lineage (GTDB taxonomy): Bacteria > Acidobacteriota > Terriglobia > Terriglobales > Acidobacteriaceae > Telmatobacter. The sequence goes on along the minus strand of CAWFZC010000005.1, from coordinate 31,063 downwards.
CCAGCAACAGAATCTGCCAGAACCTTCCCAGGTCCACGTACTCATATCCCTGGCTGCCGAACCAGAACCACATATTGCCGAGCCGCTGTTGAATGCCCATCCATTCGCCCGCAAGCGAGCCGCCCACCACCAGAACCAGCGCTCCAAACAGCGCATTCACGCCCAGTCGCTGAAACTTTGGTTCGTGTCCGCTCACCGCCGGGCCCACAAACAATCCGGTCGCAAGCCACGACGTCGCAATCCAGAAAATCGCAAGCTGCAGATGCCAGGTGCGCGTCACCGCGTACGGCAAATATTTGGCCAGCGGGAACCCGAAGAACGATTGCCCTTCCACGCCGTAGTGCGCCGTCAACACACCCATCAGGATCTGTACGCCCCACAGGATCACCACCACGGCGAAGTACTTCGTCGTTGCCCGTTGCGAGGCAGTCGGCTTGAATCCCATAAACGGATCGCGCTCCGGATACGGCCCGTGCACCAGCTCCTTCTCCTGCGATCCGTACCACCACGCCATCCCGCCAACGCCGCCCAGCAGGCCCACAAAACTCAGAATGCTCCAAAGCACCGCTCCCGATGTTGGAACGTTGCCCACCAGCTCTTCATGCGGCCAGTTGTTGGTGTAGGTCGTCGCGGACCCGGGACGATCTGTGCTCGCCGCCCACGATGTCCACCAGAAAAATGCTGCCATCTGCTTCTGCTTCGCCGGATTCGTCAACGCGCCCCCCGGGATTGCGTACTCCGCGCGCCCCGTCTGAAACACGTCCGCGTAATAAGCCGCCAATTGCCTGAAGGCTTCCGCCCGGTCCTGGTCGATCACCACGCGGTTCTGGGCCTTGTCGTAGGTGTTGGTCCGCATCACGCGGATCAGCCGCGCCTTCAAAATGGCCTGCTCGTCCACGTCCAGCGCGGCAAAGTTCGCCGCACCGGCCTTCGCCGCCCAGCCGTTCAGCAGAATCTCGCTTTCACGATGTAGCCAGTCCGCGCTCCAGTCGGGCGCAACGTAGGCGCCATGACCCCACACGGTTCCAATCTCCTGCCCGCCGATCGACTGCCATACACCCTGTCCATCCGTGATGGTGCTTCCGGTAAACAGCAGTTGACCGTCCGTCGTGTAGACATCCGGTAGGGGAGGGGCCTCGCTGATCATCTTCCGTCCAACCCCTCCGAGAACGGCAAACGATCCAAGAATGACAACGGCCAATGCCAGCCAATAACGCCTGTACGACATGTGTTTCCCTCAATTCCAAGCCTGCAACAGCTCAGGATTCCTTCTAGCTGCACCTTACGTGTGGGTGATATCCAATGCAGGGACTTAAGTCACAAGGAAGGAAGATATAGGGGAAAGTCGCACATCCATGTGATTTAAATCACATTGATTTCCACGTAAGAGCACTCCGAAGTAGCGCGAAAAATGCCCTGAATTCATGCCTTTGAGCGCAAAAACGCGCATTTGGCAATTATTCGGTGAATTCTCTGCAAACCACTTGAATTAATTGGGAAATTTCTAGGTTTTAAAAAGCTTATTTCACACAATTTCCAGGTTTAGTATGTCGAAAATCGTACCAACTCGATTGTGGATCTCGCACTATTTCGTAACCGTTTGATTGAACATTTGGCGCCGTTGGGGTTGTATGAAAGCGAACATTTCAGGCTGTTTACCCCAAAATAAGCGCCCAAAGTAATTTACGCGTTCCGCAAAAGGAAAAACTCACACTCTTTCTACCGCCAGCGCCACAGAATTTCCCCCGCCCAGGCACAGTGCGGCCACGCCCTTCTTCGCGTCCCGGCGCATCATCTCGTGGATCAGCGTCACCAGCACCCGTGCTCCGCTCGCCCCAATCGGATGCCCGATGGCCACCGCGCCCCCATTTACATTCACCCGCTCCAGCCCGATGCCCAGCTCCCGCGTCACCGCCACGGCCTGCACGGCAAATGCCTCATTAAGCTCAAACAAATCAACTTCTTCCATTCCCCATCCAGCGCGCTCCAGGACCCTCCGGACGCCCTCCACCGGGGCCATCATCACCCACTTCGGCGCAATGCCGCTGGTAGCCTGCGCCCTGATCCTCACCATCGCCTTCAGCCCCAAAGCCTTCGCCCGCTCCGCCGCCATCACCACCACGGCCGCCGCCCCGTCGTTCATGCCCGGCGCATTCCCCGCCGTCACAGTCCCGTCCGCCTTGAACACCGGCTTGAGCCTCGACAGCGCTTCCAGGCTTGCATTCTCCCGTACACTCTCGTCCCTCTTGAACACCTCGGGAGCCTGACCCGCCTTCACGGCAGGCAGTTGAATCGGCAGCACTTCCGCATCGAATCGTCCTTCCTTCCACGCCGCTGCCGCCTTCCGATGACTCTCCACCGCATACGCATCCTGCGCTTCCCGCGAGATCCCGTACTTCTCCGCCACCGTCTCACCCGTCATCCCCATATGGAAGTCGCAGTGTGCGCACCACAACCCGTCTTTAATCATGGAATCAACAACTTGCCCATCGCCAACACGCAGCCCCTTGCGCGCCTGCGGCAGCAGGTAAGGAGCGTTGCTCATCGACTCCATGCCCCCCGCAACCACAACTTCGGCAGTTCCTGTCATCACCGCCTGCGCCGCAAGCGCCACAGCCTTCAGCCCGCTGCCACAAACCATGTTGATCGTGAGCGCGCTGACGGTATCGCTAAGTCCCCCACGCAGAGCAGCTTGCCGCGCTGGATTCTGTCCGAGCCCGGCCGGTAAAACACATCCCATCACACACTCGTCAACGGTTTCAGGCGCAATTTCAGGCCGCCGAACCACCTCCCGAACCGCGATGGCGCCAAGCTCGACCGCGCTCAAATCACAGAGCGCCCCCAGAAACTTGCCCACGGGAGTTCGCACCGCACTCACAATCACGACGTCTCTCATCAATAAATCCTCGATATCCTCGGCAACGCCTTTGCAATCTTCACTTGGGAGCCATCCGCAGTGCGCCGTCCAGACGAATGGTCTCTCCGTTCAGCATGGTCTGCGCACAGATGGTAGCGACCAATTCAGCAAACTCCTCAGGCCTCCCAAGCCGCTGCGGAAACAGAACTGTCTGCGCCAATGACTCCTGCACCTCGCTTGAAAAACCAGCCATCATGGGGGTCATGAAAAGCCCCGGCGCAATGGTCACAACGCGAATGCCCGAAGCGCGCAAGCTCGCGTGCCGCGGGCAGCGTCATGCCCGCAACTCCAGCTTTTGAAGCAGCATAGGCGACCTGCCCGATCTGCCCTTCGAACGCGGCCACCGACGCCGTGTTGATAATGACGCCGCGTTCGCCATCGGCCATTGGCTCGTTTTCGATCATGGCGGCAGAAGCCAGACGAAGCATGTTGAACGTGCCGACAAGATTGATGCTGATGGCACGGGTAAAGCTTTCGAGTCTGTGCGGACCGTTTCGTCCTGCAATGCGTTCGCTCGGGGCAATTCCCGCGCAATTCACAAGCCCGTGCACGCCACCGAACTTCGCCTTCGCCGTTTCAACAGCGCGCACCCCATCCTCTTCGGAAGTCACGTCAGTTGCAACAAAACAGGCGCTTTCTCCCAGTTCAGCAGCAATCGCGTTCCCGGCAGGATTCACGTCCGCCAGCACAACCCGGCCGCTACGCCTGACGATCATGCGCGCCGTTGCCTCGCCCAGCCCCGATGCCCCGCCCGTAACGATAAACGTCTTCTTTTCAATCTCCATGCCATTCCCTCAATGCCAGAAAAGAGCCATCAAAATCCGAAATTCGATTCAACCAAACCGCTGCGAATCTCAGCCACGATTCTCAAGCATGTTCCGCGCAATAATCACACGCATAATCTCGTTGGTGCCCTCAAGAATCTGGTGGACACGCAGGTCACGCACAATCTTTTCAATCCCGTAATCAGTCAGATAGCCGTAACCGCCGAACAACTGCAGAGCATCGTTCGCAACTTTGAATCCCGCATCCGTGACAAAGCGTTTGGCCATGGCGCAAAGCACGGTGGCGTTGGCCGCTTTTGCATCCAGCGCCGCGGCTGCGCGCCAGAGAAATGTCTGCGCAATTTCGAGTTCGGTCGCCATATCCGCGAGGCGAAACTGCAGTGCCTGAAATTCAGCCAGCGGCCGCCCAAAGGCTTCCCGTTCCTTCACATACGCGACGGCCTTGCTGAGTGCGCTGCGCGCTCCGCCCAGCGAGCACGCGGCAATATTCAGCCTTCCGCCGTCGAGCGCCGCCATGGCGATCTTGAAGCCGGTGCCTTCTGCCCCAAGCATGTTCCCCGCTGGAACGCATACGTCGTCAAGAATCACCTGGCGGGTTGCCTGCGCATTCCAGCCCATTTTCTTCTCGACGGGGCCAAATGAAAGACCTGGCGCCGACTTTTCTACAAGAAATGCAGAAATTCCCCGTGCCCCGGCGGCTCCCGTACGCGCCATCACGATGTAAAGATCCGCATCCCCCGCACCCGAGATGAACTGCTTGACGCCATTGAGCTTGTAGCTGTTGCCCTCGCGCATGGCCCGTGTGGTGAGCGCAGCTGCGTCCGAGCCTGAGGAGGGTTCCGACAGGCAATAAGCGCCCAGCAATTCGAAGCCGCAGAGCCGGGGCAGCCATTGTTTTCTCTGGTCAGCGCTTCCGAACAGGTCAATCACCGACGCCACCATGTTGTGGACAGAAAAATAGCCGGCGATGCACGGGCAGCCCGTCGCCAGGCCGTCATAGATCAGCACACCTTCAAGCCGGCTCAGTGCGCTCCCGCCCACGTCTTCGGCCACGCACACCCCACCGAAGCCAAGTGATGCGCCGCGGCACACCACTTCGCGCGGAAACCGCTTGTCCTGGTCCCACTGCAGAGCAAACGGAGCGATCTCTTTCGCAGAAAAAGCAGCAGCCAACTCCCCCATCGCCCGTTGTTCCGCAGTCAGCGTGAACTGGCCTTGTGTTTTCGAATCACTCACAGCAATGACCTCACGTCTGTTCATTTGCCGACGGCAGGCTCCAGATTGTCAAGCGCACAGGCTGGCGGGCCCGCGGGGAATCTTAAGAGCCCAAAAACGAACCGAATTACGCCAGTTGCGGCCTTTGTCCTGATTTGTAAAGGAGTCCCCGGCGAATGACACCTTCTTCGATCGCTCGGGAAACTACACCCGGGAACGGAAGCTCCTGGGCGAGACGGTCTTTACGGCGGGGGTACATGCCAACCTGGACTGAAACGGGTGACGGACGGAATGCAGGGCAACTGGGCAACGCGACCTAAAATGAACGGAGGAGGCACTCTCTTTTGACGAGCGCAAGGTCACGAAGCCGAACCCAGCGCCGGGCTCATCGGCGTAGGCGTACCCGAGGATATGGCTTGGGTTGGAAGGGCTCCCTCGTCCTGGTTTTGACTGCGGTTGTCGTGGGATTGTTTGGATGGGCGGCACTTGAGCGCCATCTGGCTCCGACGTCGAACACATCCCTCAACCACTTTGATGCCATCATCGTGCTGGGTACCTCGGTGGACACGGACGGGAATCCCTCTCCAGGATTGCAGGCCCGTGTGACCGAGGGTGTTCACGAGTACGAGCGAGGAGTTGCACCCAGGCTTATTCTCACCGGAGGACCAGAGCCAAATCACTTCGTCGAGGCGAAAGTGATGGCCCGAACCGCCGAGGCGGAGGGTATTCCCGAGTCCGCCATCGTGCAAGAAGCCCGGGCCAAGGATACGATCCAAAATGGATGCTATTCGATGCGGATAATGGAAAGCCACGGCTGGCACTCGGCGGAGGTGATCTCAAGCGCCCGACATCTGCCACGCGCAGCTCTTATCTTCAACCAGTTGCCGCTGGAGTGGCGGACTCATGCCGCACCACCAATCCAGCATGAATCCGCCCTGGCATCGGGGTTTGCGGTTGGTCTCGAGACATTGAAGACGGTACGGTACCTCCTTTGGGCCCGGCGCACCGAGCATTGCGAACCTTAGCGAGCGCGGAACGTCCAATCATTATCTACAGGATCTGGCTAACAAAATGGGATGCGGTGCGCGTTGTCCCCAATAGGCATGGTCCTGTAAGCTGATGAGTGATGCGCCTTCCAGTAAGATTCTCAGTTTCTATACTCGCCGCCACTGTCCTGGCTGTCTTTGCCGGGGCCCGGATCCATGCACAAAGCCAGCCAAGTCAGGATTCGTCGAGCCAAACTGCTCCCACGCAGGTGCCGACGGACCAGACCAGCGGCAATGGCACCTACATTTCCATCGATCCGCTAGCGAAAGTTCGCTATGACAATCGCTTCGATGCTTCGCTCGGGATGGCTTACGACCATATGAAGGCTGGCCCCACCCTGCTGCAAGGATCGAACCTTGGTGGGCTGGACGCGGAGGGGTCGTATTGGCTGACGAAGCACTGGGGAATTGAAGCCTCCGGACGCGGCTACATTGGCACCAGCGGCACAGCTCCGAACGCACCGAACAATGTGAAGGGCCCGGTGGTGAAGGAGTATTTCTTTGTCGGCGGCGGAGAGTGGCTGGGACCGCACAACAAGCATGGCGCAATTATTGCGCATGCGATGTTCGGCGGGGTCTATGGCGACTTTCAGAAGGATCTGCTTGGACAGCCGCCCGCGAAATTTGATTTCTATAACAACCAGCTTGCGCCGGCGGCGATTATCGGCGGACATTTCGACCTGAACAGGTCGCAGCGTTGGGTCTTCCGCATCACTCCCGATGCGATTATCAAGCGCTACACCATCAATTACGCGCCCAATACTACGTCGACCGATGTGAATTTCGCGATTTCAGTGGGGTTGGAGTACAAGTTCACGAGCATCAAGCGCTCAACCAAGAAGGACAACTGGGTTGCTGGCTGGTAAGCGGGACTTTTGCCCAGAGGCATAGGCGCCGCTCGTCCCGGTGCTGAGGGTTCCGGGGAGAAGATGGCGTTCTATCCAATCGACCTCGAATTCACATCTAATTTCAATTGGGAACCGGCCTCGAAGGGGCCGGTTTTTACTTTGCCGGGAACGACCGCTCAATCGCCCTGCTGCCAACGTTGACTTGGTGTGGTATTCTCCACCGTTCAGTAGCGTTGTTGAAAAAGTATCGCAGCAAAATATTCTGTTCCGGATAGCGACACTCGCTCCACGGTCCTGGTCGCACGAAACAGAGCAGAAGAAAAGGAAGGCAGGTTCCGGCGGATATGAGAGACACCCTTGGAGTATTGCTTGCAGGCGGGGCAGGAGAGCGGCTATTTCCACTTACGCGTGATCGAGCCAAACCTGCCGTTCCGTTTGGCGGGCATTACCGCATTATCGATATCACCCTCTCCAATTGCATCAACTCCGGCCTGCGCAAAGTTTATGTGCTCACTCAGTACAAGGCACTTTCGCTGAATCGGCACATACGCGAAGGGTGGACTGGGATTGTGGCGCAAGAGCTTGGGGAGTTTTTCGAGCTGATGCCGCCCATGCAGCGGACGGGAGCCAACTGGTATATGGGCACCGCTGACGCTGTGTACCAGAACATCTATTCAATTGGCAGCGAACAACCAAAACACGTGATCATCCTTTCGGGCGATCACATCTACAAAATGGACTACAGCCGCATGCTGGACCACCACAAGGAAACCAACGCAGAGGTGACCCTGGCCACGCTGCCGATTCCACCGGATGAGGTTTCGCGCTTTGGCGTGGTTGAAGTTGGCCACACGGGCGAAGTGCTCGGATTTCAGGAAAAGCCGCCGTCCACTACCTTCCGATCCCCATTCAACCCAAACGCCGTCGACGCCTCGATGGGCATTTACATCTTTAACACTGAGACGCTGTTGAAGGCGCTCATTGCCGATGCGGAAGATCCAGATTCGAAGCACGATTTCGGGCACAATATTTTGCCAACCATGTTGGGCCGGAAGAAGATGATGGCCTACAGCTTTGTGGACGAAAACAAGAAGCAGGCACTTTATTGGCGCGACGTAGGAACGCTAGACGCCTACTACGACGCCAACATGGATCTATGTTCGGTTTCGCCAATCTTCAACCTTTATGACAAGACCTGGCCCATCCGCACCCGTGTGCGCCAGTATCCTCCGGCCAAGTTTGTTTTCGGCGAACCTGGACGGTCGGGCATGGCGGTCAATTCCGTGATCACGGCCGGGGTCATCATCTCCGGAGCTTCGGTGTATAACTCAGTGCTGTCGCAGGATGTGAGGGTCAACTCCTATTCCGACGTGGATGCGAGCATCATTTTTTCCCATGTAAATATCGGCCGGCATTGTCGCATCCGGCGTGCGATTATCGATCGCGATGTGCACATTCCCGAAGGCACAGTCATTGGCTACGATCCTGTCGAGGACAAGCGCCGGTACTTCGTAACGCCATCTGGATTAACGATCGTAACGCGCGATACTTCGCTGTTTGAGAATCCGGTGGATCCGGAGTTCCTGCAGCGGTATTAGGGCACTTGTCATCAGGTTTCAGTGGCAGGTATTACCACAGCCGATCAACGGAGGGCGCAGGCAATCGCTTGCGCGCTCAATTTCTTGAGCATTACGTAACCGTCCAGAGCGAGCACTAGGTCGTGGTGTCCTAATCCGGCTCCCGCGGAGCTTGAGTGGGATCCGGGCCGTATTGCCGATCAGGCAGGAACGGCGAGGGTGCTGATTACTGCCTTTGGAAGGGGTAGTCGCTCGGCGGATGTGATGTCGCTGTCGTACAGCGTGTATCCAAGACGATGCAGGAGATTAGTGATTTCGTCCTGACTCGACCCAACAAATGATTCGAAAAGCACGATGGGCCTTTTGGATTCAAGGAGTTTCACGGCGCCGCGAAAGACACCGAGTTCAGCTCCTTCCACATCAATCTTAAGGACATCGGGCGGTGGAATTCTCTCCGCAGTCCAATCCAGCGACACCGCAGGCACCGTCTGCGATTCGCGCACCCCGCCAGTTTGGGAGTATCCGAATCCATCCAGAAAGTTGGAAGCTCTGGCTCGATTGGCAATGTTGAAACGAAGCAAAGAAACGGAATCGTAAACCGCGCAAGGGATGACTTCAACGGGAGCAGCTGTCGGATTGAGCAGAGCCGACTTTCTGAGTAATCGGACCAGCGTGGTGTCGGGCTCAAAGGAATAGACATGACCGCTTCGTCCTGCCAATCCTGCTGAGGCGAATGAGAATAAGCCCATATTGGCCCCAACATCCCAAACGACATCGCCAGGCTTGACGGTTTCGGCGGCATTCATCAGCAGACCGTGTGCAAATTTCAAGCCAAACCAATAACTGAGGCCACATTCCGGGGTGATGTACATTTGACAGCCACCGAATTCTTGCGGTAATCGGCGACGAAATGATCGACCCCGGCTGAAGCGTTCAGCCATCGTTCTCAACATTGTCTTGAGCCCCCCAAGAGCGACTGATGATCAAGAATGGATTCTAAACCACGACGCCAAATTCAGGAGGATCAGGGGTGTTGCCGGACAGAGCTCAGGAACATTCTTGCAACCCCGGAACCAAAGGCACAAATCCTGCGTATTAGCCCGGTATGCAATGCGTGGGTACATTAAGCTGGAGCATGATCGGATTGGCGCCTGCAGCCAGTCCATCGCAGCGTAAGATGGACGCGCTGAGGATTGGCGGTCTGCGGACGCCAGGATTAATCTCCCCGCAGCGAGACAAGGGGCTCGGTCCGATCGGCAAACACCAGGCCTCGGGTACCCCAATTGCCGCACAGGCGCCACGCACGGAGGTGAGACCGCTGGACGTTGACTGGTCGCAAGTCGTCCGCCGGTGTATGGACGGAGATTCTGGCGCGTGGGCCGAGATGGTTCGCACGCACCATAAGCGTGTCTATGGGCTCTGCTATCGATTTACGGGCAATGCCGCTGATGCCGAGGACCTTACCCAGGACGTTTTCCTCAAAATATATTCGAACCTCGCCAGCTTTGATACGAGCCGCGGCAGCCTTCAGGTTTGGATCACGACGATGACCCGTAACCTGCTAGTGGATAACTTCCGCCGCACCCGCAATCAGCGGGCAACCGGCTCGCTTGACGATGGCTGGGACACAACTGAAGAGCTAAAGCCGCTGGACCGGTTGACGGCCAAGGGCGCCTCTCCGCATGAACTGGCCGCCCAGAAGGAACTGGCCGCAATGGTCCAAAACGCGCTGGCGCGCGTATCAGTGGAACTGCGCGAAGCAGTGATTCTAAGAGACTTGCAGGATCTTGATTACAAAGAGATTGCCCAGGTATTGGGCATCCCTGAAGGGACCGTGAAGTCCCGCATCAGCCGAGGCCGCGCGGAACTTGCGCGCCTGCTGGAACGTAATAAACGGGAGGTGATGTAACCATGCCAGACCGCGCAAACATTCCGAACTCTCCGGCCTGTGGCCAGTGGGAGACCCTTTTGGCGGACGCGCTGGACGGACTGCTAAAGCCTGAGGACCAGAGCCTTTTCGCTGAGCATATGGCTGGCTGCCAAGCCTGCACAGCACTCTTTGAAGAAGCGCGGCGTGGCCGCGAATGGCTGGAGTTTCTGTCCCCGGAACCAGAGGTCCCGGCCGGGCTGCTGGATAAAATCCTGGCTCAAACCGGACCGGGACAGGTGGCCGGATTTGGGTTGATGGCGGGGAATGCCAAGGTGCTTCCGATGCAGCCTGCATGGCAGCGTCCGGGTTTTGCCGCTCAAGTTCGTCGTTTTGCAGAACCGCGGCTGTTAATGACTGCGGCTATGGCATTCTTTTCAATCGCGCTGACGTTGAATTTAACCGGGGTAAAGCTGAGTGGCTTGCGCACGGCCGACCTTCGTCCCGCAGCTGTTCGTTCCTTCATGGAGCGGCGATTCACCACGGCATCGGTTCCGATCATCCGCTATTACGATCACCTGCGCTTTGTTTACGAAGTGGAATCGAGGGTGCGGGAATTGCGGCGTAGCGAAGACGGAGAAGACCAGGGGCAGGGTGCCGGCCAGTCAAGACCGAACGATGCAACACCGGGCGAGTCAAGACAGGCGCCTGGAGGCAAAGATGGCGGCTCGCGCATGGACCCACTACAGCAGTCGGGCAAGCCCGCAGCCAGACCGTCGACAGGTCCGAACCCGAACGATTCCAGTGATTTTGAAGAAGCTTCCCTGACGTTTGAAGGAAAACTCCGCGCATTCCGGCGGCTCCAAGATGGCACGACGGGAACAAAGGAAGTGGAAAGGAGCACACAATGGACTGCGTAAATCACACAGGCGTGAATGCGACCGCCTATTGCCAGAGCTGCGGTAAGGCACTCTGCGCTGGGTGCGTTCGCAATGCGGCCGGCGGACAAGTTCTTTGCGAACCATGCTGGTCGGCATACCACAGCTATCAACAGCCCTTCAATGTTCCGGCCCCGGGAACGCCGAACCCCACAACGGCTGCAGTTCTCGGATTGATTCCCGGCGTTGGGGCCATGTACAACGGCCAGTTCATCAAGGGCCTGATTCACGTAGTCATCTTCGCGGTGCTGGTGAGTGCGGCCCATGTTTACGACGTCTTCGGGATCTTCATTGCAGCGTGGATTGTCTATCAGTCGTTTGAGGCATATCACACGGCAAAGGCACGTCGCGATGGAATGCCGCTGCCCGATCCGCTGGGGCTGAATGACGCCAGCAACTGGTTCACTCCAGGCGGAAGGGCTCCATACCAAGGCCCTCCAGGAGCGGGGGCGAACCCGGCGAATCCTGGACAGTCCGGGCAGGGTCCCGCTGAAGCTGGTCAGCAGATTCCGTATCAGCAACCGCCCTACCAGCAGGCCCAGTACCAAACCCCCTACCAGGGCCCGTACACCCCGGCTGGTGGGTATGCAGATCCCGGCGCGCCTCCGGTACCTCCAGTGCCACCGGTGCCGCCGCTGCATTGGCGCCGCAAAGAGCCAATCGGAGCGATCGTGCTGATTGGACTCGGGTTGTTGTTTCTTCTTGGGCAGCTGGACTTGTTTTCGGGTCGACTGATGGAGTTCACCTGGCCGCTGCTTTTGATTGGACTGGGTGTATGGCTCGTGGTTCGGCGGCTCGGAGAGTCGCACGGAGGGCAAAAATGAACCGCTATATTCTGATTCGCCGCCTGCGCGGCCCTGCAATTTTGCTTCTGATCGGCGTGCTTGCGCTGTTGCACACCTCGGGACTGATCCATAGCTTCTGGCACCTGTTCTGGCCGCTCCTGCTCATTCTGATCGGCGTGTTACTGCTGGCCGAGCGAGCCGCATTGGCCGCGGATGGTGGCGATATGACTTTCTGGCCCTTCGGTGGACCGGCAAGTGTGGGTGGGATTGATCCCAGCACACAACCAGGCGTTCCACCCTATCCGGGGCAGGGCACCGCGATCGTTCCTGCCCACTCGAGTGATTCCGGAAAAGATCCCAACGGAGGACAGTCATGAGCAGCGTACCTCCCAACATGCCTCCTGGTGGACCGCCGCCTCCGTATCCACCCTACGATCCGAAGACCCAGTGGCGCATGTACCGTGAGCAGCAAAAGGCTGCCTGGCGCGCGCAGCGTGACGCCTGGAAGGCCCAGCGTTATGTGTATAAGGCGGGCTACGGCGGCGCATACGGCCCGCGCGTTCCATCAATCGTTGGCCCAGTCATTCTGATCCTTGTGGGAGTGGTGGCACTGCTGGTGCTGAGTGGCCACATTGCCGCCGGTGAATTCTGGGCGTGGTACGGGCGCTGGTGGCCATTGCTGCTCATCCTCGCCGGACTCGGACTGCTGGCCGAGTGGGCGCTTGATTTGCGTCGCGAGACGCCTGTGCGGCGCAGCGGAAGCTTCGTAGGAATCATCATCTTTCTGGCGATCCTTGGTTTTGGTGCTGCCGGATGGAATCACATGGGGCCGTTCTTTAATCAATGGCACGGCGACAACGATGATTTCTTCAATATGTTCGGGCTGCCCGAGCACGATAGCGACCAGCAAACGCAGACTGCCCAAGCTCCGGCAAACGCTGCAATCGATATTGAGAATCCACGTGGAGATGTGAGCATTTCAGCGGGAGATGGCACGACCGTCGAAGTGCAGGCGCATGAAGTGGCGTTTGCCAGCAACGACACCGAAGCCAAGAAGATATTCGACTCTGAAGCGGCCCAGGTGACCGTAAGTGGCAATGCAGTCCTGGTGAAATCAGAGAGCAGCAACAGCGGACGTGTAAACCTGACCGTCACGGTTCCCAAAAGCGCACGGGTTACAGTGAATGCCGGCAGAGGGGATGTGACCGCCGCAGGACTGGGCGCGGGGATAACCGTTTCGGCTCACGGTGACACGCATCTGAATGCGATTACGGGTTCGGTGCAGGTTCATTTCACCAACAGCCGGCACGATTTCTCGGCTCATGAGGTGGACGGCGACTTGACTGCCGACGGAAACTGCAACGACCTGACGCTCTCTGAAATCAAGGGACGCGTTTCGATGAGCGGACAAATCTTTGGCGATGTGCACATGGAAAATATTGCTGGCCCCTTAAGCGTTCACACCTCGGTTACGGACGTACAGATTGCTGAGCTGCCCGGCGACCTTACCTTTGACTCCGACGATCTGCGCGTGACAGAGTCGAAGGGCCTGGTGCGTGTGGTGACGCACGCCAAGGACATCGACCTAAGCCAGATTTATGGCGACAGTTACGTCGAAAACCGTGATGGGCGAATTTCAGTTGAGCCTGCTGGCGCCTACAACGTGGAAGCGAAGAACAGCAAAGGCGACGTGGAGATCACACTGCCGCCCAATGCATCGGCAACGGTGGACGGCCACACCCATAATGGAGACATTGTGACGGAATATGGCCTGTCTGTGAGCGGAGATGAAGACAAAACAGTGACCGGACGCATTGGCTCGGGACAGTCGAAGATCGAGCTCAGCTCGAGCAACGGGGATTTGCGCATCAAGAAGGGGCCAGCTTTCCCTTCGGTACCCACGGTAGCCAATGCGCCGGTTGCACCTGAGGCCCCTGCACCGCCCAATGCTCATCACTTGAAGCCGTCGAAACCTGTAACTCCGCAACTCGTTACGCAGTAAGGAATAGCTGAATCCAAAGGCAGAAAAAACCGGGCGCGGACGGGACTCACCCGACCGCGCCTGTTCCATTTTCACCAGTTTCCGTTGTATGCTCCACTCGCGGGGGTAAATTATTGGCATGATGCATGCGCCCATCAAGGTGATTACCGTTGAACGTGAGTATGGCTCGCGCGGCGGCGAGTTCGCTCACGACCTGGCTACGCGGCTGGGTTGGAGGCTTTTGGACTCGGAACTGGTGACTGGTGCGGCACGCATGGCGGGCGTCGATCCAAAGCTTGCAGCCAAGTTCGATGAGCGGCTCGACCCTTGGTACTACCGGTACGGAAAGGTTTTCTGGCATGATTCCGGCTATTCCATGGCGACCATCGGCGATGAGCAGATCTTCGACTCGGAGCGCATGTTAACGCTCATCCGGCAGGAGATTACAGACGCGGCGAAAGTCGGCAACTGCGTACTGGTGGGCCGGGGATCAGCATGTGCACTTGCCGGGCAGCCGGGATGCTTTCACGTGTTTGTCTATGCAACTGCGAGTGCCAAGCGCGACTGGTTTATGCGTGCATTTCCGCGGCAAGCTCAACATGCCGACCAACATCTGGCTGCCTTCGACAAACGCCGCGCCGCAGTGATCCGCAAGTTTTACCAGCAGGAGTGGTGTTCTCGTGGGCTCTACCATATGCTGCTCAATTCGTGCATTGGCAGCGAGGCGATGATTGATGCAGTGCGAGGCGCGGCCGGGCTGGCTACATGTCCGGAGGTGACCGTGACTGGGTGAACTCCCGGCGCGTGTCCGACCGCACGCAGCACGCCTTGCGAACGGTCGACGGCTCCATTTCGATCATCAAAGATGGCGGACCTAAACGGCGACGCGGGGAACGCGTGCGGCAATCCGCGTTAACACTTCCCACGGGATCGTCTCCGTCGCATCGGCGTGATCGTAGGCGGTGATCGTTTCATCGCCCTGAGTACCCAGAATCGCAACTTCGTCACCAGCGGAGACCCCTTCGATCTCCGTTACGTCCAGAACGGCATGGTCCATGCTGACGCGGCCAACCAGTGGCGCGCGCATCCCGCGAACCAGCAGGCTAAAGCGGTTACCGAGAAGGCGGACAAGTCCGTCAGCATAGCCCGCCGTGACCAACGCCAGGCGCATTGGCTCGGTCGCCACAAACGTTCCGTTGTAACCGATGACGGCACCGGCCGGAATCGTACGGACGCTCATGACGGCGGTCTTGAAGGTGAGCACCGGCTGCAACCTTGAGCGGGCTGCAATGAGAGCTTCCGGCGCGTCCTGGGCGAAATCAGGGTAGAAGCGCGGAACGATGCCATAGAGGGAAATGCCAGGTCTCAAGAGCGCCTTCATGCCATGGCGGGCTGCGAGGGCGGCGATGGAGGTGCCATCTGTGGAGAGCAGCACTGAGGATTGCCCCACGTTGAGCCAATCGGGGTAAAGTCCGGCCGCCTCGACAATCTCAAGCGCCTTTTGTACTTCGCTCAGCTGATTCTGAGTGACCTGTCCGGTGGGTTCGTCGGCGGCGAACAGGTGGGTCATGATGCCCTCGAGCCTGAGTGGAGAGCTGGGCGTAAAGCGCGCCAGAAGCGAAGGCAGCACTTCAAGATTTGTACCCTGGCGGCTCATGCCAGTATCGATTTCGAGGTGGAGCGGCAAGGATCCGGCCCTTAGTCCCGCGGTCCGCGCCGCAGTTTCAAGGTCATCGAGTTGTGCAGATTCCCAAACGACAGCGGTTAGTCCGTGTTTGACTAGAGCTGCGCCCTGACCTGGAACCACGCCACCGATAACCACAACCCGCGTCTCAGGACAGAGAGCTCGCGCAGCCACTCCCTCTTCAACACTGGTGACGGCGATCCACCGGGCTCCAGCTAGTACTACCGCAGGAGCGCAAATTGAAAGCGAATGACCGTAGGCATCAGCCTTGAGGATAGCCATGAGCTCCGCGTCACGAGGGGCAAGGCTCTCCAGAAAGCGATAGTTGTCTTCAAGGGAACGAGTGTTGATCTCAACCCAGCAAGGGCGCGTTTGCATGCAAATTTCCTAAAGCCAGTTTACGGCATTTGGAGAGCCACTCTTCTTCGCGAGGCAGTTGGTAATTCGGGAATTGCCGACGGCACCTGAACTAGCGAATGAGAGCGAAGGCAACAAGGGTCTCGCCTTTTGAAGGAATCTGTTCCATGAGGTGTTGTTCAAGATCGTGCGGGATCGCCATCTCGCAAGCGGCCACCTGTTCGGCAGCCGCACCGTCGAAGCAGAGTTCACAATGGCCAAGTTCGTTGCCTGCGTCCATGCGAACGGGAGGACCGAAGACTCGGCAGGTCATCGGACGCCACTCGTAGACATCGCACCGTCCAGTGGCCTGGTCAAGGGCAGGGCAAGCAGCGTCATTTGCATATTCCTCAAAGCGTTCTCGATCCGCCTCTGTGTCGCCGATGCGCCCAGTTTCCGCATCGCCAGGAAAATCCGGGCCGTGTTTGCGAATCCAGGCGAACGCGCGGCGCTCGACCTCAAAGGCCAAAGCGGGATTTTCGCGTCGCATCACGGTCATTCCAGCCTGCAGGCGCAGAGCATCCAATTCGCTGATGGCGAAAGCTCCGAAACAACACTGCGTGCATCCCAGCCTGCACACAAGCCATGGGCCCGCACGCCGTGCCGCATCGGCAAGAGATGCGTCAACAATCTGCACAAGTTCGCGGTCGCCCTTCGGCAGCTCCATGGGCCCAAGGATACAAGATGTTGATCGGATCACGGGTTTCACGCCGCACCTATTCCGCTAGCAGCGAGCCTTGCTATATAGTCGTGGGGTGGTTTGAGAGAGGTTCGCTTGAGGTCAAATCAGTTGCTTCTTCCCCTTGTGCTTTTGTCCTTTGCTGTCCCCGTTGGCTTTGCTCAACACGGCCGGTTGCTGGTCGCCCAGAAGGGCGAAAAAAGCCTTGCCATCGTCGATCCAGCTGCTGCGACCGTGATCGCTTCAGTTGCGGAAGATGGCACAACCGGTCATGAAGTAGCCGGTTCGCCCGACGGCAAGCTGGCAATCGTACCAATCTACGGAAATTCAGGCGTGGGCAAACCGGGCACCGATGGCCAGAACATCGTGGTCATCGATATTGCATCGCAAAAAATTGTGAACAACATCCAGTTCGACCACGGAGTCAGGCCGCACTGTCCTATGTTCGGTCCCAAGGATGGCATGCTTTACGTGAGCACCGAGCTCGACCATTCCATCACCATCATCGATCCCAAAACCTGGAAGGTTGTTGGATCGATTCCGACGGGCCAGCCAGAAAGCCACATGTTCACGATCTCGCACGATGGGCTGCGCGCCTATACCGCTAACGTGGGCCCCGGCACCGTATCGGTTCTCGACATCAAAGCGCGCAAGACGCTTGCCATCATTCCGATTTCGGGCAATACGCAGCGGATCACGATTTCAAACGATGATCGCTGGGTGTTTACCGCGGATCAAACCAAGCCGCAAATGGCGGTCATTGACACGGCCACGAATTCCGTCAAGACGTGGGTTCCTCTTGACGGCCTGGGGTACGGAGCCGCGGTTACAAAAGACGGCAATTGGCTGCTGATGCCGATCCCTGACAAGAATGTGGTCGACGCCGTAAACCTGAAGACCATGAAGATGGAGCACTCCATTCCAGTCGGCGCTCTTCCACAGGAAGTGCTGACTGCGCCGGGCGGAAAAGTCGCCTACGTCTCCTGCCTGGGAAGCAACCAGGTTGCCGAAATCGATTTGGCCACCTGGAAGGTAGCCCGCACAATCGCCACCGGCAAAGGATCCGACGGACTGGGCTGGGCTGCGTCGCATTGAGGCCGTGGTGATGTGATGCGCCGCAACATTCTTGTTTTCGTCTTGCTTATGGCCGTCGGAGCTTGCGGAATATCAGCGCAATCGGCGCCTCCGCGGCTCATTGCTCCAGGGGTGTGGTTTCTCCTCGGCGATGCATCAAAGGGATACAGCAATACCACGGTCATCGAGATGCAGGATTCCCTGATCGTGGTAGATGCTAATTACCCCGCACGAGCACGCGAGATCATGGCGGAACTGAAGGAACTGTCGCCAAAGCCGGTGCGTTACGTCTTCGATACGCATGCGCACGGTGATCATTCTTACGGCAACTCGCTCTGGACTGGGGCTGGAGCCACAACTCTGGCCTACTACAAGATTCTCGACGAGATGAACCGTTACGAGCCTGCGCGCTGGCAAGCAGCCGAAGCGAAACGCGAAGACGTGCGCGACCTGCTCGAGGACAATGTTCAACGCCCGGTGAAAACCTTCAGCAAGAGTCCCTTCGTGGTGAAAGACACAACGCGCGAGGTTGATTTTCTCTTCCTCGGCTGGGGACATACTCCCGCAGACGGTTACGTCTGGTTGCCCCGGGAACGAGTGCTCTGCACGGGCGATGCAGCCGTGAATGGCCCTCGCAACAAGTTGTGGGACGCGAGCATTGCCAACTGGCCGCGCGTGCTCGAAAGGGCTGAAAGCCTGAAGCCGCTCCATGTGCTGCCAGGACACGGTGACGCGGGAGGCGCGGAGATCTTGACTGGCCAGCGCCAATTTCTTTTGGATCTTTATAGCGCCGTGGAGGCGCAGGTGAATGAGGGCAAGGCTCTCGCCGAAATCAAAGTTCAGCTTCCGAAACGCGACAAAAACTGGATCCCCAAAGATCTGTCCTGGGACGTGGAAGCGACTTATACAGAAATTTCGCATCACCTTCCGGCCGGGGCCGTGCCGCACGAATGGAAATGACGAGGCTGCCCATTTGAAGCGGGCGGCCTCTTCATCTTTAAATCAAAGTGCAGCTACCGCAGTCCGACAATAAGGAGCACTGCGAACACGGATGAAAGAGCCAATGCCCGTTGGCCAACCGTTGTGAGCGGCATCTGCAACGCTGCGGAGTCGCGCTGGCGGTAGAGATCGTATGCATAGCCTGCGACAGCAATCAGTAGTGCGAGCGCAATCCAACGATGGCCGAGGGCGCCGAATGTGACGGCCGCCAAAGCCAGAACAAGAACCGCGATCTGGGCCGCACGACGAAATTCCTGGCTGCCATGAGCGGCGGAGCGCGAGGCGATGCGGGCGTCCAGCCGCGCATGCACAACCAAAATTCCAGCGGTAGCCTGCAACGCCAGCAGGAGCCACAACCACCAGCACCAGGGCTGAATCGTTCCTGTCGCCGAGAGCGAAGTCGCAAGCGAGCTTGAGGTAAGAGCGACGGCGCTGGCAACTTGGAAGAGAGTTGAACGCTGACGGTTCTTGACATTGACGGCGATGGCGAGTGCTGAGAACACCGTAACGCCAAGGCCCATGGCAACGATCGCCTTGAAGGGCCACGCTGCGAGGAGCACGAGGCCGCTGAGCGCAAGGAGGGCAGTCCAGCCCGCGAACCAGCGTGCGGCAATCGCAGTCTCAGGATGCCACTGCTTCCACACGAAACGCTGCCGAGCCAGCACGACCAGAGGATCTTTGGCGGCGAGAGCAGCAAATGCCGCGGTGAGAGTTGCGAGTTCCGCCCAGTGCCAGCTACGTGCGAGGATTGCGGCGCAGACGATGGGCGTAAACAGCATGGCCGTGGCCCCATGCTCGCGGGGAAGGAACATGAGCTTCTTTTGGGTTTCCTTCGGTCTCTTGAGAACTGCTTGGTCCTGCATAACGATTCTCCGATGTGTCTTCACTGTCAGCCTCGCACCGCTCGAGAACAGATGCAGTGACTTAAGTCATAGATATAGAAGCAGGCACGGACTAATGTTGAATGTAGAAGGATGCCATGCCGACTTTAGCCGCGCCATTAACCAAAGCTGAATCAGCCGAATACGGGCCGGCCAGACAGAAGAGAGCTCTGGTGCGCAGAGAGCAGCCCGATCGCTCACAGCAGATTCGACGTGCGGTGCAGTTTACCTTTCTCTTGCTCAATGCGGTGATTGGTTTTCAATTCGTGCTCTGGGTGCGGTCGTTCGAGATCGCCGGTCGCTCAACATCAATCGAACGGCCCGCAGGCGTTGACGGTTGGTTGCCGATCGCCGGCCTTATGAACCTTCGCTATTTTCTGGCGACCAGGCAGATACCGGCGATTCATCCTTCGGCCATGGTTCTGCTCTGTGTTTTTCTTCTCTCCAGCCTGCTCGTCAAAAAGGCGTTCTGCTCGTGGCTTTGCCCGGTGGGAACTTTATCGGAATACTTATGGAAGCTCGGTCGCAAAATTTATCGGCGCAATTTCACCGTCCCATTCTGGCTCGATCTGCCGCTAAGGAGCCTCAAGTACATTCTGCTGGGGTTCTTTGTCTTCATCGTCTTTACGATGTCGCAGCAGCGACTCGGCGAGTTTCTCATTTCGCCCTTCGGCATCGTGGCAGACGTCAAGATGCTGAACTTCTTCCGGTACATCGGCACCATTGGAATCGCGGTGATCATGGTGCTTACACTGCTATCGATTCTGATTCAGAACTTCTGGTGCCGCTTTCTTTGCCCCTACGGCGCACTCATGGGTCTTGTCTCTCTTCTGAGCCCGGTGAAGATCCGGCGCGGCCAGCAGGCATGTATCGACTGCGGCAAATGCAACAAGGCTTGCCCGTCGCACCTCTCCGTGGACAGGCTGGTGCAGATTCGGTCGGTCGAGTGCACCGGGTGCATGGAGTGCGTCGCCGTCTGTCCGGCAGAAAACGCGTTGCAACTCGCACTGCCGCCTCGCCAGCGATCGGAGTCAGCCGCTTCCCGCTGGCGCCATCGTGCGCTGAAACCACAGACCATTGCCGCAGTGCTGGCGCTGGTGTTCCTTGGTTTAGTTGGGGCTGCGCGCTTGAGCGGACACTGGCAGACCAAAGTCTCGCGGGAAGTCTATATGCAGCTCGTCCCCAACGCTGAGAACATCGACCATTGAGGGCGCTGGAATCGAATCCGCAGAGTGACTAAAGTCGCTGCGGCGCCTGCAATGGATCTGTAGCGTGAGTTCAGGAGATAATCATGACTTCCACTACAAAGACTGTTCGCGAGATTGCCCTCGAACAACCGCATTCCATCCGTGTTTTCGAGCGGCTCGGCATCGACTATTGCTGCGGCGGGCGCAAGCCGCTGGCAGAAGCCTGCAATGAGCGCAACATTCCGGTCGACGAAGTGCTCGCAGCTCTCGAGGCCGCGGCCAACAGCAACGAGGTCTCGCCGGTTGACTGGTCAAAGGGTCCGCTGGGCCAGCTGATCACGCACATTGTGGCCACGCATCACGCATATGTGAAGCGGGAGTTGCCGCGACTAGCCACGCTGGCGCAAAAAGTGGTGAATCGTCACGGCGACACACAGGCTCATTTGCCTGCGCTTGCAGCAAGCGCTGGCGCAACTTGACGAGGAGCTGACACAACATCTTGCCAAGGAAGAAAACATCCTGTTTCCTTATATCGCCGGGCTTGAAGCTGCGCAGACCACCGGAAGCACCCAGCCCCCTTCGTGCTTTGGGACAGTGGCTAATCCAATTGCGATGATGACCCGTGAACACGATGCCGCTGGCGGATTGCTTGCCGAGATGGACCGTGCTAAGCGACCACTTCACGACGCCGGTAGGCGCATGCCCCACGTATCACGCGTTCTACGATGGCCTGAAGGAGTTTGAACAGGACCTTCATCAGCACATTCATCTCGAAAACAACATCCTGTTTCCAAGAGCGATCGAGATGGAAGGCGTCGGCGGTGAGCGCCGTTGCCTGACCAACGGCCTAGCTGATTTTCCGGTCCCATGTTTCGAGCGCTCTTTTGAACTCGAGCATGAATTTTCCGGAGTCGGCGCCGTCGATGGTGCGGTGATCGAAGCCCAGGCAGCAGTACTGCACTGACCGGATGGCAATGGTGTCGTTGCCCTCCGCGTCAGTAATGACGACGGGCTCCTTGCGCAAGCCACCAATCGCGAGGATGGCAGACTCCGGCTGGTTGATGATCGGCATGCCGAATTCGCCGCCGAAGGCGCCGGAGTTGGTGAGTGTGAATGTGGAGCCTGCGGTCTCGTCGGGCATGAGCTTCTTTGAGCGCGCGCGGCCGGCGAGGTCGGCGATGGCGCGGGCCAGTTCAACAAAGCTGCGCTGCTCTGCCTGGCGGATGACCGGCACAATGAGTCCCCACTCGAGCGCAACGGCGATGCCGAGATTGATGTTCTGGTGGTAGCGGATTGATCCGTTTTCAACCGACGCGTTGACGATGGGAAACTTGCGCAAGGCATCAACAGCCGCGGCGGCGATGAAGGGCATGAACGTGAGCTTGACGCCGGTATGGTGCTCGAAGGCGGCCTTCTCGCGCTCGCGAAGACGGGCGATGCGCGTCATGTCGATCTTGTAGACCGTGTGCGCGTGCGGGCTCTTCTGCAGGCTCTCCACCATGCGCTGGCCGATGATGGTGCGCATCTTCGACATCGGTACCAGCTCCCCTGGTAGCTGCGGCGTGGCGAGCACTGGCTGACGGAGATAACAGCGGGGCCGCTGGTTGCGGCTTCGGGGCGGCCAGATGGTGCAGAATGTCTTCCTTGGTGATGCGGCCGATTGGCGCCGGTGCCTGTAACCAGCGCGAGATCGACGTTGTTTTCACTGGCGATCCTGCGCACCAGCGGCGACGACCGAACGTCCTGCGATGGAACGGAAACTGCGGAAGAAGATTGTGCCGGAACGGGCGGACGCCCCCGGCGTGCCGACCTGCGTGCTGGCGCCTGATGTTGCAGGACCATCAATCACGGCAACAACTGTGTTGATCTGGACGGTCGAACCTTCAGGAACCTTGATCTCACTGAGGATTCCAGGCAATGGGGAAGGAATCTCTGCATCCACCTTGTCCGTCGAGATCTCGAAGAGCGGTTCGTCTTTCTCGACGCGGTCACCGGGTTTCTTGAGCCATTTGGTGATGGTGCCCTCAAAGATGGACTCGCCCATCTGGGGCATGACGACTGCTGTACCGCTGGAAGAGGTCCTGGCGGCCGGCTCGGATTGCTGCCCATCAGGAGCTGCCTCACCGCTGGCTGAAATGATGGCGACCACCGTGTTGATGCCTACCGTAACGCCTTCGGGAAACTTGATGGCGGAGAGGATGCCTGCCACCGGCGATGGGATCTCTGCGTCCACCTTGTCGGTGGATATTTCGAAGAGCGGCTCGTCTTTCTCGACGCGATCACCCGTCTTCTTGAGCCATTTGGTAATGGTGCCCTCAACGATCGACTCGCCCATCTGGGGCATGATTACGTCGGTTGGCATGAGTCCTTCTCTCCGCACGTCGGAATTCGTTTGCGGGCAGTTCCTGCCGGATTATAAATCGCGCCGCAACAGGTTTGTACGGCGATGGTTCAAGCTTGAACTGGACGGTCTTTGGTGTGCAGGAGCCGTTCGACCTCGGGCGGAACCTGGAGCGGCGTGTCCTGAGCCGGAAAGTTGGGTGCGGCTTCAGCCTGGGCGCGCAGAAGATCAAGATTCTCGACGGCCAGCACCTGCTCGCCAAAGACCATGCCAAACTGTCGGGCCGCCTGATGCGCGACGGCTTCGAGGGAAGGAAGCTCGGCTCTTTGGTCTTCCGGACTGGCGCGCAATTTCAAGAGCGAGGCTGGTGACGGGCCTGTCGGTGATCCCGCACGGATTGATGAGGGCGAAATCGCGCAAATCGGTGGTGACGTTGAACGCAAAGCCATGCGAAGTGATTCCGCGGGAGACGTGGATGCCGATTGCGCCAATCTTGCGCTCGCCCTTTGGGTTGTCCTTTTCCATTGCGGCGCAACTTTGATCGGATGTGCCGCTGTTAACAGGACCGCACCAAACGCCTGTGAGGCCGCAGATTCGTCCGGCGGGCACGCCGAATTGTCCGCACAGCCGAATGAGGGCCTCTTCCATCAGGCGGACAAAATCAACAGGGCCGAGTCGGCCGCCGCCGGATCTTTTGAGGCTGCGCAGGTCAAAGATAGGGTAGCCGACCAGTTGGCCGGGACCATGGTAGGTAACGTCGCCGCCCCGATTGATCTCGTGGAGGGTCACGCCGCGGCTGGCCAGAAGTTCGTCCGACGCCAAAATGTTGCTGCGGTTGGCATTGCGCCCGAGAGTAAGGACCGGTGGATGTTCAAGGAGCAAAAGGACGTTGTGAACCCGGCCATGGAGTCGCAGGTTCACAAGCTCGGCCTGAAGGCGCAACCCTTCGTCGTAATCAACGCGACCAAGATAGAGGTATTGGATCATCGCTATTTGGATTCTATGCTTGTCCTGCATCCGGTACGAAGGTAGCAAGTCCCCGGGGTACGGGGTAGAAGCCGTTTTCGCTGTACACTAAACCCTGGCAGGAGGACCGGGCGGTCGCTGCCGGGAGTTGGCGCAAGCTGGCAACCGGGGGAGGAAAGTCCGAACTCCGCAGGGCAGTGTGCCGGATAACGTCCGGGACGTGAGCGTCAAGGCTCATGGACGGCCAGTGCCACAGAAAATAAACCGCCCCGGCTACCCCTCTTTCGAGAGGGCTTCCGGAAGGGCCCGCCAGGTTCGCCTGGACGGCAATTCCCGCCGGGGTAAGGGTGAAATGGTGCGGTAAGAGCGCACCGCTCCGTCTGTAAAGCCGGAGGCAGGGTAAACCCCACACGGAGCAAGACCAAATAGGGAGGGAAACGCCCCGGTAACGGGTAAAGCCAAGAGCCAGGCGGCGTTGCGCATCGGCCCGATGCGCTCAGGCGGCTCAAGCGGGGTCCCCGACGACAGGTCTTCGTCGATGGGGGGCCTCGAGCAATTGCCGAAACCTCCGGGTAGGTCGCTGATGAGTGTCCGCGGCAACGCGGCGCCTAGAGGAATGACCGCACACGACAGAATTCGGCTTACAGGTCCTTTTGCCGAATACCCATGACGGCCCCGGCGGATAGTCTCCACCGGGGTCGACCATTTTTTGGGTCGCCATCTTGCGATGCTGATCCGGTACCATCAGATCATGCTCCGAGTGAAGCGATTGGACGAGGCGGCCCGACTGCCGGTGGTAGCGCACCCGGGAGAAGACCTTGGTTACGATGTGTTCGCGCTTGAAGACATTGCCCTTGCTCCGCGTGCCACTGTGAGGGCGCGGACGGGCATCGCGGTCGAAGCGCGCGACCCCAAAACCGATGCTCCGCTTGGCTTGCTGGTGCGGGACCGCTCGTCAATGGCGGCCAGGGGAATTGCAACGACGGGCGGAGTCATTGATGCGGGCTACCGGGGCGAAATTCTGGTGCTGATGACGAATCTGGGTCGAGTCGGCGGTGGTGCTGAAGGCCGGCGAAAAAATTGCGCAAATGATTCCGGTCCCGGTACTCACCGGACACGTCAAAGAAGTAGAGACACTGGAATCGTCGGCGCGCGCAAAGAAGGGGTTTGGGAGTTCCGGCTCGTGAGATGTACGCAGCTTTCTATCTCCATGAAGCGGAACCGGCTGTGGCGGCTGCGCGTATCCTCTAAACGGGGCTTATAGGCACCTTGTGCCTTTCGGACGGCGGTGAAGTTTCACTATTCCGGGTGAACCGGGTATGGGCCGGATAAGGAAAGCTGGATTATGCAATTCACAGAGGCACTGAAACTCGCTCTGCAGTCGCTCTGGGGCAACAAAATGCGTACGATCCTCACGCTGCTCGGCGTGGTGATGGGCGTGGCGTCGGTGATCATGGTGATCACAATGGTGAACGGCGCCAACTCTTACGTGGCCAACAAACTCTCAAGCCACGGCGCGGATGTGTTCTCTGTATCTCGTGCGGCCGCAGTCATCATGTCGCCCCAAGCCTACACCAAGTACCAGAAGCGCAAGATCATCACTTTTGAGGACTACGAGGCGGTCCGGGACAGCTGCAAGGAATGCGCCGAAGTGGGAGCGATGTTGAGCCAATCCGGCGGCGTGCGATTCAATGGGCAATCGACGACCGGGACGAGTATTCGCGGACTCAGTTGGACAATGCTGGACCTGAACAGCACTGAGATTGCAATAGGACGCGGCTTTACGCCTGCCGACGATCAACATGCGGCACACAACGTGATCGTAGGTTACGACATTGTCGACAACCTGTTGGGAGACAGCGACCCGATCGGGAAAGAGATCCGCGTAGACGGGATTTCTTACAACATCGTAGGCGTGGGCGCGCGCCTGGGCAAGATGTTCGGCAACTCGATGGATAACTGGGTTGCGGTGCCGATCACCACATTCCAACAAACGTATGGCACTCACGATTCGGTGAGCATTTATGCGCGCGGCAGTGGCGATGCCGCGAGTATGGAGCGCGCGGAAAACGACGTGAGAGTGCTGATGCGCTCACGCCGCCACGATCTTCCAGGGAGCGAAGACGACTTCGAGCTCGAAACAAACGACACATACATGGACATCTGGAAACAGTTCACCGCAATCTTCTTTGACGTGGTGGTTGGCATCGCATCCATATCGCTGGTGGTCGGCGGAATCGTGATCATGAATATCATGCTCGTCAGCGTGACGGAGCGGACGCGCGAGATTGGTGTGCGCAAAGCACTGGGCGCGCGCCAACGCGACGTGCTGATGCAATTCCTGATCGAAAGCGCGACGATGGCACTCACGGGCGGAGCGATTGGCGTTCTTGCAGGCGTCCTGGTTGCCAAGCTGATTACTTTGATCATCGGCTTTCCAACCAATGTGCAGGTGTGGAGCGTGCTGCTGGGATTGTTTGTCTCTGGAGCGACGGGAATTTTCTTTGGTGTTTATCCGGCAAGCAAGGCGGCCAAGCTCGATCCGGTGGTTGCACTGAGAGCTGAGTTGTAGAGGCATCCAGGAGCTGCATTTTATGGCGCAAGGACAAGCGGGCGAATCGGTGAAAATGGCCCTGGATACGTTGAGGACGAACAAGCTGCGTTCGGGCCTGACGATTCTGGGCATCGTCATCGGCGTGACCACCGTCATTACGATTTCATCGATCATTAACGGCTTGAATAATCGAGTGGCCGATTTTGCCAGTTCTCTGGGCACAAATGTGTTCTGGGTATTTCACCTGCCTTTTGGACCGGAAAAACTCACAAGCGAAGAGCTGACGCGCAAGAAGCTGACGCTCGATGACACTCTGGCGGTTCGTGAGTTACCTCACGTTGTGGCGGCTGACGCAATGCAACGCTACGCGAAGGGATTTTTCGTTGGCGGTATAAGCGTGAAGTACGAGGGACGTAAGGTGGCGGGCTCAATTTTTGAGGCGCATACCGCGCAAGTGGCAGACACCACGAATACGACTCTGCAGGAAGGACGTTTCTTCACGGATGGAGAAGATCAGCGTCATGCAAAGGTGGTCGTGCTTGGTCACGATACGGCGTCAGACCTTTTTGCTTCCGGAGAGGATCCGATCGGCAAGGAAGTGACCGTGGAAAGTAGTCTCTATACCGTCATTGGTGTGATGGATCCGCGCAAGCAACCCATTGGAACGGGCAAGAACCCGAACGACAACTCGGTCTTTTTTCCAATCAACACATTTCATGACCTTCATCCGGAGGTCACGGACCTGATGATCAATGCCAAATACGACGATCCCAAAAACAAGGATCTGGTGCAGGAAGAGATTCGCGAACTGCTGCGCATAAGGCGCCACGTAAAGACGCAAGCCGACGACAACTTCGATATCTTTGGGCCGGACTCGCTCACCGAACTTTGGGGTCAGATCACTGGCGGGTTGGTTGCGTTCATGATTGCCGTTTCCAGCGTAGGGCTCATGGTGGGTGGCGTTGGGGTGATGAATATCATGCTGGTAAGCGTTACAGAACGTACTCGCGAAATCGGAATTCGGAAGGCAATTGGAGCAACCAAGCGAACGATCCTTATGCAATTCACTACTGAGGCAGTTACTCTTTGCGCCCTGGGCGGCGTAGCAGGCATCCTTGTAGGAGCAGTGCTTACGTGGATTGTCTATTTTCTGCCGATTGGATTGCCGGCGACGGTTTCCGCAATTTGGGTTTCAATTGGCTTTGGTGTTTCCTGCGGAATCGGCTTGCTGTTCGGGATTTATCCGGCGTGGAAAGCAGCAAACCTGGATCCGATCGAAGCCCTGCGATACGAGTAGATCTGCTCACAGGCGTCATAGGTTCCGTGCGAACACTGATCCTGAGCTGCCGGCAACTGTAAACTTGCTTCTGTGATAGCGCACGAGTTGGCCCATGCTGTCGAGATCCTGACTACGGTTCTAACCGTGGCAGGGATGGGTTATTTTCTAGCAGCCATTCTGGCAGCGCGCATTTATCTCTATAGCCGTCGCAAGCCTGTGGCCGCATGCGCCCCGAACGTGACCGTCCTGAAGTCGCTGAAAGGACTGGACCCCGGGATGATGGAGGGGTTCAGGAGTCAGTGCTCGCAAAATTATCGAGGTGATTTTGAATTATTATTTGGGGTTTCCTCGCTCGAGGACCCTGCGGTTGCGGCGGTGGAGCGGCTCAAGGTTGAGTTTCCCGGGGCTTCGATCAAGCTTATCGTGTGCCCGGAGCGACTGGGAACCAATGGGAAAGTGAGTACGCTGGTGCAGCTTGCGGCGCATGCAAGCTTTGACTATCTGCTGATCA
Source organism: uncultured Acidobacteriaceae bacterium (assembly GCA_963820245.1). GTDB lineage: Bacteria > Acidobacteriota > Terriglobia > Terriglobales > Acidobacteriaceae > Telmatobacter. The sequence goes on along the minus strand of CAWFZC010000005.1, from coordinate 2,553 downwards.
ACGACTCTGACATTACTGTCTCGCCCAGGTACCTGGAGCGGGTAATGGCTTGCTTTGCGCCGGAGGCTCAAGGCGCTGAAAAAGCGCCGGTTGGGCTGGTGACGGCGCTCTACCGGGGACGGGCGCACGAGACGCTGTTTTCGCGGTTTGAAGCGCTGGGCATCGCGACGGATTTCATGGCGGGGCTGCTGGTTTCAAAGGTGATTGAGGGCGGATTGCACTTCGGACTGGGGTCGACGCTGGCGGTGAGCCGCGAGGCGTTGGAGAAGTCCGGTGGGCTGCTGCCGCTGGTGGACTACCTGGCGGACGACTACCAGTTGGGCGTTCGCGTGGTGAAGGCCGGCTATCGGGTGGCGCTGTGCGCGGAAGTGGTGGAAACAGGGGTTCCGGCGTACGACTGGACTGGCTTCGTTGACCACCAGTTGCGGTGGGCGCGCACGGTGCGGGATGAGCGGCCCGGCGGCTATGCGGGACTGCTGGTGACGCATGGAATGGGATTGGCGCTGGTGAATGTGTTGGCCAGCGGGGTGAGCCCTTTGAGCTTGTGGTTGCTGGGGTTAAGCTTCTTTCTGCGGCTGGCGGAGGCCATGACGGTGGGCGCGGAGGTGCTGGGCGATCACCAGGTGTTGCCGAACTTGTGGCTGCTGCCGGTACGTGACCTGGTGGCAATGGGATTGTGGGCCGCGGGGCTGGTGGGGAACACGATTGTGTGGCGCGGGGAACGGTTCCGTTTGAAAGACGGGAAGTTGAGTTGAGGGGAAAGACAGCCGTCAGCTTTCAGCTCTCAGCTTTCAGCTCTCAGCTTTCAGTTTTTGATGTTTGCGGAATGCGAAAATTGCTTTGGCCGCTTATTTTGGGGTAAATGGCCTGAAATGTTCGCTTTTATACAATCCAAAAAGCGTGAAATGTTCGTCTAAATGGTTACGAATCACATCGAAATAATTGTCTAAGTGGTTACGATTTTCGAGATACTTAACCTAGAAATTCAGTGAAATAAGCTTTTTAAAACCCAGTAATTTCCCATTTAATTCAAGTGGTTTGCAGAGAATTCACCGAAAAAATGCTCAATGCGCAATTTTGGGCTTGAAAGCGGCATCTCGGGGCTAATTTGCCTTCGTTTTTGTGTGTTTTGCGAAGCATTGAGCGCCGAATTTCCGGCGATAAGCTCTTTGTTTCCAGCGCTGGCCCCTGTTTCTCTGGTTGGCCGCGTTCTTTCCCAAGTCCCTCCGCCGCGGCGGACGAGGGACCTAAGGCGCCCGGCGAGATGGATGGGGTGCGCGGGGGGCTGACTGCGATTCTTCGGGCTTGATGGCGGGGCGCCCGGCTGAGGATCATGGCCACCGGGTTTTGAGTCTACGGGACACTTAGCGCGAGGAGCCGCTTGGGACCTTTGCCTACCGGCACACGCGCCACTTCGTGCAGCGCAGCGGTGTCGATTATGGAAGCGTCGTTGGAGTCGCTGTTGCTGATGCAGGCGAACTTGCCGTCGGGCGAGAACGAGATCCAGTTGGGGCACTTGCCTACCGCAACGTGACCCAACAGCTTGCGGGAAGCTGTGGAGTAGACATAGACAAGGCCGTCGGCAAGGCTGGTGACCCAGAGACGACGGCCGTCGGGCGAAAGCTCCAGGCCGTGCGTTGGGGTCTTGAGCTCGAGCGGGCAATTCTCAGGAGGCGCTGGCGGCAGTTCGACCTTGGCGATGACCTTGGCCTCGGATGTACTTGCGACGACGAAGCCATGCAGGTCAGTGATTGCGCTGTAAATGGTGCTGCCGTCTTTGGACACGGCGTAGGGGCGCGGAATGCCGCCGGTCTTCACATGCGCCGAGTAGCTCATGGTGCGCAGGTCGATGCGGTCGATCTCATTGTCGCCCATGGATGAGACCCACAACACGTCGTTGCTGCCGGAGTTGTAGGCGTTGTGAGGCACTTTGACGGGGAGTGTCTTGACCACTTTCTTGGCCTGCATGTCCACGATGTCGACGCTGTTGCCATCGCGGATGGGTACCGCGACGTAATGGCCGTTGGGCGTGGCAGCGCACTGGTTGGGGTCGCCTGTGAGGGGGATTGTGGCAAGGATGTGGCCTGTCCGCGCATCCACGACCTTCAGGTTCTTCTCGGATTCGATGGTGACGAAGAACGTGTGCGTGTCAGACCCCGCGCAGATGCCGTGGACCGCCGTGCCCACCTTGAATGTCTGGACGGGCTTCATCGTCGACAAGTCGATTACGGTGATGTCGTCGCCAAGGCTGTTGGTTACGTAGAGCCGCATTGAAGCGGCGTTAGCGGCTGTGAACGCCGAGAGGGAGAGCAGCAGGATACTGAGGGCGCTTTTCATCGGCGATGATTCTCTCACAGCCGCGGTTGGGGTGGCGAGGGTAAAGGTGGGGATGGTTTTGGGCGGGCGGGGAGTCGGTGGGGAACGTCTCTGATTGGGATTGTGGCGCTGCGGGAGGGTTTCAATCGTGAGGTTTGGGCGGGTGTTGAAGTGCGGGTGGGTGAATGGCAATCCGGGATGTGGTTCCAAGAAGGGGTTATTTCCGGTTTGGCGACA
>CAWFZC010000004.1:0-600564 GCA_963820245.1 uncultured Acidobacteriaceae bacterium | reverse complement strand
ATGGCACGGCGCTTCTGGAACGCCGACTGCACGGCTGGCACGGGGCACACGGGTGGCGCGCTCTTGTGGCGCGAATCTTGATCGGGTTTGTGCGTGGCATACAGGCGATACGCTCGTTCGGAGAACTCGTAGCCGCCGTGTTTTACTCTGCCGCGCATTGGTTTCTAGTCGCCCTGGTTTATCTTTGGGTTTCCCATGCGTTTGGCGGGTCGCTTGGCACACTGAATCTCGGCGACGCGCTGTTCGTGCTGGCGTTCACGCTGGCGGGCTCGGCCGTGCAGCTCCCCGGAGTGGGGGGAGGGGCGCAAGTGGCCACCTTCATCGCGTTCACGGCGGTGCTCGGCGTGGAGAAGGAACGAGCGGCCGCCGCTGCGATTGTCCTCTGGCTGATTCCCTTTGCGGCGTGTAGTCTTGCGGGCGTGCCTTTGCTGCTTCGCGAGGGATTTTCACCGGGAAAGCTGCGAGAATTGGCGCAACGCGAAGAAGCGGAAGAACTCGAAGTGTGAGGGGCAAATTTCTTACGCTGCAATGCTCAACTCAAGGAGATGACTGAGTGAAGTGTCCGTTCTGTGCGCATCTGGACGATAAGGTGATCGATTCACGCGAAGGCCGCGCGGGAGATACGATCCGGCGTCGGCGGGAGTGCCTCAAGTGTAGCCGCCGGTTCACCACCTACGAGCGCATCGACGAAATTCCTTACATGGTCATCAAGAAGGATGGGCGGCGCGAACGCTTCGAGCGGCAGAAGATTTTGCAAGGGTTGCTGAAGGCATGCGAGAAGCGACCGGTCGCCACGCCGAAACTCGAAGCCATTGTCGATGAAATCGAAAGCGTGGTGCACGAAGCTACTGAACGCGAATTGACCACGACGGAAATCGGCGAAATGATCATGCACCGGCTGAAGAAGCTCGACAAAGTGGCGTACGTGCGCTTCGCCTCGGTGTACATGGATTTCAAGGATGTTCAGGAATTCATGTCGGAGCTGAAGAATTTATTGAAAGACCGCTCGAAAAAATGAGCGCGGCCTCAACGCGGCCAAACGCCGGCGGTGAACGTGCGAATCGTCGTGAACCCTAATTTTTCGTAAAGTTGAACGGCGCCGTAATTCTCCGAAGTCACCGTGAGCGTTAATTCCTTGAATTTCATGGTGCGCAGCGTTTCGGCCGAGGTCTGCATCAGCATGCGGCCGATGCCGTGCCCTTGATAGCCGGGAAGCACGCAGATTTGCGTCGTGTGGCCAACTCCGGGGGACACCTCGCTGGTGAGGACAGCGGCGACGAGGTCGTCGCTGCCCGGCTGGCGCAGGACAAATGAAGCTCCCGGGACGAAATGGCCGCAGCCGGGGAGCAAAATAATGTTTTTAAGGAATTTCAGAGCGCCGGAACGGCTGCGGTATTGATCGTTAATTTCGCCGTCGACGTGATTCGCGTACGCCAGATAAATCAGCTTGGCGCATGGCTCGAAGTAACGGTCATTCCAGCGGTCCAGGCGCATTCCGGCGGAAACTCCCAGCTTGGCCTCGGGCAGCTTCTGCAGATCCTGGAGCATGAATTGACGCGAGTAGAGGCGGAAACCTTGATCGGTGAGCGGAGCTTCCACCGGCCCGCAGAAGGGCATTAGCTGCGCTTCGATGCGCGAGAGCTGGGGAATGGCGCGCATGGAGAAGAGCATCTCGTCGAGCAGGCGCTGGCCGATGCTCGCCTGGGAATATTTCGCGGAAACGTAAAGTCCGCCGATGAGGCCTTTCTGCTCTTCCAGCACATAAAAGGAATAGCCCGCCGCGCTGCCGTTTTCGAAAGCCACGCATCCCGCAAGCGCGTGGGCGTCCAGGAATCGCTTGATCAATTCCAGCGCGCTTCGGTAATCCCAATGGAGTTCGTCGCGCCAGTGGCGTGCTTCCTCTTCAAGAAGCGGCTCAAGTTGGCGGACCGTCGTCTGGCGCAAGTCGACAATATTCATGGATAAAAAGGACTGCCGCGCGGCCTCCGCCGCCCGTCCCTATGATAGCTGAATCGGAGGCCAGGCAATCAAGCTGGAGTCCGCGCCGATACAATTCCGACACAATGCTGCAAGGCTACGAGAAATGGCGCGGAAAAGGTGTGCTAACATCGCGCCAGTCGCGCTTATTCTGTGAGAGGCAAAGAACTGCGGCGAGGGCCGCACAGCTACCCGGACCAAGAATGTCAATCCTGTACGAAATCCGCTATCCAACGAAGTGGTATACGAAACTTTTTATGGCCGTTCTGGCGCTGGCGTTTTTTGCCGTGCTAGCGACGGCCGCTATCGCCGGCTTTCTGGTCTACCGGATCGTCAAGCCGCAGCGCACGGGCAGCGAGATCGATATGAACAGCTTTCCGGGCAAGCCGGAGCTGGTTGATTTTACCGTACAGGATTTGGGCGCGCGGCACGGGTGGTTTTTCCCGGGATTGCGCGGTGCTCCAACCATTATTTTGTGCCACGGGTACGGTTCGAGCCGCGGCGAATTGCTGACCCTTGTTTCGGCTTTGCACCGGCCACTGTGATGTTGCCGCTGTTAGCGATGGTGAATCCTGGCGTGCCGGCCGTCGTGCCGCTGACCGCAGCCGTAATTCCCAGTGTGTGCACAAACAGCCCTGTCGACGCATCCTTGCCGGTGACGACGACGTTGTAGTTGCCGGTCACGGTGCCGGAAGGCGCGGTGACGGTGAGGGTGGATGTGCTGCTCCCATTGTTGGAAAGGTTTGGATTGGGTGTGATGCCGCAGGTGACCGGCGTTGTGGCCGCGCAGGTCAGGTTTACTGTCCCGGTGAAGCCGTTGACTGAAGCAATGTTGATGGTGTCGGTTCCGTTGCTGCCCGCGGTCACCGGAACAATGGTGCTGTTCGGCACCATGGAGAAGTCAGAGAGTGGACTTGAGATCGGGTTGCCGCTGTTGATTGTGAATGCAGACGGATTGTAGACCGAATCGCCGGTGTACTGCAGCGTGATGAGGTTTGCTCCCTGGAGAAGCAACTGGCTGCTCAGCGTGGCGACGAAGTTCGAAGTCGTGCCGGAGACGGATGAGAACCCGACTTCGTTGACGTAGTAGCCCGAAGCGTAGATGAGGACGCCCCCGGTCGGCGCTGGATGTGCGCTCACGCCGCTAACGGTACCAGTGAGGGTGATTGTGGAGCTCGGCGAGATACTGCCGCTCATAGATGCCGAGGTGATGGACGCCTGCAGCGTGCCTGTACTCGTGTTTACGACGGGGATCTGGTACTGCGGACAATTCGTCCCAGAGAACCCGAAGTAATTCGTATCTCCGCTGTAGCAGATGGTCACGTTGTAGGTGCCACTTGCCGTGCCTGCGGGGATGGTGAAATTAGCCACTCCTTCCACCGCCTGCGTTCCGCCCTGACCGGCCGGGTCCACCGCCGCATTAAGTTGGGCCGAGGAAGCCACGCCGGACGGCAAGCCAGTCTGAGTTACCGTGCCAGTCGGCGGCAAAACGGGCACAGGGTAGATTGCAGTCGACGTCGCGGCATTGTATTGTGCACCGTTGACAATTGCGACCGTCAAGGCCAATGGCTGGTTGGGGCCATTGATGCCCTGGCCGTTGCTGGTGATGGCCGACCCGTAGAGCGCGATCTGCGGTGAGTCCTTGATGACCGTGAAGCCGATGGCCGAAGCAGTTGAGGTGTTGTAGCTCTTGTCGCCGTTATAGGCAGCCGTAACTGAGTGAGCGCCCACGGAGAATGGCGCGTTGTATTCGGCATCGCCCTCGGCGTTGAGAATTGCCGAGTTGGGCAGGCCGGAGCCAGCAGTTGAATCCGTGAACGTGATGTTGCCGGTGGGCTCCGTGAAGACGACACTTGAGCAGCCAACGTTGTTGCTCTCGCAATTCTCAAGGGCCGTGAGCTGCGAAAGGGGCGCCACCTGGGCGCTGAGCAGCACCTGCGTGCCGTAGTCGACGGGCGTGTAGGCCGAGACTGGTTCCGCCGGCAGTGGCATAGCCATTGGGCGTGAACGCGTTGTAGAAGATGCCGCTGGTTTCAGGCATGACTGTAATCTGCGTTTTGGCGGAGGCACTGAATGCATTCGTAGCATCTCCGCCATACTGGGCCCATATGTTGTAAGTGCCGCCGGGAAGAGTCGTAGTGCTCCCTGAGTAGGCGCCGCCGCTTAGCGGGAAGAAGGTCTGCCCCTGCTCACTGGGCTCGGTGCTATCGGCCACCAGGGCAACTTGGCCGGTTGGATTGCCTGTTCCGCTCACCGTGCCGGCAATAGCAACGGAGGTTCCGTGCGGGATGGCGGTCAGGGGAACGCTGTTCGCCGGGGTGGGCGTCATGGTGGTCGTGGTGGTGGCAAGCTTTACCTTGCCCCAGTTGGTCACCAATTGATTCGCGTCGATGGTACCGAGTCCGCTGGCCAGGTCGTAGCCTGTGGTTGCTTTGTATCCGGGAGTCGTCCCCGTACCGATCTGGCCTTCAGTAATGCCGCTCAGGACGATGGGGCTGGCGGCCGCAATGCAATTGGTTGTCACTGTGGGCGCAAATTCGCAAGGCACCGTGTTGGTTCCAACCGTGACGTCGTGGAACGACGCCGGGTACTGCGCGTAGAGCGGATAAAGTACCGTGGCTGCCTGGCCCTGGGGACCATATCTCTGATTTACCAGCGCCATAATGCCGGCGAAGGCAGGCGTGGAAGCGGAGGTTCCGCCTACGCCATAGATCTGCACGACGCCGCTCGAAACCGGTTGGCAATCGCCGTCGGTGGCGCAGATGGCGTAGTAGCTATTGTTGTATCCATTGGCGGCGAACAGCGAGACGTCAGGTAGATCGCGCACGTTATCGGCGGGAACTCCTGTAGCCACCTGCCAGGAAGGTTTGGGATAGCCGGAAAGGGCGCCGGTGCAAGCGCCCGTAGTTGAGTTGTAAGTGTTGGTGCTGCAAACGGCGGCATTGCTGGCGCCGCCACCGCCACCAGCGATGCTGGTGGCGGTGTTGCCGCTTTCACTGTAAACGCTGAAGATGTTGAAGCCGAACTGGCTGTCGTTCCATGGCTGCTCTGGAACCGGACTCTTGAGCGAGACCGCGGGCGTGGTGTTGCTGGCCGTGGTGGTCCAGTAGTTGGCAGCGCTGGCAGCGCCGGTGGCGTAGTCGCTGTAATAGAAGTCTGTGCCGCCGACAGCAACGTTGTACGGTGTAGAGGCAAAGCCGTTCACAGCCTGGCCGCTGACCGCATAGCTCTCAGTATTGTCGTTGTCGCACCCGGCCGAGCCGGCGTCGCCGGCGGAGACCAGCACCGTGATGCCCTGTGCGGCAGCTTGCTCCCACAGGCTGCTCAAAAACTGGTTTGAAGAACCGAGGCCCGCTTCGCAGGAGCCGAAGCTGATGCTCATGACGGGCGCCACGTTGCTGTAGACGGCGCGTTCCGCGGCGAGGATGAGGCCGCTCTGGAGCGCGGTATCGGCTGAAATCACCAGGTCCACGTTTGCGTTAGGAGCAACTGCTCCGGCCCACTCCACATCGAGGTAGGCTTCAACCGATGCGTAGTTGGGGCCGTCGGGATTGTTGACGCCGTCCACTCCGGGATCGTTGCCATCGATGATGATCTGGGGCGGATTGACGGAGAGACCGAAGAGCGAACGGAACTGATTGACGAGGTCGATGTTGATGTTGGACTCGTTAATGATGGCGATGGTCTGGCCGTTGCCGTTGATGCCCTGGGCATAAAGTGGGTTCAAATCGTACTGGACGGCGAAGTCGCCGGGCGCAAGGGCAAAATTGTCAGTGGCTACGGTGCCACCGCCGATGGTCCACTGCGGCGTCGCTCTGTCTGTCTTGGGATCGTAGGAAGCTTTGCCGAGCGGCTTGGCGTAGCTCTTGACGTGGAAGTTGTTCAGGGAGACGAAGCCGCCGACGACCGGCGCGAGGGCAGCGGGAATCTGTGGATCGCTGGTGTTGGCGAAGTGGGTTTCGCCGTTTACGGCGTACTTGTGAATCTGGGTATGGAAGGCGGAGCGCAACTGGGCTACGTTGCCCGAGATCTCGATGGTCTGCTTGCCGGGGTTCACCTTGGAGACGTTGAAGCCGTGACCGGTGAGCCAGGTCGTGACTGCTGTCACGTCCTGGTCGGATGGACCGAACTGGGCGCCGAACTGATCCGGCGTAAGCCACTTGTGATAGTTGGCCGAGCCCGGAGTGTTCATCTCGCTGATGAGCTGCCTGAGCGCGCTCTCCTGGCTGGCGCTGCGCTTGAGCACCAGGTGCATGCGGTTAAGTTGCAGGCTGTCGGGCGCGACTCCGCGGTCGTTCCTGGCGTTGGCCAGCGGATGCACGGTTCCCTTGAGCGTCACCAACTGGGTCTCGTCTATCGGATTGACAATTCTCGTGAAGGGTTCCGCGTTCTGTGCCATCAGTACGGTCGAACAGAAGAGTGCACTGGCCAGTACACAGGAGAAGAGCGTACGCATTTTTGTCATGGGGTAGGAGTTGGACCCTTTCTTCGGAGAAAACCCCCGAGAACAAGAAAAGTTGCCGTTGAAAAGTCTCAAATTCTGTTCAAAAAGCGGTTTCGCTGCCAGGAGATGAACGGGGAAGCGCAGCAACCATCCTATCCTGAATCGGCGCACGTATAAGGAACGGAGGTAACAGCGGATCAGATGGGGAAAAAGAGGTTCTCGCCTGGAAGAGGATTCGGAGCCATCGTTGGCTGTGCATCCGGTGACCCCTCAAAAAGTCCCTGATAAGTCCAGGCAAGCATAAAGAACGAACCGATGAGGCCGAAGGGGAATCCTGTTGCTGTGGTTTGACGTAAGCAAACCGAATAGGTGACAGCAACTATTTGATTTAGACGCATTCTCGGATTGAAGGTTGACCTTCTCCGCTTGCGCGCCATTCCATTTTGTCGCAGTTTCCCGGATGTTGTCTGAAGTTCGAGCCTGCACTTCGGGCTTCCAAATTGCGCATGGAGGGCAATCTTTGAGACCAGGTTTGGCGGGCCGGTGAAACTGGCTAAAAGAGGGAAGAATCAAATTGCCGATTGCAATAGACAATACATTTCTGATCGTATATTATTCGCTTTTCCGAGGTACAGCTCACCTTAGGCTGCTTCCACGATCATGCGGGCTTCGCTTTTTATCACGTGCTATAACGACACACTCTTTCCTGAGACTGGCCGGGCCGTGGTCAAACTGCTGGAAAGACTGGGAGTCGCGCTCGATTTTAGCTCTCAGCAAACCTGTTGCGGACAGATGCATGCCAACACAGGTTTCCGCGGAGAAGCCTTCTGCCAGGCCAAGCGCTTCGTTCGACTCTATCAGGACGTTGAAACCGTCGTCATCCCCTCCTCCTCCTGCGTCGCCATGATCCGCGACCAGTATCCCGGCCTTTTTGCAGAACTGGGCAATGAAGAGCTGCGTCAGCAATTCACTGCGCTGCTGCCCCGCATCTACGAACTCAGCGAGTTTCTCATCGATAAGCTGGGCGTGGACGATGTGGGCGCCTACTTTCCGCATCGCGTCACTTACCACGCCAGCTGCCATGGACTGCGCGCGCTCCATTTGGGCGACCGGCCCTGGCGCCTCATGAACAAAGTCCGCGGACTTGAGCAGGTTCCGCTCGCCAATCTCGATCGCTGTTGCGGCTTTGGCGGTACCTTCTCCGTCAAGAATGCAGAGGTCTCCTCTGCCATGCTCGCCGTGAAGCTCCAGGACGTCATGGCGACAGGCGCAGAATACTGCACCGCCCTCGACAACAGCTGCCTCATGCATCTGGGCGGCGCCATGCATCGTCAATACGCCGGTATGAAGACCATCCACCTGGCGCAAATCCTTGCCGCTACCGAAGCCGAACCGGCGGAGGTCGTCTCATGAGTCACGCAGTCGACCATCCGGTTCTCGATCAACCTGTCCTTGACCCTCGGCATGCAGCACCTTTTCCTGTCGCTGCCCTGCCCGTTCTCCGCAATCCGCAGCTTCGCAAGAACGTCGCACACGCCATCGACGTCATCCAGGCCAAGCGCGGCAAGCTCGTCCTGGAAAAATCGGACTGGCAGGCTCTCCGCTCCGCCGGCGCGGCCATCCGCAGTCACGTCCTTGAGAATCTTGCGCCGTATCTTGAGCTGTTTGAAGCCCGCTGTACCGCAGCTGGCGGCGTCGTCCACTGGGCTGCCGACGCGGCCGAGGCCCGCCAGATCATTCTCGATATCCTGCGCCAGGAACAGGCATCCGAAGTCATCAAGATCAAGACGATGACCTCCGCCGAGATTCAGCTCAATCTCTTCCTTGAGGCTGCCGGCGTCCGCACCTACGAGACCGATCTGGCTGAAATCATCCTGCAGCTTGGCCAGGACGAGCCCTCCCACATTGTCGTCCCGGCCCTGCATGTGAACCGCAGCCAGGTTCGAGAAATCTTTGCCCGCACCATGGGCCTCGAGGATCTCTCCGACGATCCCCACGCCCTCACCGCCGCAGCCCGCACCTATCTGCGCCAGAAATTCCTCAACGTCCCCACTGCCATCAGCGGCGCCAACTTCCTCATTGCCGAAACCGGCTCCGTCGTCGTGGTCGAGTCGGAAGGCAACGGCCGCATGTGCCTCACCCTGCCGCGCACCATGATCACCATCGCCGGCGTTGAGAAGGTGCTGCCCAGCTTTCAGGATCTTGAAGTCATGCTCCAGGTGCTGGCCCGCTCCGCCACCGGCGAGCGTATGAATCCCTACACCTCGGTTTGGACCGGCGTCACGCCCGGCGACGGCCCTCAGCGTTTCCATGTCGTGCTTCTCGACAACGGCCGCTCTCAAATGCTGGCCAAGGAGCCGGAGCGTCAGACCCTTCGCTGCATTCGCTGCGCCGCCTGCATGAATACCTGCCCGGTTTACCGGCAGACCGGCGGCCACGCCTACGGCTCCGTCTATCCCGGCCCCATCGGCGCCATTCTCACACCGCAGCTCATGCAGATGCATCACGCGCAGACGCTGCCTTTCGCCTCGTCGCTCTGCGGCGCCTGCTACGAAGTCTGCCCGGTCAAGATCAACATCCCTGAAGTCCTGCTTGAGTTGCGTTCCCAGGTTGTGAATCAGGAGCGCCATGAGGGCGGCCGCTTCTTTGATCCCATGTATCTCGGATTGCGCATCGCCAACTTGCTTTTCTCCCGGGCCTGGCTCTTCCACACGGCGCAATATTTCGGCCGTATCGGTATTCGCTTCTTTACACGCAAGGACGGTTGGATTCACTCGCTGCCCTCCGTCGGCGGCAAATGGACCCAGACCCGCGATCTGCGTGGCTTTCCGCCCAAGACATTCCACGAGTGGTGGGCCGAGCGCGACCTGAAGCCTACAGGGGAGGCCAAATGAGCGCGCCTCTGCAATCTCGCCAGCAGATTCTCGACCGCATTCGCGCCAACACCTGCTCCGTGGCCGCAGAACACCTTGAATCCGCATACGCCATGCTTCCGCGCACCTATGTTCGCGCCGGCAGTCTGAGCGCCGAGGCCCGCCTCGCCCTCCTGATCGAGCGTCTCCGCGAGTACGATGCAGAAGTCGTCGAGTGTGCACCGGAAAGTCTTCCATCCGCCATCGCCGCCCAACTCGAGTCCAGCTGCAAGCGCATCTTTGTCGCGCCTCCCGGCCTGCCAGCCTCCTGGCTTGCGTCCGGCTTCGACTGGAGAATCGACCACAATCTCTCATCGGCTGAGATCGAACTCGCCGAGGGCGTCGTCACCGCGGCCTTTTGCGCCGTCGCCGACTCGGGAACCATCGTTCTTCATCACTCGGCCACCGAGGGCCGCCGCGTCATTACCTTGCTGCCCGACTGGCACCTCTGCATCCTTTACGCAAGCCAGGTGGTTGAAACACTGCCCGAATACTTCAGCCGCTGCCAGCAGCCTCCGGCGCTTGCAACCTACATCTCCGGGCCCAGTGCCACTGCCGACATCGAAATGACGCGCATCAAGGGCGTCCACGGACCCAGGTTTTTACATGTAATCGTTGTTCACGATCAGTCCGACCAGTCAAAAAATCAATGAATGCCGAAAGTACAAGTCCGGCAAAAGGACATCAACCATGAAGCCCACTGAATCCGCACTCTTCGACCAGGCTTTCAAGGCCCTCGACTCCTTCCAGATTGAAATTCCCTCCTGGGGATTCGCCAACACCGGCACGCGCTTCGGCAAATTTGTGCAGGCCGCGGCCGCTTCCACCATCGAAGAAAAGTTTGCCGACGCGGCTGAAGTCAACCGCCTCACCGGCGTCACGCCCACGCTGGCGCTCCACGTTTTGTGGGATCTGCCCCGTGGCCTCGCCGATGTGCCCGCCGTGAGGCAGCTTGAGAACCAGTTCGGCATCCGCTCCGGCTCCATCAATCCCAACCTGTTTCAGGATCAGGATTACAAGTTCGGCTCGCTCTGCAATCCTTCCGCAGCCATTCGCAAGCATGCCCTCGATCACATGCTCGACTCAATCGAGATCGGCAAGGCGCTCGGCTCGCGCGACATCTCTCTATGGATGGCCGACGGCTCCAACTATCCCGGCACGCAAAGCATTCGCAAGCGCATCGGGTGGCTTGAAGAAGCTCTGCGCGCCTCCCACGATCGCCTCGCGCCCAACCAGCGCCTGCTCGTCGAATACAAGCCTTTCGAGCCCGCCTTCTATCACACCGACATCGCCGACTGGGGCATGTCTGCCCACTTTGCGCGCCACGCCGGACCGCAGGCCGTCGTCCTCGTCGACACCGGCCACCACTACTCCTCGCAGAACATCGAGCAGATCGTTGCGTGGCTGCTTCACACCGGCATGCTCGGCGGATTCCACTTCAACGACCGCCGCTATGCCGACGACGACCTGACTCTTGGCTCCATCGATCCCTACCAGATCTTCCGCATCTTCCATGAGATTCACGCCGCTGCCCAGGACGGCCTCAAGCTCGACATCGCCTACATGATCGACCAGAGCCACAACCTGAAGGGCAAAATGGAAGCCATGGTGCAGACCGTGGTCACCGCGCAGGAGCTGTATCTCAAGGCCGCCCTCGTCGATCGCGAAAAGCTCGCCGAACTCCAGCAGTCATGCGACCTGGTGGAAGCCGAAGAGCTCTACAGGGGCGCGTTCTGGCAGGATGTGCGTCCCATGGCCGCGGCCTGGCGCGAGGCTCACGGCCTGCCCGCCGACCCGCTCGCCGCCCTGCGCGCCTCCGGTTACGTCGAGCGCATCTCCGCAGAGCGGGGAAGTCGCTCCTCAGCAGTAAGCAGCTACGCGTGAAGATGTTTTATGATGTTTTGACTCCTGCATTCCATTAAGTCAGTACATTGGCGGACTGGGTAGCTCCGAGCGGTTGCAGAGGGCCGGATGGTTGCGATGCTGAATACTCGGACCAGGTACACGTTCGGCAATGTTGTCTGGTTCATTGTTGGTTTGCCGCTCCTTGCTTTCGGGCTTCTTTTTTTCGGAATGACTTTTGCATGGGGAAGTTCTCCAAAGGGATTCACGCTCGTATTCATGGATCTAGGGGGTTGGGCGTTGATTCTGGCGGTACCGGCGTTTCTGCTCTCAATTCGCTGGTGTGGGATTGCAAAGAGGTGTTTGTGGACATTGGCAGGCGCTTGCCCGCTCTTCCTCGTCATTGGGTTTGGGAGGACCGGCTTTGGCATGGCCATGGTCCCAACAATTGTTCTCGTGGGTGCTTCAGGCATTGCAACCCATATCGATTCGGAGAGCCGTTTGAGTGAAGGGTCGGATGCTAAGACTTGAAAACCTTAAGCAAGGGAAGCACTGCCGATTCCAATGCGGCCATGACGTGTTGAGAGGAAGGAGGTAACTTGGCCAAGGCAAAGATCAAGCGGCTTTATCTCATTCCGATCCTGTCCAAGGCGCTCGACGTCATCGAGTTGCTTGAGCAGCATCACGCTCCGCTTACGCTTGAAGACGTCTATCAAAAGACCCATATCTCCAAGACCAGCGTCTACCGCATCCTCAAAACTTTGGTTCACCGCGGTTATCTTGCCCAGTCGCAGAATGGCCAGTACCGGCTGGTCTCGCGTCCGCGCCGCCTGCGCTTTGGTTTCGCCGTCCAGAGCGCGGAAATGCCCTTTTCCGTTGCCGTTGCCCACAGTGTTACGGCTGCCGCTGCAGCCTCCGGCGTGGAATTGCTTATCCTCGACAACCGCTTTGATCCTGACGTCGCCATCCAGAACGCCGAGGAGTTTGTCGCCAAGCGCGTTGACCTTGTCCTCGAGTTTCAGGTCGAGGAGGCTGTGGCTCCGCGCATCGCCCACATCTTCCGCAAGGCCGACATTCCTCTCATCGCCATTGACGTGCCTCACCCCAACTCCACTTACTTCGGCGTGGATAACTTTGAGGCGGGTCACGAAGTGGGCACCATGCTCGCCCAGCATGCCCTCAGCAAGTGGAAGGGAAGTGTCGACCGCGTCATCGGCGTAGGCTTCAAAGAAGCCGGGAGCTTCGTCCAGAGCCGCATCACTGGCGCATTCGACGGAATTCGCGAGCGGCTGCCCGATCTGGCGCATGATCGCTTTATCCAGATTGAGGGTCGCGGCATGCGCGAGCCTAGCCGCAACGCCATGAAAGAGTTTCTCAGGGGCCACCAGTCCGGCCAGCACATCCTGGTCGCCGCCGCCACTGATTCCAGCGCACTAGGCGTTCTCGACGCAGCACGCGAGCTCGGCTGCGAGCAGGACTTCGCCATCGCCGGTCAGGATTGCATCCCCGAGGTCCTTGAAGAGATGCGCTCCGGTAAGAGCGCCCTCATCGGTTCCATCTCACACGAGGTCGAAACCTACGGGCCCCGCCTCATTCAACTCGGCATCGCCCTGCTCCGCGGAAACATCGTTCCCCCTTACAACTACGTCCGCCATAAGGCAGTGACTCACGAAACGCTCACGCCTGAGCCGAAAGCGCCCTAAGGACGTGACTCGACAAACCGTGAAATCCGAATTCTGCCGCTGGTCAGACCAAAAACCCGCCAAAACCCGTCTGCCCGCTCTTTTCTGCGCTTATGCGAGCGTGGTAACGTGGTCACGTCCGGCCCATTCCCGCTAAACTGGTGATTATGAACAAGGCTGCACTGTCTTCCCCTGTACTCGCATTTCTAGAGGATCGCTGGGATCCCTCTGTCGCTGCCACCCTCGACGAACCGGAATTGCTGCGCTATCGCTCCAACCTGCTCGGCTCTGACCTGCGCATTACCAACTTCGCGGGCGGCAACACCAGCTCAAAGGTTGCAGATGTTGATCCACTCACCGGCGAGCCGGTTGAAGTGCTCTGGGTCAAGGGCTCGGGCGGTGACCTGGGAAGCATCAAGCGCACCGGATTTGCAACTCTCTATCAGCAAAAGTTGCTCGCACTTGAGCGCAGCTACAAAGGCCGCGACCACGAAGACGAGGTCGTCGATCTGTACCCGCTCTGTGCATTCAAAGGCAATCCCGTTGCCGCTTCCATCGACACGCCTCTGCACGGCTTTCTGCCCTATCCTCACGTGGACCACCTCCATCCCGACTGGGGCATCGCCCTGGCTGCTTCAGCCAACGGCAAAACCAAGATGGACGAGTTCAATCGCGAATTCGGCCACTCCCTGGTGTGGGTACCCTGGCAGCGCCCCGGCTTTGAGCTGGCCATGATGATGAAACGCGCCGTGGCAGAAAATCCCGGCTGCGACGGCATCGTCCTCGGCGGACACGGCCTCTTTACCTGGGGCCAGACCCAGCGCGAATGCTACCTGAACACCATCACCGTCATCGATCAGATCGGTCAGTTCATTCAGCGCCACGGCATCGCCAAGGGCCCCACCCGCTTTGGCGGAGAAGCAATTCCGGCACGCGCCGATCGACGCGATCTCGCCATTCAGATCGCGCCCTTCCTCCGCGGACGCATCAGCGCCCAGCGCCGCTGGATCGCGAGCTTCACGGATGCTCCTGACGTGCTCCAGTTCATCAACTCGGCCCACGCCAAAGATCTCGCGTATCTTGGCACCAGTTGCCCAGACCACTTCATCCGCACCAAGATTCGCCCGCTCTTTGTCCCCTGGGCGGCCGGCGAAGATCTCAACGCGCTCAAAGACCACATCGGCGTAGCTCTGGCCAAGTACCGCAAGGAGTATCGCGCCTACTACAAGGCCTTTGCCGAGCCAGGTTCCCCGGCCCTGCGCGATGCCAGCCCTACTGTCGTCCTCATTCCCGGCATGGGCATGTTCAGCTTCGGAAAAAACAAGACTGAAGCCCGCATTGTCGGCGAGTTCTACACCAACGCCATTCATGTGATGGAAGGCGCAACCCTGCTCTCCGAAGGCCCTGTTGAGGGCGCCGTTCCCCAATGCCCCCCGGGCATGGATCCCGCCAGCTTCAAGGTCTACACAAACTACGTCGCCCTTCCCGCCATTGAGGCATTTCGAATCGAATACTGGGCACTTGAAGAAGCCAAGATTCGGCGCCAGCCCGCCGAGAAAGAGTTCAGCCGACGCATCGCCCTGGTCGTCGGCGGAGCCAGCGGCATCGGCCGTGAAGTTGCGCAGATGCTTGCTACACGAGGCGCGCACGTCGTCGTTGCCGATCGCGATGCCGCCGGCGCTGCAAAGGTAGCCGACGATCTCAAGGCCGTCACCTCCGCAGAGTTTGTCACTAGCTCTCCCGTTGACATCACCAATCGCGAATCTATCGCCAACGCCATCAAGGCCACTGCTGCGGCCTTCGGCGGCGTCGACATCCTCGTCAACACTGCGGCGCTGTTTCCCGCCACACCCGATCCCGTCATTCCTGACCGGCTCTGGGCTGCAACGCTCGACGTCAATGTCACGGCGAACTACCTGCTCGCCGATGAGGTGGCAAAACCCTTCGCAGAGCAGGGCCTCCACGGAACTATCGTCTTTACCAGCTCGGCCAACGCTGTGGTCGCCAAGCGCGGCAGCGAGGCCTACGACGTCAGCAAGGCCGCGCTCTCGCATCTCATCCGTGAACTTGCCGTCAGGCTCGCTCCCGACGTGCGCGTAAACGGCATCAGCCCGGCAACCGTCGTCAAGGGTTCCACCATGTTCCCACGCGACCGGGTCATCGCCTCGCTCACAAAGTACAACATTCCGTTCCAGGACTCATTTAGCGACGAAGAGCTGCGCGGCCGGCTCGCTTCCTTCTATGCCGAGCGCACGCTCACGCAGAAGTCGATCGATCCGCTCGACTGCGCCGAGGCCATCCTGTTCCTGGTCAGCCCACGTTCCCGCTGCACCACCGGACACATTATCCCGGTCGATGGCGGACTGACCGATGCATTTCTGCGATGAGGATTGATCAACCGTTCTTCAAACTTCGGAGTCTGACCTGCTCTCATGCAAGAACCTGCCCGCGTTGCGATTGATTTAGGCGCTGAAAGCTGCCGCGTATCCCTGCTCCGTTGGGAGGCCGGCAAACCGAAGATTGAAGTCGTCCATCGCATTGCCAATGGCCCCGTCCACTGCGGCGACTCGCTCCAATGGCCCCTCGACGCCATCCTCGACGGCTTGGAAGCCGGTCTGCGCAAGGCTGCCTATGCCGCTCCTGAGGGGATTGCTTCCATCGGCGTTGACAGTTGGGGAGTGGATTACGTGCGCCTCGCTCCCGATGGCCACGCGCTCCAGGAGCCCTTCTGCTATCGTGACGAGCGCACCGTCCCCACAAAGAATGCCGCAGATCAGGTCATTCCGCCCTTCGAAATCTATCAGCGTACCGGCGTCCTGCCCCTGCGCATCAACACCGTTTACCAGTTACTGGCCGATCCGGCCGCCGCCATCGATCCCCATGCGCCCTGGATCATGATGCCCGAGTTCATCCTCTACTGGCTCGGCGCCCGGCGCGTCTCTGAATACACTCATGCCACACACACCGGCCTCGTCGATCTAAAAACCGGCGACTGGTCGCGCGACGTCTTCACTGAGCTCGACATTCCGCTTGCAGCCGCGCCGCCTATTGTCCACGCCGGAACCGTCGTTGGCCGCTTGAAGGGGCCTCTGGCCTCGCTCGATGCCTATCGCGAAACCCAGCTCATCGTCCCAGCCTGCCACGACACGGCGTCCGCCATCGCCGGCATTCCTCTCAACCTCGACACGACGGCGTACATCAGCTCGGGCACCTGGTCCCTTGTCGGCACGCTCACCTCGGTTCCCGTCACCACGCGCGTAGCGTTCAACTCCGGATACACCAATCTCGGCGCCGCCACGGGCGACCTGCTGTTCCACTCCCTCATCAACAGCATGTGGGTCCTCAAGCAGTGCATGGATGGGTGGGCTGCTGACGGACGTCATTGGAGAATTGAAGACATCGTCCAGCAGGCAGCCGCCTGTAAGATTTCCACCGGCTTGCTCGACATGGATGCCGAGACCCTGATGCTCGACTCCGAAATGCCCAAACGCATCAACGGAGAGCTCACGCGCCTTGGCTTCGATCCCATTGAGGACGTTCCGGGCAACGAGCCCATCTTCGCGCGCGTCATCTTTGAGAGCCTGTCTGTGCGTTACGCGGCCGCGCTCGCCAGCCTTGAAAATATGCTCGGCCGCAAACTCACCGCCATTCACATGCTCGGCGGCGCCAATCGAAACAAGCTTCTAGTCGAACTCACTGAGCAGCGCACTGGCCTGCCCATCCAGATCGGCCAGACCGAAAGCTCCACCATCGGCAGTCTCGCCGTTCAGTTGGCCTCAAGCGACGCCAGCGGCCATCCCCCAGGCCCCCAAGCCATCCGCCAATGGGCCGCGGCACTTTGCCAGCACTAGTCCGGTTTCAGCCCTAGACAAACACAAGGATCCCTGGAGTCCCCACGGCCGCATACTCACCCGTCGCCGTCAATAACCCCGTAACTTTATTCCGCCGCAACGTAACAATCGCGTCGCTCTTCTGATTGCAAACCAACAGGAAATTCCCCGTTGGATCAATCCCGCAATGCCGCGGATAATCCCCCAACGTCGGCGTCTCGCCCATCTTCCTCATCCTGCCATCCACACCAACGGCGAACATCGCAATCGTGTCGTGCAGCCGGTTAGCCGCGTACAGGAACTTTCCATCCGGCGACACCACAATCTCCGACCCGAAGCTCGTCCCCGCAAAACCCGGCGGCAACATCGAAAGTTGCTGCTCCCTCGTCAACTCCCCAGTCGCGGGATCGAAATGGAAAAACGCAACCGCGGAAGCCTCCTCCTCCAGCAGGTAGAGCCAGTGCCCGTTGGGATGAAATACAAAATGGCGCGGCCCGTTGCCCGAGGGAAGGGAAGCGAACCCCGCGCCCTCCGCGGCGGTCAGCTTTCCGGTGGTCGCGTCAAATCGATAAACATAAATCCGGTCCTGCGCAAGGTCCGTTGCCAGCACAAATTTGTTCGTCGGATCAGGCTGGATCATATGCGCATGTGGCTTGTCATGCCCGCTGATCGCAAAACTTCCTCGCGGCGCATCCAGTCGCGAGTTTTTTCCCCAGGTTGTCCGTGTCGCGATGCACATCCACCGCCGTACCAAGGCTTCCATCAGCTTCAATCGGAAGCACGGCAATCGTTCCGCCCGCGTAATTGGCCACTAACGCAAACTTGCCCGTCCTGTCGAGGCTCATGTGCGCGGGCCCCGCGCCCTCCGAACTCACAGTGTTGATCAGCGTCAGGGCACCGCTCGCCTCATCCATCGCAAACGCGCTCACGGAACCGCTTCCACCCGCGTAGTTCGTCACTTCGTTAATCGCATACAGATACTTCTTCGAAGGATGGATCACGATCCACGACGGATTCGGCGTCTTCGCCACGAGCTTGCCGTCCGTCAGAGCGCCGGTTCGCGTGTCAAATTCGAAGAGATAAATTCCTTCGCCGTTCGCCCCGCCATCCACCGCGCTCGTATAGGTGCCCGCATAAGCCCGCAGCTTACCCCCGGCTGTAGTCTCCGCCTTGGCAAACGCGGGCAAGATCGCAACCGCTGCCGCGCCCTTGAAAAAATCCCTTCGTGTCCACCCCTGCATTTGTGTCCCCTTTGTCATCCCATCCATCCTTTTCTCGAAAGCTTTCATGCAAAGTGCCACGCAATCGCCGTGAATCCTAGCGCAGTCACCGAAACAATCGTCTCGCTTACAGACCACGTCTTCATCGTCTGGCCCACCGTCATGTTGAAGTACTCCTTCACCAGCCAGAATCCACCATCGTTCACGTGCGAAAAGATCAGCGAACCCGCGCCCGTGGCGATCGCCAGCAGTTCCGGATGAACGCCCACACTGTGCAGCGCAATCGGCGCGACAATATTGGCCGCCGTCGCCATCGCCACCGTAGACGATCCCGTCGCCAGGCGCATCGCCGCCGCCAGCAGCCAGGCCAGCAGCATGATCGGCACATGGCTCTTCAGCGCCACGTCAATGATCGCCGCGGAGACTCCGCAATCCTGCAGCACACGCCCAAACCCTCCGCCCGCGCCAATCAACAGCGTGATGGCAGCCGTCGGCGCCAGGCATTCATTGCTGAAACGCAGTACGGTGGCCCGCGAAAACCCACGCATTGTGCCCAGCGTGACAAAGCTCATCAGCACGCCGATCAGCAGCGCCATATCGTCGTTGCCGATGAGCCGCAGTGCGCTGTTCACCTGACTGCCCGCAGGGGCAAACGTATCGGCCCAGCTCCCGATCACCATCAGCATTACCGGCAAAAGGATGCTCGCGATGCTCAGCCAAAAACCCGGCAGATGTTTTCTCTCTTTATGGCTGGTCAGTTCTTCGGCCATCGGATTCACGTCCGGCAGCTTGATGTGCGGCGCAATCAACTTTGCATAGAGAGGCCCAGCAATAATCGCCGTTGGCGTGCCGATCAGCAGCCCGTAAAGAATCGTGCGTCCCACGTCCGCGTGATAAGTCGTTACGGCCAGCATCGCCGCGGGATGCGGCGGCACCAGCCCATGCACCACCGAAAGCCCGGCGACCATCGGCAGTCCGGCCATCACCAGCGACGTGTTTGTCCTCCGCGCTACCGTAAACAAGATCGGAATCAGCAGCACGAAGCCCACTTCAAAAAACGCAGGCAACCCCACCAGCAGCGCGATCACCACCATGGCCCATGGCACATTCTTCTCGCCAAAAACGCGCACCAGCGTATAAGCAATCCGATCCGCTGCGCCCGACTCGGCCATCATCTTGCCCAGCATGGTGCCCAGCGCCACAATAATCGCAATGTGCCCCAGCGTGCCGCCCACGCCCGTCTCAAACGACTTGATCAGCATCGTCAACGGCATGCCCGTCACAATAGCGAGCGCAAGCGCTGTAATAAACAGCGTGATCACCGGATTCAGCTTGACCACCGCGATCAACACGATCAGGCCGATGACTGAAACGAGCGCTGCAATCAGGAGAAAAAGGCTATGCGAATCGATCATCGGCAGCACTCCAGCGCTCAGTCGAAGGATGTGAAAGGGAAGTCTCAAGAAAGGATTCCGCTCTCTCGATCATGCAGAGGGATCCTTGTAGGCAACGCAATCGAGCTCAACCTTGCAGTCCACCACCATGCTCGACTGCACACATGCGCGTGCCGGGGGATGCGCGCCGAAATATTCCTTGAACACTGCATTGAAGGCCTGAAAATCGCGCGCATCGTCCAGCCACACGCCGCACCGCACCACGTGCTCCGGTCCGTAACCGGCTTCCTTCAGAATCGCCATCACATTCTCGATCGCCTGCCTGGCCTGCACGCCGATATTACCTGTCACCAGCTCGCCCTTCACCATCGGCACTTGTCCCGACACGTAGAGCCAACCGTCCGCTTCCACCGCGCGGGCAAAGGGCAGATGCTGCCCGCCGGTGCCCTTGCCGCCTTCCACTCCGTACCGCTTGATTCCCATGCCGAACCTCTCTAGAGCCAATATCACGGTATTACTGAATCCACTTCGTCTTTCCCCGCGGCACAAACCGCCCTCCGCGCCGCCCCGTCGCTCCCTTGGCAGTATAGGAGAGCACGCCATTCACCCACACGCTCTCAATTCCTTGTGCAGGCTGCACAGGATCGGCAAACGTAGCCGTGTCCGCAATCGTCTCCGCGTCGAACAAAACCAGGTCCGCCGCATTCCCCGCGCGAATCAACCCTCGCTCCGCCAAACCGAATCGTTGCGACGGCATGCCCGTCATCTTGTGCACCGCCGTCGCCAGCGGAAACAGCTTCTCTTCGCGGCAATAGTGTCCCAGCACGCGCGGAAACGTGCCCCACAATCTGGGGTGAGGCCGTGGATCAAGCGGCAAGCCGTCCGACCCGATCATCGTAGCCCGGTGCCCAAGAATCCTGCGCATGTCCTGCTCCGAGATGCTGTGATAAATTGCGCCCGCCGGCTGCAGCCGCCGCGCCGCCTCCGTCTGCGTCACATTCCATCCCGCCGCAATCTCTGCCAAAGTCCTTCCCGCCACTTCGTCGTGCGGCGTGCTCCAGGTAATCGTGATCTTCACCCGCTCATCCACCTGCCGCAGGTCCAAGGTGCTCGAGCCGGCTGCGTAAGGATAACAATCGCATCCTGTCTCTTGTTTTTGCTGCGCCTGCTCCAGCGCCTCAAGCACTTCGCCGCTCCGACCCCAGTTTGCAATCCCCGCGCACTTCAGGTGCGATACCACCACCGGCACGCGGTTCATCCGCCCGACCTCAAAGGCCTCGCGCATCGAATCCAGAATCGTCTCGGTCTCCGTGCGCATGTGCGTCGTATAGATCGCCCCGGCGGCGGCCAGCGGCTCAGCCAGCCGCAGCACTTCTTCCGTCGTTGCCGAGTTGGCTGACAGATAAGCAAGCCCTGAGCTCAATCCCAGCGCCCCGCCAGCCAGTGCCTCTTCAAGCTGCGCGCGCATCCCGGCAATTTCGTCTTCCGTCGCCGTCCGGTCCAGCCGGTCCATGTGATTGTTGCGCAGGGCCGTGTGCCCAATCAGCGTCCCCACGTTGACCGCCGGCCTCGCCTCCGCAATCGCAGCCACGTACGCCGCAAAAGTCGGATAGCGAAATGCCTCTGCTGTTCCCAGCAGGTTCATCGGGTCTGGCGGATCGCCCTTCAGCGTCACAGGCGATGCGCTGATTCCACAGTTGCCCACAATTACCGTTGTCACGCCCTGCGATAGTTTCGGCAGCATCGCCGGATGGCCGATCACCGCGGTATCGTCGTGCGTGTGTACATCGATAAACCCAGGCGACAGCACCAATCCATCGGCGTCGACCGTCTCCGCGCCACGCCACTTCAACTCCGGCCCCACCGCCGCAATGCGGTTTTCTACCACGGCTACGTCCGCACGCACCGCTGCTGATCCGCTCCCATCCAGCACCGCCGCGTTCCGGATCAGCACATCGCAATTCGTCATCACTGCATCCCAAAGATATACGCTATATGCTGTGCGTGTTCTTCAACCAGGGCATTCCGCTTCTTTTGAATCCTAACCGGAGATCCATGCGATGAACCAGCCCGTCCCGCCAATTCCTTCCGCACTCACATTCATCTCTCCGCTCAACAAGGGCCTCGGCCTTCTTCACAAGGCGCAATCGCCCCAGCAAATTGCGGCTCTCGGCTGGAATCTCCTCTTTGAAGACCTCATGCTTCCCTGCGCCGTCCTCTACAAAGACAAGCTCCACCACAACCTCGCCTGGATGCGCGAATTCATGCGCGCCTACGGCATCCAATTGGCGCCCCACGGCAAAACCACGATGGCCCCGCGTCTGTTCCAGATGCAGCTCGAAGCTGGCGCATGGGGAATCACGCTGGCCACCGCAAATCAATCCTTCGTTGCCTGGCAGTATGGAGTCCGCCGTGTCCTCATGGCCAATCAGCTCATCGGCCGGCAAAACATGGCCGTCATCTCCCACCTTCTCAGCGATCCTGGCTTCACCTACTACTGTCTCGTCGATTCACCCCAGCAGGTCAATCAGCTCGGTGCCTTCTTCGCCGGTCGCAATCAGCGTCTCAATGTCCTGCTCGAACTAGGCGTCATGGGTGGCCGTACAGGCGTTCGCAATGACCGGCAGTTGCAGGCCGTCCTCGCCGCGCTCGCCCGCTGGAGCCAATCCATCGAGCTCTGTGGCGTTGAAATGTACGAGGGCGTCCTCGACGACGAGTCTTCCATCCGCGCCTTCCTTGAGCGCGCCGCCCAGGTGATGCGGAATCTCCTTGCCGAAGGCCGCTTCCTTCGTGCCCCCGCAATCCTCTCTGGCGCAGGATCCGCCTGGTACGACGTGGTCGCCGAAGTCTTCTCCGCTGCCGGATTCGGCCCCGCCGTCGAACTCGTCCTGCGTCCCGGCTGCTACCTCACCCACGACGTCGGCGCTTACCGCAAGGCACAGGCCAGGATTCTCGCCGCCAATCCTATCGCCCGGCGCATGCACTCCGGTCTTGAGCCTGCGCTTCACATCTGGGCCTACGTACAATCCGTTCCAGAGGCCGAGCGCGCCATCATTTCACTGGGAAAGCGCGACGCCGCATTCGACTCCGGCCTTCCAACGCCCGCGCTTCACTATCGTCCCGGCGACTCCGCGCCAAATCCCGCGCCCGCCAACTGGTCCCTTACCAAAATGATGGACCAGCACGCCTACATGCAGGTCGCCCCTCAAGACGACGTCCGCGTCGGCGACATGATCGCTTTCGACATCGCGCACCCCTGCCTCACCTTCGACAAGTGGCGCACCCTGCCGGTGCTCGACTCAACATTTCAGGTTGTCGATGTAGTCCAGACGTTCTTCTAAATTTTTCTGCTCAATCGTGACGAGGGTCCGCAGGTTCCACAAACACGCTGCGGGTAGCGCCCCTACTCCCAAATTGCAACCTGGCCCACAGCCTCGTCCATTCGCTTCAGCGCCTCATCCGGCAGCACAACGCCCACCGCGCCCACGTTGTCTTCCACTTGTTCCGGTCGCGACGCACCGATAATCGCTGACGCAACTTCTTTCCTCCGCAACACCCATGCCAGCGCCATCTGCGCCATGGTCAGCCCAAGTTCCGCGGCAATCGGCTTCAGCTTTTCCACCGCCGCCAGCAGGTAGGCTGACCGGTAGTGCCTCCCCGCCGACTCCATGAACTTATTCATCTCTTGGCTGGCTGCGCGACTTCCTGCCGGTGGCGCTTCGCCCGCCTTGTACTTTCCCGTAAGCACTCCGTGCGCCAGTGGAGAAAACGCCAGGTTCGCGATACCGTGGCGTGCGCACGCGTCCAATACCTTGCTTTCCGGCTTGCGCCAAAGCATCGAATACTGTGGCTGGCTTGAGCAGAAGGGAACCAATCCCTCATCGCCTGTTATCTTCGCCGCCGCGTCAATCTGCCCTGCCGTCCACTCGCTGAAACCGATGGCCCGCACCTTGCCCGACTTCACCGCGCTGCTGAGCGCTTCTATTGTCTCTTCCAGCGGAGTGTCCTTGTCGAACCGATGGCACTGGTACAAATCGATCACGTCCACGCCCAGCCGCGTGAGCGACCGCTCCAGTTGTTTCTGGATCTGCGCGGCGCTTAGCCCATGATCCGGTTCATCGCCTACTGGAAAATACAACTTCGTCGCAATCAAATACCGGTCCCGTGGAAAGCTCTTCAGCGCTTCGCCCAGCACCCGCTCTGCTTCGCCCGCGCCATATTGGTTCGCAGTGTCGAACAGGGTAATGCCGCAATCCAAAGCAGCATGAATGCAGCGGATCGCTTGCTCCCGCCCCACGCCTCCAGCCACGGTCAGCCAGGTTCCAAAGCTTAACTCCGAAACTTCAAGCGGCCCACTGCCCAGCCGTCGATATTGCATGCATCCCCTTCGTCGCGACCTTCATAAACGCAACAACTAAACCTACCCTACCGCTTGCACCGACCCCTTGCCCGCGATCTCTTCCACGCGCGCCACCCAGCTTCGGTCAGCGGCCACATTCATGCCCGGCGGCTCCAGAATCACCGCCCACTCGCCCTTCTTTTCCAGGTGCAGCATCACTTTGCCGGGCCCGGGAGATGCATCCGCCGCGCTCTTCAGCTCCGCAAACATTTCTTCGGTTGCGCGATCCAGGTTCACGCGGATCCGCACGCCCGCCGGCAGCTTTACCTGCACATCGTCCAGTGCCTGGATCATGCTTACCGAAATCTTCGGGGCCGCATCCTCATCGCCCATCAGCACGCCTCTAACGAGCACCGGAGCCTCAATCTTCAACTGCCCCTGCAGCTTTTCGTAGTCGCGCGAAAAACAAATCAAATCGATCCTGCCGGTCGCATCTTCTAGTGCCGCCTGTGCATACTGCTTCTGGTCCCGTTTGCTCTTCTGCACCCGCAGGCCCACAATCGTTCCCGCCACCAGCAGCTCATCCGCCGGATCCGTCGGCTGTCCCCATCGCCGCTCCGGAGGCTTCCGCTCCAGCGCCTCTGCTGTCGTAATCACGCCCGTCAGGTTTTTCAGCTTCTCCGCGTACTTGTCCAGGGGATGCCCCGACACAAAAAATCCCAGCACCTCTTTTTCATTCGCCAGCCGCACGCCCTCTTCCCAGTCGGGAACGCGTGGCAAATCGTCTTCATCCCGTCCCGGCGCCGGTCCTTCGTTGAACAATCCGAAAAGCCCGCTCTGACCCTGCGCTGCATCTTTCTGCGCTTTCTGTGCGCGCTCCATCGCCTTGTCGACTGCAGCCATCAGCGGCCCACGTTTGCCTAGCGCGTCCAGCGCCCCAGCCTTGATCAGCGACTCAATCACCCGCTTGTTCATCACCCGCAGGTCTACCTTCTCGCAGAATTCCCAAAGGTTCTTGAAGCGCCCGCCCACTTCCTCGCGTGCCTTCATGATCGACTCAATCGCATTGCCGCCCACGTTCTTTACAGCGGCAAGCCCGAAGCGGATCGCCTTTTTCTCGCCGGCAATCACAGGCGTAAACTGCGCGCCGGAAATCTGTACATCCGGCGGCTCCACGCTGATGTCCAGCTCGCGGCACTCGCCAATGTACTTCACCACGCTCTCAGGCTTTGAAGTTTCCGACGTCAGAAGCGCCGCCATAAACTCCACTGGGTAGTGCGTTTTCAGGTAAGCCGTCTGGTAGGCCACCAGCGCGTAGGCTGCGGAGTGCGATTTGTTGAAACCGTAGCCGGAAAACTTGTCCATCTGGTCGAAGATTTCCGCGACCGGATTTTTGGGATGGCCAAGAGAGGCGGCTCCGCTCTGGAAGCGGTCGCGCTGTTCGGCCATGGCTTCAGCGTTTTTCTTTCCCATGGCGCGGCGCAGCAGGTCGGCCTCGCCGAGTGAGTAGCTGGCGAGCTTGTTGGCGATCTGCATCACCTGTTCCTGATAGACGATCACGCCGAGCGAGTCTTTGAGAATTCCTTCGAGTTCGGGGACAAGGTATTCAACCTTGCGGCGGCCCCATTTGCGCTCGATAAAGTCGTCGATCATGCTCATGGGACCCGGGCGGTAGAGGGCGTTGAGGGCGGTGAGCTCTTCGACCGAGTCTGGTTTGTAACGGCGCAAAATATCGCGCATGCCGCTGGATTCGAACTGGAAGATGCCGGAGGTGAGCGCGGTGTGGAAGACCTTGCGGTAAGTTTCTTCGTCGTCGTGGGGGATGGCTTCGATGTCGACCTTTTCGCCACGACTCTGCGCAATGAGCTTGAGGCAGTCGTCGATGACCGTGAGTGTGGTCAGGCCCAGAAAGTCCATTTTGAGAAGGCCCATTTTTTCCACGGCCTTCATGTCATAGGCGGTGACGATTTCATCGTTCTTGGTCTTGGCGACGGGAACGAGCTCCGTGAGCGGGCGCGGAGCAATGACCACCGCCGAAGCGTGGACGCCGGACCCGCGCACAAGCCCTTCAAGCTTCTTGGCCGTATCGATTAGCTCGCGAATTTGAGCGTCGGTGTCGTAGGCCTTCTTCAATTCCGCAACTTCGTCAAGGGCCTTGTCGATAGTCATGCCGATGGTGGCGGGGACGAGCTTGGCGATGCGGTCAACGTCTCCATAGGGCATGTCGAGCGCGCGCCCGCAATCCTTGATGGATGCCTTGGCGGCCATGGTGTTGAAGGTGATGATCTGCGCGACCTGCTCGCGACCATATTTGCGCGTGACGTAGTCGATGACCTCGCCGCGGCGGTTCATGCAGAAGTCCACGTCGATATCGGGCATTGACACCCGCTCAGGATTCAGAAAGCGCTCGAAGAGGAGCGAGTTCTGCAGCGGATCGATGTTGGTGATCTCCATGGCATAAGCCACCAGCGAGCCGGTTGCCGAGCCGCGCCCGGGGCCGACCGGGATGCCGTGATCGCGGGCGTACTTGATGAAGTCCCAGACGATGAGGAAGTAGCCTGAGTAAGTCATCTGCTTGATGATGCCTATTTCGAAGTTGAGGCGCGCCTCGTACTGATGCGGTTCGGCGCGGCGCACTCCGCGCAACTCAAGTTGCCGGACGGCTGTATCGAGACGTTTGCGAAGACCGGCGCGGCAAACTTCCTCAAAGTAGCTGTCGATCGTGTGACCTTCCGGCACCGAAAATTCAGGAAACGGATTGTCCACCTTGTTCAGCTTCAGGTTGCAGCGCTCGGCGATCTCCATCGTTCGGTGCAAAACGTCCGGTGCGTCCTTGAACATTACGGCCATTTCGTCGGCACTCTTCACGAAAAACTGGTCGCTGTCGAAGCGGAAGCGCTCAGCGTCGTGTACCTTCGCGCCGGTTTGCACGCAAAGCATCACATCGTGCGCGGTGGAATCTTCGCCGCACAGGTAGTGCGAGTCATTTGTGGCGACCATGGGGATCTTCAATTCCCGTTCCAGCCGGAACAGCGCATCCTGAATCCGCTTCTCCTGCTCCAGCCCCTGGTCCTGGATCTCCAGGAAGAAATTGCCCTTGCCGAAGATGTCCTGGTACTGCACCGCCGTGGCCTTTGCCTTCTCGTACTCGCCCGCCACCAGGTGCTCGCAAAGCTCACCGCTCAGGCAGCCTGAAAACCCAATCAACCCCTCCGAATGTTGCGCCAGGTAGCTTTTGCTTACGCGCGGCTTCCGGTAGAAGCCGTGCAGCGATGCCTCCGACGTAATCCGGATAAGGTTCCGGTAGCCTTCTTCGTTCTGCGCCAGCACCAGCAGGTGATTGTTGTCGTCGCCCTCGCCCGGGGCCCGGTGATCCTCGTTTTTTGAGATGTAGAGCTCGCAGCCCAGGATCGGCTTAACGCCTTTTTCCTTAGCAGCTTCAAAGAAGTGCACGGCGCCGTAGATATTGCCGTGGTCAGTCATGGCGACAGACTTCTGGCCCAACGCGGCTACGCGGTCAACGAGCTTTTTAACGTCGCACGCGCCGTCGAGCAGAGAGTACTCAGTATGGAGATGGAGGTGGGTGAATTCGGCCATGGCTAGATCTAATTTTAGTCGTCGGAACGGAAACTACGAAGGGTCATTGACGGAGGAGTCGGGGCGGCTGAGGAAAACACGGCTGAATCGATGGCAGTTGGCTTGTATCTGAACTTCTCTAAGCTAATCGCGGATCTGGGTGCCCCATCCCTGACGATTCTCATTGAGGAAACCAGCGCGGCAAGGGTGGGACAACGGGATTGCGCCCCAATTTCTACTGGTTGAGGTTCGTGTGGGGGTAGTGGTGACGATGGTGGTGATGGCGATGGTGAACGACAATCACCACTTGCGCCTGCGCCGCATAGGGGACTGCGAAGCAGAAGAGGAGCACGAGGCCGAGCAGAGTCTTTTTCATAGCTTCAAGTATGGTGCGCGGCTTCTGGGGATACTGAGCTACTGTGATCAGTGACTGAATTGACCCAATGAGCTGATTAACAATGCCTGACTTCTGGCTCCGGGGCGGGGCGGATTCCGGTTGCGTATTTTGCATGCACAAAGTTTTCCAACCAGTACGAGTTGCTGATTTGCATGCAAATCAGCAGCCTACACGCGACGGTTGGCTAGTTGCAGGTGAAGAAGTGCGAAGTGTCCAGGACCGGCACGACAGTTTTGCGTCGATCATTCAGGACCGCCACGACAAATTTTGAGCAAATTGGACTATTTAGGGGTATTTTGGGTGTATTTTGCGTGTTCTTAGCATGTAGTTTGTACGGGCACAAGTGGACATCAGGGGTCGATAGGACAGGGATTAGAAGAACAGGGAACAGGGAACAGGGAACAGGGAATAGGGTTTAGGGATTAGCCACCCCAACGAGCAAAGACCGCTCGCCGGGGACCGCGCTTGTGGAGACCGGCGTTCCTTTCCTTAGGGGTGTACGGCAATATACTGGCGCTCTCAGATACTGGCGCTCGCTGAAGGGAAGGGAAGCCACATGTCGGCAGCATCGCCTGAAGAACTGAAGCAGCAATTTACCTCTGGACTTCTGGCCTTTCCGGTCACGCACTTCAATGCTGCGCTGGCCTTCGATGAAAAGCTGTTTCGCGCGCACATCGAGTGGCTGGCGGGATTTGAGCCGGCCGCTCTGTTTGCCGCAGGTGGCGCGGGGGAGTTTTTCTCGCTGACGTTCGACGAATTCAGATGTGTGGTTGCGGCGGCTGTACAGCAGACCCGGGGACGTGTGCCAGTTGTGGCCGGCTGCGGGTATGGGACCTCGATGGCGAAGCAGTTTGCGCAGGCAGCCGAAGAGGCTGGGGCCGACGGCTTGCTGCTTATGCCGCCTTACCTGGTGAAGACTGAGCCTGCCGGATTGGCGGCGCATGTGGCGCAAGTCTGCGCGTCTACAAAACTCGGCGTCGTCTTCTACAACCGTGACAACGCAATTCTCGACGAGCACGCGCTGGAGGGACTCTGCGATGGCGCGCCCAACCTCATCGGCTTCAAAGATGGTGTTGGAGACATTGAATCCGTCAGCCGCATCTGCAGTCGATTTCGTGGCCGCCTCACGACCATTTGCGGCATGCCCACTGCAGAGTCCTTCGCCCTGCAGTACTTCGAGCTCGGCGCATCCACGTACTCATCGGCCATCTTCAGCTTCTTGCCGCATTTTGCGCAGCAGTTCTACGCCGCAGCCAAGCGTGGCGACCGCGAAACTGTTGCCCGGTTCACGCGCGAGTTTCTCGGCCCTTATGTCGAGTTACGCAAGCGCCGTCCCGGTTATGCCGTCTCCATCGTCAAGGCCGGGCTCCGCGCCACGCGCCAGCCGGCCGGACCCGTCCGCCCGCCGCTCACCGATCTCGACCCGGCAGAAATGCGGGCGCTCGCAAAGCTTGTCGCTCCTTATATTTGAGCCATATACGAACAGGGGGAGCTGCAACGGCCGCGCCCAATTTTGGGCGCTGTTGCGCACGGACCCACCCCCGCGTATCTGCACTGTTTTTTATGCTGCCCATTGGTATACTGGTGATGTGACCACAACTGTCGTTGATTCCATCCCAAACGGAAATGCCGCCGGGACTTCCCCCAGCCAGAAGAGGGTGCTTTTGCTGAAGCCGAGAGGCTTTTGCGCCGGAGTGGTGCGCGCGATCGACATCGTCAAGATCGCCCTTGAAACCTTCGGAGCGCCCATCTACGTGCGCCGCGAAATCGTCCATAACCGCTATGTTGTCAATGAATTAGCGGAAAAGGGCGCCATCTTCGTCCACGAGATCGACGATGTACCAGATGGCCAGCGCGTGATCTACTCGGCGCACGGAGTTTCACCGGCTGTTCGCGAGATCAGCAAGGGGCGCAACCTGAAGGTGATTGACGCGACTTGTCCGCTGGTGACCAAGGTCCACATTGAGGCGGTGAAGTTTGCCAAGCAGGGCTATTCGCTGATCCTGATTGGCCATCGCGACCACGACGAGATCGAAGGCACGCTGGGTGAAGCACCCGAAGTGACGCAGGTGGTTTCGAACGTGGCGGAGGTTGACCTGGTTCAGGTTCCGGATCCCAATCGTGTCGCCTATCTGACGCAGACCACACTTTCGCTCGACGAGGCGCGCGACATTATCCACGCGCTCAAATTGAAGTTTCCGAACATTGTCGGGCCGCATTCGCAGGACATCTGCTACGCAACTGAAAATCGCCAGGTGGCGGTGCGGAACGTGGCTCACGATGCCGGGCTGGTGCTGGTGGTCGGTTCCACCAACAGTTCCAACTCGAATCGGCTGGTCGAAGTTTCGCGGAATCTTGGCACCATTGGCTATCTCATTGATAACTCTCAGGCCATCAACCCTGAATGGCTGGTGGGGGTTTCAACCGTTGCAGTGACAGCCGGCGCATCGGCCCCCGAAATCCTGGTGGAAGACGTCGTCAACTATTTGCATCAAAATGGCTTCACAAGCGTCCAAGAGGTAGAAGTGATGCCGGAGAACGTTCGTTTTGGGCTACCGCCTGAGATCATCCAGGCCATTGGCAGTGCAGACGGCGACGGTGCTGTTCCAGTTCGAGCCTGAAGAACTTTTCCTGAGCATAGGGAATCACATCAGAAGATCAGAAGGCTAGAGGGTTAGGGGGCGCGTCCACGATAACTTTGGCGCCCTCAATTCGTGTAGATATTGCTCGCATTGAAGAAATTGAGGCATCTTGAATCGCATGAGCGTTCAGCAAGCGAAATCACAATCTGCGGTGCCCAGGTTTGGCCGGATTGACGCGGACCTGGCGGATGTTGATTCGGCAATCGTGCGCTCGCAGGACCACCTCTTCTCCCGGCAGCATCCTGAAGGCTACTGGTGCGGCGAACTCGAAGCTGATTCCATGCTCGAGGCCGACTACATCTTCCTGCACACCTTGCTTGAGAGCGGCGATCCCGGAAGGCTGAAACGCGCCTTGACCGAGATGATGCGCTACCAGAACGAGGATGGAAGCTGGAGCATCTATCCGGGCGGTCCAGGGAACATTTCGTTGTCGGTCAAGTGTTATTTCTCCGCCAAACTCATGGGTGTCGGAGCGGATGATCCGCGGTTGACGATATGCCGTGAGTGGATTCTTGCCCACGGTGGTGTGGTGGAGTGCAACACCTTTACGAAGATGTACCTTTGTGCGCTGGGCCAGTACGACTACGACGCCGTGCCCGCTATTCCGCCGGAGATTGTTCTTTTTCCCAATTGGTTCTACTTCAACATCTACGAGATTTCTTCATGGTCCCGCTCGATTCTTGTGCCGCTGGCGATCATCTACGCCAAGAAGCCTTACAAGAAGATTCCTGTTGAGCAGGGAATCGATGAGTTGTTCGTGGGCGGGCGCGCCAACTCCATCCTGCGTTTGCGCCGTGATCGCAAGCGGCTGTTCAGCTGGCGCAACTTCTTCATCATCCTCGACCGGATGATGCACTGGGCCGAGGCCGTGCATATGAGGCCGGTGCGCACCATCGCGCTGCGCAAGGCTGAAAAGTGGATGCTCGAGCGGTTGGAAATGACGGATGGACTTGGCGCCATCTATCCAGCCATGTTGAACGCGATTATTGCGCTGCGCTGCCTGGGTTACTCCGAGGATGACCCGCAGGTGATTCGTGCCCGCGACGAGTTTGAGAAGCTGGGCATCGAGCAGGCTGCCAGCGACGACATGCCTGAGCCTACGTTTCGCATGCAGCCGTGCGTCTCGCCTGTATGGGACACGGCACAGGCGGTCTACGTGCTGGGCGAGGCGGGTGTGGCCCGCAACGATCCGCGCCTTATCAAGGCCGTCGACTGGATGCTGTCAAAGGAAGTGCGCCACAAGGGAGACTGGTCCGTGAAGGTTTCCGGCGTTGAGCCCGGCGGTTGGTACTTCGAGTTCAACAACGAGTTTTACCCCGACACGGACGATACGGCCCAGGTTCTGCTTGCGCTCAACAAGGTGGATAATCCGCGCGAGCGCTATCAGCACCAGGTTGCCGAGCGGGCCGTTGACTGGGTGCTGGCCATGCAGTGCCGCAATGGCGGATGGGGCAGTTTCGATAAAGACAACACCAAGATGATCTTCCAATACATTCCGTTTGCGGATCACAACGCGATGCTCGATCCACCGACGGCCGACATTACCGGAAGAATTCTTGAGATGCTGGCGAACTACGGCTTTACCCGCACCGACAAGCACGTTGAAAAGGCAATCAAGTTCATCTTCAATGCGCAGGAGTCGGACGGGAGCTGGTTCGGGCGCTGGGGCGTCAACTATCTGTACGGCACCTACCTGGTGCTGCGCGGTCTTGATGCTGTGGGCGTCGATCATCTCGAGCCACAGATTCAGCAGGCGGCGGAGTGGATTCGCATGGTGCAGAATCCTGATGGCGGCTGGGGCGAAAGCTGCGGCAGCTACGACGATCCGAATACGCGCGGCATTGGCACCAGCACTCCATCGCAAACGGCCTGGGCCATGCTCGGCCTGCTCGCCGCGGGCGACGATCGTTCTGATTCTGTAGCCAAGGGAGTTCGCTGGCTGCTTACGCGGCAAACGACTGACGGAAGCTGGGACGAATCAACCGGCGCGGGCACAAAGCACCAGGCGCTCTACACAGGAACAGGTTTCCCCAGGGTCTTTTACCTGGCTTACGAAATGTATCGGCAATACTTCCCGCTGATGGCTTTAACAAGCTACCGGCGGGCCATGGATCGCGCTGCAATCGGCGCTGGAGGTTAACACAACAATGGCTGTTCCGATTTCACAAATGTGGACGGTTGCCACCTATGTTCTCAAGCAACGGCTTTCGGGTACCAAGCGCTATCCACTCATCCTGATGCTTGAGCCGCTCTTTCGCTGTAACCTGGCCTGCGCCGGTTGCGGCAAGGTGCAGTATCCACCCCACATCCTGAAGAAGCAACTCAGCCCCGAAGAGTGCTTTGCCGCGGTTGAAGAATGTGGCGCGCCCATGGTGTCCATCCCAGGCGGCGAGCCGCTACTGCACCCGCAGATCGTCGAAATCGTCAACGGCCTGATCGCGCGCAAGAAGTACATCTACCTTTGCACCAACGCGCTCGAACTCAAGCGGCGCCTGCCGGAGTTCACACCGTCAAAGTACCTCACCTTTTCGGTGCACCTCGACGGTCAGCGGGAGCACCACGACTTCTCAGTGTGCCGCGAAGGCGGACATGAGATCGCCGTTGAAGGAATCAAAGAGGCCGTCAAGCGCGGCTTCCGCGTGACGACCAACGCGACATTCTTTGACGGAACCGAGCCCAATGGTGTCCGCGCCTTCTTTGATGAAGTGATGGACATGGGCGTGGAAGGCATCGTCCTGTCGCCTGGCTATAGCTACGACAAGGCTCCCGACCAGACCCACTTCATGGGCCGTGCCCGTGTGCGCCGCCTGTTCCGTGCCGTTCTTTCCAATCGCAAGCCCAATTGGAAATTCAACATGTCGCCGCTCTTCCTTGAATTCCTGATGGGCGACCGCACATATGAGTGCACGCCGTGGGGTTCGCCTGCCTACAACATTTTTGGCTGGCAGCGGCCTTGCTACCTGCTTCAGGAGGGCTACGCCGAGACGTTCAAGGAATTGCTGGAGACAACGCATTGGGCAGAATACGGCGTGGCAAGCGGCAACCCGAAGTGCGCCAACTGCATGGTGAGCTGCGGTTATGAGCCGACGGCTGTAATGGATGGCTTTGGATCTCTCAAGGGATTTATGGCCCTGATTCGCGGCACATTCAGCAAGTATCCCGATCAGCACGCGCTCAACTTGTTGAGTGAACCCATGCCCCAGGGCGCCGGCAACCTGATCCAGATTGGGGAACCCTCCCACAAGATGGAAGAGACCGCCGTCTAACCTGTTTGCCGACAACGTGCGCTGAAAAAAGTTGCCTGACTAGGCGCTGCCTTTGGAATTTATTGAAAGATTGGCGGAAGTCAGAACCTAACCCCGGGATATAATCACCCCACAGGGTTCCTTGAACATTTTTTGGCGCGTCACCGCCGTTCCAGCCTTTCCCGCCAATGGTGTGTCCGGCTATCGCCGGACTTCGGAACGCACTTCCTGAACATCATTGGAGGTAGTACCCTATGGCCATCCCTGCCCGGCAGGCTCTGCGAGTCGCCAGTTACATCATCAAACACAAGATCAAGGGCACCAAGCACTATCCCCTGGTGCTTATGCTTGAGTCCACCTTCCGCTGCAATCTGGCATGCGCCGGCTGCGGAAAGGTGCAGTATCCACCCCACATTCTCAAGAGGCAACTTACCGTGAAGGAGTGCCTCGATGCGATGAACGAGTGTGATGCGCCTATCGTCTGCATCCCCGGCGGCGAGCCGTTCCTCCACCCCAATATCGTCGAGATTGTCGAAGGCCTGGTCAAGCAAAAGCGCTTTGTCTATCTGTGCACCAACGCGCTCGAGCTGGAGCGCAGGTTCAATGAGTTCAAGCCGTCAACCTACTTCAGCTTCGCCGTTCATCTTGATGGATTGCGTGAGCACCACGACATGTCGGTTTGCCGCGAGGGCAGCCATGACATTGCGGTCGCCGGCATCAAGAAGGCAACCGCAGCCGGCTTCCGGGTCATCACAAACACAACCGTCTTCGACGGCGCCAACCCGAAAGACATGCGCCAGTTCTTTGACGATGTGATGAGCATGGGCGTTGAAGGCATGACGATTTCGCCGGGTTACAGCTATGACAAGGCGCCCGACCAGAATCACTTTCTTGGCCGCGGCCGCGTCCGCAAGATCTTCCGTTCCATGCTTTCCAATCGCAAGTCGAGCTGGAAATTCAATATGTCGCCGCTTTTCCTTGAATTCCTGATGGGCGAGCGCCACTACGAATGCACTCCGTGGGGTATGCCGTGTTTCAGCATCTTCGGCTGGCAAAAGCCTTGTTACCTTATCCAGGAAGGCTACGCCGACAGCTACAAGGAACTCACTGAGACAGTTGATTGGTCGGGCTACGGCTCAGGCAGCGGCAACCCGAAATGCGCCAACTGCATGGTCAGCTGCGGCTACGAGTGGACGTCGGTGGTTGACGGATTCAGCTCGCTCAAGGGATTCTGGGGAATGGTGCGCGGCACGTTCAGCAACTACCCTGATGCGCACGCGCTAAAAATGCTCGACGAACCCACGCCTCTTGGACCTGCCACGCTGGTTCAGATTGAGACGCCGGTTCACGAGCTCGAGGAGACTCTTGCATGACATCTGAAGTCCTGAAGTACACGCTTGCACAGGTTGAATCGCTTGAATTGAAACCAGGCACGGAGCATGAGGCTCTTGAAGGCTGGGTGCCCGAACTGGCCAGCCCCGAGGATCTATGCAAGGCTCTCGAAAAGGCGTTCGACTATCGCGGAGACGTAACCATCACCACTAGGTCCGGCGAGAAGATTGAGGCCTTCATCTTCAATCGGCACACGGCAGCAACGCTGGCCGAGTCCTGGGTGATGTACTTCACGCCCAGCGCACCGGAAAAGCGCAAGCTCAGCTACGCCGATATTGCGCGGCTGGAATTCAGCGGCAAGGACCGCGCCGCAGGCAAGCACTGGGAAGATTGGGTCAAGGCCTACAACGCGAAGAAGGCCGCAGGCGAAAAGAACATCGCACTGCATCCGGAAACGCTGGAGTAGGGACCGACCATTCTTCTCTTGTGTTTGGGATTGCGCTATTCGGAAAGCAGTCACATGGACACGCAGGTTGCTCTTTCGATCATTGGAGTTATTGGGACCCTAGGCGGATCTCTTGGGGGAGCCTGGATCGGAAATTATTCTAAAGGAAGAGCGAAGAAGGTAAAGGCGCAGAAAGCCAAGATCGAAAAATACAGAATCGAAATAGCTGCGCGCATTTATCTGGAACGAGTAGCGATGCATCAGCTTCAGATAAATAAAATTTGCAACAGTGAGGCCGATGCACAGCAAAGGCTGCGCAGAAAAGTTGGCGCAATCATGGGCGATAGACCGGAGTGGCTCACACCCGCTCAGGTGGATTTGTCTCTGCGAGAGTTCGATGATGCTTTCGACTGAAAGATCTGAAAAGGGTCAGTAATTTATCACCCCAGCAACTCAGCTGACATACCTTGCTCCGCAACTGCCTTGACAGCCTTTTTATCGAAGGAGACGAATGTCTCCCCGCCCAGCCATGCGCCCTCAAGCGCGATCACGCCGTCAGCAAAATCCGCGCCTGCTTCCAACGCCTGCAAACCCGCCCGAACAGCGGCGGTATCCGTTATGACTTTGCCAGCATCCAAGTAACCTCGAATAACCTTGACGACCTCAGCCTTCGGCATTTTGTAGTGTTGGCGGAGTAGCCAGACCATTTCGCAAAATACGTGCCGACCGACGACAACCTGATCGGCGGAACTCAAAGCAAGACGCGATGCCCGGCTTTGGGCTGCATCGTCGTCGAGCATCGCGCGCATCAAGACATTGGTGTCCGCGATCATCTTCATCGCTTAACACCTCTCAGGAACTCTTCGACGACAGCTTCGCCGATGG
The DNA here is from genome assembly GCA_963820245.1 of uncultured Acidobacteriaceae bacterium. Lineage (GTDB taxonomy): Bacteria > Acidobacteriota > Terriglobia > Terriglobales > Acidobacteriaceae > Telmatobacter. The sequence continues at coordinate 564,402 of CAWFZC010000004.1, read as the reverse complement.
CCTTGTCCATCTCGTCAATCGTCAGCTTTACATCGGTTTTGCCGGCGAGTATTCCAAAAACATCCTCGATCCTACCCTTCTTCCGGACGGCCCGGCCCCGAAACTCACCGCCCGGAAGCAGTTCGATCTCCAACTTCTCGCCAGGTCTAATCCCCACATGCTGAAAGATTTCCTTCCGAAGTGTCACTTGCCCCCGGGACGTTGTGCTCACAATAGCCATAAGCCCGCTCCTTGCTTCCATTGTAATGCAACTTTGCATTACTAGGCAAGTATTGCAACTTCAACATCGCAAACTTCGCGAAAGGACACAGCAGTTTAAGATGGCGTTAGCGATTCAAACCTATGAAGGTCTTCCTTACAGGCGCCACCGGTTTTGTCGGCCATCATGTGGCCCGTGCTCTTGCGGCCGAAGGCGCTGAGCTACGCCTGCTCGTGCGCAAATCCAGCAATCTTGCCAACCTTGAAGGCATTGCCGGCGACACTTTCACCGGAGATCTCACTGATCCAAAACCAATAAAAAATGCGCTTGAAGGCTGCGACGCCGTCGTGCATGTTGCTGCCGACTATCGCCTCTGGATTCCCGATCCCGCAGCGATGTACAAGGCCAATGTGGACGGCACCCGCGAACTGCTGCGCATGGCACGGGAAGCGCATGTGCCGCGCGTGGTCTACACGTCGTCCGTGGCCACCATGCACTTCCGGACGGATGGGATCGTCATCAACGAGGACACGCCCGTTTCCCTCGCCGATATGGTCGGCCATTACAAGCGGTCGAAATTTTTAGCCGAGCAGGAAGCGATCGCCGCGGCCAAAGCCGGGCAGCGCGTGATCATTCTCAATCCGACCACGCCCATCGGCCCCAACGACGCCAAGCCCACGCCCACCGGCCGCATCTTCGTCGACTTCCTCAACGGCAAGTTTCCCGCCTACATGGACACCGGCCTGAACCTTGTGGATGTTTCTGAAGTGGCCCGCACCCACGTTTCAGCGCTCACCATGGGCACGCCGGGCAGCCGCTACATTCTGGGCGGAGAAAACCTGACCCTGAAGCAAATACTCGACAAGATGTCGGCCATCACGGGCATTCCGTCACCGAACGTCAAGATACCGTTTGCAGTCGCCGCGACCTACGCGTTTTTCGAGGAGTGGATTACCGGGCGAATGCGCGGAAAGGAGCCGCGCGCCACGCTGGAAGAAGTGCGCATGGGACGCAAGAAGATGTACGCATCGTCGGCTCATGCCCAGCAGGAGCTGGACTTCCGCATCGTGCCTGTCTATCCGGCAATGCGCGCGGCGATTGAGTGGTTTCGCGCCCATGGCTACGCGCCGGGCGGTGCGCAGGCCGGCTCATGACCCGCGTCGCCATCATTGCCGCAATGCCCGGCGAACTGAAGCCACTTGTACGTGGCTGGCCGCACTCGGTGAGGAACAATATCCATTTCTGGGCGCAGCGGACAGAAGAGGAGGAGTGGATTGCGGCTTGTGCGGGTGCAGGCCAGGCGGCCGCCATCCGGGCTTTCGCCGCCATTGAGGACGGAGGGCCCATCGACCTGGTTTTTTCCGTGGGTTGGGTCGGGGCATTGCATGCGGACATTGCGGCTGGTTCGGCTCACAACGTGGCCGGCGTGATCGACGCAAAGACGGGTGAGCGCTTTGCCTGCGAGGCAGACGCCGGTGAGCTTCTGCTCGTGACCAACCCGAGGGTTGCCGATGCAGCCGAAAAGCGGCGGCTTGCCGAGGCCTACCATGCCGATCTGGTGGATATGGAGGCGGCCGGGGTTGCGCGTCTGGCGGCAATGCGCGGGATTCCGTTTTACTGCATCAAGGGTGTCAGCGATGGTTTCAGCGAAAATCTAATTGATTTTAATAGGTTTATATCGCCTGATGGGCAGTTTGGAATGGGCCAGATGCTGTTTTATGTCCTTCCGCGCCCATGGCACTGGCCCGCACTGATCAGGATGGGTGAGAATAGTAAAAAGGCTTCCCAAAGCATCGCGAAGTGTCTGCTCGATTTTCTCGATGAATGAGGTCACATCAGGAAACGGAATGGCTACCCAAATTTCTAACCCAGAGACACGTGTTTCTCCGAAGATCCCCACCACCATGCGCGCCGTGGTCTATCGCGGCATCAACGACATGCGCGTTGAAACTGTTCCCGTACCTGAGATCGGCGCCGGGCGAATTGCTGATCAAAGTGGCGACGTGCGGCATCTGTGGAACCGATCTGAAGAAGATCCACATGGGTTCGCACTCGGCCCCGCGCATCTTCGGCCACGAGATGGCTGGAACCGTTGTTCAGGTCGGCGACGGCGTGACAAAGTTCGCGGTTGGCGAGCGCGTGATGACCTTCCATCACGTCCCGTGCGGCGAATGCTACTACTGCCGCAAGAACACGCCGGCGCAGTGCCCGCTTTACTTGAAGACCGGTGTAACCGCCGGCTTTGCACCTTCCGGCGGCGGCTTTGCGGAGTACATTCGAGTCTTCGATTTCGTCGTGAATGGCAGTGGTGTGGTTCACGTTCCCGAGGACGTGCCCTTTGAGCAGGCCGCGTTTATCGAGCCGTTGAACACAGTGCTCAAAGGACAGAAGCTCCTCAAGCTTGCCCCTGACGATACGGTGCTGGTGATTGGCCAGGGACCCATCGGGCTGATGCACGCTGCTCTTGCCCATCGCACCGGGGCCCGTGTGCTCACCTCGGACCTGTTCCCGGAGCGCCATGCGATTGCTGCGCGGTTCGGGCTCAAGGAACCGATCAATGCCGGGACTGAGAATGTGGTCGAGCGGGTGCTTGCGGCCACTGAAGGCCGCGGTGCGGATGCCGTGGTGCTGGCCGTCGGCGGCAACGCCCTCATCAAGACGGCCATGGATGCGTGCCGGCCCGGCGGCAAGGTCATGTTGTTTGCCCAAACTCAGCACGGCGAGGTCGACGATCGACCCTGCGGCGGTTTGTGTGGACGAGAAGACGCTACTCGGTTCATACTCGTCATCGTTCCCGATACTTGACGAAGTTACGAGCCTGGTTCTGGATGGCTACCGGAACGGATTTGATTTGACCCAGTTGATTTCGCACCGCTTTCAAATGGAACAAGCGGTTGAAGCCATCGAAATCGCATCCCACCCCCAGGGCAGTTCAATGAAGATTATGATTGAACCAGTACTTGGCGGCGGAGCAAAGTAGGGGGCACTTGATGGCGGCCACGGTGAAAGACGCGATCCTCCGCGGTCGCAAGACGGTAGAAAACGTCGTTGAGGGTGGCCGCAAGACGGTCGAGACGGTGGTCGAGGGAGGCCTGAACACAGTCGAGACGGTCGTCGAGGCTGGCCTGAATACCGTCGATAAGGCAGTCGTCAAGGGCCGCCGCACCGTTGAATCCGCCGTCAGCCTGGGCCGCAAGACTGTCGAGCACGCGCTGCTCCACAACCGAAGCACAATGCAGGCAGCCGTCTTGCACGGCCGCGAAGATGTCCGCATCGAGAATGTGCCTGTTCCCAGGGCAGCGGCCGGCGAACTCGTGGTCCGTGTCGGAGCTGCTCTCACTTGCGGTACTGACCTCAAGGTCTTCCGCCGTGGCTATCATGCGCGCATGATTGTTCCTCCGGCGCTGTTTGGGCACGAGATGGCGGGAACGATCGTGGAAGCTGGCGAGGGCGTTGAAGATTTTGTGCCCGGCGGCCGCGTGGTGGCTCTCAATTCCGCCCCCTGTGGCCAGTGCTATTTTTGCGAACGGGGACAGGAAAACCTCTGCGACGACCTGCTATTCAATAACGGAGCCTACGCCGAGTTCATCCGCATTCCCGAGCGCATTGTCGCGAAGAATACTCTTCATGTTCCGGACCATGTGCCGCTGGAACATGCGGCATTGACGGAGCCGCTCGCATGCGCTGTCCACGGATTCATGGATTGCGGGCCGCGTCCCGGCGACACAGTTGCCGTGATCGGCGGCGGACCACTTGGGTTGATGATTCTGCACGTGGCGGCGCTGGCCGGCTACGAAGTGATCGCGCTGGTGCGCACGACGGCCAGGTGGAAGCGGCAAAGCAGTTGGGCGCGGCCCACGTGGTGCAGAGCACCAGCATTCGCAAGGCGATCCTCGAAACGCGCGCACTGACGCCGAAGGATCGCGGCGTCGATATCGCCATTGAAGCGGTGGGCGTGCCTGAAGCCTGGCAGGAGGCGGTCGAACTGGTGCGCAAGGGCGGCACCGTGAATTTCTTCGGCGGCTGCGCGGCCAACACCCACGTGACCCTCGATACCAACCGCATCCATTACAGCGACATCACGCTGCGCGCCACCTTCCACCACACCCCGGCCATCTGCCGCAAGGCGCTCGATCTTATTGCCAGCGGCCGGTTCCAGGCAGGCGCCTTCATCACCGGCCATGCTCACCTTTACGAACTCAACCGCGTCTTTGAGAAGCTGATGAACCGCAGCAGCGAGATCAAGACCGCCATTGTCCCGTGAGGTGATCTGAGTGACCGCGGCAACCATGAAAAATACCATGGAAAGGGAAGCAGCAACGCAGGCCGGCGCGGGCGACCGTGAAGAACTGCTCGCGCGTGGCTGGGCTGCGCTGCCCGCCTCCTATCGCATTCCGGCAGTCGCGCCTACGCTCGAAGAAGCCCGCGCCTGGTGCCGCAATCTGGCCGAGACGCATTATGAAAACTTCCATGTAGCCACATGGTTTTTGCCCAAGGCGCTGCGTCCCCACTTCCACTCCATCTATGCCTACTGCCGTGTCTCTGACGATTTGGGAGATGAGGTAGGCTCGACGGCGCAGGCCCTTGCGTTGCTTGACCAGTGGGGCAGGGAACTCGATGCTTGCTATGAAGGCCGCGCGCGCCATCCGGTCTTTGTCGCGCTCAGCGAAACCATCCGTGCCTGCTCCATCCCGAAAGAGCCGTTCGCGGATCTGCTCACGGCCTTTCGCCAGGATCAGATCGGTTACCCGCTACGCATCCATGAGCGATGTGCTCGGTTACTGCCGCTACTCGGCCAATCCGGTGGGCCGCCTGGTGCTCTATGCCTGCGGAGAAGCATCGTGAAGAGAAGTTCGCGCTTTCCGATGCAACCTGCTCGGCGCTGCAACTGGCCAACTTCTGGCAGGATGTGCGCGAGGACTTCGCGCGGGGTCGTGTGTATTTGCCCCAGGATGACATGAAGAGATTCGGCGTGAGCGATGCAACGATTGCCGCGGGCATCGCAACCTCGGAATTCCGCGCGCTGCTTCAGCACGAAGTAACATACGCCCGTTCACTTTTTCTTCAAGGGCTGCCCCTCATCGGGATGGTCAACCGCGATCTGGCGCTTGATCTCGACCTGTTCAGCCGGGGTGGACTTGAAATTCTGCGTGCCATTGAAGGCCGCAATTTCGACGTGCTTTCCGCGCGTCCAGCGATCTCGAAGAAAACCAAATTCTTTCTGGCAATGCGCGCCGTCTCAGGCAAGGCGCTTCCATTCCTCCGCCTCGGCACGGGCTTGTGAGAGAAGGCGGCTTGACTCAGGAACCTGCATCCAACGATCTCACTCTCGACAAGGCTTACAAGGTTTGCCGGTCGATCGCGCGGCGTGAGGCAAAGAATTTCTATTATGCCTTTATCGCGTTGCCCAGCGTGCGCCGCAATGCCATCTGCGCAATTTACGCATTCATGCGCCGCGCCGACGACCTGGCGGACGACGAGAGTTTCTCAATTGCAGTCCGCCGCGTTCACCTTGATTCGTGGCTGGCAGGATGGCGCGCAGCCTGCGAGGGAGGTCCTAATGCTGACCCCGTCTTTCTGGCCGTGCGTGACGCTATCACGCGGTTCAAGATTCCGCTGAGTCTGCTCGACGAGTTGGTGGCAGGCGTTACGATGGATCTGGACCGCGGTGACTCCGGCGCGCCCGACACGTACGCAACATTCGCAGATCTCTACCGCTACTGCTACCTGGTGGCCTCGGTCGTTGGACTGGTCTGCATTCGGATCTTCGGGTACTCCGATCCGCGCGCCGAGAAGCTTGCCGAGGAGACCGGCATCGCCTTCCAGTTGACCAACATTCTTCGCGATGTGGCGGAAGATGCGGCCCGCAATCGGGTCTATCTTCCTCTCGAAGATCTTGCGGCACACCATGTCCCGCTCGACTCGTTGCTTCATCGGCCGCAGGGCGCTCCGCCAACAGCCGAAGAGCGTGCACTGCTGGTTGATCTTGCTTTACGAGCGGAGGACTACTACCGTTCAGCCGAAGCACTGCTCCCGTATATTGACGCTGAGAGCCGCCCGGCGATGCAGGTGCTGGTCTCCATTTATCACGCGCTGCTCAAGCGCATCGAGCGCGCGGACTTCGATGTGTTTTCCACCCGTGCCTCAGTGCCTCTTCGTCAAAAGCTCGCTATTCTGGCCGTAGGCCTCACACGCATGACCTGGGCGCGGCTGACATCATGAGCCGCTGAGGGTGCGGGCTCCAGCCATTACATTAGCGCGGCTGTTTGCATGGGCCGCTGAAGGGTACGGGCTTTAGCCCGTATATAAGCAATAATCAAGAGAGTGGGCTTTAGCCCCTGAGGGAAAAGGGTGCGTCCAAAGCGCGAAAATCTCCGAGGCAATCAAGGTTCTTACTTTGTTTCGACGCAAGCGCTGGGGCGCAAACCATTCTTTCGCGATGAGCGCTGGGCGCGCCTTATGCTCGCCACTTTGAAGCACTACGATGGGCCGGGATATACGCTTCATGCGTACGTAATCATGCCGGATCATCTCCACCTTCTCATCACCCCAATGGAGACCGCCGAGAAAGCAGTTCAATTGGTCAAGGGTGGATTCTCGTTCAGGGCTAAGCGAGAACCCGGTTGGAATGGAGAGATATGGCAGCCGGGTTTTACCGATCACCGAATCCGAGACGAAGAAGACTGGAAAAGGCATCTGGCATACATTCGCGAAAATCCAATCGAGGCAAGATTGGTTTCCGATGATTTCCGGTATGAGTTTGTGGGCTTTCCGCGGGATGGATTCCCTCAGGGGCTAAAGCCCGGCGATTCTGATGCCGCAAATGTACGGGCTGAAGCCCGTACCCTTCAAGCTGAAGCCCGTACCGCTCAAGCTGAAGCCCATACCGCTCAATCGAATTCGCATTCTTCATTCGTGAGAGGCTCTCGTTGATTCAAGAGTCAAATTCAGCGCAAAAAACTGTCACCATAATCGGTGGCGGCGTGGCCGGGATGAGTGCGGCCTGCGCGCTGGCCGATACGGGACTCAGTGTGCATCTGGTTGAACGCCGCGGCTACCTGGGTGGACGCGCGAGTTCCTATCTTCATCCGGGCGTCAACGAGGTCATCGACAACTGCCAGCATGTGCTCTTCGGCTGCTGCACCAATCTGGCTGGCTTTTACAAACGGATCGGGGTTGCTGATCACATTCACTGGACCAGCGAGATGACCATGATCGAGCCCGGCGGTCGGCGTTCCTTGCTGGGGCCGAGTTGGCTTCCCGCGCCGTTGCATGGCCTGCCGAAGCTGCTCTCAGCGCATGCATTTTCGCTGGCTGATAAGGTCGCCCTGGCCCGCGCCTTCTCGGCGCTGATGCGCCCGGTGCCTGCCCGTTCGACTGAATCGCTTGGTGCGTGGCTCAGGCGAAACGGTCAGACGCAAGGCGCTATCGATCGCTTCTGGCGCCTCGTGATTGCCAGCGCTCTCAACGCTGAAATTGACACCATTGCTCTGCCTTATGCGGCCAAGGTGATTCGCGAGCTGTTCATGAACTCAGCCTTTGCCGGCAGCATGGGCATGAGCACCGTGCCGCTCAGTGAACTCTACTCCAGCGTGTTTCCATTTCTTGAGGAGCGCGGAGGCAATGTGCATCTCAACACTTCCGTCGCGGGAGTAGAGTGGGACGAGGAGACCTCGCAGTGGTCGTTGGCGACGCAGACTGGTCCGCTGCTCTCCGATTTTCTGGTTCTCGCATTGCCCTTTGAGGCCACGGCGAAACTGATTCCTCAGATGCCTCCGACGGAGGGCGCTGACGTGCTTCTTGAGCAGATTGAGCAGCATGAGCATTGGCCCATCTGCAGTGTGCACCTGTGGTTTGACCGTGAGATCACAGAGCTCGAACATGCAGTGCTGCTCGATCGAGAAATTCACTGGATGTATAACCAGTCGCGTCTGCAAACCGGCCGCGGAGGCCACTACATCGAGCTTGTGGTCAGTGCGACGCGCGCCTTTGCGGCGCTCAAAAGGGAAGAAGCAATCCGCCAGGCGCTCGAAGAGCTTGGAGAGTTTTTCCCTCGCGTGAAAGAAGCAAAGCTCGAGAAGGTGGCGTTCGTCAAAGAGGTTCGAGCAACCTTCGGCGTTCCACCCGGCATCGATGCTTCGCGGCCGACCGCCGTGTCCCCGTGGCCCAACTGCTTTCTCGCAGGAGACTGGACCCGGACCGGCTGGCCCTCAACGATGGAGAGCGCTGCTCGATCGGGGCATCTTGCCGCGGAAGCGCTGTGCCTTGCTTTGGGCGAGCCGCGCACAGTTCTTGCGCCGGACCTGAAGCCTGAAGGCCTGATGCGGTTCTTTGGATAGTCAGCGCACTTCGAAGCGCCCCTTCGTCAATCTAATCAATGGTTGATCTCCGCCTGAATTAATGCGCCAGAAAGTAAACGCCGATGCATACAAGCACCGCTGAGGTCCATCGCCGGCGATCGACATTTTCCTTGAGGAAGATCTTACCGGCGATTGCGTTGGTCACCAGCGTCAGTGAAGCCGAGGCCGGAGCGACGAGGCTGAGTGGCAGGTAGTTCAAGGCGAGGAGCAACGCAAAGAATGCGAACGCAAGGAAGCTGACACCGGCAAAGAACAATGGGCAGGTGACGACAGCGCGAATGGCGCCCTTCATCCCGGAATGAGCGCGAATTTCGTCGAGATCGCCGATGGATTTCATGGCGGCGGCGGTCAAGACTTCTCCTGTGGTCGACAAGAGAATGACTGTCGCGATCATGGCGGAGGCGGCCCAGAAACCGACAGGCGAACCAGTTGAGGGGATGGTCATCGTACCTGTTCCTCCTGTGCTTCGGGGTGCGCAGCGACAGGCGGCAGCTCAGCAACGAGGGCAGGCCTTTCAGTGAGTGAAGGGCCGTTGGCCACGAATCCAACACCGACTGTGATGAGTAGAATTCCAGCCCAGCGCTCCGGCGAGATTGCCTCGTGGAGCCAGAAGCGGGCAAACAGGGCGACGATCACGTTGCCGAAGGCAGTGGCTGGCAAGACGAAGGTCAGGTCGGCCCAGGAAAGCGCGGTCAGGTAACTGGCAAAGAAGCCGATCAGCAGAGCGATACCGAGGGCGATCCACGGCGTAAAAACAGCAGCGATGAGCGAAAGCGGATGCGCCAGCGTAATCGGCGGCAGGTTGGTCATCCCCCGCGACAGGCATGTGTCGCCCAAGGGCGCGCAAAGTGACACGAGTCCAAGGATCATGTATTGTCGCGGCAGAAGTTTTGCGTGTGCCATCAGTCCAGTATCGTGCGTTCCAGATATACAAGGCCTAAAGAAGATGAGGGCGGACGCAATCGCGGCCGCCCTCGATTACATGGAAACGGACCGCTGTTACGCGCCCGCGCCAACCGTAGCCTGGTGGCTGCGCGTTTGCTTTACCGCCTTGTTGCGCTGCGCACGCAGCTTCATGAACGACTTGGCCTCGACGTACAGGCGCGGCACATCGCGATTCACGATTGCCTTCCAAACCACGCGGAAGGCAGCCTTCGGCCGGAAGTAGTACTCGTCGTAGAAGCGGTGCACCATCTCCATCACGTAGTCGACGGGCAGTCCCGGATACTCGATGTGCGCCATCTGGTGGCCGCCGCCATCTTCCATCTTCTCGTTGGTGATGTATCCGTTCTTGGCAGCGAACTCGTAGAACTCGGTTCCGGGATAGGCGTGGGCAATTGAAACCTGGATGGTTTCGCAATCGAGCGACTTGGCAAAGTTGATCGTGTTGCGAATCGATTCCCTGGTTTCGCCGGGCAGGCCGAGAATAAAGTCGGCGTGAATGGTGAGGCCAAGGGAGTGGCAATCGCGGACGAAGTCCCGTGCGCGTTCCACGGTTGCGCCCTTCTTGATGTTCTTCAGAATCTGCGGATCGCCCGACTCAAAGCCAACGATGAGCAGACGGCATCCGGCTTCGCGCATGGCCTTCAACGTATCGTAATCGGTGGTGACACGTGAGGTGCAGCTCCAGGTCAGGCCCAGCGGCTTCAGCTTCTCACAGAGTTCAATGGTGCGCACCTTCTGAATGTTGAAGGTGTCGTCATCGAAAAAGAATTCCTTGACCTCAGGGAAGTTCGCCTTCGCCCACTTGAGTTCCGCAGCCACATCGTCGGTGGAGCGCTTGCGCCACGCGTGTCCGCTGAGCGTCTGCGGCCACAGGCAGAAGGTGCACTGCGCCGGGCAGCCGCGCGTTGAGTAGAGCGCGATGTACGGGTGCAGCAGGAACGGCACGTTGTAGCGCGTCACGTCCATGTCGCGCTTGTAGATCTTGGTTGCCCACGGCATGGCGTCCAGGTCTTCTACCTGGGCACGGTCGGCATTGTGCTGGATCTTGCCGTCCTGCTTGTAGCTGATTCCAAGAATTTCGCTCAGCGGCTTGCCCTGCGCGAACTCCACGACGGAGTAGTCAAACTCGCGGCGACAGATAAAGTCCAGTACCGAGCACTCGTTCAACGCGCGGTCAGGATCGGTGGTGACCGGCGGTCCCACAAAGGCAATGCGAATGGATGGATTCGCTTCCTTGATGGCTTCGGCAAGGCGCTGGTCGCCTGCCCAGCCAACCGTGGAAGTAAACAGCACCAGGAACTCGAAGTCCTTGCAGATCTGGATGGTTTCGTCGGCGCTGACGTGGTGGGGAGGCGCGTCAAGCACGCGGGAGCCCTCGAGGAGCCCAGCGGGATAAGTGAGCCAGACAGGGTACCAGTACGACTCAATTTCGCGTGTCGCTGGCCAGCGCGAACTTGCGCCGCCGTCAAAATTCTTAAAGGAGGGTGGGTTGAGGAAAATTGTTTTCAGTGGCATTGGCATCTCTTCAATTCTAGCATCGCAGCGGTTTTTCAACCGCTTTCCGCGGGTTTATCTGAGGGGTGGCGTACCCGGCTCGTACACGGACTGACCTGTTGATTTTGCAGGGGTTAGGTACAGTTCATGGTTTAGCTCCACGCCCGGAAGCCGGTACTCTGCAACGTGCGCTCCATCTAAGATGCGCGAGCTAAGGAGTTTGCCTCTATTTTGCGTGCAATTCGTTGAGCCAGTCTTCCATGTGGCCCAATGCCCGGAGCAGGTTCAGGCGGGCCTTGCTCAGGTCCAGTCCAGCGTCCTGAGCGTCGACGTAATCCTGGCGTTCGTTGATGCGCGCCAGCTGTTCCGTTTTAGGGCTTGCCGGCGGCGTCGACCCGGGACCCGTGCCCGAGCCATTGCCGAGCTCGACCTGGGCGAGGACGCTCTTCAGCTGTGCATTGGCAATCTGCTGCTTGAGGCTGGCGATCTCAGCCTGTGCGTCGAGCTCGCGCAAGCTGCCGGTGAGGGTGGCAATCTGCACATCGTTCTGGTGCTGTGCCTGCTCTGCCTCAACCTTTGAGCGCAACGCCTCGGCCGCGGTGACCTTTGCCTTGGCGCGCAGGGCGAAGTCGAAGAAGGGAATCGAAATCTGAAGGCCGAAGCTGACGTTGTTGGGGGTGAAATTGTTGTAATACGTGCTGTAGCTGTTCAGTTCGTTGGAGTCGTAATTGTAGACGGCTCCGAAACCGATCTGGGGCCGTCGCCACGCAAGATCATCACCATGGGCTTCGAGCTGCTTGGAGAGCGCAAGCGTGTTGGCCGAGTCAATGCCGGCGAGACGGCGCGGCGCTTCGTCAGCAGTGACTGCGGGTATCTCAGGAATGCTCGCGTGATCCGGCAAAATGGAACCGGCCGGAAGGCCTGTGAGAACGGCGAGCTGCTTGGTGAGCGTGGCGGCCCTGGTTTCAAGATGCCGAGTCTGGAGAGTAATCTGAGCGGCTTTGAGGCGGGCCTGCAACAGGTCGAGGTCGGAATCGACGCCGGCTTCGGCGCGTTGCTGCTCAATCTGGACCAGGTTGGTTGCGTAGGTCCGCTGCTGGCGAGCCGCTGCGAGTTCGCTGTCAACGGCATCGAGCTCAATGTAGGTTGTTGAAGCGTCCAGGGCAACCTGTTCTTTGGCATCCTTGAGGCTCAGGTTGGCGGCATCGAGGCCGACGCGGGCAGCTTTTGTGTACTGGCGCTGCGAGTAGCTGAGAACCAGCGATTGCATGGAGGCGCTGAATACCGAGGGTTGTCCTGTAGGGAAGCCATGGGAGTAGCCGATCTGGGAGCCGACGACGAAGTTGGGGATGTAAGCGTCGTGCGTTTGCGCAAGAGCCGCGGCAGCCTTCTCCACATCGGCATCAGCGAGTTTGACGGCGCTCGAATTGCGCTGGGCCAGATCGACCACCGTAGCCAGCGATACCTGTGCAGACAAAAAAGCAGGCACGACGACAAGCGCGAGGGCAACGGCAGCTCGCGGCAAGATGCGCGTGAGGGCCTGGTTCGGATTGTCTGCAGTTTTCACGTGACCGATTCCCATCAAAATTTCAAGCTCTGTGCAGGCTTGTAGTCGTGTGCAAGCTGAAGCGCAACCGCCTGTTCCTGTTTTGCGCCGGCCACGTCGCCGAGTTGCTTCTTGAGTGTGGCCAGGCGGACATGCGCCTCAAAGAGCGGCGCATCTTCGGTCTTGGATGAACTGGCAATGTATTCCCCGAGCATTTTTGCCGCCAGCGCCGGATTGCGTTTGACGTCGATGAGCACACCGGCGCCGTCGTAGAAGGCCAGTCCGATTGCCGGGTCCTTTTCCGCGGCAGTATCGCAACTTTGGATGGCCGAATCCAGATCTGTCCAGCGGGCTCTGCGCCCATAGAAGCTGGCGAGGTTGGTCCACTCTTCGGCTGGGTGTGGGGAGGCCGCGATGGCTGCCTTGAGTTCCTGTTCGGCCGTGGCATAGTCTTTTTGCCCTTCGGCAATGTTGGCCCTCAACAGGTGTGCCTGTGCGGAATTTAACTTGTCCAGCTGGGCGGCGATTGCCTGGGCCTTGTCGGTGCCTCCGCCGACGATCCCCGGCGCCTGCTGGTAAAAATTGCCCGCATCCACCAGGGCGTCAACATTTTTCGGATTCAGCTTTACCGCCGTCTCAAACTCCGCCCTGGCCTGCTTACCCAACGAATACGCGCTCAGGAACGAAGCATGGCTCGCCTTTGCGCCCAGCGCGCGGCCGAGCCAATCGTGATCGACGGAGTTCTGTGCGTCCAACTTGACCGCCTGCTGGCACTCAGTCACCGCTTGATCCCAATCCTGCTCCGCATAATGCACGCGGCATGCGAGGTTCTGCGCATCACCCACGGAGGCACCGCCCTGAGGAAGGGATTGAAGCAGGGCAAGCGCCTTGTCGGCCTGGCCGGTCTGGAGGGCTTGATTCACCTGGGCGAGCGTTTGGGGCACAGTCTGCGCGGACGCTGCGACCGAGGCCGCCAGCAGACTGACAGCCAGAGTCAGAAGCGGGGCTGCCCCGCCGATTGCCTTCACGGCGCAACCTTGATCGGAACGCCTTCCTGCATGGGCTGTCCGCTGGTTGTTCCTGTTGCCACCTCGTCCCCATCGTGCAAGCCGCTGAGAATCGCCACTCGTGTCAGGTTCACAATACCGGTCACAACCGGAGTTCGCACCAGCTTATTGCCCACAACCTTGAAGACGTAAGGCTGGCCGTTCTGAGAGAGCAATGCCTCGCGTGGAATACTCAAGGCATTCGGCTCGCTTGAGGTGGTTACCGTCACGTTGACATTCGTGTCCGGCAGCAAAGAGCCATCCTCGTCGTCAATGTCAACCAGAACCACGCCCACATTGCGGGTTCCGTACGTGATGACCGTGATAGGGGCACGCACAATATGTCCGTGCCACTCCTGGCCGGGTCTGGCATCCCACTTGATGACGATCTTCTGGCCGGCTTCAAGGCGACCGATGTCAGGCTCGTCAAAATACGCTCTCACGCGCTCTTTCGACAAATCGGCCAGCTGCAGCAGCAGCTTGCCCTGCTCGGCAAATTCGGTGCGCGTCACATCCACGCTATAAACGGTCCCGCTCACATTCGCGCGAATAACCGTTTCCGCAACCACCTTGCGAGCTGCGGCAAGTCCGGCCTCGGCATCGGCCAGGGCTGCCTGTGCCCGCGCCACCTCTTGCGGCGAGTAGCGATTGCTCGCACTCTCCTGGGATGCATGGAGGCTTGCTTGCGCCGTCTCCAGGCGCTCGCGAGCAGCACTCACTTCACTGGCCGAGGCAGCTCCCGTCGAGTTCAGCTTGATCAGCGCATCCAGATCGTGCTGCGCCTGGTCCCGTTCCAGCTGCGCGCGGGCAATTTCGCCCGCCGACGCCTGGTTTTGCTCCTGCGTGCCGTTGTGCGTGGCTGCGTATAGAGCCGCCTGGGCAGATTTCACGCCGCTTTCCGCTGTGGCCTCACGCGCCCGTGCATCCACGTCATCCAGAACCATCAGCACCTTGCCGGCCTTGACCTTGTCTCCCGGCTGCACATAGATGGCTTTCACCGTGGTGGCGATGGGACTGTAGAACTGGTTGTTCGTCTCTGGTTCCACGCGGCCATTGGTGCTGATTGTGTTCTTCAGTACTTCGTGACCGACGGGCGCCACGCGCACCTCGAGCCGCTCGCGCAGCATGTACCGCGTCGCAAAGAACACGATAATGAGGATGATTCCCAGGCTGCGCCATAGCCACAGGCGGAGCCGGTAGGATTGCTTTCTCTCTTCGGCCATTTGTCTAACCAGAGTCAGTATATAGGACTCAAAATGATGGCCTTGGGAACCATGAAAATTCGAGACGCCTCCCGCACCCTGGGAATCCGGAGCCACTTTACAATAGGAACATGGCTACTGAAACCAGCAAAGCCCCGCGTTACACCGACGATCACGCCAAGGCCGGCCTCGATTTCCCCTTTCCAGCTATCGAGACATGGCAGAACCAGTTTCCCGGCTACGAGATCCTCATCGACGACCCGGAACTGACCTCCGTTTGCCCCAAGACCGGCCTACCCGACTTTGGCATCCTCACCATCCGCTACATGCCCAGCGAATTGTGCCTCGAACTGAAATCGCTCAAGGAGTACCTGTTCAGCTACCGAAACCTTGGCATCTTTCAGGAAAATATTGTCAACCAGGTGCTCAATGACGTGGTGAAGGCCTGCAACCCGGTGTGGGCGGTTGTGCGCGGCGAGTTCCGGCCACGCGGCGGCATCGGGACCACGGTTGAAGCCAAGTATCCGCGGCCCGTCGCCTGACCCTGAATGAATCGCAGTGGGCCTGCCCGGGCTCACTGTGATATTCGTTGTACCTCCTGACGCTGCCTGACAGGATCACAAACTCTTGGCCACTCAGAACCCATCGCTTCGCGCTCGTTTCTCGCCCGCTCTAGTTACATTCCTGCTGCTCATCGGGCTGAATCTGCTCAATTTCATTGACCGCTACATTTTGCCCGGGGCTCAGCCCCTCATCCAGCGTGAATTCCACTCCACCGACCAGCAGATGGGCGCGCTGACCACTGCGATGTTCATCTTCTATATGGTCGCAGCGCCGCTTACGGGCTGGCTCGGCGACCGCTACAGCCGCAAGCCGCTGATTGTGGCCGGGGCCGTCCTGTGGAGCCTGGCAACTCTGGGCACAATCTGGGTTCAC
Organism: uncultured Acidobacteriaceae bacterium; assembly: GCA_963820245.1. GTDB lineage: Bacteria > Acidobacteriota > Terriglobia > Terriglobales > Acidobacteriaceae > Telmatobacter. Next base: position 548,674 of record CAWFZC010000004.1, on the reverse strand, counting down.
AGCTACTGGACCCTGTACGCGCGCCAGGCGTTTGTCGGCATCGGCGAAGCGACTTTTACCATCTTTGCTCCGGCCGTGCTGGCCGACTTCTATCCCGAGCGCGAGCGCAATCGGGTTCTCTCGATTTTCTATATCGCCATTCCCGTGGGCGCGGCTCTTGGTTATCTGGCAGGAGGGGAACTGGGAACGATCTACGGCTGGCGCGCGCCGTTCTTCGTTTGCTCCATCCCCGGTCTGGTGATTGCGGCGCTCTATTTGGGATGGGGAAAGGAACCGGTGCGTGGATCTTCTGACCATCTGAGCGCCACCACGGATCGCTCAACGGTCTTTGGCTTGTTTAAGAACGCCGCATTTCTCACCGCGACACTCGGCCTGGCGACGCTCACCTTTGCCATGGGCGGTATCTCCGCCTGGATGCCCACTTTCCTCCATCGCGTCGCCGGCATGTCGGTTGCCAACTCCAGCCTTACGGTCGGCGCCATCACGGTGGTCGACGGCATTGCAGGCACACTCACGGGCGGATGGATCGCGCAGCGCTGGCTCCGCACCAACCACCGCGCCCTTTACCTGCTTTCCTTCTGGAGTGTCGTTCTGACTCTTCCATTTGGCGCGCTGGTTTTCTTTGGTCCGCGCACCCTCACCGTTCCCGCGCTGTTTCTCGCCGAGTTTTTCCTGTTCCTCAACACGGGTCCCCTCAACACCGCCATCGTCAACTCGGTCTCAGCTCCGGTGCGCGCCACCGCCATTTCCATCAACTTGTTCTTCATCCATTTCTTCGGAGACACGTTCTCGCCCCAGATCATTGGAGCCATCAGCGACCACTCCAACCTCAGCATCGGCCTGGGCGCCACGCTCATCTTTCTTGTGCTCTCCGCGTTGATTTTGCGCGCAGGCGTGCACCACGCCCCTCCGCTGGAAGAAGCGGCCTGAATTTCTGGACAATTGAGAGAGTCGTATGCGGAGTCGGCCTTTACTTTACGGGGCGCGTTTCCTGATCCCTTGTATTCATGAAGGTCCGGCCGCTCCCCTGGGACCGCAAATTCGGGTCGCTGATCGGGGGCCGGTGCTGCTCGCCGTTGAATCCGCGCGCCAGCATCGGATTCGCTTTGAACCTCGGCGGCCCTCCGTAGAACTGCCGTGCGTGGCTCAGCAACATACCCGCACGTCCATGCATGGGCTGCACGATGCCCCTGATGCGCACGTCCATGTCGCGGTATTTGCGCAGTTCACCCACCTCGTCACGATCGTCGGCGAGGCTCACGATCGTGAACCGGCACTCCGCGTCCGGAGTTTCCGGCGTGCACACGTCCAGGAAGCGCGTTCCGTTGGGCAGCTCCACCACGTTGTACACATGGGCAGACACGCACACGTCCTTGTTGACCAGCTTCGATGCTTCGTCGGCCGTCATGCATGGCCGGGAAGTTGCGGCAATGGCCGGAGAAAGGGTAGCCACCGCCAAGACCACCGAAAGCCACACCGGAAATCGAGTCATCGCAGTCTCCTGCCCAAATTCCATCTGCAACGGCTCGGTTCGGCAGTGAGGGCTATCACCACAATCGAAATTGATATACAATGACAAATGTATATCCGGAGGCGAGAAGGATGAAGGTGGCGAAGTGGGGAAACAGCCTGGCGGTGCGACTACCCGCCTCCTTGGTCGAAGAGCTGAGGATTGAGGAAGGGGACGAAATTGATTTGACTGCCAGAGGCAGGGGGAAGCTTGAGGTGTCTCCCGACGAGCGGCGCAAAAAGGCAATCGAGGAGATGCAGAGATTGAGCGTCCCATTGCCTCCTGGATACAAGTTTGACCGTGAAGAAGCGAACGCTCGTGGGGTATACAAGAGGGTCAAAGCGCCGAAGCCCGGTACGGCGGCCGATTGATGGGGACGCAAGTATTTTTCGATTCCAACGTGTTGATTTACGCGTTCACGCAAGCCGGGAATAAGACGATTACAGCGCAGCAGGTTCTCAGTATCGGTGGCGCGGTAAACGTTCAGTCTCTGAATGAAACGGCAAACACGTTGCTGCGCAAGTTCAATGTCGGCTGGCCAAGGATCGGTCAGATTGTCGACGCCATCCTGAGGACTTGTCCGAACCCGCTGCCACTTACGCTGGAGACGCACCGTGCTGGATTGCGCATCTGCGAGCGCTATGAGTACTCAGTGAATGACGGACTGATCATTGCAGCCGCACTCGAAGCTGGTTGTACAAAGCTCTACTCCGAAGACCTGCAGCACGGCCAGGTCTTCGAGGGATTGCGGATTGAAAACCCGTTTCTCTGATGCCCGGCGCTGGTCCCCGTCAGTGTGTCCCCACTAACTCCGCGTTCTTCGCGCCCTCGCCGTAGTGGCTCTGGACGTACTTGTCCAGAATCTCCTTGAACTCCGCCACAATCGAGTCGCCGCGCAGCGTAGTAGCGAGCTTTCCATCGATATAGACCGGTGCAACGGGGTCCTCAAACGTCCCCGGCAAGCTGATGCCGAGATTCGCGTGCTTCGACTCGCCGGGGCCGTTGACAACGCAGCCCATCACCGCGAGTTTCAACTCTTCAACGCCGGGATACTTCTTCCGCCAGTCAGGCATTGAGGTGCGCAGGTAGCTTTGGATCTGTTCGGCAAGCTCCTGGAAGTAGGTGCTTGTGGTGCGCCCGCAGCCCGGGCAGCTCGTTACCTGCGGCATGAAACTGCGGATCGAGAGCGACTGCAGAATCTGCTGCGCGGCCTGCACCTCTTCCGTGCGGTCGCCGCCCGGCTTGGGCGTCAGGCTCACGCGAATCGTGTCGCCAATGCCCGCCAGCAGCAGCGGCGCAAGGCCGGCCGTCGACGCAATCAGCCCCTTCGCGCCCATGCCCGCTTCGGTCAGGCCAAGATGCAGCGCGTAGTCGCAGCGCGCGGCGAGGTTGGTGTACACATCCACCAGGTCGCGTACGCCGCTCACCTTTGCCGACAGAATAATCTGATCCTTGCGCAATCCGTAGCGCTCGGCGGCCTTCGCTGAATCAAGCGCGCTCACCACCATCGCTTCCATCATCACGTCGCGCGCCGGCTCAGGGTCGGCCTTCTTGCTGTTCTCGTCCATCATCCGCGTCAGCAGAGACTGGTCCAGCGAGCCCCAGTTGACGCCAATGCGCACTGGCTTCTGGTTCTCCGCGGCGCACTCCACCATCACCTGAAAATTGTCGTTGTCTTTCTTGCCGATGGACGCGTTGCCCGGATTGATGCGGTACTTGGCCAGCGCCTGCGCCGTCGCAGGATACTTCTTCAGCAGCAGGTGGCCGTTATAGTGGAAGTCGCCCACAATCGGCACACGAATGCCGCGCTTGTCCAGGCCTTCCACGATCGCAGGAACAGCCGCGGCGGCCTCTTCATTGTTGACCGTGACGCGCACAATCTCTGACCCGGCCAGCGCCAGGGCCGCAACCTGCTCAATGGTTCCCGCAACGTCGGCCGTGTCGGTGTTGGTCATCGATTGCACGACGACCGGAACCTCCCAGCCGACGCGAACCTGTCCAATCTTGACCGTGGGTGTTTTTCTGCGATGAATCTCAGCCATACATCCAGTTTACCTTCATCCTCGCCTCCGGTAACGCGGAATCACCGAGCCTGAATCTGCTCCCCAAATCGTTGAACGCACGTTCACGGGAATGGGGTAATCTGATGCGATGACGTTGACGGCAAAACCTTCAGGAAAGGGCTCTTTCACTGGGCCCAGCCTGCTGTTGCGGGGCCTGAAAAAAGCCTTTGCCGACGTGCAGGCCGTGGATGGGCTCGATCTGGAAGTCGTTCAGGGTGAATGCTTTGGCCTGCTCGGCCCCAATGGGGCAGGGAAGACCACCACCATCGAAATCTGCGAAGGCCTCACCGAGGCCGACGAGGGCACGGTGCAAGTGCTCGGCCTCAATTGGGCCACCGGCGCCGACGAGCTCCGCCAGCGCATCGGCATCCAGCTCCAGGAGACTCAATTCCCTGAAAAACTTACCGTCGAGGAGACGCTCCGGCTCTTTCGCAGTTTCTTCCGTCACGGCATCCCGATCGAGGAGTCCATTCGCACCTCCGAGCTCGAAGAAAAGCGCCACTCCCGCGTCGGCGGTCTCTCCGGTGGCCAAAAGCAGCGGCTGGCCATGGCATGCGCCCTGGTCGGCGATCCGGAACTGCTGTTTCTCGACGAGCCCACCACCGGGCTCGATCCCCAGGCGCGCCGCCACCTGTGGGACGTGGTTGACCAGTTGAAGCAGGCCGGCCGCACCATCATTCTAACCACGCACTATATGGATGAGGCAGAGCGGCTCTGCGATCGCGTAGCCATCATGGATCACGGCCACGTGATCGCCCTCGGCACTCCCCAGCAACTGATCTCCTCCATCGGCGGAGAAGACATTGTGGAGTTCGCCGTAAGCCAGGGGCCTGCGGGCGTGCACGAACCTCTGCGTGGGGTGGTCGATCCGGCAACGCTTACCAGCATTCCAGGCATCCAGTCCCATCGCGTCGATGCGGCGCTCCACCAGCTCTCCGTCAGCGAACTGCACACCACGGTTCCGCGCATCTTTGCCGCTCTCGCTCAGGAGGGCCTGCACCTGAGCGAGTTCCGCACCCACTCGGCCACGCTTGAGGATGTCTTTGTCCGCCTCACCGGGAGGAACCTGCGCGATGAGTAAGCTCAACCTCGGCAGCCTCTTTCAACTCACGTCCGTGCGCTTCAGGCTTCTATTTCGCGAGCCCGAGGCCATCTTCTGGATCTTCGTCTTTCCCATTCTGCTGGCCGGTGGGCTCGGCATTGCGTTCCGCAATCGCCCTCCTGATGTATTGCCGGTAGCCGCCACCACGCCGCAACTGACGCAGGCGCTTGCTGCCGATAAAGGGTTGCGCGCAACCACCATGGACGAGCAGACCGGGGCTCATGCCCTCGCCACTGGAACGATTCTTCTGCTTGCCGTTCCCGAGCCCGGCGGCGTGGCCTATCGCTACGACGACACCAATCCCGACGCTCGCACTGCGCGGCTGCTGGTTGACCGGGCACTTCAAGCGGCAGCCGGGCAACGCGACGCCATGCACGCGGACAATCAGCTCATTCACGAAACCGGCTCGCGCTACATCGACTTCGTCATTCCCGGTTTGCTGGGCATGAACCTGATGGGCTCCGCGATCTGGGGTCTTGGCTTTTCCATCGTTGAATCGCGCCAGAAGAAGCTCCTCAAGCGCCTGGTGGCCTCGCCCATGCCGCGCTGGCAGTATCTTTCTTCCTTCCTGCTGTCCCGGCTTGTCATGCTCATCGTTGAGGTCGTGGCCTTCCTTGGTTTTGCGCGACTGGCGTTTGGCGTGCCTTTCCGCGGTTCGCTGTGGCAGCTGGGCCTTTTGTGCGTGCTCACTTCACTGTCGTTTTCCGCGCTCGGCCTCCTCATTTCGTCCCGGGCCCGCACCATGGAAGCTGCCTCGGGCCTGATGAACCTGGTCATGCTGCCCATGTGGATCTTCTCCGGCGTCTTCTTCTCCTCGACGCGCTTTCCCGCGATCATTCAGCCCTTCGTCCGCATCCTGCCGCTGACCGCCGCCAATGACGCGTTTCGCGCCAACATGCTGCAAGGGGTCGGTCTCGACCACCTCGGCGTTCCGGTGATCACGCTGTTGGCCTGGCTCATCGTTCCGTTTCTGGTCGCGCTCAAGATTTTCCGGTGGAGATAGCGCAATCGTGACGTCATGACATTGTCTGGCGTCCGTGGTATCATCGTACAGGTGAAGTCGAAGAGAGGTATATATGCCAACGGTCGCAGCTCGCTCTGAAACACGTACGGAAAAACTTGACCTTCGACTCACCAAGTCAGCCAAGCGAATTCTGCACAGCGCTGCGCAGGCCGAGCGCAGATCGGTAAGCGAGTTTGTCCTTGAAAGCGCCCTCGCACGCGCCGCTGAGGCACTGCCAGATCGCGGGCGATTCGGGATGGATGCGAAGCAGTGGAAGGCTTTTCAAGCGGCACTCGACGCGTCTCCCAGTCCAGCCCCACGTCTGGCAAGGCTTCTCAATGAGCCCAGCGTGTTTGAAAAGGGCAGGTCCTAGTTGGATTCACTCCGGATTGAAAAGCTCGACAGGCAGCACATGATTGACACATTTGATTGCGGCGTTGAGCCACTGAATCGATTTCTGGTCCGGTTTGCGCTTCAAAATCAGCAAGCGGGCGCGTCACAAACCTACGTGGCCCTTGCCGACAGCGTGATTGTTGGTTACTACACTTTGGTCGTCGGGCAGGTTGAATACGACGAGGCTCCTCAACGACTGACCAAAGGCCTCGCTCGTCATCCGGTCCCCATCATGTTGCTTGCGCGGCTTGCAATTGCAATTTCTTGGCAACGCAAAGGGCTCGGAGCGGGGCTTCTTAAAGACGCTTTGCTGCGCACCCTACAGGCCGCGGAAATCGCCGGAATTCGAGCCTTCGCCGTTCATGCCAAAGACGAGTACGCCAGAGCTTTTTACGAACATTTCGACTTCGTCCCATCTCCAAGCGATCCGCTCCACCTGTTTCGTCTCTTGAAAGATGTACGTGCACTCCTGAAGCCCTGAGGAGCAGACGAAGGGGCCCCCATCGGCACCGACCCTTATCACCCGTTAAAATCGACATTATGGAAATGCCCAACCCAATCCCAGCCGCCGTCGATGCGCTCCCCGACACTATCCTCGGCGGCAGCCGCTTTGTGCGCGCCTGCCTGCGCAAGCCCGTCGACCGCACGCCCGTCTGGTTTCTCCGCCAGGCCGGCCGCTACATGCAGGAGTACCGCGACGTCCGCAAGCACCACACGCTGGTCGAAATATGCAAGCAGCCGGAGCTCGCCGCTGAAGTCACGATCACCGCTGCGGAAAAGCTCGGCGTGGATGCGGCCATCATCTTTGCGGACCTGCTCTTGCCACTCGAGCCCATGGGACTGCCGTTCGAGTTTCAAGCCGGAGAAGGCCCTGTCGTACATCATCCCGTGCGCACTGCCGAAGATGTGCGCGCCCTACGCACCGATCGCGCTGACGACCTGGCTTATGTCGCCCGCGCCATTCAGAAAGTTGCCGACCACTTTCGCGACCGGCTCGGCATCATCGGCTTCTGCGGAGCGCCCTACACGCTGGCCAGCTACATGATTGAAGGCGGCGGCTCGCGCAATTACATCCACACCAAGCAGATGATGTACCGCGACCCCATTGCATGGAACAGCCTTTTGGACAAGCTCCTCAAGGTATTGATTGAATACTGCCGCCTCCAGGTGCAGGCCGGAGCCGACGTGATCCAGATCTTCGACAGCTGGGTTGGCTCGCTCTCGCTTACGGACTATCGCGAGTATGCCTTTGACGCGTCAAAGCGACTGGTGCGCGCGGTGCAGGAGATGGGCGTGCCGGTGATCTACTTCGGTGTTGAAACCGCGGGCCTGCTCACAGATATGGCTGCAACCGGCGCGGATGTGGTTGGCCTCGACTGGCGCCAACCTCTCGACGAAGGCTGGAAGGCTGTAGGCTACAACCACGCCGTGCAGGGCAACCTCGATCCCATCACGCTGTTTGCGCCCCAGGAACTGATCCAACTTCGCGTCAATGAAATTCTGCGCTCAGCTGCCGGCCGTCCCGGCCACATCTTCAACCTTGGTCACGGCATCGTTCCCACGACGCCGGTTGAAAATGTGCAGGCGGTGGTTCGCATGGTGCGCGAGTTCCGTCTCGAAGCCGATAGTCTGGTGCCCAACAATCAGGTGCGGGACCATGCCTAAACAAGCCGTCCTGCTGCTCGCTCACGGCACTCCTGAAACCATCGAGCAGATTCCCGAGTACCTGCGCAATGTGGTCAGCGGCCGTCCTCTGCCGGAATCCGTGATTACCGAGATCAAGCACCGTTATTCGCTGATCGGCCGCAGCCCGCTCACGGAAATCACCATGGAGCAGGCGCGCCTCGTCGAGACCCAACTTGCCGACTCGGGTCAGGCGGTTCCCGTCTATGTTGGGATGCGTAACTGGCGTCCTTATATTCCGGACGTCGTTCGCCAGATGCGCGCAGAGGGAATTGAAGAGGCCGCTGTGCTCTGCATGGCGCCGCAGAACTCCCGCACCAGCGTGGGCCTTTACAGGCGCGCCGTCGAGGCGGAAGCCGGTGGCTTGCGGATTGACTTTACTCCGGGATGGGCCAACCATCCACTCCTTGCGCAGGCTTTTGCTGAACGCCTTCGCCCGGCTCTCGAAAAACTCACTGCGGAGGTCGGCTCGCCCGTTCCCGTTCTCTTTACCGCGCATAGCGTTCCCACTCGCACGGTTGAGCCGCCCGCAGACGCAGAGTCGCAACCGCGCCTCTGGCCCGGCGGCGGCAAAGACCCCTATGCGGATGAGGCCCGGCACACAGCCGAGCTAGTGGCCGCGCTTGTTCCTGAGATTCCCCGCTGGTGGTTTGCTTTTCAAAGCCAGGGCGCAAGCGGTGGACCATGGATCGGACCCAGCGTTGAAAGTACGCTCGATGCAATTGCTGCGGAAGGCATCAAGGCGATCATCCTGCAGCCCATTGGCTTTCTGTGTGACCATGTCGAGATTCTCTTCGACGTGGACATTCTGTTCCGCGACTATGCAGCCAATCTTGGAATCCGCCTCGAGCGTTCTGCCTCGCTGAACGACTCCACAACGTTGGCTGGCGCCGTTGCTGACCTTGCGCGCCGGGGTCTTGCGCGTTTCAAAAGCCAGGCTGCCGGTTGACGACTTCTTCATCCGCGAAGCATTATCTGGCCGGGAGCTCCGCAAGATGAAGTTGACTTCATCTTGCGTTCTACCGCTCTTCGCTCTACCACTAAAGTTGTTTTGCGCGCCTGAAATTGCGGGTTTATTCTCTCTTAAAGCATCAGCCTTGCATGAACGAGCGGGATCCAGTTTTCAGAGCTCAGGCCTAACGGACATGTCGGCTGACAGCCGTCGTAAAGCATTACGCTGTCTGTCGATTCTTTTCATGCCCAGCAGGCGGGATTACCTCTAGAGGAGCGGGCAATGCCGGTCGAAGAGTTCGAACCCATGAAGGATGATCCATCGGCGGAACCTGCCCAAAGAAGCCACCGTTCGCATTGTCCAAGCTGCAAGCGCAAGAGCCTGAAGCGCAAGCCGCGTCAAGGCATGCTGCATCGATGGATCTCGCCCATCTTCGGCTATTACCCATGGCACTGTTCTACATGCGGTGGCAACTTTCTTATCAAGAAGCGCGGCAAAGTCAGGCAGCACAGCGTGGTTGCACCTGATCCGGAGTAGATTGCACGGTTCTAGGAGCGCAAGAAGTTCCGCGCCAGGAAGATCACGTTGGCAGGCCGCTCGGCCAGCCGCCGCATGAAGTACGGATACCACTCGCTGCCGAAGGGAACGTAGACCCTCACGTTATACCCCTCCTTCACCAGGCGTCGTTGCAGGTCGCGCTTGATTCCGTAAAGCATCTGGAATTCAAAGTGGTCATGGGCGATTCCATGCTCGGCGGCGAATGCCTTTACCGCGTCGACCATTGCCTCGTCGTGTGTCGCGATCGCGTTGTAGACGGAGCTCTCCAGCAGCAGATGGCTCAGCCGTACAAAGTTTGCGTCCACATCCGCCTTGCGCGGGAAGGCAACCTCGGCCGGCTCTTTGTAGGCTCCCTTGCAAAGCCGGATTCGGATGCCATCGGCCAAAAGCTGTTCCACGTCCGACTGGGAACGGTAAAGGTAGGCCTGAATCACCACGCCAATGGCACCGCGCGCTTCCGGACGTGCCTGCAGCCGGCGCACAATGTCGAGCGTCACCTGTGTCAGTTGCGAGTCTTCCATGTCAACGCGGACAAAATTGCCAGTCGATTTCGCGTGCTGTGCCAGGTTCCAGGCGAGCGTCTCGGCGAAGGTCGGCGAAAGCTCCAGCCCCATCTGCGTCAGCTTGATGCTGATGTTGGCCTTCAGCTTGCGTTCTGCCATCAGGTCGAGAAGCCGGTGATAAACGTCGGCTGCTTTGTGCGCCTCTAACTCGGTCGTAACGCTCTCGCCCAGCGAGTCCAGCGTGGCCGCCATACCCTGGCGATTGACCGATTCAGCTACGCGCAGCGCGTCCTCAATCTCCATGCCCGCGATAAATCGCGAGCTGAGGCGCACACCAATGCGGGATTTTTCGCAAAATCCACGTAAGGAACGATTGTGGGAGAGTGCAATAAAAGCGGTTCGTAAAATAGGCATTACGCGCCTCTACCCGTGAGGGTGCTCGTCGAAGCATACCTTCCGGACCTTTCAGTTTCGCACAGCCCGGAGGGCGACGCTCATTCTTCTCATCCCTCTTTCGTGGGAGCCGCCGGCCTGTTTTTCGCACTATTGCACCTGGTAAACGGTGCTCCCGTGGGCAGGCAGCGTCACGTTCACTTCTCTCGATTCCTTGTAGGCGTCGTCACTCCATACATTCTGGGCCTGGTGCCTGCCGCCATCGAGCCCCAGTTGCTTCCATGTGGCCTTCAACGTAACTGGCTTGTCGTCGAGGTTGAAGAATGCAAAAAACTCCGCATAGTTTCGCGCACCGGGCGAGTCGATGGTGCCGCGCCACACCCGCGCATGCTCAAACCCTGGCGGGAGCTTCGCCGCATCCACAGTGCGGCTGTAGGTCAGGCTTTGGTTCATGAAGGTAATCGCCTGGTTCGTCATCAGTGAACGCGTAAACGGATCGAGCCTTGTAAGGTTCGCTCCCAGAATCAGCGGTGAGCGCGCAATGGCGAACAGTGTGAACTCGGTCTGTTGTTCGTCATGTGTCTCGCGCGACTGCCGGGGCTCGCCCCAGCCCGGATGCGGCCCAAGCCAGCCCCACGGCAGCATGTCGGCATCAGCCCAGTTGCCCGGGTTCACATACGTCACCCATTGCGCAAGCCGGTCGAACTCATCCTTGATGCCGAAAGGGAACTCACTCTGATCCGGTGCATGCGGCACGGACCACACATCCCAATGGTCGTCGGCGATGCGCCACAACTGCGCGAACTTTCCCACCTCGACGGCGTTCTTCAGGGATGTAGGTCCGGGCGACAGGCTCAGCACAATCGGCCGGCCCGTTTTCTGGATGGCTTGCGCGATCTGTCGGATCTCCGTGGGCCGGTAAGGATGGTCGCTGATGCAGTCCACCTTGATAAAGTCCAATCCCCATCCGGCATACAGTTTCATCATCGAGTCGTAGTAGGCCTGCCCGGCGGCGTTATTTTTCACGCCCCAGTTGCCATCGTCCCATGGACACGGGCTGGAAATATCGGCTGCATCTGCCGCGGTAAAACTCGTTCCTTCAATCGGCAGGTTCGCCTTCACCACTCCGCGTGGAATTCCGCGCACAATATGAATTCCGAATTTCAGCCCCTGCGCATGAACCCAATCGGCCAACGGCTTGAAGCCCGCGCCGTTTGCTCCCGATGGAAACCGATCAATTGCTGGAATCAGCAGGCCGTTTCCGTTCCAAACGTAATGCTTGTCTTCTACGGTCTTGCCCGCGGGATCGGACATGTACCAGCCCTCGTCGATTACGGCGTACTTCCAGCCGTAACGCTGAACGCCCGCAAGTACGGACACATTGGCTTTGTAGTCGTCCTCGTTGATGGTGAGCCCGTACGCATCCCAACTATTCCAGCCCATCGGCGGCGTTGGAGCAACTACTTGTGCGTGGATGAGCGTTGCGGAAGCAGAAAAGCAGACAAGCAGGGCGAATAAAAATCTGGATCGGATCATGGCAATTCGTTATAGCACAATTCCCCCGCTTGCATCCGTGCTCTCGGCCCGGCTTCTACACGCTGGCAAACTGAACTCTGTAACTTCGTTTCGCTTCAAGATGGACGCCAACGGTGTCGTCGTCATGTTGTTTGAGCGGAACTGAATTTACTCCCATAACTGCATCGATCTTCTGTCCTTGTGGCGCCCGCAAACGCACCTCTCCTGCAAAATTCGGTCGAATTGAGGCAGCCATGGCTTTTCCGTTCGCCCAGCGCAGGCCCACTTCAATCGCGCCACGCGCGCGCAGTCCCTTCACTTTGCCCTCGCTCCACGTGGTGGGCAGCGCGGGCAGCAGTTCGATCACGCCGGCATGGCTCTGCAACAGCATCTCCGCAATGGCTGCGGTTGCGCCAAAGTTTCCGTCGATCTGAAAGATGTGTTCCCGGCCTTCGTAAATGTCCATCATGTTGATGTTGGTACTGTTGCCCATCAGCATGTTCAATGACTCGCAGGCCTTGTCGCCGTGGCCCAGGCGCGCCCAGAAGGCGATAGCCCACGCGCGGCTCCAGCCTGTGTATGCGCCGCCATGCGCCAATCGCCGCTCCAGTGAAGCCTGCGCGGCCTTGGCCAGCACCGGAGTTCCGCGCGGCGTGATTTCGCCCCCCGGATACAGCGGATACAAATGCGACATGTGCCGCTGTCCCGGCGTGCTCTCTTCAAAGTCGATCGACCACTCCTGCAACTGGCCCCATCGGCCCACCTGGTAAGGAACAAGTTTTTCGCGCGCGGCAGCAAGCTTCTCGGCAAATTCCGCGTCGATGCCCAGTTCCTTCGCTGACGCAATGCAGTTGGCAAAGAGTTCGCGCATCAGCGCCATGTCCATGGTGCAGCCGGCGCTGGTCATCGCCTTCTTGCCGTCAGGCGCAAGGAAGTCGTTCTCAGTCGATTCCGAAGGGCAGGTGGTCAAATGGCCGTTTCCATCGTCAATCAGCCATGCCAGGCAAAACTCCGCCGAGCCCTTCATCAGCGGGTATGCGCGCGTGCGCAGGAACTCGCGATCGAGCGTGAACCGGTAGTGCTCGTAGAGATGCGCGCAAAGCCAAGGCCCGCTCATGCACCAGTTTGCCCATGTGGGCTGGCCCACGCCCGCTCCAACTGGATTAGCCGCGCGCCACACATCGATGTTGTGATGCGAAACCCACCCTGGCAATCCGTAGGTCTCCTGCGCCGCGCGCGCGCCGGTCTTGCTCAAATCCGCAATCAATGCGGACAGCGGCTCGGTGCAATCACTCAGGTTGCAACTTTCCGCAGGCCAGTAGTTCATCTGAATGTTGATGTTCGATGTCCAGTTGGAACTCCAAGGCGGCGTCACTTGGTAGTTCCAAATCCCCTGCAAATTTGCGGGCTGCGATCCCGGTCGTGAACTCGAGATCAGCAGGTAGCGTCCGAACTGGAAATACAAAGCCAGGAGGGACGGGTCGGGCGTCGCCGCAAAGTTCTTTAACCGCACATCGGTAGGCTGTGCCGCTGCAGCATCCGATCCAAGCCGCAAGGCAACCCTCTCAAAAATGCGACGAAAGTCCGCTTCGTGCCTCTGCCGCAGATTCGCATACCCCCGTGTCAACGCCGCATCCAAGTGCCCGCGAGCCTTGGCGCTCACTTCGTGCACCGGTGTATCAGGTTTTTGATCGAACCCGCGATATCCTGTGGCCGCGGTCAGAATGATCGTGCAACCTGTCGCTCCTTGAATGCTGAGCTTGTTTCCGTCCGCGACAACATGCGGCCGCCTTCAACCCGCGCTTCCAGCACCGCTGCAAAGTACATTCCTTCGCCCGGCTCATCGGAAAGCACAACCGGTTTTTCGCTTCCCGGATGTCCGGCTCCGGCAATATGCTTCGGCGCCTTTCCCGTCAGCAGCAGGCGATTGCGGCCTTCAGCCACAACGGTCGTCACCAGCGGGCCATCCATCCAAAGCGATGCATTCAACGCGCCGGCCTTGCTTGCAGAGAGCCGCAGCACAATGGCCTGGTCGGGAGCGGATGCAAATGCCGTGCGCTCAAACCCTACTTCTCCAGCCTTGTAACTCGTGCGGGTGACTGCTGTGGCAAGATGCAACTCGCGGCGATATTCGGTCAACGGTTCAGTGTGCTTGCAGTCCACATGCAGGCTCCCGATTACCTGATAGGCCTCTGCGAAAAGCCCCTGCATCTTTTTGCAAAGCTCGTCCGCCTTGTGGTAGTCCTTTTCCTCCAGAACGGCGCGCCGCACCTCAGGCAAATACTCCTTCGCATGCTGATTGTTTCCGTCCACCGGCATGCCCGACCACAGAGTATCCTCATTCAGTTGCAGTGTCTCCATGGCAGGATTCGGCGCCGCCAGTTCTGCATTCGAATGATCCGGGTGAGCGCCGGGCCTGTTGGTTGGGCCCGGGTCGGTCCAGCCCCCGCCAAAGACCATCGCACCCAACCGCCCGTTGCCGATGGGTAAAGCGTCAACCCATTCCCGCGCCGGTGCGGTGTACCAGAGGGTCTCGTTGTCAGTCTCACTCTTTTCGAGCGCACTTTTTTCGGGCTCGGCCCATCCCAGACCCTTTCCTGCCGATAGAACTCCGGCAACTGCCGGGGCGGTAGCGAGAAAGCGGCGGCGCGTAAACCTGCTCATTGAATTGTCCTCTCAGTTTGGCTGCGGGTTCTACTCCACAGATGAAAGATCTACTTCGCAGTCGTCAGCTGCTCGGCAACGGCGAGCCCGCCCGCGCGCAAAATTCCCGGGACAGGGAAGTGTGTCAAATAATCCGCATCCGTAACCAGCTTCGGTGCGTCTTCGAGGTGCAGCACAACTGGCGCCTCTGACGATCGCGGCCGCAAATGTTGCCCACACAGCCGCATCACCCTTCGCGTAAATCTCCACCTCGTGCCCGTTTCTGGCTTTCAAACACAATCGCAGTCACAATGTCCTGCACGCGGGCCTCATCGTCGGTCACATTGAAGGTCAAGAACTGCGGTCCGCCTGCACTCGCATTGGCTCTGCGCTCCAGGGCCTCGTCCTCTGTTTCATTGTCCGGCGCTACTTCCTGCGCCTCTCCCCGCGCGCGCGGCGCGATTGCGGCCCCGGTCTGAAACACATCGAGCGCGAGAATGGAACGCCCTTCTGCCTTGAGCCGTTTCCCTGTATCGCTTTCCAACGCCGCCGCCGATCCGCCGGGATCGACTAGGATCGCGACCGCGCCAGAACCCGGAATGGCCACGACCGGCATGCGCGCTTTCCAGCCGGGAAGATCGAGCGCAAGCGCCCGTCCATCCGACACTGAAATTACGTTGTCCGGAATCTCCACCGCCAGCGTCTGCATGAGTCGATCGCGCAGGTACAGCATGCCGCGCGGCTGCTCATTTTGCCTCTCGGCCATCCCGCGCCACTCTTTGAAGAGTCCGTTCAGATCGACCGCATTGGCCGGCAGCGTTCGATTCGACAGCGCCATCATCTCCTGCAGCATCGGTACCGTGATGTTGTGCTCGGCCAACTCCTTTGGGTCGCTCACGCCCGGATTCACCTGAGCAAGAAACTTGTACACGGCTTCGCGGCTTTGCTGGTTAAAGTTGTGTACCGCTTCAAACTGCACCACGCTTACCTGGTCGCCCTTGCGGTAGAGGTCATAGATCTTTTTGATCGCAGGGAACTCTTCCTTCGGCACATTCCTGGTCCAGTCGGTCGTGTCACTGACCACCAGC
This sequence comes from uncultured Acidobacteriaceae bacterium, assembly GCA_963820245.1. Taxonomy (GTDB): domain Bacteria; phylum Acidobacteriota; class Terriglobia; order Terriglobales; family Acidobacteriaceae; genus Telmatobacter. Next base: position 533,268 of record CAWFZC010000004.1, on the reverse strand, counting down.
ATGGGCTTGGGCGCAAACATCGCCGCAATCTCAACATTGCTCGTATTCAGCCGCAGGCCCGGCGCGTTCTCGCACAGGTCGCCGCCCTGCATGATCGCAGAAACCATGTTGACTGGCGACACAAACTGCAGGCGGTCGTCCACAGCTGCCAGCATCATCGTCTGCGTAGCGCCGCCCGAGGCTCCTACCATGCCGATCCGTTTTGCATCCACGTCATCCAGCGACTCAAGAAAATCCAGGCCCCTGATCGAGTCCCACAACTGCAGTCCCATGGGGCCAAACGACCATAGTCTCTGGCCGGCACTGCCGAATCGATGCGGCACCTGGATCGTGTCGGTATAGCCAACCATGTCGTAGGCAAAAACCACGTAGCCCTGCCGCGCCAGGCTGATGCCAAAGGCCGGCCCTGAATCCACCGGCTCGTTCTCCAGTCGCCCGTACTGCCAGTGTCCATGCGGATTCAAAACAGCAGGATGCTTCGCTTGTCCATCTTTGGGGCGATATAGATTGCCTCCAAGGTAGAAGCCTGGCAGCGTCTCCAGCAGCACCTTCTCAATCGTGTAACCGTGTCCATCGATCTTTCCAAAAACCTGCGCGTGCAATGGTGTCTTCTCCGGCATGGGCGACATTCCTGTTGCCACAAGAATCTGCCTGCGCAGAAATGCCTTCCGGTCCTCCCACGCATGCAAGCTGCCGAAAGCCGGCAAGGGCAAATGCGTATTTGTCGTCACGATGTTGGTGTTGCGCGCGTCCTCGGTCGGTTCTGCTGTTGACTGCCCCATCGCTGCAATCGAGCCCGCCGACACACACACTGCCATAAACGCGGCCGACACGCCCGTGCGCATCGCCGCGCACTTCATGCGAACCCTCATAACCTTCTCCACTCTTTCAATTGCTTCACCCGCAGGCTTTTAAACGTATTCCTGCGTCGCTGGCAAGATCTCGAACTCCACCTGTTGCGCACCCAGCCAGGGATGAACAGCCAACAGTTTCGCCCTGCCCGCCATCTCCAGCGTCCTGATCCAGATGGCGCCCGTACCACCTACCAATGAAAAAGGACTGTCGCCGATGATCTCCGCGGGCCCGCTCAGCTCAAATCGAATGGCACCGGTGGCAAACGGCTGAATCGCGTCGAACTCGTCGGTTACGCGCAACACCACCCGCGTCGTGTCTGCCCCATCGGCGATGAGCGTTGTGTCGTCTGCCAGGAGCGTGAACTTGCGATCCACACCCCGGCCTGAAAGACTTCGCGAGATCACCTGCTTGCCGCCGATAAATCCATCGATGCGCAAATCGCCCCAGTTTCCGTAATCCTTGCTCAGGTCTACCTTGAACGGCCCGTATTTCAGGTGAGGGAACTCGGCGCGGTCCGGATCGGCCTCGGCCACCAGCTTGTCGCTCACGTAGAACTTCAGATGATCGCAGTTCGAGCACACCACGGCTGTGGTGAATCCGATGCTTTCATCTCCGCGCGCCCAGTGGAATGCCGGCTCCAGCACGATCTCTTCTTCCGGGTCGCACTGCGACTTGTAGAATCCCGCCGCAGGCTTGGGTTCGCGAAAAATATCGGTCACGCCGTGGTAGCAGATGCGGTCGCCCGATCCAAAATTCGAGTGCGTGTTGTAGTCAAAGGCGCACCACCCGATGCCGCCCGCATATTGCGGGTCCGACGCCAGCTGATTGTGAATCCGCGCATGGCGCAGTGTGTGTTCGCGCAGTCGCTCCACATTATCGATCGTCTTGGTTGGAAAGGTGTGGCCCACGAATTCTGTATTCAAATACAGGGGATGATTCGGCGCCCGTAACGGAAATCCGAAGTCGTTGATCGTGAATACGTCTTCAAGCAGTTCCGAGCCTGGGAAGTTACGGATGCCGCCGGTCTGCCGGGTCGGGTCCAGTTGGTGCGCCATCGCATTGGTGCGCGTGTAAAAGTCGTGGTCGTCCTTCGATTCGTTAATGCGCACGCCCCACAGGATGATCGAGGGATGATTCCAATCGCGATGGATCATGCGGCTCACATTGTCTACGGCAATATCCTGCCAGGCCAGGTCGCCGATATGCTGCCAGCCCGGAATCTCCTCGAGCACCAGCAACCCGATTTCGTCGCACGCATCCAGAAAATGCTTCGACTGCGGGTAATGGGATGTCCGCACGATGTTGCATTTCAGATTCTTGCGCAGAATCAAGGCGTCCTGCCTTTGCACGCGCCCCGGCATGGCCTGGCCCACCCACGGAAATGTCTGGTGGCGGTCCAGCCCGCGCAGTTTGATCACCGTTCCGTTCAGTGAGAAACCCTGCGGCGTGAACTTCGCCTCGCGGAAGCCGATGCGCCGCATCTCGCTGTCCATCACGCGTCCGCCTTCTGTAAGGCGCACTTCCACGCGATAGAGCTTGGGCGTTTTCAGTTCCCACAGTTCGATCCCGGCAAGCCCGTTCAGAGACAAGATCTCAGTTCTCTTCCAGTCCGGCCTGCCGGCCTGCGACACTTCTTTCGTCGTTTTCGCAACAAGCCGCTCGCCATCGTAAAGGGCTACTTCAAGGTTGAGTGCTTCCGGTTCAGCGCCCGGAACAGTCGCCGCCGGACCATGCAGATAGCACGCCACGTCAACTGATGGATGGTCGGTGAGCACATCCTTCGGCTGGGCGAAAATGTTTTCAATAAATGTGGGAGTCACCAGCCGCAGCGAAACCTCGCGATAGATACCGCCGAACGTCAGATAGTCGATCTCGTAGCCAAAGGGCGGAATGTCCGCCCGCTCGGTCGAGTCCACCTCCACCGCAAGCACATTGTCTCCATCCCAGTTGAGATTCGCCGTAAGTTCAAACGAGAAGGGCGTGAACCCGCCTTTATACTCGCCCAGCTTCGTTCCGTTCAGCCACACGGTCGAAGCCGTCATCACTCCTTCAAAGTCCACGAACACTCTGCGCGTCCGCGCACCGGCCGGCAAACGAAAATGCCGCCGGTAGATCGAGACAAATTCATACTTCTTATCATCGAAGCTGTGCCACGGCAGCCGCACATTGGTGTGCGGAACCGTTACGCGTGCAAAGGTGCTGTCGTCGAAAATGACTTCGCGCGCTTCATCCGTCGCACGCGGGCTGTAGCGCCAGCGGCGATTGATCGGCAGCACCACCCGGCCTTTGGCCTCGGTCGTGGTTTCGTCAGCATATCCCGTCAGGCTCGGCGTAACGGCCGAAGCGGCAATCAAAGTACCCGTAGTTCTTAGAAAATTGCGGCGATCCATAACGCTCCTTGCAAATCAATCTTTGTTTGGCGCCCCGCGCAAAGAACTCCAGTTTTTTGGGCGGAGTGCGAAGCAATGTTCGAAGACCGCCCGTAGTTTATAACGTTGGAGTTAGCTGTGTCCGGTGTTCACGCGGCGGGTGCGGCCCCGAACTGATTCCTCGGTGGCCACGTCTATACTTGTAAGAACATGCTGCCTTTTATTCACCTCGGACATTTCTCCATTCCCACCTTCGGTCTGATGCTCTGGCTGGCCGCTGTAGCTGGCGCTTTTGTCATGGACCGCGCCTTCCGCCGGGCGCAAATCGACGCCGACGCCGTAGGCATGGTGGCCGTCACCGTAGTGATGGGAATTGTGGGCGCCAAGCTCTGGCATGTCATCGACACACCGCAAGAGTTCCGCGACATGGGCTGGCGCGTTTTGTGGGATTCGGCGGGCTTCGCCTGGTTCGGCGGATTGGTGTTCGGCATCTCGGCCCTGGTGTTTCAGGGCTGGTGGGCAAAGATCGGCGCCCTCCGCACGCTCGACCTGGCGGCTCCTTCCGCGGCCATCGGTTACGGCATTGGCCGCATCGGCTGCTTTCTTTCAGGCGACGGCTGCTATGGCCTCGAGACGAAACTCCCCTGGCCCCTGGGCATGAGCTTTCCTGACGGCATTTCCCCCACCTTCCCCGGGGTGCGTGTCTACCCCACGCCGCTTCTGGAGCTCGCGGCAGGCCTGCTCATCGGCTGGTGGCTCTGGCATCAGCTTGGCAAGCCGCACGCCGTGGGAGAGATCGTTGGCCAGTATCTTGCCCTGAGCGGATTCGCGCGCTTTTTGGTTGAGTTCATTCGGCGCAATCCAAAAGTGCTCTGGGGATTGTCGAATGCGCAACTAGCAAGCGCAGGTTCCGTCATCGCAGGCGTCGCTCTGCTTGCCTGGGCTGGTACCCGGCGCGACAAAGAAGCAGTGAATACCTCCGCCGGCCTCGAAAAACCGGCCTGATCCGGGCCGGTCTTTCCCTCCGCAGCATAAATCTGCCTTCGTTCTCATTCCGCTGGTATTCTTTTTGAACCAAGCCCATGACGCTCATGACCATGGGGATCTACAACGAGCCCGCCAGCGCCTGGTTGCCGTCTGTCCTCTACTAATTCTGCCGCTCTCTGCGTGTAGCGCCGGCCTTCAGCGCCTATTCAGTCCGAAGCGCCTGCACGGGGTTGATGGACGCAGCGCGATTTGCCGGAATCAGTCCGGCAAGGGCGCCAACAGCCATCAGGATCCCGGTGGCCACGCTCAGTGAAGACAGCATTCCCGCGCCAAAGTCCACAAACACGTGCCGCAGCATCAGGGTCATTACAGCCGAAGCACAGATTCCGATCACCAGCCCAATCCCCACGCGCACCAGCGCGCCGGTCAACACCAGCCGCAGAACCGTGCCGCGATGCGCGCCCAGGGCCATCCTTATGCCCACTTCCCGCGTCCGCTGCGAGGTAACAAAACTGATCAGCCCGTAAATCCCAATCATCGCCAGCAGCAACGCCAAAGTCGCAAACGCCCCCAGCAGCCACACAATCAAGCGTTGGCCCGCAAGCGAATCCGAGACAAGAGTCTCCAAAGAGGTAATCGTACTCACAGCCTGTGAAGAGTCACTCTGCGCAACCGCCTGCTTGATCGCTTCTCCTGTTACTCCCGTGTTTCCATCCGACCGCACAAGGAAATCTGCGCTCGGCCGCTTGTCCTGCGCGAATGGGTAGTAGCGCATGCCGTCGCTCGTGTCCTCTTCAAGCGAACTCAGGCGAATCGGAGCAACCACGCCAACCACCAATGCCGGCTTTGCGTCTGTGTCGCATCCGAACGAAATATGCTGCCCGATTGCGTTCGCTCCCGGCCAGTAGTGGTTCGCCAGCCGTGAGTCGATCACCGTCACAGGCTCTGTCCCCGCCACATCCGAAGGCCCAATCCAGCGTCCTGCCAGCAGCGGAATCTGCATCACCTTCAGATAATCAGCAGTCGCATACGTCAACTGGCTGTGCGGTCCCGGCTCATTCGGGGAGTTGGGTTGCCCGACAATGTTGAACGAGCAGGATTCAATCGTGCCTGGATCGAACGGCAATGGCTCAACCGCTGCGGCCGCACTCACTCCCGGCTGTGCGGCAAGCCGCCCCACCACTCCACTCACGAACGCTGCCTGCCGTTCCTGGACCTTCTTGACGTTGTCTCCGGAAAAATTCACCTTCCCCGTCGCCACGCCGCGAGGATTGAACCCTGGATCAACCTGTTGGAGCCGGAAAAGACTCGCAAGGAAAAGCCCCGTCCCCGTCAGCAGCAGGAAAGCAGCCGCAACTTCGCTGATCACAAAGGCGCTCCGCAGTCGCTGTTTGCCGGCCGATGCTGTCGTATTCCGCTCGCTCTCTCCCAGCTTCAACTGCCCTCGCCGGAGCATCATGCCGTAAGCCGGTCCCATCCCGGCAATCAGCATCGTCACAAATGCCATCAGCACCGTGAAAATCACCGTCTCGGGTCCACTCTTCACCAGGAACCCGTCAGCCAGATTGTTCGGAACCAGTTGCAGCAGAAGTTTTCCCGTCAGCGGCCCAACTGCAGCGCCTACGGCGCCCGCTGCTGCCGCCAGGACAAAGGTCTCAAGAAATAGCTGTCGAACCATCCGGCCCGCGCTTGCCCCCAACGCCATCTGAATCGCGATTTCCTTGCTCCGCGCCGACGATCGTGCAAGAAACAGTCCAGCCACATTGGCAGACGCAATCAACAACACCAGCAAAACCACCGCCGACAAAACAAAGAGCGGCTTTCTCAGTGGTCCAGCCGCATATTCAGTCAGCGGTGTGCAATAGACTGACCAGCCCGCGCTCCGGGCGAAACCAGCCGCCGGACTCGGGCGAACCTCCTGCCAAAGCAGCGTTCCCAGGGCCGCGTTCAACTGTTCCACCGTGACCCCGGGCCGCAATCTGGCCACGGCCTGGTAGTTTTCGTTGAACATGTTCTCCTTCGCGAAGGCTGAGGGCGGTAGCGCAATCGGAACCCACACGTCGTTGCGGCGCGGCCATGCGAAATCGCTCCGCATCACGCCGATCACGCGATAGGGTTTCTCATCCAGATTGAGCGTCTGGCCAATCACATTGTGGTCGCCCCCGAAGGCCCGCTGCCAGATTCCGTAACTCAGCACCACCACTTTCCCCGCGTTCGGCTGATCCTCGTCGGCCGTGAACGTCCTCCCGAGAATCGGCTGAGCCCCGAACACCTGAAACCACTTCGACGACACGCGGGCTGCCGCAATATTCTTCGCAACACCGTTCTGCACGATGTTGAAGCTTGTCCCGCTCTCCACCGCAGCCGTTTCAACCTGCTGGCTCAGGGAAGCCGCGCCCGTATAGTCCGGCACCGAAATCACGGGCAGGTCGAGCGTGAACTTCAAATACCGCACATGCATCACGGCCACACGCTCGGGATGGTCCACCCCGGCAGGATGCCGCAACACGGCGTTCACCAGGCTGAAGATTGCCGCATTCGACCCGATCCCCAGTGCCAGGGTAATCACCACTGTGAAGGCGAACCCAGGCGACTTTTTCAGCTGCCGCATCACGTACTTCAAGTCGAAACCCAGGGTCGCCAGGCTCAGCGCCGCGTCCTCGCCCGCCGCCCGCTCCTTGGTCACAACTGGGTTGCCGAAGCGCAGCAGGGCATCCCGCCGTGCCGCGTCTGGAGGCATTCCGGCGGCCACATTGTCTTCCGTCCGAAGGGCGATGTGTGCTTCAAGTTCAGCTTGAATCTCGCGGTCGACCCGCGAGCGCAAGAACAGGTTCGAAATCCGGCTGCGCAGTCCCATTCGTGCCTCCCTTACCTTATGCGTATCGCAGAATCGCCCGGACCCCGCGGACCAGGTGCTCAAAGTTCTTCTCAGCCTCTTCCAGTTGCTTCCGGCCGTCCGCCGTCAGGTTGTAATACTTCGCCTTCCGTCCGGTTTCGGTAGTTGCCCAGGCAGAGCTGATCCACCCGCTCTGTTCCATCCGATGCAACGCTGGATAGAGCGAGCCCTCTTCCACATGAAGCAGTTCTTCTGAAGCTCTCTGGATGTGGAGCACAATCCCGTACCCGTGCAGCTCGCCCATCTGGGCCAGAGTCTTCAGAACCAGCAGATCCAAGGTTCCCTGGAGATCGTTTTTTGGCATCGTTGTAACCCCTAGACGTCTTTGCTTCTCAGAAAGTAAGCCTAGATGCCTAGGTGTGTCAAGGGAAGAGGTCGCCACGACGCGGAATGGGCCGACCTGCCCAAGCCCGAGCGCAAGCTCACCGGGTAGTTTCGATTTATTAGATTGAGCCGGAGCCTAGAACGAGAAGTTGGCCTGGAAGATCAACGCCCGGTTCCCCGGGGTGGGGTTGGCGAACGCGCCGCCGGCCAGCGACTGCGTCTTGTTGAAGATCGGCGAGCTCATCACGCCATTCGGGGTTCCCAGGTTCACGATATTGAAGAGGTTTGAGGCTCCCACCACAAAGGTCAGGCTGTAGCGCCGGGGAGCCCCGGCATCCAGGTGAATCTTCGCTCCGCCGGTGTTCAGCCCCTGGTCGCTTAACGCTGAGCTGTCCATGGTCTGGCCCTCGCTGGAAACCTTCTCCCTCGGTCCCACGCCAAAGGTCTTGCTTGCCCGCAGGTCGAACAGCACGTTCGCCGGTCCTGTTCCCAGGCCGAAGGGCACCATTTTCTCACTCTTCCCCGCGGGATTTGGGTCCAGGCACCCATAAGCTGTCGAGACCACCCCCGCCGAGCCGCAGGCAGCGAACGCTGGCCGCACATTGAACTGGTTGTTGCCCGTCAGATCGGAACCGGTCGTCAGGTTATACGGGGTGCCCGATTGCGCCTCAAGCAGAGAAGCAAACACAATGCCCCAGGGAGCCGTATAGCTGTTCAGCAGGTTCACGCGATGGCGAACCCCAAAACTGGCCCTTCCAAAATCCAGTCCCGGGTTCTGGGCCACAGAGACGAACTGATCCACGCCCTGTGTATCGCTCATGGCAGAGTTGAAAGTGTACGACCCGTTCAGCACAAAACGCCTTAATTGCCAGCTACTTGTGAAAATAACTTGATGTTGTTTATAGAAACCGCCGGACTGGAACTGGTAGTTGAACACCGGCGGAGGTGGGCCAGTGACCGTGTAATTGGCCACGTTGAATGCCGGCGCCGTGACGTTATTTGAGAAGTACTGGTGCACTCCCTGCGTGTAAAGGTAGGTCACGCTGGCGGTAATGTTCCGGGTCGGCTGGTAGTCGATGCCCGCTCCGGCCTGCATGTCGAGGGCGGCATGAAAATGGGGATCGACGGAGTGGAAAGAGGGAACCGAAGTGCTGTTTGCGATCAGCGTGGCTGCAGGCACCGGGGCAGTCGGGTCAAAAAACTTTGGATTATCAACAACATAGCTCTGCTGGTTAATCAGGTTGTCGTGCTGAGCCCGGATCACCCACGGTGCGTCGCCGATGGAGCCGAGCGAGTTGGCCACCGAAAAGCGGTTGTAGAACCAGCCATAACCGAGGCGGATCACGGCCTTGGCATTTGAGCTGCTTGGCTTGCCGGGGCTCCATGCCAGGGCGATGCGGGGAGCCCAATCCGCACGGTCGTGGATCCAGTTCTGACTCTCGAAACGGGCCCCTATCCCAATCATTAGATTCGGTTTAACGCGCCAGTCGTCCTGGAAGAACAGCGCTCCGTCAAGCAGTGTGGCCCGTGCTACCGGTTTGTTGATCACTGCGGCGGCGTATTGGCTGGGGGTGCCCGCCAGGTAGGCGGCAATCGAGCTGAAGGTATACGCTCCGTTGCTGCCGGCTGTCGAGTAGTTCGTGTCCCTGTATTCCCGAAGCCGGGTGCCGAAGCGCAAAGTGTGATTGCCCGCCGTTGCCGTCGAGTAGTCCTGCAGTTCGAAGTTGTCCTGGTGGTCCTGGACGATCCCGTCATTGTTGCCGCCACCAATAAAGGCACCCTGAACGGTGATGGAGGGTGTGCTCAGGCTCGCGCTCTGCGTCTCGCGGATGCGCACCCATTGCAGCCGTATTTCGTTCAGGAAGCTAGGGTTGATCACAATGGCATCGCTGAACTGAAGGGTGTTTTCCTTGTTGTTGGTGCTCAGGGATTGGTCGGCCAGGTTCAGGACGCCTACGCCGCCCCCCGACTGAATGCCCCGGTAGAAGTAGTCCCGGATGGAGATCGTGTTTTTCCCCAGCTGGAAATCAAACCGCGGACTCACCGCAAGCACGCTGATGGGATTTGGAACTGCCTGAGTCAGGTTGGTCGCCGTGTTTTTCGGATTTACCGCATCCACGATGCTCTCGTCCTGTTTCTGCACCACGGAGGCGGAAAGGAAGAAGGAAGCGTTCTTGCCCATGGGGCCGGAGATGTTTCCGGTGTAAGAGTAGAGGTAGTATTCGGGCTGATCCTGTTGCTGCAGAAGGGGATTGCTCGAGTTGGTAGCCGAGGTGCCTCCGTAACCGGCGATGCTCCCGTGCAACGTCTGGGTTCCCGGCTTGGTGATGATCTCCACCCGCCCGTAGCCCACGCGGTCAAACTCGGCTGAGAATGGGTTCTGGTTTACCCGGATCTCGAGAATTGAGTTCTTGGGTGGAAGCTGCCCGCCGGCGAAGCCGTCGATGTAGATCTGCCCGCCGTTGGGTCCGGCCGCCGCACCGGCCAACTCCTGCAATTCGCTCTGCAACTGGTCGGGATCGTCCGACAGAGCGTCCAGGTCCTTGCCTCTGAAAACCAGCGCACTCGAGTTCTGAGTTGGACTCACATCCACGCCGTTCGTGTGCCCGCTCACGGTCACTTCATCGCGCTCAATGGCAATGGATAGAGGAAGATTCAGCTCTTTGACGCGGCCCGCCGCCAGCGCAATTCCCTGGATGGTGAGGGGCTCAAACCCTTTGGCAGTCGCCTTGACCGTGTAGGAGCCGGGAGCCAGCATGTGGAACGCATAATGCCCATCTGGGCCGCTCTGGGTTTCAACAACCTGCCGCCCGCGTGAAACGGCAACCTTCGCGCCCGGAACCACTGAACCCATCGGGTCAGCTACTTCACCCTTCAGAACACCCACCTGCGCCGTCGCGTTGCCCTGTAGAATCAGGACAATAGCGGCTAAAAGGAAGGTGCCCGCGGCTGGCAGCTTGCTGGTCATCATCTCTCGTCCGAGCGTAAGGATCGACACCACTCCAGAGACATTATCCCAAGGCAAAAGCAAAGCTGTTCAACGCTCTTCGCGCTTGCGGCGATTTTGAGCATAGTTGGTTAACAATCAGCCACTTGCCGCCGGGCACTATCGGTGCGTTCTGCTGGCGTTTTAGCTTCGAGGGAGCCCGTCGATCTGCTTAGTAACACCCGATAAATTTGAGCGTTCCCATGTACGGCACCCGTCCGAACTTCCTTTGAAGAATCTCAAGTGCAACTTGATAAATGTTTGTCAAGTTGCACGAAATAAGGTTCTTGGCGTTCGAGTTTAGGCCAGCTTGTAGGGCGCACGATAAGGACGTGACAGCAAGGCCGTGGCTTCCGCATCGTTTTCGATCGTCTCCGAGGTCACATCCCATTTCAGTTTCCGGCCAACCATCATCGAAATCAATCCCAGGTGGCCGGGAATCGTTGAATGATGTGCCGTCTGAACCGGGGTAATGGTTGGCTTCCGGGACTTTACGCTATCCAGGAAGTTCCTCCGGTGCTCCGCTGACTCGTACAACTTCACCTTGCGCAGATCCTCCGGAAGCGACTCCGGCTTGATCCAATCCCGGTTCGAAGCGTCGAATCCTCCGCGGTCCACCCACACCCAGCCCTCGCTCCCGATCCACTTGGTTCCCATGTTGATGGCCGGATGACCGCCAGCAATTACCATGGTGACATCATTTGCATAATGAGTTACTTCCTTGCGATAAGTGCAAGTGATGCTGTAAGTGCCGCTCGTGTTCCAGATGGCATTCGGCGCAGGGAAATCTCCATAACCATCCACCTCTGAAGGGCCAGTCGAATCAAAGCCGAGCCCCCAGTGTGCGATGTCGCCATGGTGCCCGATCCAGTCCATCAACTGTCCGCCGCCGGTGTTGTAATTCCAGCGCCAGTTCTTTGAGATGCGCGCATCAATATACGGCTCCATCTTCGACGGCCCGATCCAGGTGTCATAGTCGAAGTCCTTCGGCGGATCGGTAACTGCCAGATCCCACTCCGGCGTTCCCGGAACCACGAGCGCCGGGTCCTTCACTTTTCCGGGCAAGGTGGCAAACTTGGCCAGCAAGGCCGGCTCGGTTCCGCCAAAGTCGTGATGTCCAGGCGGCAAGCCGACTTCAACGTGTGTAACGGTCCCAATCAGTCCGTTCCGCACAATCTCGGCGGCCTTGTGAAAGTTCGGCAGCGACCTTTGCCATGACCCCGTCTGCCAGATGATGTTGTTGGCTTCAACCGCCTTTACGATAGCCTGCTGCTCGGCAATCGTGCGGGCCAGCGGCTTTTCCCCGTAGATGTCCTTCTTTCGGTTGGCCGCCGCCGTCGCCATCAAGGCATGCCAATGGTCGGGAACGGCGATCATCACGGCATCGATATCGTCCCGTGCAATCAGATCGCGGTAGTCCTTATACGCCTTGCAATCCTGGTTTCCGTAGGCTGTGTTAATGGTGTCGACCGCAGCCTGCAAGTTCTTTGGAGTCAGATCGCAAGCAGCGACAACCTGACAATCTGCTTGAGATAAAAATGCCTTGGTATTCGGTGGCCCCTGCATGCCCCAGCCGATCACGCCGATGGTGATCCGGTTTGAAGGCGCGGGACGCCCCGTTTGTCCCCAGACGCTGCCGGGCAATACGGCTGCGGCGCTCTGCCGCTTTGATAAAAGAACGCCTTGTCAGGCTGGAAAAAGGCTGCCGGTCCGATCGCATCTTCCTCATGGTTGTCTCCGCTTTCGGTTGTTTCCGCTTGGCTCAAAGTCCCTGTCGGGAAGTTGAAGGCAGGAATGCGGCGGAAACTTGTGCGCGGGAAGTCTAGCACGGCTGCTTCGCCGCAAGAAAGCGGTTACAGGCGCTTGATGAAGGCCATCGCCTCGGCCAACTGCGGGAATTGTGCTTCGTCGGCCTTGAACTCGCGTGAGTGCACGCACCTGCGCAGCCCCCGCATCCGTACCGGGTGCTTCAGGTGCAGCATCTCGTGGTAAAGCAAGTATTCGATTGCATACCGAGGGCTCGAAGGCCGGTCGAAAACCCGGCTCACCACGATCATGTTATGCGCGGCATCATAGTGCCCGAGCATGCGCCGGGCCAGATGTTCGCTCCAGGTAAGCTCCGGCCGGCCCAGCAATCCGCCGAAGAATCGCATGTTGAGCGAGTCGAAGACCTCTTCAAGGTTGTAGAACCGGCCCTCGGGGCCAAAGTAGCGCTTACTGCCCCGCGCATGGCGGATCAGCTCCGTCTGCCGGGTGACCGCGGCGGATGAGGCGAACCGCTTATAGCGGGCGTTGTGCGAAGCGTCGATCGGCTTCTTGTAGAGTTTGGCCAGCAGAATGTGCGCGATAGCGCGAATCACCGTTTCTGGAGCGCCCTCCAGCAGGTCTGACAGGCTCACATGAATCTGCTCGTCGCGCAGCCGGATCGTGGTATTCAGCGAAGTAAACCGCCTGAAGCGCAGATGAATCGGAGGCATCGGTGCGCGTGGGCGAAGCACCCGGTACTCTTCCTCGAAAATCTTGATAAATTCCGCGCTCACCAAGTGGAGGTTAGCACAGAGGGGGAGGGAATCAGGGGAGCGGATCGGAGCCGGTGACCTCTGCCAGCAGGTGGAAGAATGCCCGTTTTCGTGGGCTGTCGATGCCCCAGTCGGCCGGCACGTTCTGGAATCCATCTTGAAAGCTTTCGCCCTGCCTCCTGTAGTCGAAGAAGCCCCAGGAAGCACGCTCGGCCACAGCGGCCGTCATGTTGTTCTCGGGCTGGTCAAATCCGTAGTGATCGTCCTCGTTAAACAGGATCGGCTTGGGCGTGTATCCCGGAACAGCCCGTGTCGCCTTCACCATCGCGCCAATCCGCGCCGGGTCGGCGACTCCATTGCCGTGCAGCAACAGAAAATCAGATGCCCGCACCACCGCTTCCACGGGAATCGACCCGCCGCGGAACGACGTTCCCACCGGCAGGCGGTGGCCGTGCTTCTGTGCTTTCTTCTCACGCTCGATCAGTTCGGCAACCCGACCCGGCCCCAGAAGGGCGCTCTGGAACTTCACATCGCACTCGTTGTCGATCTCAACCAGAACGTTTCGGTAGCCGTGAGCGAGCAGCCAATTGGTCGCGTTGTCGGCAGCCTTCACTACGGCGTCGTCGTCCCGCATCCGTGCCGCCTGCGCAACGTAAAAATACCCGACAATCGCGACCATGCCCAGGGAATCAGCCCGGTCGAGAATCCGCTCCAGCCTCGCCATGTAGGCTGGGCGCAGGTCGCCGTTCGGATCAAATGCCGAGTTCTCCCACGGCTGGTCCTTCGAGTAGCCGTAGGGCGAACCGCCCTGTAAGTTGATGGTAAAAGCCAGCAAGCCGTGACGCTTCCACTCCGGCATCGCGGCAATAAACTCGCTGGTGTTCCTTTCCGGATCCCATTTGCCCGTATCCGGATATGCCCATTGCCCAACCGTCGCCGGATTTCGATCGTCAAAGATCCCCTGAACCATGCGCGCGTTCATCAGCAGACCCGCGATCGGCTGACCATGCCAGAATCGGCCCGCGTAGGTAGGGCGGCCGTTGATGAGGAAGGAGTCGCCGGAAATCGAAACGACGGTATGGCGCGCAGCGGCGGTGAGGGGAAGTGCGGCCAGAAGCGCAATTGAGAAGCAGCGGCAGATGGATCGGAACTGCATGGTCAGTTGGCCTCAGGGGTTCGTGCGCAGCCCCTGCTCGTTGAGAGCTGCCCGTTTCCTGCTAAGGTATACGAAAATCGACTTCCGGAGGGCGCAGACAATGGATTTTGTGTCCGATTTCGCTGGGCGGACAGCCATCCCTGCCGAATTGTCGGCGAAGCCACCGCGCAAAGTGCGGCTGACGGGCACAGGTTGGGCCAACGTCGTTGCCGTGATCGCATTTCTGGGACTCGCAATCGCGTGGGCGTTCTACGTACACAGCAGATCCATGCCTATTTTGATGGTTAAAAACGCTCTTGCGCACAGGCTCAAGCGAATCCATGGGCCAGATCACTCAGAAGTGGACCTCTGGGCGGAATTCGACCCAACACATCAGCTATGCATTTGAAGTTGCAGGGAATATTTATAAAGGGGACTCCTCTGTACCCGATGCAATCTGGAAGAGCATGAAGAACAATACCGATGTGATGATCGCCTATCTCCCGACAGATCCGACGATCAATCATCCAGTGGGTTGGGAGGAGTCGACATGGTCAATCTGGTCGCCGCTCATGGTTGCACTGGCGCCGGCGCTCGGCGGTCTCTCGTTCGCAATCATGCTGTCCTCGAAGCGGCGCTTATTGGTCGAGGGGCTCTCCGCTCAGGGGCACATTACTGAAATTGCCAAGGGAAACCGAGGCGGCTTCATCATGAAATACGAATTCACAACTCAAGCTGGAGATCTCGTAGGAGGTGGGTGCTCCGTTGACAAGCCTCGTGAAGTTGGTTCGTCTGTCTGCGTGCTTTACTCGCCTACCCGGCCCTGGCGAAGTCAGATCTATCCGATGGAAGCTTTCCGAGTTGATCAATGATGTCACCCGCGTCGAGCGAGGCTGGCAGTTGATCCCATCCTCATGATCTTTGCCCCGGCTGCTACTTCGGCTCCCAACGATCCTGGCCTTTTTCGTCCGGATGCTGGTTGAAGTAGTCGGTTTGTTCCTTCAGCAGACGGTCCGCCTGCGCGGCCAGGTCCTCGCCGCTCTCGATCGCCTCTTTGCGGGCCAGGCTGAACTTCGGCTCCCCGGCCAGCGCCCGCAGCATCCTCTGCCAGTCTGGAGTGGCCTCGCTCAGAGCCTTCAGCGACTTGCGGACGTCGGCCTTGCGGTCGGTGTACACATCGAGGTTGTCGCCCAATTCATCCATCAGGGCGGCAAAGTCCTCAAGTGCGTCACTCAGCCGGGCGCTGCGCGCATCCGACGACGCGCGCTTTCCCAGCGCCTTGATTGCGTCTGCCTTTTCCTTTAGGAACTGGGTATAGAGCGCTACCCGCGCGTCTGGATCGATGCCCGCTTCGGCGATCTTCTCCACCTGGGCATCTGTCAGCGGCTCCCGCCTTTCCTTTTGGGCGAAAAGCGGCACGCTCAAAAGCAGGCAAAAAATGATAAAAGCAATGCAGCGCATCCGGAATCCCTCTGGCGCTCTTATTCAAGCACAGCAAAGGGGTGTGGGAAAAGCGTCGCTGGAGATTCGAGCAAATGAGCGTGAACGCCGGGATGAAAATACGGGCCAGCAACCCTCACGAGCGCAGCCGATCATTGCCGATTGTGGCGTTCCAGGAGTGAACGGGCTGGATCGGAGTTACTTGTTGTGGAAAACCTGCAGCATGGCTTCGTTTTCAGCCTGGCTGACGTCGGAGAGTGTCTCCTGCACCAGTGGCCGGTCTTCAAAGCTGCTGGCGTGCAGCATTCCATTCAGGCGGAAGGCGGTGTGATTGAGCAGTATCTCGGTGTCCTTGACCTTCTTGTCGTTGTTCGCCAATGAGAGATGGATCTTGCGGGTAAAATCCTGTATCCGCTTGAGCATGGAGGTGGCTTTGTCCACATCGCCCGACGCGTACTGACGCACGCTGACCTCAGTCATCTGGTGGACCAACTCAGCGTAGAGGAAGCATTGCTCGCGGGGTTGAGCCTGGTTGGCCCGGGTTTCGAGAGCCTGGATGGTGGCTAGATCGGCAGGTTTGTCGTCGATGCCGGCGGCAAGCACCGGCAGAGCGGTAATACCGAAGAGAAGAGCGACTGCCAACGACCCTTGGAACCGCATGAGGAACCTCCGCTTGTTGCGGCAACACCTCGTTACGAGACTATAGGCCGATATTGCATTTCGGCGCAAGGGCAAAGATTTCAGTCTGTGCAAACCAGGGATTATTCAAGTAACGTTTGACCGGCGCGGCCATGCGGCGGGGTCAGGGCTTCTTTTCCAGCAGTTGGAGCCGTTGCCGAGCCTGCCATTCCTGGTTTGGATACTTGCCTGCTGCAGCGTCAAGGAAGTGATGGTAGTACACCACAGCCTGCGCCCTGTCGTGCAATGAATCGTAAGATGTGGCCCAGAGGAAATAGGTTGAGGCGTTCTCGGGAAGGAACTTTGATCGCATGGTAAGCGCGTGCAGCGCGACCGAGGGTTGGTTGGCTCGCGAGGCAGCGAAGGACAGGCCACTCCACCCTTCGGTGTTGGCCGGATCAATCTGGGTGGCCTTGTCGAAAACCGCCATCGCGTCAGCAAACCGGCTCATGCGGACGAGGTTCTCACCGTGGGCAACCAGAAGATTGGCGTCGGTGGGGTTGGCGGCGAGCAGCTTGAGGTAAAGCTGATCGGAGCCGGCGTAATCTCCTGACTCGGCGGTGACCTCCGCCAGCATGCTGGTGATGGCTGCATCGCCGGGATGGGCGGCGTGGAGCTTTTGCAGAAGCGGGAGCGCCTCGGCCTTGTCTTCTGCGGCGAGCACGGTGGCCAGTTGCGCCGTGAGCGCGGGATCGTCAGGCAGCTTTTCCAGCGCGCCGCGCAGCAGGTCTTCCGCGTCAGAATACTTTTTCTGCGCGATAAGGACGTGGGCTAGTCCGGTGTTGGCGGGTTGCGATTTGGGGTCGGTGGCGAGCACTCGGCGAAAGGCGGCCTCAGCGGCATCATATTGGCCGGCCTGCTCGGCAAGGTCGGCGGCCAGCAGCGTGTCGGCCGTGGTTTCCGGCGAGAGCTTCAGCGCTTCAAGCAGATCATTGCTTGCTTGCGTGGTGTCGGTTCCAGAGCCAGGCTCTGGACGATCTATCGTGGCGAGTGCGCGCCAGGCTCGCGCCTTCAGTTCGGGGCCTGCCTCGCCGGGGTCGAGCTTGGTTGCGGCAATCAGTTCGGGACGGGCTTCGTCTGTCTTGCCCTCGCGCGCGAGCAGCAAGCCGAGGCTGAGATGAGCCTCAAAGGATTTTGGATTAGCGATTGTCGCGCGGCGATAGAGAGAGGCGGCATCGACCAGCCGGTTTTGCGCGTCGGCCACATAGCCTGCGTCAAACAGCGCCCGCGCGTCTTGCGGATGCGACACAAGCCACGGATCAAGTTTCGCCTCTGCTGTCTTCCAGTTGGCTCCCGCAATGGCGGCTTCGGCCGCCGTCACCTCCGTGCTTACCGGTTCTACTTCCGCGTCGCGGTCAGCGTCGGGAGCGACTCCCTGCACCTGCGCTCCGGAGTTCGACGAAGACTCCTGCGCAATCCCGGCAGCCCCGCTGAAAACTTGAGCCATCAACAGCACGAACAATGCAATACGGCGCACGAAATACCTCAATCACCAGTTTAAATCCGCTCATCGGCGTTGGGGTTTCCGACCCTTAGATGCAAGTTCGGAAAGAGGGCTTTCGTTACTGAAGTGCCGATAGCGGGAAACCTAAGTTTGCACCAGAAACACTGCAATGAAAACAACTTCGCCCCAAACCGCGGCATCCATCCAGCAGGGAGTCTCAGAGGTCAATGCCGCCAACCAAGGCAGAAGGCTGAAGGCTCTCTGAACGGTGCACCAACGATCTATGAGGTGGGCCAATGACATTCGCCACAACACAACACATCCCCTTGGCGTCTGCGTATCTTTGTCAGGATTGCAATTGCGTGTGCAATAACGCTAACCAGTGTCCGGCTTGTGCTTCGCTCGTTCTTATGGGACTGTCCGGAGTGCTCAACCGCGAAACTGCAGTCATCGCCAAGGTGACGTACCCAGAATTTCCATCGATGGCGGCCTAGCCTCTTTTCGGGCGGCGTAAACCATCGAGAATCCGGCGGGTCAGCTCCTTCATACGAGCCTGGAGGATGCCGTGTTTGTCCCTCAGCTCTTCAAGCCGCGGGCCGGGCACTGACCGCACAACCTGCTTGGCATGCATAGCCCCGGTCTCTCCCTCGCTCGAGCGGCGTCCTCTCCGTTTCCAACAGGGACGCCTCTTCTCCGCACCCTATAATAAAGAATGGCTGGTTGCGCTCTGAGCCTCGCTGAGGCGCCTGAGATGCCGCCCAAACCTTTCCTCCGGTGCATTCCCTTTGAACGATGCCATCATCATCCGCGGAGCGCGGACGCATAACCTGAAAAACGTCTCTTGCGAGATTCCTCACGGAAAGCTGACGGTGGTCAGCGGTGTGTCAGGGTCAGGCAAGAGTTCGCTGGCCTTCGACACCATCTATGCCGAGGGGCAGCGGCGCTATGTCGAGTCGCTTTCAGCCTATGCGCGCCAGTTTCTTGAGCGCATTGAGAAGCCCGATGTCGACGAGATCGACGGCCTCGCCCCCGCCATCGCCATCAAGCAGAAGAACTCCACGCGCAACCCCCGTTCCACCGTCGCCACAGCCACGGAAATCTACGACTACCTCCGCCTGCTCTATGCGCGTTGCGGAACTGTCTACTGCGTCCACTGCGACGGGCTGGTCAAGCGCGACTCGGTTGACGAAGCGGCCGAAGCCGTTCTCGCGCTTGGGGAGGGAACCCGTCTCAACGTCTTGTTCCCCGTAGTCACGGCCACGCCGTCGCCTGAAGCTGTGGCCGCCGCCGCAAAAACAACAAAGCCCGCCGCCGCGTGCACCAAAATCCGCAGCCAAGGCCAAGCCTTCCGTCTCCACCGGCGACTCTCCGCACACTGAAACGCTGAAAGCCCGGCTCACCGAACTGCGGGCCGGCGGATTCAACCGTCTCTGGCAGCAGGGAAGCATCGTGGAGTTCTCCACGCCCGAGTCGCTGCTCGATCTCGACTTCACGCTCCCCGTCTTCGTCCTGCTCGACCGCATCGCCGTCAGCGCCGAGAACCGTGCCCGCATCGTCGACGCCGTCGAAGTCGCGTATCGCGAGGCCGGCGAAGTCGTCTTTGAAGAAGCACCTCGTGACGAACAAGGCGAACGCCGCCGGCTCCGCTTCTCCGGCGCATATGAGTGCAAGAGCTGCCACCGGCCCGGCAGCGAACCCGAGCCGCGCCTCTTCAGCTTCAACAATCCCTTCGGCGCCTGCCCGCGTTGCCAGGGTTTCGGCAACACGGTCGACTTCGACCTGAACCTCGTCATTCCCGACAAAGGCCTCACCCTCACCGATGGCGCGATCGACCCCTGGAACCGCCCCAAATACCGCCCCTGGTATACCGACCTGCGCAAGCTTGCTCCCGAACTTGGCGTGCCGCTCGACGTTCCCTGGCGCGATCTGCCCGAGCCTGCAAAGGAGATCGTCCTGCGTGGAAAAGGCGCCTTCGTCGGCATCTTTGGCTTCTTCGCCCAAATGGAGCGCAAAAAGTACAAGCTCCACGTGCGCGTCATGCTCAGCAAGTATCGCGGCTACGCAGAGTGCCCTGATTGCCGCGGCCAGCGCCTCCGCGCTGAAGCCCGTTCCGTGCGCTTGAACGGGCAGAACATCTGCCAGGCCTCGGCACTCACCATCGCAAAGGCACGCAAGTTCTTTGATGAACTCAAGCTCTCGCCCATGCACGAAGAGATTGCCGGGCCCATCCTCCACGAGGTGCGCCAGCGCCTCAGCTTTCTTGATGCGGTGGGCCTTGAATACCTCACCCTCGATCGCCTGGCCTCAACCCTCTCCGGCGGCGAAGCGCAGCGCATTCAGCTCGCCACCTCGCTCGGCTCCCGCCTGGTGGGCGCTCTCTATGTTCTCGACGAGCCCTCCATCGGCCTTCACACCCGCGACACAGCCCGTCTCATCCGCATCCTTGAAGAGCTCCGTGATCTTGGCAACACCATCCTTGTGGTCGAGCACGATTCTGATGTGCTCCGCGCTGCCGACCACCTGCTCGATCTTGGCCCCGGCGCCGGAGAGCACGGCGGCAAGCTCATGGCCGAGGGCGTCCTCGCTGAAATCGAGGCCAATCCGAACTCGCTCACCGGCCGCTATCTTTCCGGAAAAATCTCCATCCCCGTGCCCACCCGCCGCCGCACGCCCGGAAAAGAGAAGCTCATCCTCCGCGGAGCACATGCCAACAACCTCCACGGCCTCGACGTCGAAATTCCGCTCGGACTGCTCGTCGCCATCACCGGCGTCTCCGGGTCGGGCAAGTCCACGCTCGTGCACCAGGTGTTGTACCGCGCGGTTGCGCGCGCACTTGGCCAGTCCGACGGTGCGGATCCCTCTGGAGTTTTCAAATCGCTCACCGGTGTCGAACGCCTCAACGACGTAGTGCTCGTCGACCAGACGCCCATCGGCCGCACCCCGCGTTCCAATCCCATCACCTATATCAAGGGCTTCGATCTGGTGCGCGAGCTGTTCGCATCGCAACCTGAAGCCAAGCGCCTCTCGCTCACCCCCGGCCACTTCTCCTTCAACGTGCCCGGCGGCCGCTGCAACACCTGCGAAGGCGACGGCACCGTCACCGTTGAAATGCAGTTCCTCGCCGATGTCGAACTCCCCTGCGAGGAGTGCAACGGCACCCGCTATCAGGCCAAAATTCTCGATGTCCGCTACAAGGGCAAGAACATCCACGACGTGCTGCAGATGACCGTCAAGGAGGCCCTGCGCTTCTTTGCCGGCCAAACCAAGCTGCTTGACAAACTCGCCGTGCTCGACGAAATCGGCCTCGGCTATCTGCGCCTCGGCCAATCCGCCACCACGCTCTCTGGCGGCGAAGCGCAGCGCGTCAAGCTTGCGGCCCATCTCTCCCAGGTCCGCGCCGTCAACGCCACCGCCAAGCCGTCGCAGGCCAGCCGCGTCCTCTACATCCTCGACGAGCCCACCACCGGACTGCACTTCGACGACGTCTCCAAGCTCCTCACCGCCTTCCGCAAGCTCATTGACGGCGGCGGCTCGCTCATCGTCATCGAACACAACCTCGACGTCATCAAGTCCGCTGACTGGGTCATCGACCTTGGCCCCGAGGGCGGCGAGGGCGGCGGGCGGATCGTCGCCGAAGGCTCACCTGAAGAAATCGCGGCCAATCTCCACTCCCACACCGGCAAGTGGCTGGCCAAGGTTCTCTAGATCCTCACTACTCGGCTAGCCCTCATTTTCACAAGGTCGCAGCTTCGATTTGCCATCTCTCGCACAGATTAGATACAAAGGTTCGAGCGATTTGTCCGGTCGAAAAGTGCCCGAAACGAAAACGCTTTCGTAAAGTGCATTGTTTTCGCTCGATGGAGGGTTAGTTGGCCTTGAACGTACACGTCGGCTCGCATTCGCCGGCCGCCAAAGGTGATTCGAGCTCGCACGGCCGTCTCGTTCCCGCCGGCCGCATGTTGCCCTTCTTTCTGGTCACCGCTCTCTTCTTCCTCTGGGCCATTCCCAACAACCTCAACGACATTCTCATTCGCCAGTTCATGAAGTCGTTTGAGATTTCGCGGCTCCAGGCCGGACTCGTTCAGTCTGCCTTTTACATGGGCTACTTTCTGCTTGCCTTGCCCGCCGGTTGGATCATGCGCAGCAGGGGGTACAAGGCCGGCTTCCTTATTGGCCTCGGCCTTTATGGCGCAGGCTGCATCCTGTTCTGGCCCGCAGCCCTCGTCGATCAGTACTGGTTCTTCCTCACCGCGCTGTTCATCATCGCCAGCGGCCTGGCGTTTCTTGAAACCGCCGCGGGATCCTTCATCGTGCAGATCGGATCCACCGAAACGTCGGAGCAGCGCCTCAATCTCTCCCAGGCCTTCAATCCCGTCGGCAGCATTGTGGCGCTACTCGTGGGATCGCGCTTCATCTTCTCCGGGGTTCAACTGTCCAAAGCCCAGGTGGCGGCGATGCAGGCCGCTGGAACCTACCAGGGCTACCTGCAGTCGGAGACGTTGCGCGTCATCGTGCCCTACGTCGTTCTTGGCGCGCTTGTCCTGTTCTGGGGAGTCTTGATTGCGCGCACCCCCTTCCCGCATATGGGCCTCGATTATTCACCTGAAGCCGCAGCAGAAGATCACGGGCCTCCGCTCTTCAAGCGCAAGCACTTCATCTTTGCGGTGGTGGCACAATTCCTCTACGTCGGCGCGCAGGTGGCTGCGTGGAGCTACCAGATTCCCTATGTGCTCGCTTACACCAATACCCAGGAGCGCAGTGCGGGCTATTTGCTGACCGCCACGCTGGTGGCCTTTACGGTCGGCAGATTTACATCCACATGGCTGCTCAGGTATGTGCAAGCATCGCGGCTTCTCGGCATCTTCGCTGTCGTCAACGCCACCATCTGCACGGTCGCCGTCTTGCATCCCGGATGGATGGGCGTCAGCTGCCTGATTGCAAACAGTTTCTTCATGTCGATGATGTACCCCACCATCTTCGCGCTGGGTGTGAAGGGACTGGGTCCGCGCACCAAGACGGGTGGCGCATGCATCGTGATGGCGATCGTTGGCGGAGGCGCCATTACGCCAGTGATGGGCAAGGTTAGCGACATGTTCGGCGTCTCGCACGGTTATCTCGTGCCCGCGGCCTGCTTCGTCGGCATCGCGCTCTATGCATGGTTTGGATCGCAGCCGGAAGCCGGAGAACTTGCCGAGGCCTAGATCTCCGCAACGCTGCTCGCGCAGAAAAAAGGCTCCGCAAAGCGGAGCCTTTTTCAGTTCAGAATTTCTCGCCTAGATGCTGTAGCTATCCGAGGTCAGCGACCTCTGGTCCTGCTCCGCAACCACGGCATTCGTCAGTGACCCCAGCCCTTCAATGCTCACCGTGACAATGTCGCCAGGCTTGAGCCAGCGCTGCGGTGTTCGCCCCATGCCCACGCCTGACGGCGTTCCCGTTGAAACCACATCGCCCGGCAGCAGCGGCGTGATCGAAGAAATGTATTCAATCAGGTCGGGAATCTTGAAGATCAGTTCCCGCGTATTCGAGTTCTGCAGCGTTTCGCCGTTGATTGACAGGCTGATCGCGAGTTCGTGCGGATTGGCGATCTCGTCCGCGGTCACGATCGCCGGGCCCATCGGGCAGAACGTCGGAAAACTCTTGCCCAGCGACCACTGCGACGTGGAAAGCTGCACATCGCGCGCGCTCACATCGTTCACGATTGTGTATCCGAACACATGCTCCCGCCATGCCGACGCCGGAATCCGGTATCCGCCCTTGCCAATCACAAACGCTAGTTCCGCTTCGTAATCGGGTTGCGTCGAATTTTTCGGCAGCACAATGTCCTGGCCCGGACCGATAATCGCAGTGTTCATCTTGAAGAACACCACCGGCACTTTGGGCAGCGCCATCTTCGATTCGATCGCGTGATCGCGGTAATTCAGCCCGATGGCGAAGACGCGAGGCGGATTCTTGAGCGGTGCCTGCAACATGTATTCGCCGCGCCGGTAAAACGCGTGCGTCTGCTTCATGGATTGCCGGATGTCGTCGGCGTTGCGTCCGCTCGAAACCGCATCCAGCGCGGTGGGAGGCACATCGGGCTCAACGTAGGACAGGCTCGCGGAGCGTGCGCCCTCCAGGTCGTTCCAGGTCAGCGCGCAAAGCTCTAGCCCGCTGCCGTCACTCTTCCGCTCCAGAACGCCAACGCGCTCACCCTTGTTCCGCGTCGAAAAGGAAACAATCTTCATTAAGCCTCCAGGGAAATTTCAAACCCGCCTCAGCTACGCCGCAGTCCAACCGCCGTCGATCGTCACTAGCGACCCGGTCACGAATGATGCTTCGTCCGAGGCAAGGTACCGCACCAGCGATGCAACCTCTTCAGGAGTTCCCAGCCGCCCTACCGGCTGTCTCGCCCGGAGTTCGGCCCGCATCTCTTCCTTGTTGTGCTTGTGAAATTTCTCGAGATACCCTTCCACAAACGGTGTCTGCACCGTCCCGGGACAAACCGCATTCACGCGCAGCGTCTTCGGATACTCAACCGCCAGTTGCCGCGTCATCGCCAGCACCGCGCCCTTGCTCACGCAGTAGGCAAACCGCTGCTTGATCCCAACCATCCCTGAAACCGAGCCGATGTTTACAATCGCGCCCACCGCCTCGTGATATTCACGCGCCGCAAACAGCATCGGCAGAAACGCACGCGTCACCAGGTAAACCGAGCGCACGTTTACGTCGAGCAGATGGTCAAAATCCTCCGGCTCCGTGGTCTCAATCGAGCCCACATGGCCGATGCCCGCGTTATTCACCAGGATGTCGAGATGGTCGAGTTTTGAACCCGCCGCCGCAATCGACTCCTGGCTCGTCACGTCGAGGTAGATTCCCTCCGCCGAGCCGACCTCCTTGGCCAGTTCCACCGCGGCGGTCACATTGATGTCGGCGATCCAGACAAATGCGCCGGCGCGCACAAGTTCGCGCACCGTCGCCTCGCCAATGCCGCTGGCGCCGCCGGTTACCAGCGCATGCCGCCCGTCCAGACGGAAGGCGCCGTCCGCCTTCGCTTTCGATTCAGTCTTGCTTCTTGCCGATTCGGTCATATCGGAACACTCAATCTAACTTGGGCGAATGCCCTCATTCATCACAGATAAATAAGCAGGCCGCGCAGCTTTCCTCGCGCCGCCCAGGCAAAAGGGCATTACTTCCCGCGCACCTCGGCAACAATCTTCAAATACGCCCTTGCCGATTCAGTGATCACCTCCGGGTGCCCCGCATCGATAGCCGTTAGGTTCACCAGGTCGCCCCCAACGCCCAATGCCCGTGCACCAGCCCGCAAAAAGCTCTCCGCAGTCTGCAGCGTCACGCCACCCGTGGGAATAATCTTCAGATGCGGAAACGGAGCCAACAGCGACTTCAGGTAAGACGCGCCGCCCAGCGCCGAACAGGGAAAAATCTTCACGTAATCCGCACCCGCATTCCAAGCGGTAATGGCCTCGGTCGGCGTTAGCGCGCCGGGGCACGAAACTTTCCCGTTCTTCTTCGTGGTCGCAATTACGTCAGGATGCAAACTCGGGCTCACCACAAACTCCGCCCCCGCATCGATCGTTGCCTGGCATTGGTCAGCCGTCGTCACGGTGCCCGAGCCCAGCAGCAGATCGTCGCCAAAGTCCTTCTTGAGTTGTTTGATCAGGTCGATCGCACCCGGCACTGTCATGGTCACTTCGACGACCGTCACGCCGCCCGCGATCATGGCGTCGACAACTTTACGTCCCTGGTCGATGTTCTTTGCGCGGAGTACCGGAATCAGTCCAACCCGCTCAAGTGTTTCCTGTGTCGTCTCTGGCATCTTGATCCTCTATCTAGCGCGCAATACGCGCCGAACCACCTTTAATAATGCGTTCCACTTCCGGCAGCGTGGCCATGCTGGTGTCGCCGGGCGTCGTCATCGCCAACGCTCCGTGCGCCACGCCGCAGCGAACCGCCCAGTCAATGCCTTTGTCTGCCAGCATCCCGTAAATCAGGCCCGATGCAAAACTGTCGCCGCCGCCCACACGGTCCATGATTTCAATATCCATCTGCGGCACATGCACAATCTTCCCCTCGTAGAGCGCAATCGCACCCCACGCGTTCTGCGTGGCACTGCGCACCGAACGCAACGTGCTCGCAATCAGCTTCAGGTTCGGATAGAGGCTTGCCACTTCGCGCAGCATCTCCGCATAGCCTTCAATCGGAAGCTCCGCAAAGTCCTCCGTCACGCCCTTGATCTTGACGCCCAGCATCGCCGAGAAATCTTCCTCGTTGCCCAGCAGCAGATCCACCTTGCGCACAATCTCGCGATTCACTTCCTGCGCCTTCGCCTTGCCGCCGATAGCCTTCCACAGCGAGTCGCGAAAATTCAAATCGTACGACACCGGCGTCCCATGCTTCCGCGCTGCATCCATCGCTTCCACGGCCACCTGGGCCGTGGAGGCCGAGAGCGCCGCAAAAATCCCGCCCGTATGCAGCCAACGTGAGCCGTTCTCGGGTCCGAAAATCGTTTCCCAGTCAAAGTCGCCCGACTTGACCAAGCTGATCGCCGTATGTCCGCGGTCGCTGCATCCGGCGGCCGCTCTAACGCCGAATCCGCGCTCGGTAAAGTTCAACCCGTTCCGCACCGCGCGCCCCACTCCATCGTAGGGAACCCATTTCAGCAGGGAAGTGTCCACTCCGCCCTGCAGGATGAAGTCTTCCACCAACCGGCCCACCGGATTTTCGGCCAGCGCCGTGGCAATCGCGGTGCGCAGGCCAAAACAGCGCCGCAGTCCGCGCGCCACGTTGTATTCGCCGCCGCCCTCCCACACTGTGAACTGCCTTGTCGTGTGGATGCGGCCCTCGCCGGGATCGAGACGGAGCATCACTTCGCCAAGGCTCAGGCAGTCCCAGCGTCGAGAAGAATCGGGAATCTGAATCGTATTCATAGCCACAGATAATTTAACCCATCCAGCCATTCCCGGTCTGTGAACGCGTCCTACGGCCCGCGTCATTTAGCCTTAGTAAGTCTTCAAGCCAAGCCGCCGACGCGCTGCGCCCGAATCCCCCGTCGGGTGCAAGCAGGGCCGCGCGATGCTTGCGGGAAGGGAAGCTTCCATGAGTCAAAGTCTCTTCGATCTCACCGGCAAGGTCGCGGTTGTCATTGGCGGCACAACCGGCCTTGGCCGCGAAATCGCTCTCGGCATGGCTCGCGCGGGCGCCGATGTCATCCCAAGTTCACGTCGCGCTCCGCAGGTTGAAGCCGTCGCCGCTGATATTGAAGCTCTGGGCCGCCGTTCGTTGCGTGTCCCCTGCGATGTGCTCGATCGCCCCTCGCTCGAGCGTCTGCACGACCAGGTCCTCAAGGCCTTCGGCAAGGTCGACATTCTGGTCAACGCCGCCGGCATCACCCAGAAAATCCCCACCCTTGAAGTTTCAGATGCTGACTGGTCTCGCGTCATTGAGACAAACCTCAGTGGAACCGTGCGCTCCTGCCAGATCTTCGGCGCAACCATGGCCAAAGCCGGTTACGGCCGCATCGTCAACATCGCGTCCATCACCGGGTTTCATGGCTTTTACCAGGTTGCGGCTTATGCTGCCAGCAAAAGCGCGGTCGCTTCCTTTACCAAAACGCTGGCGATCGAGCTGGCCGGAAAGGGCGTCATCGTCAATGCCCTCGCCCCCGGCGTCTTCCCCACGCCGCTCAACATGTCGCTCATCATGGGAACGCCGCGGGGCGAAGAAATCCTGCTGCGCACGCCCATGCATCGCTTTGGCAATCCTAGTGAAGTTGTTGGTCCCGCCATCTTTCTCGCTTCAGCGGCCGCCACCTTCGTCACCGGCGAAATCATCGCAGTCGATGGCGGTTTCCTGGCCAGCGGCGTTAATCAATAACCAGCCTTCAATCATCATCCGGTCGCAGTCGATCGAACAAACTCAAGGAGCACTCAAGGTGCAAGTGAAAATAGGCATGGCCGGACTCGCGGCGTTCTTACTGGCAGCGCCCGTGGCGTGCGTTGCGCAGGTCCAGCAAAAATCAGTCGACGTCAACCTGCACTATGAGAATCCCATTCTCAACACGCACTTCCCTGAACTGCTGTACTGGTTCGTCACTCCTGAAACGCTTGCGCCCCGCCGTTATGCCTCCGATGTCCATCACATCGCGCAGGACACCAAATTCGACTTTCCCTTCCTCACAGCCCGCAACGGCGTCGCGTTTATTGACAGCGAGCCCGGCCACGATGCCGTCGCGGGCATCGTGAATCAGGCACACGCCGACGGCTTGCGCATCGGCGCAACACTCGTGCTGGGCGACGGTGGCGCCGCCAAGGGCTCCTCCGAGGAGGACGACCAGAGCGTGATTGCAGATGGCGAGGGCCAACTGGACGAGAAGGGAACTGGCACCGTTGACGCCACCGTCGTATTGCGCTCCAAGACTCCCGTCAAAACTGAACTTCTCCGCATCTACGCCTTCCGCAAGACCGCTCCCGGCGAATACGATCCTGACACGCTTGCCGACGTCACCGATCGCGCGAAAAGCCAGTCGCCCAAACCCGGCACACTCTCGGTCTCGGTCGATCTCGGCCCGCAGTTTGCGGGGTACACCGCCTTCGTCCTCGCCACCAACTGGTACGACGCTATCGATCTCTTCAGCCCCGCCTTCACCACCTGGGTTCACAAGTCCATCGACCAGTTCCACGACGTGCCTCTCGACGGCACCGCCCTCGACGAATTCGGCTACATCCGCATTCCCATGACGCCCACCACGCCGTGGCGCGGCCACTTCGCCGGCAAGGCCTTCGCAGCCCGCTTCCAGCAATCAACCGGCACGTCGCTCCCACAGGCACTCTTCGAAACGCGCTTACGCGCCCTCGGGCCATCCCGAGGTGCGCATCCGCGCCATCGACCAGTATTGGGACTTCTTTCGTCAGGGCCCGCTCATTGTCGAAAACGAATTCTTCAACTACTCGCGCCACGTCTTCGGCGCCAACACACTGGCCGGCATTCACGACACCTTTCACAACCATCTCGTCAACGATGAGGCCTGGGCCACCGGCATCAACTGGTGGAACATTCCGCGCCAATATGGCATGAGCGACGAAGACCTCTCGCTACCTCTGCGCATGGGCCTGCTCGTCGCGCACCCCGGCAACATCATGTACGACCAGTTCTACGGCCGCGATATTCATCGCTTTGCGGTCAAAGCCATGAACGACGCCCGCTTCGACGCCCGCCTCCACTATCACGGCTACAACGACACGGGCCGCTGGGGCGTCGATCTCTCCACCGCGCCGTTCCTCTCTGTGATCAATCCGGTCGAGCAGAAAATCCGCCTGCTCAACCGCTTCAATCCAGCCGCTCCTGAATTGCCGCTCCTCGTCGTCTTCGGCATGCCCGCCCTGCTCAACTGGTATCCCAACGAGTCAGCACGCAACGAATTCGACGTCAATGGCTCACTGCACATCGAAGAAAAAGTTCAATCCATCTGGGACGCGGGCTATCGCTGCGCCGTCGTCCCCAGCGACCTCATCGACAATGGCTCCCTCAAGCTCGACACCCACAATCGTCCTGTCCTCAACGGCCATACCTTCCGCGCCGTCGTCTATCTCTACCCGGAATACGCAAAGGCAACGACGCTCGCGTTCCTTGACCAGTACACCCGCAACGGAGGCGCGCTGATGCTCGAAGGCAGCGCCACACGCGGCTTTGACGGCACTCTTGTTGGCGATCAATTCCAGGCGATTGCCGCCCGCGCCCGCGTCACTGGATTCAGCATCGACAAAATCGCCGCTCTCGGCATTCAACCCTCCGCGCTTCGCGATACCGGCGGCACGCTCGAAGATGGCAGCGTCATCCTCACCGATCTCGATTCACTCGAGACCGGCAAGCCACTGGCCTTCTCCGTCCAGATCAACGGCCACAACTTCACAGGTTCGTACATAGGCGTCATGGCCCTCAAGACGAACGCGGATGGCCTCATTCAAAAGTTTGCCTGCGGCGCATGCAGCAGCCTCTCGCGCGACGGCCGCGAAATCCTGCGCCTTCGCGCCTCAGCGGACATCGTTCTCACCCTATCCTACGAGGGCAAATATGATGCGGTCATCGACGGTGCTGAAGGTAGCAATGCTGTCGTTCTTGAGCCATAACGCGGTGCAAAGAGTGTAGTGTAGACTGACCTGCGGAGCACTTTACCTTTCTGGATTCGGCGCCAACGCAAGGAGGAGATCAGATGGCTGCACAACGAAAATTGCGCATGGGCATGGTCGGCGGAGGTCCCGGAGCATTCATCGGTCCCGTCCATCGCCTCGCCGCCGAAATGGACGGAAAAATCCAGATGGTTGCCGGCGCGTTTTCGCAGTCCGCTGAGCGTTCCCGCCAAGCCGGCGAGCGCTTCGGCATCGATCCCTCCCGCGCTTACGCTGACTACCGCCAGATGATCGAAGCCGAGATCAAACGCCCCGACCCCATCGACTTCATCGTCATCACCACGCCAAACCATCTTCATCTACCCATTGCGCAGGCCGCGCTTGAGGCAGGCATTCCCGTCATGAGCGACAAGCCCGCCACCTCAAACTACGCTGAAGCTCAGGCGCTTGAAGCCGCCGTCACCAAATCGGGGCTGCCCTACGGTCTCACCCACACCTACGCCGGCTACGCCCTGGTCCGCGAAGCGCGCCACCTCTGCGCCAGCGGCAATCTCGGCAAAATCCGCAAGGTTGCTGTCGAATATTTCCAGGGCTGGATGAGCAAGCCCATCGAGAACACCGGCCACAAGCAGGCCGCCTGGCGTGCAGACCCGGCGCAGAACGGTCAGGGCGGCTCCATCGGCGACATCGGCACCCACGCCTTTCACCTGCTTGAATACATCTCCGGCCTCCAGGTCACTGAGATCAACGCCACGCTGCGTTCCGTCGTTGAAGGCCGCCGTCTCGACGATGACTGCAATGCCTTCGTCCGCCTCAACAACGGCGCCGCGGGCACACTGGCCTGTTCGCAGGTGGCCGCCGGCGAGCTCAATGAGATGCGCATCCGCATCTACGGCGAAACCGCCTCCATCGACTGGCGCCAGCAGGACCCCAACCGCCTCATCGTCAAGCGCCTCGAGGGCCCTGAAGAAATTCATCACGCCGGCACGCCCTACCTTGGCCACGACGCGCTCGCCGTCATGCGCGTTCCGCCCGGCCATCCTGAAGGTTATCTCGAGGCTTTCGCAGTCCTCTACAGTGAATTCGCCGATGCACTTCGCGCCTGGCAGGCGGGCAACACAAACCCCCTACCGCCCACGCTGCCCGGCATCGTCGCAGGAGTCCGCGGCATGCGCTTCATTGACCGCGTCATCGAGAGCAATCAGCAAACAATCCTGGGTCGCGTTCTAGTGCCATGCCTTCGCGAATTCGCAACGTAGCGCCGGTCTCCAGACCGGCTGTCGTGCGGGCCTCCCGGCCCGCGCACAACCGCAAACCTGAAACACAAGGTTACGAACTCAGACCAATCGACTGACCCAACTCGTCGTGGAGACACATCATGAAGACCATCAAAGGCCCCGGAATTTTCCTTGCGCAGTTTGCCGGCGACGCCGCGCCCTTCAACACGCTTGAAGGCATGGCAGGCTGGGCCGCCAAACTCGGCTTCACCGGCATTCAGATCCCGACATGGGATGCCCGCCTCTTCGATCTCAAAAAAGCTGCGGAAAGCCAGGGCTATTGCGACGAGCTTCTCGGCGTTGCCAGCCGCGCAGGCGTTGCCATTACCGAGCTCTCCACCCACCTGCAAGGACAGCTCGTCGCCAGCCACCCGGCCTACGACGTGCTCTTCGGCAGTTTCGCTCCGCCTGAAATTGCCGGCGATCTCAAAGCGCGCCAGGCTTGGGCCGTGCAGCAACTCATGTGGGCCGCCAAAGCCAGCCGCAACCTCGGCCTCGACGCGCACGCCACTTTTTCCGGCGCTCTCGCATGGCCGTTCTTCTATCCATGGCCACAGCGCCCCGCCGGCCTTATCGACGAAGCCTTCAAGGAACTCGGCGCGCGCTGGCTCCCCATCCTGCAGCAATTCGACGAGGTCGGCGTCGACGTCTGCTTCGAACTGCATCCCGGCGAAGACCTGCACGACGGCGTCACCTTCGAGCGCTTCCTCGCCGCCGTCTCCGATCATCCCCGCGCCAACATTCTCTACGATCCGAGCCACATGATCCTGCAGCAGCTCGACTACCTCGCCTTCCTCGACATCTATCACCAGCGCGTCCGCGCCTTCCACGTCAAGGACGCCGAATTCCATCCCGACGGCCGCTCCGGCGTCTACGGCGGCTATCAGAATTGGATCGATCGCCCCGGCCGCTTCCGCTCGCTCGGTGACGGCCAGATCGACTTCAAGCAGATCTTCACCAAGATGGCGCAATACGACTATCCAGGCTGGGCTGTACTCGAGTGGGAGTGCTGTATCAAGCATCCCGAAGCGGGAGCTGCGGAAGGCGCGCCCTTCATCCGCGACCACATCATTCGCGTCACCGACCGCGCCTTCGACGACTTCGCCGGCAGCGGCGCCGACACCGAAGCCAATCGAAAAATCCTGGGATTGTAGCGCTTAGCCTAACGTAGCGCCGGTCTCCAGACCGGCTGTCGTGCGGGCCTCAAGGCCTGCACATCCTACGTAGTACGGCGGAGCCCTGGCCTACTCGAGCTCGGTAACCTCTCCAACCAGCGAAGCCACTCTCCCAGGCGCAACAATCCCGTACTTTAAATCCAAAAACTCCTGCAGCTCGACAGGCAGAATAAGCCGCCAGTTCCTGCCACGTAAGCACCTTCAGCCGCACCCGCATCGCAGCACTCTTCACGGCGGCCATTACCTCAAACCATTCCTCACGCAGATCCGGCCTCCGCTCATCGTGCAACACGCAAAAACTGCACTCAGCCGCATAAGCCGCCAGCACATTGCGGATCAATTGATATCCCGTGTACCCAGCCTCGGCGTCGCCGATTGGCATTGAACTCCTCCGCCGCAATCACCGACGCAGAATTCGCCTGCAACTCTTCCACCACTGCGAGCGGCATCGTCTGATCAATCACGCTCTCGAACTCCTGCGAATAAGCCTCCGGAAATTCGACCGCCTCTTTGCGCCGCACCTGGGTCAGCTCAACCCGTGGCAGCAATTCTCGATCGAACACCGCGTCAAAGTCGCGGTACGCTTCAACGATCCGAGCCTCGCGCGTCTGGAAATCTCCTTCGGTCAGCTTCGCTTCCACCAGCAGCGAGCCCAGCCGCATGTCCACTTCTGTGCGGTCGAATCGTCCGTTCGTCAGCGGAACGCGCGCCTTCCAGCCAAACTCCGGTGCTTCGTCCCCATCCAGGCCCAACGCTCCGCGCACAGCAGCCGACTCCGCCACGCCCGGCGCGCAAAACACATTCATCAGCAGCGCATCCGAACTCATGGAAGAGTCAAGCTCCTTCCACCGCCGCAAGTGATCAATCGCAGGCTTCGGCAGCGATCGCTTCCCCTGCGTATGAACTTTGTCGAAGCGCCGCATCCACTCAGGCCGCGCCGCAATTGCCTGGTACGACGCGTCAAAGAAATTGCCGTGCCGTCCATCTTCCGGCGGAAAAACAATCACTTGCGGATTTCCGTAGCTCTCCACATGCGCGCGGCCCCGCGCGTGCCTTCTCGCCCGCGCCGTCAGTTCCTGCCGCAACTGGCCGGCATACCAGCCCGCTCTCGCCGTCATATTTGGCAGACTACACCGCCCGGTAATCCCCTGGCGCATCCAATCCCATTCGGCCAATATTTGTGGTCAAGCTGTCACCGGAACATCCGCCACGCCCGCCGTGCCAAACACCTTGCGGTAACGCTTGATCTCCTCCGCATCGCCCAGTGCCTTCGAATAATTGTCTGAGAGCTTCACCGTCGGCCGTCCTTCCACTTCGCTCAGTTTGCATACCAGGCTGATCGGATCGAATCCCTCGTCGCCCTGTGGATTGCACCCGCGAAAATCATTGGTCAGGAACGTCCCCCAGCCCGCGCTGAACCGGATGCGCGGCTCAGGAATCCATCGCTTCTCGTCAAGAAAGTCGCTCGCACGTTGAAAACTCCCAGGCGATGCCCCGTTCTTCAGCGTCCCGCCAAAATAAGCATGCAGCCCCAGGATCTGATCCACGTCCAGCGCGTCCGACGCAATCAATCGCTTGCGGCGAGGATCGCGCCCCCGCTTGTTGAGCCACGCAATGTATTCGTCGCCTGCAAGCCATGGGTCCTTGCTGTCGATGCGCTGTCCGGTCCAGTTCGCAACCCAGTCCGGCGCGCCTTCCAGAAACTGCGTCGTTCCAAACGTGTCTGGAAGCAGAATCAGCAACTCGCCCTGGTAGCTCTGCTGCCACAACTCCAGAAACCGATACTGCGCCGATCGTAAATCCTCTTCGTTAGTGGCTAGCGCCGCCATCGCCATCGGCAGTTCGTGAGCATTCGTGCCGATGGCTTCAAGATCGTGCTTATAGGCAAGGTAGGTATTCGAGCTCCCCGCAAAACCCTCGCCCAGCATGTCGCTCATCGCCTTCACCACGTACTCCTGCCACAAAAAGCTGTGGCGCCGCCGCGTGCCAAAGTCGCTGATGTTCAGCCGCGGAATGCCTCGCAGCCGGTCGATCTTTTCCCAAAGCCTGGTCTTCGCGCGTGCATACAAAATGTCGAGCTCCAGTTCGCTCAGTCGCTTCAGGCTGGCGCGCGTCTTCAACTCGTCAATAATCGTCAGCGCATAAATCTCCCACATCGTCGTCTCGGTCCACAGACCGCTGAAGCTAAGGTTGATCTGACCGTCCTGCACCGACAATTCAAATTCCGACAGCCTGAAATCCTTCTCCAGCCACTCCAGAAAGGCGGACTCGAAAATTCCCCTGCGTCCGTAAAACGTGTTGCCGGCCAGCCAGATCAGTTCCGACTTGTGAAAGCGCAGGCTCCTCACGGCTTCCAGTTGCTCACGCAGCGCATGTATCCCCACAATTTCACCGAGCCGCACCGTGCTGGTGCGGTTCATCGTGGTAAACGAGGTCCGTGTCGTCTTGAAATTCTTCCATATAAACTGCAGCATCAGCAGCTTGTAAAAATCCGTGTCCAAAAGGGACCGCGTTATGGGATCGAGCTCCCAATTATGGTCATGCGCGCGTCTGGCAAGGTTAACGATCATGTGTCTCCCAACTTTACTTGACCGCAAGCCTGATTGGAAGTCATTCGTCCGATCCCTTCCAAAAGCCCCGCTAATACCCGCTGTCGTATACTGGCTCGCGGCTGCGAAACCAGCATTTGCATTACCGATGAACCGCCGGTTCGCGCACAGTGAAGGGACAATCCAATGAATCGCAGGCATTTTCTTCAGGGCAGCATCGCCCTCGCAGGACAGCAAAAACTTCTTCGCTCAATGGGCCCGCTGTCCATCGTTGCCGCCGAGTCCACGCCAGCCGCCACATCTCCGCAAAACCTGCTTGCCTCCACCTTCACTGAGGATTTCCTTTCCAGCCATCTTCTTCCCGCTGACAAGTACCATCCCTATCCGCGCTGGGACGAACGCGCCGCCTGGGAGGCGGTTCCCGAAGATCTCCGCACGCCCGTGATCCAACAAGCCGAGGCCGATCAGAAGGCCGGATGGAGCGCCGTCCTCGCCACCAGCTTTCTTGAGTTCAAGCGCAACGGCAATCGTTCGCGCTACGAAGCGCAGAGCTTTGGCCGCCACGCCCAGCTTGAGCGCCTTGTCCTCGCCGAGTGCCTTGAAGGAAAGGGCCGCTTTGTCGACGACATCGTCAACGGCGTCTGGCTCATCTGCGAAGAGACCTTCTGGGGCGCG
Source organism: uncultured Acidobacteriaceae bacterium (assembly GCA_963820245.1). Classification (GTDB taxonomy): domain Bacteria; phylum Acidobacteriota; class Terriglobia; order Terriglobales; family Acidobacteriaceae; genus Telmatobacter. The sequence goes on along the minus strand of CAWFZC010000004.1, from coordinate 497,837 downwards.
CCCGCTCACCTCTACATGCAGAAGAGCGGTCCCGGCCTCTACGACATCACCGATCCCATCGTCGAGCTCTTCAGCGCCGAGACCGGCCAGCTCCTCGCCTGGACCAAGTACCTGGTCGGCGCGCAACTCGACCAGGTCTCGCCGCTCGTCTCCAAGCGCATCGTCCTTGAGACCGAGCGCCGCATCCTCACGCCCGCCCGCGAGCGCAACGATTTCTGGTGGATGGGTTTCGGACCCAACACCCGCACCGAGCGCCTCAACAACTGGACGCCGTGGATCAACTCCAACCTCATGGTCGCCAACCTGCTCCTTGAAGAAGACCCCAAGCTGCGCGTTTCAGAGACCATCCGCATCACGCGCAGTCTCGATCTCTACCTTAATCAGTACTGGCCCGACGCCGGCGAAGAAGAAGGCGCAGGCTACTTCAGCGCATCGCCCATGTGCTACTTTGAGGCCGTCAGCATGCTCAGCGCCGCCACCGGCAATGTCACCAACATCCTCGCCAATCCCTTCATCGACAACATGGCGCGCTACATCCTCAACGCCCACATCGCCGACGACAGCTACATCGACTACGGCGATGCGCACGTGCATGCCGGTCCTGAAGGCGATCTGCTCTATCGCTACGGCAAGGCCGTTCACGACGATCAGCTCGCTGCCTTCGGCGCCTATTATGCCGCTCGCAGAAATCATGAAGGCCAATCGTGGCGAAGGCCGCCAGCGCGGCGTCAATCTTCCCAGCATGTCGCGCGCTCTGCCGCTTCTTCTCGAAGCGAACGAGCTGCGCAGCGCCCCCAAGGCCGACGTCCTTGTGCGCGACTCCTGGTATCCCTACCTCGGTCTCGTCACCGCCCGCATCAAGGCCGACTCTGCCGAAGGCATGTACTTCGCCGTGCTTGCCGCCCACAACGGACGCAGCCACAGCCACAACGACACCGGGAGCTACATCATTTACCAGGACGGCCAGCCGGTCGCGATCGACGTAGGCGTTGAAGCCTACACCGCCAAGACTTTCAGTGCCGATCGTTACACCATCTGGACCATGCAGTCGGCTTACCACAATCTGCCCACCATCGGTGGAGTCGGGCAGCACAACGGCACCACCTTCCAGGCCACCGACCGCAAATTCTCGACGGACGCCGACCACGCCACGTACTCCTTCAACATCGCCGACGCCTATCCAAAGGAAGCCGGAGTTAAGTCGTGGATTCGCACTGTCACTCTCGACCGCAAAACAAACAAAGTTAAAGTCGAGGAAAACTTTGAACTCGATCACGCGGTTCCCGTCAGCCTCACCGTCATGACGCCGCGCACCGCGTCCATTGCCGCTGGAACCATCAACCTCAAGCTCGCCGCCGCAGAAGGCCAGAGCGTTCACGCAAAGGACGCGCTGCTCAAATACGATTCAGATCAACTCGACCCAACGGTCGAAACCATCAAGCTGGAAGACATGGGCCTGCGCCAGAGCTGGGGCGAACAGGTCTATCGCATCCTGCTCAACTCAAAGCAGCCCGTGGCCAACGGCAAGTGGGCCTATGAGTTCTCACCGGCCTAGGCTTTTGGTTTTTCGTACTCAAAAAAAGTACGCGTGCCCCCGGTCCCTAGTCCGCCGCGGCGGAGGGACCGGGAATCAATCGAATGGGTGGCGCTTGAAGGGTACGGGCTTCAGCCCGTACATTATGCCCAGGATCTACAGTGCAGGGCTTTAGCCCCTGAGGGAATTCTGCGAATTGGGAATTCTCGGACAGAACGCCGCCGGCCCAACCTCTTGCGCCGACCAATCAGAAGGGAACTGTCATGCCGGATTCAATCGACGACACAATCTCACTGCCCGTGGACTCCAGCCGCGCCGGCACTACCCGCCGCGAACTTTTGCAGGGCTCGCTTGCCGTGGCGGGTGCCGTGCTCGCTTCCTCTGTCGCCTCCTCGGCATTACTCGCCGAAGCCGGAGCCAAGCGGCCGAACCTGATCTTCTTTTTCGGTGAAGGCCAGCGCGCCGACGCCCTGTCCATCGCCGGCAATTCCATTCTCAAAACACCCAACCACGACCGCATCGGCCGCGAAGGCATGCGCTTCCAGAACGCTTTCTGCACCAACGCTCTTTGCGCGCCCGCTCGTTCTGTCTCGCTCACCGGCATGTACTCGCGCTCCACCGGTGCTCTCTCCAACGAGCATCTCGACGTCCCCCTACCGTCCGACATTCCGCTCTTCACTGACATTCTTCGCCAGGCCGGATACGAAGTCGCCCTGCTCGGCAAGGTGCACACGCCCAACGGCGTTGAAGAGCGCTACTGGGACTACTATTTCGGCCACAACAGTCCAGCCAACGACTACGCGAACCCCTACTTCAAGGAAGGTCGCAAAGGAAAAATCGGTTCCGAGCAACGCTTCCACAATGTCTACCCTGACGACCTCACTGTCGATCGCGCGCTTGCGTGGCTCGATGAAGATCGCGGCGAAAAGCCCTTCTGCCTCCTCGTCTGGTTCGTAGCACCGCACGAGCCGTTCTTCCGCCCGCGCCGTCACCAGGATCTGTATCGCGGAGTGACCACGCCCAAGCCCGAAACCTTCGACGCCGATCTCAAGGGCTATCCCGGCAAGCCGCAAGGCTTCATCGATGCTGAAAACAAGATCGGCACCACTTCCTCCCATCCCGCATGCGGCTCGCTTGAAGGCGTCATGAAGGACTACTATGCCGGACTCGTCGCAGTCGACGAGAACATTGGGCGCGTCTTCAGCTATCTCGAGAAGAAAAAGATCCTCGACGATACCGCCATCCTCCACACCTCCGATCACGGATTCTTTCTAGGCGAGTGGCGCATGTTTGACAAGCGCCTGATGCACGAGCCCTCCATCCGCGTACCCTTCATGGTGCGCTACCCCCATCGCGTTCCCGCAGGCACTGTGCGCACCGAACAGATTCTCGACATCGATATCGCGCCCACGCTGCTCGATCTTGCGGGCGTCCCCATTCCCGCGCACATGCAGGGCAAGAGCGTTCTACCCCTCGCCAAAGCCGCCGATCCATCCTTCCGCAAGGAATGGTACTACGAGTATTACGAGTGGCCGAATCCTGAGAAGGTCCCACCCCACCGCGGCATTCGCACCGAACGTTACAAGCTCATTCAGTATGTACTCGGCCCGCAGGAGTTCGAACTCTACGACCTCCAGAGCGATCCGAAAGAAATCCATAATCTCTACGGCAAGCCTGAAGTCGCCGACCTTCAACGCCATCTTCAGGAACGACTCGACGCCTTGCGCGCCGCAGTGCCCGAGCGCAGCAGCAACGCCCACGCATGATCCGCGGCATTCAGCGGTCCCCAAAAAACAACCGCCGCCCCAGCACAATGCCAGGACGGCGGTACGGTTTGCCTCCGTCGTTTATCTCTAATAGCTCAGCTCCAGCACGTTGATGGAATAAGGCGCAAAGCTGTGCACGATACTCGGTCCGGCCACCGCCACCGTGCTCTCCACCGGCACAACAACATTTGGATTCGTAATGCTGTTGGTCACATTCGGCGTCTTGCCGCTCAGCGTAATCAGCTTCGCCTGCGCGCCCACCTTGCCCGCATGTTCCAGCTTGATGGTCAACGACTCCGCATTCGAAGTTCCGTTCACAACCTTCACAATCAACTTGCGCTTCTTCTCATCCCGCGTCACCACCGAATAGACGCGCGGCCCCGCATCGGCCAGCGTGCTTTCCACCACCTCCGTGCCTATGTGGCTCGCGAACAGCACCTGCGCCCAGTAACTCGGCGAGCCGTAACTGGTCAGCGCGTTGTAGCCGATCAGGTCCGTTGCCCACTGCATCCCGCCCGGATTCACATTCACAAACAGCGGCGCATAGCTCGACATCACGATCAGGTCGCTGTTGCGTTCCATACCCGTCAGCCATGCCGCGTCGGAAAGTGCCGCCTCGAGGTTCGGCGTCGGATCGCCCTCCCGCGTCGCCCACTCGCCCACAAAGATCTTCGGACCTGAGCGATCGTAGTTGTCGTAGTGTGCTGCGTCGGAGAAAGCCTTCTCGGCCGACATGTAAAAGTGCTCGTCCAGCACATCCGGCTTCATGCTTTTGATAGGCGCCGTCGCGATAATCTGCAGGTTCTCGTACTTCCCCTTGATGGCCTTGTAGAACTGCGAGAAGCGACCGTCGTACGAACCTGAACGATCGAACTGGTCTTCGTTGCCCACTTCCACGTAGTGCAGAGGGAACGGCGCTGGGTGTCCGTCCTTCGCACGCTCCGCGCCCCACTTCGTATCCGTGCTTCCGGTTACATATTCAATCTCATCCAAAGCGTCCTGCACATACGGTTCCAGCTTCGGCCCCGGATCCACATGCTCCTGTGCCAGCGAGTAGCCGGCATACACCGCCAGCACCGGCTCCATCTTCAAGTCCTCGCACCACTCCAGAAACTCGAGCAGTCCCATGCCGTCAGACGAGCGATAGCGCCAGGGACTCATGTGCATCGGCCGGTCAACCCACCATCCGATCGTCTTCTTCCAGTCAAACCGGTCCGCAATATGCTCGCCTTCAAGATAGTTCCCGCCCGGCAGTCGCAAAAACGCCGGATGCATCGCCGCCAGCTTCTCCATCAGGTCGATGCGGTTGCCCTCGGGCCGTCCATGATACGTAGGCGGAAACAGTGAAACCATGTCGAGCCACATCGTCGCAGGTTTCGCAATCGTCAGCTTCAGGTGATTGTTGCTCGTCACCGGCACGCTCCCGGTCTTGAGCGTGTATTTGTACATTTTCCATTCGCCGCTCAAGTCAGACACGGTCGTCTTCGCTGCGGTAACGCCCGTCTGATCGTTCTCCAGGCTCACCGTCACGGCAACACCGTCACCGTCGGTCTTCGCATAAAGGACACCGGTGTACGTCGTATTCGGCCGCACTGGAATTCCCCACCAGCCATCGTTCTCCACGCCAGCCGGCGCAGCTTCGCTCGCCTTCACCACGTTTATCTTGATGCTCCGCGTTAACGCGGTGCTCGGTCCCGTCGTCTCGTCCAGAGAAACGTGAACCTCCGAATCGCCCTTCGCGACCATGGGCCAGTGCGACAGCCCGCCAAATCCGCGGCCTACGGCGCGATCACGCACCAGCTCGCCGTAGATTCCGCCGTCGTACGAGTAGTTGATCTCTTCGGTCATCAATCCATAGAGCATCGGACTGACCTTCGCCGTGGCGTGGTTCACATCAATCGTGAGTGTTGGTTTTTGGGCGGCAAGGCCAACGGTCAGCACAAGGCCTGCGAAAACTGCGAGCGCGGAAAGGGGTGTCTTCATCACGCCGCCATACTAATATCCAGCTGCCAGCCTTGACAATGGGGAGAACGTTTTCTCAAGACCCGGTCGCTCGCTCCCCCACAGCCATCCAACCTCGCCCCATCTAGGCCCAGCCCAAAGTAAACGCATCCCCAAGTGGCCCCGCGCTAGAAACTGTGCCCCGTTCATCGCAGGCCTCATCATCGCGATAAGTGGCAGCGAAGTTATGCAGTTCATTCAAGTCCGCTCCACTGCACGAGCCGTCCACCGAATAGCAAGTAGCTAAGAGCTAGTAGCTAGAAGCTAGCAGCTGCCCTTCCCAACCCACCGGTAAATCGCACAGTCCTCCCAGTTCGTCACGGCGTATTCCCCATCCGGCTGGTTGGCCAGGATCCGGTGGTCCGCAATCGCATCCGCCCGCGATCGCCGCACCTCGCCCTTGAACAGCCGCGCAAAGCCTGCCTGCTTATCCAGCACGGCGCCCTGTTCGTTGTTCACGTAGAGAATGTCCAGCTGCCCTGCACACAATTCCGCGCTCCACTTCTGCAGCAGCTTGCGCAGCACCGGCGCTCCAAATGGATTGAAGAGAAACGCCACTGTTGGCGATGCCGGCATCTTGAACTCGACCGCATCCCGGCACATCATCCGCATCGGGGCCTTGGCGCGGCCCGCGGCACGCCACCGAGCCATATTTCTTCTTCCGATTCGCGCCAGCGTCGGATTCAGTTCGACACCCAGCACCGCGCGAAAAGGGAATTCGGCCGCCAGCAGCATCGCGCGACCCATTCCCGCGCCCATGTCCACAAACGTAAACTCGTCGATCGCTGCCGCAGGCTTCAATCTCCGCCAGCGCACAATCATCTCCCGAAACACCGACGGAGCCACCCCGAAATAGGCCGTGTTGTGCCGGTCCGCCTTGTGCCCGCTCTTCAGGTCGCGTCCCGCCACCAGTCCGCTGGTACGCACCCCGAACTCCAGGTCGAACGGATGCCGCATGAATCCATCTTTAACGGCCAGCCCCGGCAGCAACCGTGGCCGTTTTTTTGCTTTCCTCGCCGTCACCCGCGCGCCCTCGTTCCCCGAATCAACTCTTGAAGCTCCTCGATAACAGGTCGCAAGGTTCAGGGCTACTTGCCAACCACCAGAATCTGAAACGAGTGCGGAATCATCGGCGCCCGCGGCCCGCGCATGAACGCAGGCATTGCTGTTCCCGGCGTTCCTGTTGGAACCGCGGCCGGCGGAGTCGCCGCCGGCATCGGCCCATATTCAGCCGTAATCAGCAGAATGTTGCCCGTCTTCGTGTCCAGCGTCAGCGTCTTGGCCCGGGCAGGAGTGGCCACCGTCTGCTCCACGGCAAAATCTGTCGGCGAGTTTTCCTTGATTACCGTCAGCGTCCCATCGCCCTGCGAACTGAACACCTCGTCCGTCGCCGGATTGAAGGTCGCCCCATCGCATCCCACGCCAATCGGCAGATCGGTGATGATGTGCCCATCGGTCGCCGACAGAATCACCATGTTCTTCTTGTCGCGGCACGCGGCAAACAAGATGTCGTTCTTCGCATCCAGCGCAAGCCCAGCGCAGCCGCCGCCCTTGCTCGAAAGGTCGTACTTGCCCACCATGGTCATCTTGTCCGCGTCGATGACCGCAATGGCCGCCTTGTCTTCAATGTCCACATAGATTTTGCCGTGTCCATCGGTAGCCGCCTGCTCCGGCGCGCCACCAATATCAATCGTCCCCAGAATCGATCCATCCTTGTCGTCGAGAACCGTAATATTCGGCGCAGAGTGGCTCAGGATATAGAACCGGTGATTGTAGGCATCATTCAGATACCCATCCGGATTGCCCTGCACGTCGATCTTCTTCAAAATCGCGAACGTCTTTCCATCGAACATCGTCACCGGCTTCGATGTCGCAAATCCGTGTCCCGTCGCCGCGTCCACGGCTCCGCCATGCGCGCTGGTGCCCGGAATATCGCCCACCTGCGCCAGCGTATCCAGGTTGAACACGCCAATGTGCCCTTGCGGTCCGCTCCGCGCCACATAAAGGTTGCGCGCATCGGAATCCGCGGTCACATAATCGAATCCGCCATCGCCGCCCACCAGTTGAATCTTCGTCACCTGGTACGGGCCATCCTGCGCCATAGCCCCGTAACCGATCCCTGCAACAAGTACCGCCAACGCCATCGTCTTCAGAACCATATCTCTCCTCCAAACGCCCAGCAAGCTGTGCCCCGTTCGTCGCAAGTTTTATCGCGATGGGCGCGGCTTCGCTGGGCCGGACCCAGCCTTCGCTCGCAATCGAGCATACACCGTGCCCCCACATAGCCCTCCCCCGAATTCCGTGACACACGCCTGAGATTCACGATACCCTCATAGATACGCGCTGAACGCAGTCGAAGGAGCAACCGCACCCCGCCATGCCCATCCAAACCACCACCAACATCTGGCACAACGGCAAGCTGATTCCCTGGGAGCAGGCCACCCTCCACGTCATGAGCCACGTCGTCCACTACGGCTCCAGCGTTTTTGAAGGCATCCGCTGCTACGGGCAGCCGCAGGGCTCGGCCGTCTTCCGGCTTCCCGAGCACATGCAGCGCCTGCTCGACTCGGCCAAAATCTACCGCATGGATCTGCCCTTCACGCTCGAGGAGCTCTGCGCCGGCGTGGTCGAGCTGATCGAGGCCAACGGCATCACGCCCTGCTACATCCGTCCCATTGCGCTGCGCGGCTACGGCGAAATCGGTGTCAGCCCCAAGGGCTCGCCCATTGAGGTCTACATCGCCAACTTCCCCTGGGGCAAATACATCGGCAGCCACGGCGGAGCCGATGTCTGCATCTCCAGCTGGAATCGCCTTGCGCCCAACACCATGCCCGCTCTGGCCAAGGCCGGCGCCAACTACATGAACTCGCAGCTGATCCGCATGGAAGCCGAGGCCAACGGCTACGAAGAAGGCATCGGGCTCGATGTCAACGGCCTGGTCAGCGAGGGCTCGGGCGAAAACATCTTCGTGGTCCGCAACGGCGTCATCTACACGCCGCCGCTGGCCAACTCGGCCCTGAGCGGCATTACCCGCGACTCGGTGCTGACCATCGCCCGCCACCTGGGCATGCCGGTCACCGAGCAGGCCCTGCCGCGCGAACTGCTCTACATCGCCGACGAAGTCTTCTTCACCGGCACGGCGGCGGAGGTTTCGCCCATCCGCTCCATCGACCGCATCGTTGTCGGGGACGGAAGATCCGGGGTCCCCGGCGACAGGTCTTCGTCGCAGGGGTGGAAGCCCGGCGAAATCACCAAGGCCATCGCTGAAGAATTCTTCGGCATCGCCAACGGCCTCAAGCCCGATCGCTTCGGCTGGCTCACTCCGGTCAAAGTAAAAGCAGCAGAGCCCGTCGTCGCGTAGAGCACAGCCGCAAACAAGTAGCGCCGGTCTCCAGGCCGGCTGTCGTGTGGGCCTCATGGCCCACACATTGGGGCAATTTAGTGCTATCCTCCTTCGTAGCAAGCCAGTTTCTCGAAGCATGTGAGGAGGCTGCTATGAAATCCCCAACTTCATGGAATCGAAGAGGCTCCGCGGTCACCGCCAACGGATTCTTCACCGTCCTCAGATCCACCGGATGGTTCCCAACCTTCCGCCTTCCTGACGGCTATCGCTATGCCACTGGAAAATCCGCCACAGATCCGCTGCATCCTGTCGACGTAGTCGCCCGCCTTGCCGTAGCCAATCCTGCCGCCAACGCATCGGTCCTACCCGAGTCGACGATTGCTTTCCGCCAGATCGACTCAGGTAGAGTTAGTCTGCGGGGCGTACTCTGGATTGCTGTGCTGACAATTGCGGCAATGGCACTTACCTTCGCGGCCCTATTGTGGATCATGAACAGCCCGATGTACGTCCCTTGATAGTAACGATTCATCGCATTTCCCCCCGCCTATTCATCAGTTTGTAAACTCGGAGCGAAGCCTGCATTCGCTAGAATCCAATCATGCAGACTCGTGTCCGCGCTCTTGCACTTTTCTCCATCCTGCTGTGCTGGTTGCCTGCTTTTCCCGCGCCCGCGCAGGTCTTTCAGGGCCGTCCCAAGCTCATCGTCATCGTCGTCATCGACCAGTTCCGCGGCGACTACCTCAATCGCGACCGAGATCAATTCAAGGGGCGCGGCTTCAATCTCTTCATGAAGCAGGGCGCCTGGTTCACTGACTGCTACTACGACTACGCCAACACCAAGACCGCTCCCGGCCACGCCACCATCGGCACTGGCGCCTACACTGACGGCCACGGCATCGAGTCCAACGAGTGGTGGGATGCTGCCCGCTCCTACGATTTCCAGGTGACGTCTGTTGAGGATGAGCGCTACCAGCTCGTCGATCTTCCCCACGACTCCATTCCCGCCAATCTGCCCGGCGCGCCGCCATGGGCCACCACGTGGGCCATCGGTGCATCGCCGCTTAATCTCCGTGCCACCACGCTCGGCGATGAGTTGCGTCTTGCCACACAAGGCCGCTCCCGCGTCTTTGGCGTTTCTCTCAAAGACCGCGCAGCCATCCTCCCCACCGGTCAGGCCGCCAACGGCGCATTCTGGATCGACACTGCCAGCGGCCAGTTCACCACCTCCACCTATTACATGCAGCACCTGCCCGCGTGGGCTGCCGCCTTCAACTCAGGTCCCCGCATCGCCCAGGCCGAGCATGAGGCCAACGCCGACGGCACCCTCCAGTTCTTTGACCTCGTCGGCAGAACCCCGGCAGCCAACAGCTACGAACTCGACTTCGCCAAGGCCCTCATCACCGGGGAAAAGCTGGGCCAGAACGGCGTCACCGACCTCCTCGTCGTTTCGCTCTCCCCCAACGACATTCAGGGCCACCAGTTCGGCCCTGACTCCGACTTCGAGCAGCAGATGATTCTCTCTCTTGACCGGCAGCTCGACGATTTCAACTCCTGGCTCGATCAGAACATCGGCCTCCAGAACGTTTGGCTCGCCCTCACCGCCGATCACGGCGTCGCCCCCATCGCTGGAGAAGCCGCCAAGCTCGGCATTCACGCCGACGCTGTCGATATGGACAAGGTCTACGAATCCCTGAACAAAGAGCTCAACAAACGCTTCAACAAGACTCTCGCCTCGCAAGACTACCTTCTACCCAACCCCGACCTGCCCTACATCGTCCTCGACCAGCGCGCTTTCAAGGAATCCGGCGTCGACGAAAAAACCGCTGAAGAAGCAGTTGCTTCGCTGTTGCCCGCTGCCGTTGCCGCCCAGGACCCGAGCCCAACCGTCTACCGCCACCTCTATCCCGCTCCGCCAACTGTTGTACAACCCTCCCAGCAGCGACTGCCTCCCTCGCCCCATGTGCAATTCACCTTCACCCGCCTCCAGCTTGCCTCCGGTCAACTTCCGCCCACCGATTTCGGCCGCATGATCGCCCACAGCTACGCCGAGCACGGCAACTGGTACGTCATGATGGTTCTCGATGCCTATCAGCTCGCCGGTACAGGGCAATTCGCCGGAACCACGCACTTCAGTCCCTGGTCGTATGACAGGCACGTACCCCTCGCCTTCTATGGAGCTCCCTTCATCCCGGGCGAGTATCATGAACGAGTGGCGCCCGTTGATCTGGCCGTCACATTTGCCTCGCTGGCCGGAGTCAATCGGCCCTCCGCGGCAGTGGGCCGTGTCTTAACTGAGGCCTTGAAGCCAATAACAAGTGGTCAGTGAACAGTGGTCAGTGATCACTTGGGTGGTCCGGACTTTCATCGCAGTGCGAAGACCACCGGAGCCACTGGGATCGTCGGGCGCGCTTGGAGCTTGCGGCTGACCGCTGATCACTGACTACTGCATTGAAGGATCGCGACCAGTGAAACCCGACATGAAAGTCACGTTGGCCGGAATGGAACTGGTCAACCCAGTCATCGCCGCCAGCGGCACCTTCGGCTACGGCATCGAATTTGAAGAGATTGTCTCCCTCGAGGGCATCGGCGGATTCGTTACGAAAGGGATTTCTCTGAATCCCATGGCCGGCCATGCCGCTCCACGCATCATCCAGACTGCTGCCGGCATGCTCAACGCCATCGGTCTGCAAAATGTAGGTGTTGAGGAATACCTCCAGCACAAACTCCCGCCCATGCGGCGTTATCCCCGCTGCCATGTCATCGTCAACGTCTTCGGCTACACGGTCAGTGAATATACCCAGGTCATCGAGGTCCTCAACCAGGCCGAAGGAATCGCCGCCTACGAGCTCAACGTCTCCTGTCCCAATGTTCATGCCGGCGGCATGGCCTTCGGCGCCGATCCCGTCGAACTCGAATACCTGGTGCGCAAGGCAAGGGAAGTGGCCGCCCGCCCCCTCATCGTCAAGCTCTCGCCCAACGTCACCTCCATCGCCCACATGGCTCACATCGCGCAGGAAGCCGGAGCTGACGCCGTCTCGCTCACCAACACCTTCCTCGCCATGTCCATCGACGTTGAAGCCCGTCGCCCGCGTCTCTCCAATATCACCGGCGGCCTCTCCGGCCCGGCTATCAAGCCCATCGCCCTGCGCATGGTCTATGAAACAGCCCGCGCCGTCTCCATCCCCGTCCTCGGGATGGGCGGCATCGTCACCCCCGAAGATGCGGTTGAGTTCCTGCTCGCCGGCGCTACCGCCATTCAGGTTGGCACAGCCAGCTATGCAGACCCACGCGCCGTTGAGCGCCTCGCCAAGGGCCTCGAGTCGTGGTGCCGTTCCCATCAGGTAGAGCGCGTTGCCACCCTCACCGGCGCACTCGACGGCCCCCGCGGCCAGTAGCTCTTGGCAGCGTCCTCCGACCACCGCAAATTTCTCACAAGTCCGCACAGAATCGTAGCGCCGATCTCCTGATCGGCTGTCCTGAGGGCCTCCAGGCCCTCGGATGCATTGCTCTGGGCGTAATGCAACCGCTCAGCCCGACTCCCGCCCATTTTCATCCACACTTCTGTGGAAAACGAGTCTGCAACTCACGTGGTAGTTACTCGCGTCATTACAGGACCATTAATTTATTGCTAAAAGTTAATGAATAGTTCTAGGATTCTGCATCTTCGTTGCAGAGCGAAGGGGGGAGCCTATGAACCGCTTTTACCTGTCTGCGTCGCTCGCTATCGCCTTGCTGGCGCTCACCGCTCCTGCGCCCATGGGCCGAGGAGAGCGAACAGTCATTCCCCAAGCAGCCAGCCACAACAACCACTCAGGCTGACAATCAGGCTCCCAATTTGCGACCTATGAGCCTTGCCGAGCGGGTCAGAAAAGCGCAAGCCGGAGATGCTGCCGCCGAAAACAGCCTTGGTTACGACTACGCCTTTGGCATCGGCGTTCAGCAGAACGATAGCGAAGCCCTCAAGTGGCTTACTGCCGCCGCTTCCTCCGGGTTTGCCCCGGCTCAGGTCAATTTGGCCTACCTTTATGAGAAAGGCCATGCCGGCAAGGTCAATCTAGCCCAGGCGCTGCGTTGGTATAGCGAAGCAGCCGCGCAGGGAGACGCTACCGCCCAATACAAGCTCGGCAACATGTATGAACTCGCGCAGGGCGTCAAACGGGACTACCTGGCAGCAGCCAACTGGTACCGAAAGGCGGCGGAGCAGGGAAGTGCCAACGCCCAGAACAACCTCGGTGTCTTGTACCATCAGGGTCTTGGGGTCCAGCAGGATTACGGCCAGGCGCTCTATTGGTACAGCAAGGCGGCGGCGCAAGGCCTCGCTGAAGCTGAGAGCAATATGGGAGTCATTTATGAGAAGGGACTCGGCGTTGAAAAGGACTATCCACTTGCGCTTGCCTGGTACGTCGCTGCGGCAAGTCAGGGCGCAAGCCGCGGCCAATACAACCTCGGCATGTTGTATTTCAGCGGCCGTGGCGTTCCGCTCGACTACGTCAGCGCCTACATGTGGCTGGGTCGCTCGGCTGCGGCTGGAGACCCCCTGGCCGCCCAGAGTCTCAAGGCGCTCGCAGCCATCATGACTCCGCACCAGAAGCTGCTCGCCCTCACTCAGCTCGCCGACCCGCAAGACCAGAACATCGCAACCAGCCAGCCACAGTCTCTCTTCATCGCCAGCGCCTCGCCAAATCAATAAAAACAATCAACAATCTTGCACCGCCGCCGGATCGCATTTCTGGGCCATTGTCGTCATCCTCTCCGCCCGCCTCCCCCGGGCCCAACATCTTTCCAGCCTCAACCGCCCACGAAGCTGATCGGTTAACTCCCCAGCGAAACGAAATCAAACCCCGTCTTGGGCAAAGCCGAGGGATCCCCCTTTTCACTATTGGCTTTCCAAAAGCCTGCCCAAAATGCGCATCCATCTAAAAAAAAGCGACCCGCAACACCAATTCATGTCTCAACTCTCGCAATCCCCCAACCTCAATGTGATGTGGATCATCCTCGGTCTACCCCGCCTAAACCTGCAAGTGATCTAAAACACTTGTGACGGCGCGCACATCCAGTCGTTTATTTATCTCGCTACCTTCAACAACGTCAGTCGGCAAACTCCTGATTTCTTCATCCGCACTGTTCGTACTCCGGAGATTGCCTGAACCTGCACATCGAGCGAGGTAGGCATGGGACAGACCATTTGGCAGTCAATGGAGAAGAAGGGCTACAGTCGCCGGGACTTTTTACAGTTCTGCGCTGCCGCCGCAACCGCCGCAGGTTTTGCGCAAAGCGGCGTCGCACAAGTCGTTTCCGCATTTGAAAAGAAAGAAAAGCCGGCTGTTGTCTGGATGCACTTTCAGGAGTGCACCTGCTGCAGCGAGTCCTTCATCCGTTCATCCCACCCCATCGTGGTGGACGCGCTGCTCGACGTCCTGTCATTGAATTACTCCGAGACGCTCATGGCGGCCTCCGGATTCCAGGCTGAAAAGAGCCTCAATGACACCATCAAGAACAACAAGGGCAAGTACATCGTCCTCGTTGAAGGCGCGGTCCCCACAAAGGATGGCGGCGTCTACTGCATGATCGGTGGCAAGACAGCCGAATCCATTCTGCAAACCGTCGCTGCCGATGCGGCTGCCGTTGTTGCCTGGGGCAGTTGCGCTTCCAACGGCTGCGTGCAGGCTGCCAAGCCTAATCCAACCGGCGCCACGCCCATCCACAAGCTCATTGACAAGCCCGTCATCAATGTCCCCGGTTGTCCGCCGATCGCTGACGTCATGATGGCTGTCGTCACCCACCTGCTCGTGCTCGGACAAGTCCCGCAGCTCGACAGCCAGGGCCGCCCCAAGGAGTTCTACGGCCGTCGCGTGCACGACACCTGCTATCGCCGTCCCAACTACGACGCCGGTCTGTTCGTCGAGTCATGGGACGACGACAACGCCCGCAAAGGTTATTGCCTCTACAAAATGGGCTGCAAAGGGCCGGTCACGTACAACGCCTGTTCCGTCGTCAAGTGGAATGAAGGCACCAGCTATCCCATTCAGTCCGGCCACGGTTGCATCGGTTGCAGCGAAGAAGGCTTCTGGGACAACGGTCCTCTCTACCAGCACCTGCCGTCATTCCCCGGCTTCGGCATTGAAAGCACAGCCGATACCGTCGGAACTGTCGTCGGACTTACCACCATTGCCGGCGTCGCCGCCCACGCGGTGGTCACCAACATTCGTAAGCGGAGCGTGATTGCGGAAGTCCACGCTGAAGACCAAAAGGAGTCGTGAGAATCTATGGCACGCGTCGTCGTCGATCCCGTTACTCGCATTGAAGGCCACCTGCGCATTGAGGCAGTCGTGGAAAATGGCGTCATTACTGACGCTTTCAGCTCCGGCACCATGGTTCGCGGTCTCGAGAAGATTCTCCAGGGCCGTGACCCGCGCGATGCCTGGGCCATTACCGAGCGCGTCTGCGGCGTCTGCACCACGGTGCATGCCCTCACCAGCGTTCGCGCGGTTGAGAGTGCGCTCGGCATCGCAATCCCGCCCACCGCTGAGCTCATCCGCAACATCATGATGACCACCCAGTACGTGCAGGATCACGTCGTGCACTTCTATCACCTGCACGCGCTCGACTGGGTCGACATCGTCAACGCTCTCAAGGCCGATCCCAAGAAAGCAGCGGAGCTGGCGCAGTCCTTCTCCAAGTGGGACAAGAACACCGCCTCTTATTTCTCCGGCGTGCAGGACAAGATCAAGGCCTTCGCCGCCAGCGGTCTCGGTATCTTCGCCAACGGCTACTGGGGTCACCCGGCCTACAAGCTGCCGCCTGAAGTGAACCTCATCGCCGTTGCGCACTACCTCGACGCGCTTGAGTGGCAAAAGGAAATCGTCAAGATCCACGCGGTCTTCGGCGGCAAGAACCCGCATCCGAATTACCTCGTCGGCGGCGTGCCTTGCTCCATCAACATGAACGAAGTCGCGGCCATCAACTCTGAGCGCCTCAATCTCGTCGCGCGTCTCATCAGCCAGGCCGACGAATTCGTCAACCAGGTCTACATTCCTGACTTGCTGGCCGTCGCGTCCTTCTATAAGGATTGGGCTGGCTACGGTGGCGGTCTCACCAATTACCTCTCCTACGGCGAATTCCCAACCAAAGGTTACGGCGATCCGACATCCTTCAAGTATCCGCGGGGCGTGGTCCTCAATCGCGACCTCTCCACCGTGCATCCGGTCAACGCCACTGACTCGCAGGAGATCAAGGAATACATCGCCAGCTCCTGGTACAGCTACGACGGCGGCGACAACGTCGGCATGCATCCCTGGGCCGGCGAAACCAAGATCAACTACAGCGGTCCCAAGCCGCCCTTCGAGACGCTTGAGGGCTTTCAGAAGTACTCATTCCTCAAGACGCCCCGCTGGAAAGAAAACGCCATGGAAGTCGGCCCGCTCGCGCGTCTTCTTGTCGCGTACGCCTCCGGTCGCACCGATGTACAGGATCTGGTCAAGGACACGCTGGGCAAGCTCAACGTCCCGGTCACGGCTCTGTTCTCCACGCTTGGACGCACCGCAGCCCGCGGTCTGGACGCAGCGCTCGCCATGATCTGGCTCAAGGAGTTCTACGCCGGCTTGATGAATCAGGTCAAGATCAACGAAGTCTCCACCCACAACGGCGAAAAGTGGGAGCCCAGCACATGGCCCGCTGAAGCTGAGGGTGTGGGACTCACCGAGGCTCCTCGCGGAGCACTGGCCCACTGGATCAAGATCAAGAACGGCGCCATCGACAACTATCAACTCGTCGTCCCGACCACTTGGAACGGTTCGCCACGCGACGCCAAGCAGCAACGCTCCTCGTTTGAAGCCGCGCTCATTGGCACCAAGGTCGCGAATCTTGATCAGCCGGTCGAGATCATCCGTACCATCCATTCCTTTGACCCGTGCCTGGCCTGCGCCGTCCACCTCTATGACCCGCAGGGCAAGCACCTTCACCAGGTTTCTTTCGAGTGAGGCCATGAGTACTCCAAATATCAGCGCAGACAGCGTCATTCCGGGTGCCGAACTGCACCCGGTGGAGTATCGGCGGGTTTATGTGTGGGAATTGCCGGTACGTGTCTATCACTGGATCAACGCAGTGGCCCTTGTGGTCCTCTGCATTACGGGCTACCTGATCGGGGCTCCGCTGCGTGCCTTCTACGCGGCCGAGGCCTATCAGCAATACTGGTTCGGCTGGGTGCGTTTCCTGCACTTTGCAGCCGCATTTGTCTACGTCTTCAACTTCGCGGCCCGTATCTACTGGGGTTTCGTCGGAAACAAGTACGCCAAGTGGAACAACTTTTTTCCGGTTACCAAAAAACAGCAGCAGGAAATCGTCGACGTCATCAAGACTGACGTGCTGCAAACCAAGATGCACGGCGAAATCTCCACCGGCCACAATTCACTGGCGGCCTTTATATACTTTCTTACTTTTCTCGCCTTTGTGGCCCAGTCCATCACCGGATTCGCGCTCTACTCAAGCATGAGCAGTTCTTGGCTTCCGCGCATGTTTGTCTGGATCGTGCCTTTGTTGGGCGGAGAATTTGCCGTGCGCTTCTGGCACCACTTGTTCATGTGGTTCTTCGTCACTTTTATAGTCGTCCATATATATCTGTCCTTCTATCATGACTATATTGAAGGGCGCGGTACAATCTCCTCCATCGTCGGTGGGTGGAAGTTCGATCGCGAAAAGAACACCAAATAGAAACTGGCAATGTTCCTTAAAATCCGGATGCCCCATCCATTCTGCAGCTTTATCGCAGAATGGGTGGGATCCCGGCACATATCATCAACCAACGGCCAAACCATCAGTTAGTATTTGGTAGTCGAAAGATCAAAGCTATTAGCTAGAAGCTGGGTGCCCCAGGTGCCTGGCTTTTGGGCACCTGGGATTTCACTTGTCGAAGTCCTGTATCAGGGCACGACTTTAGTCGTGCCAGTTGATCCTAAAAGAAAACTGGGCTTTAGCCCCTGAGGGAAAACTCCTATTTCGACCACGCCAACCAAAACGTTAGTCCTCGGCCTGGGCAATGTCCTCATGGGCGATGAAGGCATCGGCGTCTACGCCGTCAGAGCGCTCGAGCAACATGCATTGCCGGCAAATGTAGAGTGCCTCGACGGCGGCACGGGCGGCTTCACCCTGCTTGAACCCCTTGAGGACGCCGATCGCATCGTCATCATCGACGCGGCCAACGATGGCAATCCCATCGGCACCGTCTCCCGCACCACGCCCCAGTTCTCCCGCGACTATCCCCCAACCCTCACCGCCCACGACGTCGGCATGAAAGACCTGCTCGACATGTTCTACATCCAGGGCGGTCACCACGAGATCATCCTCTACGCCATCACCATCGATCCCAAGCAGCCCATCCGCATGAGCCTTTCTGAAGGTGGCGAACAAGCCGTAGCAGTAGCAGTCCAGCAAATCCTCGCCGAACTCCAATCCACCACGTAGTTCATGTTTTCCATCCCCAAACACATCGAGCTTCGAAGAATGCCGTCATCGCGAGCCAAGACGAAGGATCTCGCGTTGCCGTTGTCTTTGTTCTTACTTCACATAAGAAAAAATCGCGGGTGCCCCAGGTGCCTAGCATTTGGGCACCTGGGAAAGCATGAACTCTGCCTCGCGCTTTTCTAATCCCTAATCCCTAACCCCTAATCCCTGTTCCATTCCCCGTTTGCCCAATCCCCACCGCCCCATAGATAATGATCCCCGGTTTCAACCAACCCAAAACTGATCCACCAGAACGAGGAACAACCATGGGTCTGTCCACAAGCACTTTATTTAAACGCTCGACCACCATCGCCATCATCCTGCTCATCGCCTGCACCACCCTCACCGCGCAGGAGACGAAACGCGCCATCGCCATTCCTCTCCCGCCCATGGGCTGGTCTTCGTGGAACAGCTTCTCCAACAACATCGATTCCGACATCGCCATGGCCCAGGCCAAGGCCATGATCTCCACCGGCATGCACAAGGCCGGCTATCAGTACATCAATATTGACGAGGGCTGGTGGCTCGGCAAGCGCGACGCCAACGGCAACATCATCGTCGATCCCAAGGCATGGCCCGCAATCAAGCCCGGCGAGCGCGCCGGCGACATGACCAACATCGTCCGCTATATTCATTCCCTCGGCCTCAAAGCAGGAATCTACACTGACGCGGGCCGCGACGGCTGCGGCACATTCTCCCCCGACCTCGGCCCCGGCTATCCGGGGGAGGGAAGCGAAGGCCATTACGACCAGGACTTCCTCCAGTTCGCGAAGTGGGGATTCGATTACGTCAAGGTCGACTGGTGCGGAGGCAACAAGGAAAACCTCGATCCCGCTGTGCAGTACGCTGAGATCGCCCGCTCCATCGCCCGCGCCGAAGCAGCAACCGGCCATCACCTTTTCTACTCCATCTGCAACTGGGGCAAACAGAGCCCCTGGACCTGGGCGCCCAACGTGGGCGGCGCGCCGGCCGATATCTGGCGCACCAGCGGTGACATCGTCGCGCCCATCGTCGCCAACTCCCCCAACGCGGGCCGCAAAGCCACCTTCAAAAAAATGCTATCGAACTTCGACCAGGGCATCCACCCCGAAGCGCAGCACTCCGGCTTCTACAACGACCCCGACATGATGGTCCTCGGCATGCCCGGACTTACCGACGAGCAGAACCGCGTGCACATGGCGCTCTGGGCCATCTCCGGTGCACCGCTTCTCGTCGGCGCCGACCTCACCACGCTCTCCCCCGCGACGCTCGCCACGCTCACCAATCCCGACGTGCTCGCCATCGATCAGGATCCGCTCGGCCTCCAGGCCGTCAAAGTCTCCGCCGACAACGGACTTGAAGTCTGGTCAAAGCACCTCGCCGCACCCGGCGATCGCGCCGTCCTTCTCCTCAATCGCACTGAAAAAGACGCCACCATCACTTTCGACTGGGGACAACTCGGTCTCACCGACTCTTCGTCTACAGTCAAGGACCTCTTCGCCGGCAAGGATCTCGGCGCATTCGACCACAGCTACTCCGGCACCGTTTCCGCCTCCGACGCAGTTCTGCTCCTCATCCATGGAACCGATCAGCCCATGACGCACTTCCATTCGGCCCCGCCTACCGCCGCAGCCACCACACACGCGGCCTCCAACACAAAAGACCAGGTCTTCAACAGCACAGGCCTCGTCTGCCGAACCGGCTATGTGCCCTTGCAGATCGTCTATTCCAACCTGCTCACCTCCGCCCGCTATGCCGAGCTCCGCGTCAACGGCCAGATCGCCACCCGCATCGCCTTTCCGCCCACAGGCTCAGCCGAAGCCTCCGTCTGGATTGAAGCGGAACTGAACAAATCCGGGCCCACCGCCAGCCCAACCCAACCCGGCAACGTCCTCACCTTCTCCGTGCCCACAGCCTCTGAGCTCCACATCGTCTCGGTCTCCATGCCTCAGCCCGCCTCGTGTCCGTAACCCGGCTATGCGGCATAATGCCTGCCACTTCAACACCGTTTGCGTTTCCAATCGAATGCAGTTACCATAAAATCATGGACGGTATGACCTGTTGTCGCCTTTGTACGCTGCTTCGCGCGCGCAGGTAGACCTTGGTCTGACAGTCCGGTAAAATTCCAGGTTTCCCCGATGCCCGCGATGCAGCCTAAGCTGTCGCGGGTTTTCTGTTTTCCGCCGTCCCCATCAAAGTTAGAAGGTCAAAATGAGCCAAGCTCCTGAAGTCAAAGAAACCAAAGCCCAGCGCGCCGAGCGACTCAAGCTCGAAAAGAACCCGTGGGAAGCCTTCAACGACGTGCGCGAGTTTGCCCGCGCCGGCCGTTCCAGCGTCGTCCCCGAATGGGCCAACTTGTACTTCAAGTGGTGGGGCGTCTACACCCAGGGAGACGGCGTCGGCGCCACCGGTGGCAAGGGCGGCGAGGGCCTCGCCTCTGACTACTTCATGATGCGCATCGGCATTCCCAACGGCATCATTACCGCCAGTCAGCTCCGCAGCATTGGCGACATCACACGCAAGCACGCCCGCAACCTCGCCGACATCACCGTCCGCCAGAACATCCAGCTTCACTGGCTCACCATTGAGTCGCTCCCTGAAGTAGTGGACGCGCTCAGCGCCATCGGCCTCTCGCCCAAGGGCGCCTGCGGCGACGTCGTGCGCAACGTTACGGGCTGCCCCCTTGCCGGCGTCGCGGCCGACGAGCTCATTGACGCGTCGCCCATCGCCATCGAGATCGCGCATCTGCTCACGGCCAATCCCGAGTTCTACAACCTGCCGCGCAAATTCAAAATCTGCGCCACCGGTTGCCCCTCCTGGTGCCCCTATCCGGAGATCAACGACATCGCCCTCACCCCCGCCAAACTCAACGGCGAAATCGGCTACTCGCTTCGTGTCGGCGGCGGCCTCTCCAACGAGCCGCACCTCGCCCTCCGCCTCCACACGTTCCTCCTGCCGCATCAGGCAGTCCCCGCCGCGCGCGCCGTCACTGAAATCTTCCGCGACCAGCAAGCACTTCGCGTCAGCCGCGACCGCGCCCGCATGAAGTACCTGTTCATGAAAGAAGGCTGGACTCCCGAGTCCTTCCTCACCGAGCTCCAGTCGCGCCTCCCCTTCACGCTCCTCCCCGCTGGCGAAGAGCGCGTCCCCGACGACGTTCTCCGCGACCACGCCGGCATCCATCCCCAGCGCAAGCCCGGCCTGTCCTACGTCGGCGCATCTGTCCTCCGCGGCCGCATGACAGGCGAGCAGTTGCAGCAGTGCGCCGAACTCGCCGAGCGTTTCGGCTCCGGCTCGCTCCGCGCCACCGTCTCGCAAAATCTCGTCTTCGTCGACGTCCCCAACGCTAAAACCGCCGAACTCGCCCGCGAACTCAACCAGATCGGCCTCCATGTCGACGGGTCCACTTTCTTCCGCGGCGCCGTCGCCTGCACCGGCACTGAGTTCTGCAAGCTCGCCATCACTGAGACCAAGGGCTTCACCCGCTGGCTCGTCGATGAGATGGAAGAACGCCTCCCGCAATTCGACCAGCAACTCAAGCTTCACGTCACCGGCTGCCCCAACGGCTGCGGACAGCACTGGATCGCCGACGTCGGCCTCGAAGGCAAAAAGATCAAGCACGAAGGCAAGCTCACCGACGCTTACTACTTCTGCCTTGGCGGAGCGGTCGGCCAGCAGGCCGCCATCTCGCGTCCAGTCGGTTATCGCTGCCCCGCGCCATTGGTTCCTGAGGCCCTCGAGCGTCTCCTGCGTCATTACCTCGCCGGACGCACGCCCGAGGAAAATCTTCGCACCTGGTTCGGCCGCCACACCAACGACGAACTCCGCGCCCAGCTAGCCGGAGAGAATCTAGCTTCGGTCGAGCGCGACGTGCCCGCAGGCGCAGTACCGCACGGCGTAGCCGATTGAAAAGCTGCGAGCATCGGTAACGAAGAAACACCGGGTGCCCCAGGTGCCTCGCTTTTGGTCACCCGGGAAAGGAACAACTCGAGTACGAATTTCCGCGACGAACCGCGGGTGCCCCTGGTCCCTCGCACTTGAGGACCAGGGAACGCAAGAAGCACGGGAATCCAATTCCCACCAGAAAGCGCGGGTGCCCCAGGTGCCTAGCTTTTGGGCACCTGAGAAAGCAAGAACTAAGCGAACGAATTTCCGAAGCTAGAAGCTAGCAGCTAGGAGCTGTACTTTGACCCTTCTCCCCATCTTCCTCAAACTCGAAGGCCGCCCCGGTCTGCTGGTCGGGGCAGGCAACGTGGCTCTCGAGAAAATCGGCTCCATCCTCAAGACCGGCCTGAGCCTCCGCGTCGTCGCGCCTCAGGCTCGTCCCGAAATCCTCCAACTTGCTCAAGAAGGCAAGCTCTCCCTCGTCGAGCGTCCATTCGAACTCTCCGATCTCGACGGCAATTTCATCGTCATCACCGCAACCGACGTGCCCGCCGTCAACCAGGCTGTCTACGCCGGCGCACTCGAGCGCAACATCCTCTGCAACAGCGTCGACGACATTCCCAACTGCGACTTCTTCTTTGGCTCCGTCGTCTCTCGCGGCGATCTACAGATCGCCATCTCCACAGCAGGAGAAAGCCCCGCCTTCGCCCAGCGTCTTCGCCGCGAAATCGACGAGCAGCTGCCGCACGATCTCGGCCCCTGGCTCGCCAACCTCGGCCAGCTGCGCCGCGAAGTTCTCGCCACCTATCCCCGCAGCGAAGAGCGCAAGCTCCTCCTCCACGAGCTGGCCCACCGCCAAATCTGCGACAGCCCCACCTGTTCCACGCGCCAGCTTGCGCAGACCCCACCTGACCTCATAATAGAGACTGTCATCCTTAGCGACAACAGGACACCAGAAATAAACAACCCTGTCATCCTGAGCGACCGGAGCGCAGCGCAGCGAGTCGAAAGACCCGCTTTTAAGCTCCCGGAGGGAGCGCACGAAAATAGCCCAGGGCAAGTCCGCCGCGGCGGACGCAGCCCTGGGAACAGCCCGCCGTTGAATGGCCTCCGCCCCGCAGGGTCGGAACGAAATGTAGACCCCCAGGTAGCGTTAGTCGGCGCAGGCCCCGGCGACCCCGATCTGCTCACCGTTCGCGCCCGCCGCCTCATCCAATCCGCGCAGGTCATCCTCCACGACGACCTCGTCCCTTCGTCCATCCTCTCGCTCGCCTCTCCATCCGCCCAAACAGTCAACGTAGGCAAGCGCTGCGGCACCAAGACCATCACCCAGGACGAAATCAACGCGCTCATGATCGACCACGCGCAAGCGGGCCGCACCGTCGTCCGTCTCAAGAGTGGCGACCCACTTTTGTTCGGCCGCGCCGCCGAAGAAATCTCGGCCCTCACCGATGCGGGCATCCCCTATACCATCGTCCCCGGTGTCTCCGCGGCCTTTGCCGCCGCCGCCGCACTCGGCCGCTCGCTCACCGATCGCGCCTGCGCCTCCAGCGTCCTGCTTACCACCGGCCATCACGCCCAGTCGCACAACAATGCCCCGCTGCCGCAAATCGAAGACGCAACCCGCGTCGTCTACATGCCCGGCCGCGATCTCACCCTGCTCGCTGCTCAGTGGCTGGCTGAAGGCCTCCCGCCCGACTTTCCCTGCGCCGTCGTCTCCCACGCCGCTCAACCCGATCAGCAAGTCCTCCACACCACACTTGCCAACCTGGGCCACGCCAGGCCCACCGCCGCGCCAAGCCTGCTCCTCGCCGGATGGGCCGTCAGGGAACAGAGCGTCAGCGAATTTCTTGCCTCGGGCCTCTTGTCCGCAGCGGCAGACTAGCCAAAAATCTGTCGACACATCCCAATCCTCCTTGCTACATTTGAACCTCGGTTCCCCACAAACGAGGTCAACATGTCAGCAGCAGCTTCCCCACAAGCGCCGCCGCCGCAGGCGGTCCTCATGCAGATGGCGTTCGGCTTTAGTCCGGCATTCCTTCTGGGACTCGCCGCCAAGCTATGCCTGGCCGACCATCTTGCCGATGGCCCCCGAACAGCAGAACAATTGGCCGCCGCAACCGGAACGGACGCCGTCGCGCTCTTCAGAGTGATGCGCACGCTCTCCGCTCTTGGCATCTTCAGCCAGGACCAGTCCAGCCGGTTCTCACTCACTCCGCTCTCCGAGCCCCTGCGTTCGGGCGTCCCCGGCTCCGTGCGCACGTCGATCCTGTCGGCCACCGGAGACCTGTTCATCATTCCGTGGTCAAAGCTCTTGTATTCGGTGCAAACTGGAAAGCCGTCGTTCGATAAACATTTCGGCGCGCCGTTCTTCGACTACATTTCCGGTCTACCCGATGAAGCCACCTGGTTCCACGACATGCTCATCGGCCTCAACTTTCCTGAGGCGCCTGCCGTTGCGGCTGCCTACGACTTCACTCCTTTTTCCAAAATCGTCGACATCGGCGGAGCCACGGGGCACATGCTCAACACCGTCCTCGCAAGCCACCCCGGACCAAAAGGAATCGTCTTCGACCTTGCAGAGAATCAAGCAAGCGCCGAAGAACTCATCAAATCTCGCAGCTTGAGTGATCGCGTCAGCTTTACCGCAGGCAACTTCTTCGAGACGATCCCTGCCGGCTGCGACCTATACCTGATGTCGCACGTCATCCACGACTGGAGCGAGGAACAGTGCCTCACGATCCTCGCCAACTGCCACAAGGCCATGCCCTCAAACAGCCGCCTGCTGATCATCGAAAACGTGCTGCCGGAAGGCAATGCCTTCCATCCCGGAAAGATGCTCGACATCAGCATGTTGGTACTCACCACTGGTCAGGAGCGCAGCGAAGCGGAGTACCGCGCACTGCTTGAAAAGGCCAGCTTCAAACTCAACCGCGTCATCCCCACCAACGCCGCAGTCAACATCGTGGAGGCTGTGCCGATCTAGCCCACGTTTCCCGCAGGCCGCAGAAAATCGTAGCGCCGATCTCCAGATCGGCTGTCCTGAGGGCCTCCCGTCCCTCGGATGCTTCGCCATACCTTGTATTCCGGGTCGTTATGCGGTATTTGAGAAATGCTGCCTTACCCGTTTTCCACCCGCCCCTTGATATCCCGATAAGCCGCCTCAATCAGGCCCCGCAGCGCCGTGTCATTCGTCGGCCTTCCCGGCCTCAGCTTCACATGGCGCATCCGCTTGCCGGCCCCCTCGAGCAACCCCGCAGGATCCTTAAGCGCCGCGCCATGAAAGAACCCCACGTTCACATGTGCAGTGAAAACATTCACGTAGCCGAAAGGCGCATCGCCCAGGCAAGCCACCGGACAGCCGTCATGCACCAGTTCGCGCACTTCGTCCCCACATCCGCGCATCACCTCAAACCACGCACGCGCAATCACCCCCAACTCGCCCACATGGCAATTCAGCCACGCGTCCACGGCGTCATCCCGCTCCACGGCTCCATCAAATCGCAGCAAATCCGTTCTCACGGTCGCGTCACACTCCCCTTTTTCAAATCCAAGCTAACCCGACAACCGTCTCGGAGCAAAGACGGGAAGAGTCCCCTTCGAGATCGGGTGCCGGGTGCCCCATCCATCCGCAATGTTTCACCGCGGATAGGTGGGAAAGAACAGACTCCTCCTCGAGCCTTTCTTATCCCTGTTCCCTAATCCCTGGTCCCTGCTTTTCCCCCACAGGCAAGAAAAACCCGCGAAATCAATCTCCAACGAACCGCAAAACTCGCAAGAACTGCGATTTCCAGCGCAAAAAACGCGCATCTAGCAATTCTTCGGGAAATTCTCGGCTAACCCCTTTTCTTAAACCGTAAATTTCTGGGTTTTTAAAGTTCAATTTCGGGAAATTTCTGGGTCAAGTATGTCGAAAATCGTATCCAGTTAGACCAAGATTTCAATGTATTTCGCAACCTTTTAAGCGAACACTTCGCGCTGTTTCGTAACCATTCGATCGAACATTTCTTGCACTTTGTAACCTTCTGATGGACCATTTCGCGCTGTTCCGCAACCATCGGATTGAACACTTAACGTTGTTGATGTCCCACAAATTGTTCCATTTCCAGCCACTTCCCGCGCCTCTTCCAGCCGCACATTTCCTCCCCACACGAAACTGTTAACCTAGAAACATGAAATTCGGGGTTCTCGTTTTTCCCGGTTCCAACTGCGATCACGACACGCAGAACGTGATTGCCGACATCGCGCGTCAGCCCGTCACCATGCTCTGGCACGACTCCGCCGATCTCCAGGGAGTCGACGCCGTGCTCGTGCCCGGCGGCTTTGCGTATGGCGACTATCTCCGCACCGGCGCCATCGCCCGCTTCGCTCCCGTCATGCAGTCCGTCAAAAAGTTCGCCGACGCCGGAGGCCTTGTCCTCGGCATCTGCAACGGCTTTCAGATCCTCACCGAGTCCGGCCTGCTGCCAGGCGCGCTCATGCGCAACGCCGGCCTCAAGTACATCTGCAAGCAGGTGCATCTCCGCTGTGAGACATCCAACAGCCCCTTTACCAATCAGCTCGCCAAAGGCGATGTGCTCCAGATGCCCATCGGCCACATGGAAGGGAACTACTTCTGCGAGCCCGATGAACTCCATCGCCTCGAGTCTGAAGATCGCATCGCCTTCCGCTACTCCACGCCCGCGGGCGAACTCACGGCCGAAGCCAATCCCAACGGCTCCCTCAGCAGCATCGCCGGCATTCTCAACGCAGGCAGGAATGTTCTGGGCATGATGCCCCACCCCGACCGCTCCAGCGAGCAATTGCTCGGCTCTGCTGACGGTTGGAAGATCTTCGCATCCATGGTTGAAGCCCTCGCAACAAAGTAAGGCCTCACTTGCAGGGAAGTGAAATCTGCCAACGATGATCGACATTCACAACCATCTCATTTACGGCGTCGACGACGGATCGCCCGATTTGAAGACTTCTCTCGCCATGGCGAAAGAAGCGGCGATGGATGGCATTACCCACATCGTTTGCACTCCCCATGCAAATGACGACTTCCCTTATCGAGAAGCCGTCATACGAGAACGCTTCGAAGAGTTACGCATCCGACTGGACGGCATCATCGACCTGAGCCTCGGATGCGACTTCCATATGTCGGCTGAAAACATCTTTGCAGCCTATTCCGATCCTTTTCGCTATTCTATAAATGGCAGGGGATATCTGCTCATCGAGTTTCCGAACACTGCAATTTCACCGCAAATGTCGGACGCGCTTGACCGGCTGCTCTCGGTTGGATACAGGCTCATCGTTACGCACCCTGAGCGATATCCGGCGGTGCAGAACAATCCCGAATTGCTCGCCGATTGGATGCGCAAGGGCTGTCTCGTTCAGGTCACTGCCAATGCTCTTTACGGACGATGCGGCAAATTGGCTGAGGACTTGTCCAACGAACTGTTGCATCGCCGCTGGATTCACTTTCTCGCCACCGATGCGCACCGCCTCACATGGCGCCCACCGCATTTGAAGACCGCTTTTGAATATGTGGCCAATAAGCAGGGCGAGGAGACCGCGCGCCGCCTCATGATCACTAACCCCTGGGTGGCGGTTGAAGGTACTGCGTGGCCGCTGCAACCTGAACCGTTAGGCTTGTCGGATCATGTGCCTTTGAGGTTTAATGCGCGACGTTATGCGGGCAGCACTGCATCGCTTGGTGAACTGGGCCCCAAATCAACAGCGAGAAAATTCTGGGACCGTCTCTTCGCGCGCTCCCAGCAAAGCTGATTATTTATCTAGGCAAGTCCCAGTCCGCCATCCACCATCAGAATCTGGCCGGTAATGAACCTGGGTGATGTGGCAAAGAAGACCACAGCCTGGGCAACATCGTCTGCTGATCCGTTGCGCTGCATTGGTGTGCGGCTGGCAATGCGGCGCGCAGCATCCCCTGCGCTCTCTTCCGTTTCAATCCATCCCGGCGCAACGCAGTTCACGCTCACTTGCGGCGCAAATCCCTTGGCCATCGCCTGCGTGAGCATGTGCAGCGCAGCCTTCGACGCGCAGTAGTGCGCATGTGTTGCCCACGCGTGCGCGCCGCCCAGCGAACCAATGTTTACAATCCTGCCCTGAACCGGGCGCAGATGTTTGAGAGCCTCGCGGGCGAGCAGAAACGGGCCGCGCGTGTTGGTCTCAAACACGGCGTCCCACCGTTCGACGCTGATCTCTTCCAGTGAGCCCGTTTCAAAGATGGCCGCATTGTTCACCAGCAGATCGATCCTGCCGAAGTGGCTGGCTGCGGCTCCCACCGCCTCGCGTACTGAGGCCTCCGAGCGCACATCGCATGAGATCGCAACTGCGCGGTGTCCCAGCGCTTCAATCTCTCGCACCGTATGCGCGGCTTCTTCGCTGGAAGTTCTGTAGGTGATCGCCACGTCGGCTCCGGCATCTCCCAGAGCCATTGCGATGGCGCGGCCGATGCGCCGCGCTCCGCCTGTGACCAGTGCCGATTTTCCGCTCAGGGGTAAGGTAGGCATCGCTGATCGATTCACGTGTTCAGATCACGTTGTCAGGCAGAAAATGTCAGGACACCTTGCGGCGTCCCAGGCACTCCCGTCTTGACGCACTTTACTGCTTCGGCGGAGTTGCGCTTCTGTCTTTTCCGTCAGGCGGAGGGGTCGAGGATGAACCATCCGTTGGTTTGTCCGCACCCTTGCCCGAGTCGGTATTGCCATTGTTGTTCTTGTAAATGGAGTATTGCTCACCCGGCCGCTTCAGTCGAACTTCCATCGACATGTCTGACTTGTCGATCTTGTAGTCCTGACCGTACGTCTGAAACCCCTTGGCGATCACCTGCAGGCGCACCGTGTCGCCGATCGGAATCACATCGATCATGGCTTTGCCATCTTCGTTGGTCTTCAGCTCCATCGCGCCCTTGTCTCTATCCCCTTCCATGGGATGAAAGATCACCGCGGCGCTTTCTACCGGCTTGCCGCTTGCGTCCCGTACAACCCTCACTTCAATGCGTGAAGACGGCGGCGGAACCTTGTACTTGCGGCCACGCGAGGAGTCACCTTGTTGAGCGACGGCGTGGAGCGATCCGGCAACCAGCGCAAGGCCAGCTACCACAGTGCATAAACGGGAAAAATTTCGCAGAAACATGCGCCAATTGTAAACGCACCGACACACGATCGCCCAGCCCAACCCCCGTTCTGGCCGCAAGCCCCTTCTTAGGAAGCAGGCATACTTTATGAGTGAAATGCACTCATATTTTAATCATTCTCCTCTTGACAATCGCTGTATCGCCCCACTATCTTTAGCAATTGGAAGGCTAGAGTGCTAGCATTCTGCCAGCTGGACTGCTCATTTCGGCCCTTGAATCATCTTCTCGAGGCTGTTCAGGGCAGATTCCGAGAGTTTTTGTCGTAAATCACTCAAATCCCACCCGTCGGGCTCAACCCGGCAGGTGTGTGAAGGAGAAGAGAAACAATGGCATCAACATCCGTAACAACCACATTCACTCCGCTTCACGATCGCATTCTCGTCCGGCGTCTGGAAGAGGGCGAAACCATGCGCGGAGGGATCATCATCCCCGATAGCGCCAAGGAAAAGCCACAAGAAGGCAAGGTCATCTCGGTCGGCAAAGGCAAGTCGAACGATGAAGGCAAAGTCTTCCCGCTCGATGTCAAGGCTGGCGACAATATCCTCTTCGGCAAGTACTCAGGCACCGAAATCAAGCTCGATGGCGAAGAGTTCCTGATCATGCGGGAAGAAGAAGTCCTCGGCATCGTCAAGAAGTAATCAGGTATTAGTTATCCGTTGTCAGGAAAAGCCCGCTGAGAGATGAGGGCGGGGACTGGCGGCTGGATAGCGATCGCTGACAACTGACCACCTACAACTGACAACTGTACTAAGGAGAGTTACGAGCATGGCAAAGCAAATTCTGCACGGTGAGGAATCCCGTCAAGCGATTCTGCGCGGCGTCAACACGCTCGCCGACGCTGTCAAGGCGACGCTCGGGCCCAAGGGCCGCAACGTCGTAATCGAAAAGAAGTTTGGCTCGCCGACTATTACAAAGGACGGCGTAACTGTGGCCAAGGAAATCGATCTGAAGGACCCGCTTGAGAATGTTGGCGCTCAGCTCGTTCGCGAAGTGGCCTCAAAGACCTCCGACGTTGCCGGCGACGGCACGACGACAGCAACGGTTCTTGCCCAGTCCATCTTCCGCGAAGGCGTGAAGACCGTGGCTGCAGGCGCAAACCCGACCGCCCTGAAGCGCGGCATTGAGAAGGCCGTGACCGTTGTCATCGGCGCGCGCGACAAGGACGGCAAGTGGACCGAGGGTGGAGCCCTTGGCAAGCTCTCCAAGCCTGTGAACGAGGGTTCGGTTGCCCAGGTGGGCGCCATCTCGGCCAACGGCGACCAGGAGATCGGTGACATCATCGCTCATGCCGTCAAGGTTGTGGGCAAGGATGGCGTCATCACCATCGAAGAGTCCAAGACCATGCACACCGGCCTTGAGACCGTCGACGGCATGCAGTTCGACCGCGGCTATCTCAGCCCTTACTTCGTAACCGACGCAGAGCGGCTTGAAGTGGTTCTTGACGAGCCCTACGTGCTGATCTATGAAAAGAAGATCAGCGCCATGAAGGATCTGCTTCCACTGCTCGAGCAGGTTGCCCGTGGTGGCAAGCCGCTTCTCATCATCGCTGAGGATGTTGAGGGCGAGGCCCTTGCCACGCTCGTGGTCAACAAGCTGCGCGGAACGCTGAACGTCGCCGCTGTCAAGGCTCCCGGCTTTGGCGATCGCCGCAAGGCAATCCTGGGCGACATTGCCATCCTCACGGGCGGCAAGGCCATCACCGAGGATCTCGGCATCAAGCTCGAGAGCGTCAAGCTCGAAGATCTCGGCAAGGCAAAGCGCATCACCATCGACAAGGACAACACCACCATCGTTGATGGGGCTGGCAAGTCGTCTGAAATCGAAGGCCGCGTCAAGGAGATCCGTTCGCAGATCGAGAAGACCACATCCGACTACGACAAGGAAAAGCTCCAGGAACGCCTCGCCAAGCTGGTCGGCGGTGTCGCTATCATCAAGGTGGGTGCGGCAACCGAGACCGAGCTCAAGGAGAAGAAGGCTCGCGTTGAAGACGCTCTGCATGCAACCCGTGCGGCAGTCGAGGAAGGCATCGTCCCCGGCGGCGGCGTGGCTCTGGTTCGTGCGATTCCGGCAGTGGACAAGCTGATTGCTACCCTGGAAGGCGACGAGAAGATTGGCGCACAGATTGTTCGCCGCTCGCTCGAAGAGCCGCTTCGCCAGATCGTGGCGAATGCCGGTGAAGAGGGTGCGGTTGTCGTGGCCAAGGTGCTCGAGTCAAAGGAGCAGCACTTCGGTTACAACGCGCAGACTGGCGCTTTCGAGGACCTGGTGAAGGCCGGCGTCATCGATCCCACCAAGGTGACACGCACCGCGCTGCAGAATGCGGCTTCGATTGCGGCTCTGCTGTTGACGACGGAAGCTCTGATTGTGGAGATTCCCGAGGCCAAGGCAGCACCGGCAGGCGGCGGCCACGGTGGCGGCATGGACGGCATGTACTAAACCGCTGTTCGCACCACAAACGCGAAAGACCCCCAGCTTCGGCTGGGGGCCTTTTTTTCCTGCACGGCAAATCTCTTAGGGGAGGGGAAGTTGCCGGGTCGCCCGTCGTGAACAGCTCTATAACGTCGTGGCAGCTATGATCGTTGCTTCAAGAGTGGTTCCTCCTGGAGCAATGGTGGGGCGCGCTGAATGCAGCCACCCGGCGGAAAGCCAAGTGCGCGGAATCGAAAACTCCGACCAACCGCAATCAAGGCACACATGAATATCAGGGGACGGGCTCATGGGAGGGTGGCTCAGGGTCCGGGGGCCGTTGCGATAGAGACGAATCTCAGCCGGAACGACGGACACTGAATCCGATAGGCACTTCGGGCAGGCCATATTGACACCTCGAAATTCGAATTACGCAGGATCTAGCACATTCGGGGAATCCAATAGTAATAGGATTTTGGTTACTTTTTCAATAGAAAATACAAAGATTTCCACAATTTACTAATTTGTATTGATATTGTGAACTATGCTTTTACGCCATAAAAACACGAATTGAAGCCCGTCTCCTCAGCGATTCTCGCTCGCCGCGGGGCCCACTGTGCAATCCAATCCTTTTTGCAGGGGCAGGATTGACACAACAAACCGGAAGCCCGACCGCGCCTGCAGTTCATTTCTATGATGAAAAGCAATGTGCTCCGAGATTCGAGGAACCCTACTGTTTGCTGCCGATGCCCCAGGCGATGCGCAGACCCACGCGCGCGGTGAACGGAAGACTGGGGTAGCCGATCGGGGCAATGTTCTCCTGGTTCAGCAGATTCTCTCCCTGGCCATAAACGCCAAGCCACGAGAGCAGTTGGTAGCTCGCGCCCAGATCAAGCTTTGCGTAGCCATGGTCGAGATTGCGGTTGGGCAGCAGCAAGCTGTTTCCGCCGTTGGCGTCCGCGTACTCAAGATAGGTTGAGTCGTCACTGCGGCTCGCGAAGGCCGCCGTGAATGCGCCTGACAAGTTTTTGTGCGCATAGCTTGCCGTAAAGAATCCAGTATGCGGCGGACGCCGAAACGGCCGTGCGCCCACCAGCGGGGAAATGGCGCCAATCGGAATTCCGTTGTAAGTCGGTGCGTATCCACCCAGCAGTGCTTCATTGTCGCTGTCGAACGAGCGCTGCACCACGCTGTCAAGATACGTGTAGCCACCGCGCAAAAAGATTGACCGACCAATCCCGCTTTCAACGGTTGATTCAATCCCTTGTGCGCGGAACGCTTCCGTATTCACGGTCAGGCCGTAATCGTCGGTGTAGTAGTAGCCCAGCGCATTTTTCAGAGCCAGCTTCTGCGCCGCGCTTAGCCCCGGAAGCAAATTCGGCAGCAACGCCCCACCCACATATTCGATTTCGCGCCCGAACTGATTGTGAAAGTAGCTGGCGCGAAAAATAATTCGATCGCTGAAGAAACCTTGCTCCATGCCGCCTTCATACGTGCGCACGCTCGGCGCGGCCAAAGGCGCAATCTGCAGTTGCGTGGCAGTTGACGCATAGCCGTTCGACACCAGGAATTGGTAGAGCGATCCAAACTGATCGGTCAACGCCGGCTCGCGCACTGCGTCGCCGAAGTTGAACAGGATGCGTGTGCTCGTGAAGATGCCCTTGCGCGGCCGCACCACATAATACGAAATCCCAGCGCGCGGTGAGGTTTGCGTGCCGAACAGAGAGTAGTGCTCAAGGCTGCCGCCAAGCGTGTAGAAGAACCGGCCCTTGTAGTCGCCATTCACCGCGGCCAGATAGTCGTAGTTTGTGCGCTCAGCTACGTCGCGCGTTCCGTACGTGGGCACATTCTCGAGACCGCGCTCATCTTCGTAGTGGAATCCACCCATTGCGGCCACGTGCGGCGTAAACCGGTAGTTCCCGTTGTAGGAAACCTGGTCGCGATTGGAAGCCAGCTGATAGGTGTAGGGATACGTCTGTGCGTAGTCGAGCACTGCTTGCCCCACTGCCGAGTAGCCGTTTGCGCCAGTAATGGTGACGCCCTGGCCGAGGCTGTCTCCATAGGCATCAAACGACCCATTGCCGTCCTGCTTCCACAGGCTGTACTGCTCGCGCTTGCGCGTCAGGCCGTAGCGCACGCTTTGATGAAACGCCGAAGTCGTCAGATTGTCGGCAGAGCCACTCAAATAAATGTCCTGGTCCTTCTGGGTCGCGTCATCGGCCACGTGATAAAAGTCCCATGCGTTCGGAACTCCAGACGCCGACACGCCCCAGTGAAACGTGGCGCGAATCTGCGTGCTTCCGTTCGGTGCCCACCCGACGTTGGCTGCCGCGGTGCCCAGATGGTACGCATCCATGGGCAGGTTGTTGGCTGTTTGCAGCCAGCTGTACGCGCCCAGGTAATCGAGTTTGTTGTGCGCGCCGGCCAGTTCGATCTGCTCGCGCGACGTGCTCAAGTTGCCGCCGTCCGCCTGCAGCAGCAGGGAAGGGAAGCTGGTGGTCCCGTGAGGAGTAGTCAGGCTGACGACACCGCTCGACGCATCAGCGCCATACAGGTTTGAATTGGGTCCCCGATACACCTCCGCGCTCTCAACAGCGGTTGTCGACAGCGGACCAAAGTCGAACCGTCCACCCAGGTCGCCCGCGCTCACGCCGTCAATCAGGATCTTGTTTGCATCGGAGTTGCCGCCGCGCACAAACAACGACGACTGCGCCCCCTTCTGCCCCTCCTGCACCACAGTCGTGCCCGGCATCAGCCTGAGTGCGCTCACCAGGTCGTCGCGCAGTGCAAGATCCGATGGCCCCAGGACACTTGTTGCCGCACTCGTCTGTGGCTGCGGCGTCGGCGTTCCTGTCGCCGTCACCACAATCGACTCGCGTACCCACTCCGGTTCCATCACAACATTCCGCTCAATGCTGTCCATGTGCCCGGCATAGAAGTCCGGGGTCTGCAATTGCCGAAAGCTCTTAGCTGAGACCACTAGGAAGAATCGTCCCTCCCCGCCGGTAAGAATCTGAAAGCTGCCGTCAGCCGTCGACACGGCTGAAGCCACAACCTTGCCGCCGCTTACAAGCGCAACATTCGCGCCGGTGACTTTGGCGCCGGTTGCATCCGTCACCACGCCGCGGATTGACGCAGCCCGGCTGCCGGGGCTCAACAAGAGGAACAGGATGGCTGCAAGGGAATATGCGATCGCGCGGAAAGGAACGGCGCGTGTGAATGAGAAAACGGTCATGATGGCTCCTTCGTCCCCCTCGGGACGCGAAAGCGGGTAAAGACGCGAGGACCGGTCTCCTGACTTGCGCCTTCTTCAGCCACCTTCCCAAAAACAAGCGAGTACTCGTTTCCAGTGGTTTCCTGGGTTCTAACTAAATGCAGAAAAACCCGGCTGAATTTCTTTCCTAACTCAATGACCCAATCGACGGTCACAGAATCAGCGGCGCTCACAGTTGCGGGGCAGTGGCGGATTTTCACCGCCTTCCCGAGCATCCTTGCGATTCCAAGTTGTCGACCGCACCGTTTCACCAGCGCACAGTCGTGATGTCATCGAACGAGTTTCGATGACATCAACTTTTATAACCGCAATCGGAAGCAATGTCAAAGCCAGGCGAGGCTGGTCTGACGCCGCCTCGACATGCGATTGCGCCTTCATGTGTGCTTGAGAACTATGGTGACCCCGGGCTGATTCGAACAGCCGACCTGCGGTTTAGGAAACCGATGCTCTATCCAGCTGAGCTACGGGGCCACATTTAGAATCAACAGCTTGAAATGCGAGCCGATTTTCTTAAGTTCATCTTAACCCAATTAGGTATTTGGCCGCAGCCGGGCTCGACGATCCTTCAGGAACTCGTTTCGGAAAACGCCTCGGTCCCCGCACTCTTCTTCCCATCAATCGCAATCATCTCCCGGATCGCCTGGTCGAGGTCTTCCTTCTTGCGTGTGCTCACATCAAGAAATCGAACCTCAACTGTGCGCTTGTCATGGAATGCTTCCGTCACGCCCGGCAGCCGAAAGTGCAGCCCTCTTACCTGGAAGTCCACTTCGACGCGCACCATAATGTTTCCGGCATACGGGTGATTCAGCCTCACGATGCATCCTGACAAACTCAGGTCAAGAACGTGTCCCCCCAGCTGCAAATCACCAGTCACCAGGTGCAAAACGGCTGGGGACTCCTCAGCACGCAGGTCTTGCACTTTGTGGACATCGCGCGGGCCCGGCCTTCGGGTCGAAGGAACTCCCACTTCACTCACTTTCTGCTGGACCTCATTCACAACCGTCGAAGGCTCCGCAGCAACCGGTACATCCTGCTCTAGCGAAACAATCATGCTTTCGGCCTGGGCGGCAAGCGCCGCCCTCACCACCTCTGAAGCGCTCCTGTCCAACAGGCAGGTCAACAGTCCGGCAAGCTGATTCTTCGATTGGCCCGTCGGATGAATGAACTGAATTCCCAGGGTGCGCTCCCGCCTTACCCACTGGGTAATCCCCCAGATACTTAGAACGATTCCATCGATTGGCACAGTCAATTTCACGTGCGCCAGCGCGCCGGCTTTGAAATCTTCACGGGCCTTCAAGCAGCAACCCGTCAAGCTTAGGTCGATTACTGCGCATGAGATGCGTATCCCCAGATACTCGAGAGTTCCCGGAGCAAGATTCAGCTCAAGGCGATCGGAGGCGCGTCGATCGCGCTCGCGAATCTCTGCACCGTCCTTTGGGCCCGGCACGCGGCGAGTTAACGCAGTCCCAAACATGATCACCCACCTGGATGGAGTCAGATGCTCCCCCACTTCTACTTTCGGCCAATCTGCGATTCCCATGAGGAGAAATCCGGGCTCACCCCAACGCGGTCCACATCGTCGCACACTCTTCGGCTTTCAGAAAATGCAACTCAAAGCAGGTCAATCCGCCAAAATTCATGCGCGCATCGATCCTCGTCAGCTCAGCCTGGTCGATGGTCAAGGAAAACGCGGTATTGATCGCGGTGCCTACTCGCTCTTTATCCGTGGCAGCCAGCCGACCGCTGTCGGCGCCCTCTTCCTAGACTTTCACGTCGCAGGATGATTGCTGCTCGTCCCCTAACATTGGCTGCCACTATCGCACGATGGTATGCTTGCACTCACTTGGACTTATCCGCGTCAACTGGAGCACTCGCTTGAGCGGGCCATTCCAAACGAGCTACAGCGGAGGTTGGCAATTGTGCTCATGCAAGTAGGCAGGCGAGCCGTATTCATGCCTGCAATCATGGTCGCTGCGGCGCTTTTGTTTTCAACTTCCACTGCGAGCACTTCCGCGCAATCACCCATCACGTTGAGCCCTTATACATCGCCAGACAAAACCGTCACCGCCGGTGTTCCACAGGGATGGACCGTTACCAAGGGTGGAGACACAATCGTCGTCATGACCGGAACCAGAGGAGAGACGATCTTTCTTGGGGACACCATCGTCGCGCGCAACGCCGCTTTCATTCTGGGTCAGAGGAGTGACAATGATATCGACATTTCAATGCCATACTCCGCCAGTCTTACGCAAAAGTTCACCATGATGATCGAACAGGGAGTTGCGCTCGGCGGTGGTCAGCCACCGCAGCTCAAGATCACATCGTCCACGCCCATTGCCATGCCTCCCGCGCTCGGCCAATGCGGCCGCTTCATTGCAGATGGCTCAAGCGTGGTAGGACCAATCAGAGTTATGGCCTCGGTCTGCTCCCTGCCGCTCGACTCCGGCGGCACTTACAAGAACATCATGCTTTTGGCGCAAGCTCCTATAGTCATTGCGGCAGAAGATGCTCCCATCGCTCAAGCCGTCTTCGCAAGCTATCGAGTTCCCGCCGCCATGCTGCAGCGCAAACTCGCGCCGTTCACGGCTCCGCCCGTCGTGGCTTCCACCGGCGGTGCAAGGATGCCGGCCATACCCCCGGGCGCATTCGGCGTTGACACCAGCCAGTGCTTTGATCTGGTGGTTATTCGCGAAACACCAAAGAATCAGCTTCCCGTCAGTTGCGGTGGCACGCGGCCCAATTAACGAGCAAACTGCGATCTAACTTCAGGCGCCGCCTAATCTCCGGCAGTTTCTCCGGCCCGCTCTCTCATCAGTGTCCGTTCGTAATCCCTTACTATGGGAACACAACTATGTTTCCGCTCACACGCACTCTTCTTCGTTTTACAACCATGATCCAGCTACCCATTGCCTTGGCCTGCTTGACCATCTGGCTTGTACCTTTGCGCGCTGCGCTGGCGCAGTCTTTGCCGTCGAGCCAGGCAATTCCGCTGCGCGCTGATCAAACCAAACCCGCTGAAGCTCACTCAGTTCCAGCGTTCTTGATCAGCGACGTCCATTTCGATCCCTTTCACGACCCTGGTAAAGTGACGGCGCTTGTTGCGGCGCCCGCGCCCGAATGGAAATCGATCCTCGCATCGCCAGCATCAGCCAACCAGGAGCAAGCTTTCGCCTCTCTTCAGCAAACCTGCCACGCTCGCGGAGTCGACACGCCATTCGTCTTGCTTCGCTCCAGCCTTCAAGCCATGCAGGCCCACCAGCCCAACGCGAAATTCATGGTCGTCAGTGGTGATCTCATTGCCCATGCGTTTACCTGCCGCTACTCCACCTTGTTTCCCAACGCGACCGCCGGCGATTATCAGGCATTTGTGCTCAAGACGTTGAGCTTCGTCGTGCGTGAGTTGCGCGCCTCTTTTCCCGGCATGCCTATCTACGTCGCTTTAGGCAACAACGACAGCGGCTGCGGCGACTATCAACTCGACGCCAATAGCAGCTTTCTCGCTGAGGCCGGCAAGATCATTGCGGAGGCCCTGCCGCCCACGGAGCGCGTAGACGTCATCACTCAATTCGCGGCGGGCGGTTATTACAGCGTCTCCATGGCCGAGCCCATGCGCAATACCCGCCTCATCGTCGTCAACGATCTGTTTCTGTCGCCAAAGTACCTCACCTGCTCGGGCGAGTCCGACTCCAAAGGAGCAACCGCCCAAATGGACTGGCTCGAGCAACAACTCACTGGCGCGCAACAGGCGGGTCAGCAGGTTTGGTTCGTGGGACACATTCCTCCCGGCATCGATCCTTATTCAACGGTCGCAAAACTCAGAAATGTCTGTGGTGGTGATAAAGCAGTCACGTTTCTCGCCTCCAACAAAATGACTGATCTGCTCGTCGATCACTCCAGCGTGGTGCGGCTCGCCATCTTTGCCCACACGCACATGGACGAAATGCGTTTGCTCAAGCCCGAAGGCAAAGACGCATATGCCGGCAGCGATTCAACCGTTGCGGTCAAGATGGTCTCTTCCATCTCGCCGGTCGATGGCAACAATCCCTCTTTTACGATTGCGCGCATCGACCCATCCACTGCGGTCCTTGAGGATTATGAAGTGATCGCGGCCTCGAACCAGACGGGTGTTGCCACGCGGTGGGTCAAGGAGTACGACTTCCGGGAGACGTTTCACGAGAATCAGTTCTCGCCTGCAACCCTTGGCAAGCTGCTTGGAGAATTCCGAGCGGACAGCACAGCGGCCACCGCCATCAGCCGGGCTTACATTCGCGATTACTTTGTTGGCGACGCCTCGCGGGAGCTGACACCGTTCTGGCCGCAGTACGTCTGCGCCATCGACAACCACACATCCAAATCCTTCTCGGCATGTGTCTGTTCTTCAGGTAATTAGTGCCGCTCAAAGCTGAGTCCGCGGAGTTGCCCTCCCAGCCAGCCCTCCGCTACTCATGTCCGATAGCAACCACAAAGTATTGGGCGTCGGTCTCGCCCACATTTTTCACGCCGTGCATGATGTTTGACGCGGCAAACACCACGCCGCCCGGCCCCACGCGCTCCTTCTTGCCATCGTTGTCGAACTCCAGCTGTCCCTCGCGGATAAGCATGAACTCCGAATGACGGTGCTTGTGCGGTGGATGGGGCATATGACCCGGCAACAGCGTCGTCTCGTGCATTTCCACGGTCTCGCCTGTCGGCAGTACGCCATGAAGCACAGCTCGCGACTCCCCATTCGGGCCGGTCTTCACCGGCAATTCTTCGAATCTGTAAGTGCGGGGAACCGAGAGCACAGGTTCGTCGGAAGCCGCCTGGCCATTGGCCGGCGTGGCAGCCGCCAGGGCTGCTAAGGAAGAGAGTGCGACACAAAGGTCGCGGCGGTTCATGTTCATCATGCACCGCATGCTACTCCGTCTAAACCATGTTTGTGAAGTGCTACAGGATTCTGCCTGCGCCGCTTCAGGATGGTCGCTTGTCTCCGCTCATAGGCCCCGTTTCCTGTCCGCCTTCCATCCGCACCGTAATCTGTTTTGATTTCCGGTAGACGTTGGCGACTGCGAGCGTCCAGAGGGGGATCATGTCCACTCCCGGAACAAGCTTGGCGAGAAATGATGG
Organism: uncultured Acidobacteriaceae bacterium; assembly: GCA_963820245.1. Lineage (GTDB taxonomy): Bacteria > Acidobacteriota > Terriglobia > Terriglobales > Acidobacteriaceae > Telmatobacter. The sequence continues at coordinate 457,907 of CAWFZC010000004.1, read as the reverse complement.
CATGAACTCCCAGTGCCCGCCCAGCAGATAGGCCAGGATGCCCGCGACGCTCAGGTCGAGGATGTCATCGGCGGGCGACATCGCTCCCTCAACAAAGTAGGGGAACACCGCAAGCTGCAGAATATCGGCCACGATCGCAATAAACATGGCGATCTTCAGCCGGGGGCCCGCCGTAATTTTGACTGGTTCGTTCGTCATCTCAGCTCACCCATTTCCTCAGCCTGCCTGCTCTGTTATTTTACGTCTGTGGTGCCCCGGTTCGCTGCCAAACTCAAACCATCAGATGCTTCCGGCCCGTCCTCCGCCGGCCTGTAGACTGGTCCAATGACAAAACGGATCGGTGTGCATCTCGGCACAGCTGGTGGGGCGTCCAACGCGGTTGAGCGCGCGCGGGAGATTGGCGCCAACACCTTTCAGATCTTTTCCTCGAGCCCACGCATGTGGCGCGCCCCCAAGGTTGATCCCAAGCAGGCCGATCGCATGCGTGAACTGCGTGCCTCCATGGATGTCGGGCCGCTCGTCATCCACACCAGTTACCTTGTCAACGTCTGTAGCCAGACAGAAGAGATCCGTGAAAAAAGCGTCGCGGCCTTTCGCGGCGAAATCGAACGCGCCCTCGTGCTCGGCGCGGAATACCTTGTCCTTCACCCCGGCTCATGGAAAGGCCTTACCCGCGAAGAAGGTCTCAAACTGGCCGCCGAATCCATTGAGCGGGCGATCGACGGCCTCTCATGGCAGGGGACTGGCTTCCATATCCTGATTGAAAACACCGCCGGCGCCGAATTCTCTCTTGGAGGCAGCTTCGAACAGGTCGCGCAGCTCGTCGAGCGGCTCGGGCCGGTAGCCCCAGTCGGCGTTTGTCTCGACACCTGCCACAGCCACGTCTCCGGCTACGATCTGGTGAGCGCCTCTGGGTATGAAGAGACCATGAAGAAGGTGTCCGCAACTGTCGGCTTTGACGCCGTTCGCGTTTGGCACTGCAACGACGCGAAGGCAGAGCGCGGTTCAAAACTCGACCGTCATGAACACATAGGGCAGGGAACCATCGGCGTAGAGCCGTTTCGCCGCCTTCTCAATGATGCCCGCTTTGCCCACGCCGCCTTTATTGCCGAAACTCCCGTAGACGAGCCCGGCGATGAGGAGCGCAACGTCCGCGTCCTGAAGAGCCTCATCAAGTAAGAATTGCCCTCGCCATTTACACTTGAAGTGTATGGCGGAAGAAAAAGAACTGCGTTACGATCCGGCGGCCATTGAGCCCAAGTGGCAGCAGCGCTGGGCTGCGGACCCAAAAATTTATGCGGCCGAACCATCCTCAAGCGGCAAACCCAAGTACTACGTCCTTGAGATGCTCCCTTATCCGAGCGGCCAGCTCCACATGGGCCATGTGCGGAACTACTCCATCGGCGACGCCTTGGCGCGCCACATGTGGATGCGCGGCTACAACGTCCTGCATCCGATGGGCTGGGACGCCTTCGGATTGCCCGCCGAAAATGCCGCCCTCAAAAACAACACGCCCCCGCGCGAGTGGACGCTCTCCAACATCGCTGCCATGAAGCGCCAGATGCTGCGCCTCGGACTCGGCTACGACTGGGCCACGGAAGTCACCACCTGCCTGCCCGACTACTATCGCTGGAACCAGTGGTTCTTCCTGCGCATGTATGAGAAAGGCCTTGTCTACCGCAAAAAAAGCAAGGTCAACTGGTGTCCTGAATGCGCAACCGTGCTGGCAAACGAGCAGGTGATCGACGGCCGCTGCTGGCGTCATGAAGATACCATCGTCGAGCAGCGTGACCTGGAGCAGTGGTTCTTCCGGATCACTGCCTACGCCGACGAGCTGCTCGAGGGGCTCGACAAACTGGACGGGTGGCCTGAAAAAGTACGTACCATGCAGCGCAACTGGATAGGCCGCAGCGAAGGCACTGAAATCGATTTCAACCTCGAAGGCGGCACCGAGAAGATTCGCGTCTTCACCACCCGCGTCGATACCATCTTTGGAGCCACGAGCGTTCAGTTGGCGCCGCAGCATGCGTTGGTAGCAGCTTTCGTCGCCTCTGATCCTGCGCTGAAAGCACTGGTCGATGAGTTACTCGATCAGCAGAAAAAGGCGCGCGAAGCCGGCGATCTCGGCGCAATTGAAAAACACGGAGTGCCCACCGGCCACTTCGCCATCAATCCTTACAACGGCCAGCGCGTTCCCATCTGGGTGGCCAACTACATCCTCGCGGACTACGGCACCGGCGCTATCATGAGCGTGCCCGGACATGACGAGCGCGACTTCGAATTCGCCACCAAATACAATCTTCCCATCGTCGAAGTCATCCGACCCGCAGGTCAGAACACGCCCGAGGAGCTGCCCTTCCTCTCCGAAGATGGCGTCCTCGTCAACTCCGGCGAGTACAACGGCCTCAGCTGCGAACAAGCGCAAAAACTTCTCCAAGAGTCTGCGGCACGCAGTGCTTTTGGGGAAGCGACGGTCACGTATCGCTTGAAGGATTGGGGCGTAAGCCGTCAGCGCTATTGGGGAACGCCCATCCCCATGATTAATTGCCTGCACGATGGACTCGTCGCTGTTCCAGACGACGAGCTTCCCGTCCTGCTACCCGAACAGATTCAAATCACCCAGCAAGGCGGGTCGCCCCTCGGGCGCGTCCCTGAATTCGTCAACACCACCTGCCCCAGATGCGGCGGACCTGCCAGGCGCGAAACCGACACCATGGACACCTTCGTCGATTCGAGCTGGTACTTCTACCGCTACACCGACGCGAAGAACGCGAACGTTCCCTTCAGTCCTCCCGCCGCGCAGTACTGGTTCCCCATTGACCAGTACATCGGCGGCGTCGAGCACGCCATTCTTCACCTCATCTATTCGCGCTTCTGGACCAAGGTGATGCGCGATCTCGGCCTCATCGTCAACGACGAGCCTGCACGCCGTCTTTTCACGCAAGGCATGGTCATCAAGGACGGCGCCAAGATGTCCAAGTCCAAGGGCAACGTAGTTTCGCCTGACGACATGGTGGGCCGCTACGGCGCCGATGCCACCCGCATGTACGCCCTGTTCGCCGCTCCCCCCGATCGCGACCTCGATTGGCAGGAAGACGGAGTGGCCGGCGTCAGCCGTTTCCTCGGCCGCGTCTGGCGGCTCGTCACAAAATACGCTCCTGTAGCGCGGCAGGCGAGCAGCGCGTCGATTGAGGCACCATCCGGCCTCGCGCTCAAGCTCCTGCGCAAGCAGCACCAGACCATCGCCAAAATCACACTCGATTTTGAAGGCCGCTGGCACTTCAACACCTGCGTCGCCGCCATCATGGAGTTCGTTAACGATATTCAGGCCCTCGACGCGCAATTGGCGGCCGGCGAAGTCCCAGCCCCGGTCATTGCTGAGCTCCTCCGCTCTCTCGTCCTGTTGCTCGCGCCCTTCGCTCCTTATCTCGCGGCCGAGCTTTGGGAAGAACTCGGCGGCGAAGGAGCGGTTCTACGTGCTCCGTGGCCCAAGAGCGATCCCGGGCTCGCCAAAGAAAACGAACTCGAAATCCCCGTCCAGATCAATGGCAAGCTCGTCTCCGTTGTTCGTGTTCCTGCCGGTGCCGATGCAAGAACAATCGAAGCGGCCGCGCTCGCCGACGAAAAGGTGCAAGCGCGCACCGCAGGCAAGAATATCGCCAAGGTCATCGTCGTTCCCGGACGGACATGCAATCTGGTGGTGAAGTGACAGCTCTTGCGCGGTCTGCACCTGTGCGCGGAACCCAGTCGTTGGTTGCCTTCATGGGCTGGGCCATTCGCCGGCCCTCTCTCACTGTGCTTGAGATCGCCTGGCGCTGGCTCTTTGGCGTACCATTTTTGCTCATCTGCTGGAATCAGGGCCAGCAGATCATCGCCGCCTTTCCTGTCGACTCGTCAGGCTACAACTCCATCGACACGCAAAACCCATTTGTCGCTGTCATCCAGTTCGCGAACGTCGTCGCCTACTATCAGCCCCCGGTCCTGGCGGTTCTTCGCTGGCTGGCTCCTCTTGCTGCTCTTGCGTGGGTAGTCGTCTCCGGCATTGGCCGCAACCTCGTCCTCATGCGGATGGATACAAAACTCCGCTTCCGCCCCATAGCCATGATCGGTTTGCAGGCGGTTTGGCTAGCCCTTCTGGTGGCTACCTTCTGGCTTTGGTTTCGATCGATGCAATGGGCGGCCATCCGCCATATCAGCGCCACCGGAGATCCTGATCTCATCGGCTACGCGGCCTGGGCGATCTTTCTTTCCCTGGCTTTCTATACTGCGTGGGCTCTTACTAGTTGGACTTTCTCCGTTGCGCCCTTGCTCATGCTCCTCGAAAATCGCTCCGCCATCTCCGCACTTGCTCAGAGTCTGCGTTTCGGCAAGCCGTTCGCCAGCAAACTTGCTGAGATCAACCTGGTCATGGGGATCGTCAAACTCATGCTCATCGTTCTCGCGATGGTCTTCTCTGCCGCGCCTCTACCCTTCAGTGATGAGTTGGGCAGCGATGCCCTTCACTTTGCGGTTCTGGCCTCGACGATCTTCTACTTCGTCGCAAGCGACTACTTTCACGTCGTCCGGCTCAAAGGCTTCGTTGAATTTTGGCGCATGTTCCGCGGATCTTCGGCCTAGTACGCTGCCCAGGCTCTACTTTCGAGCGGCTCCTACTTTGCGGCGGCGCTGTGCGCGGCCTCTTCCTGCAGGTACGCCGCACTGAGCGTGCCCTTCTTCGTCGCCAAGGGCAGCAACGTCGGATAAAACTGCACAAACGTCGTATCCACTGCCGCATGAGCAGCGTGGCAGCTATAGCAGGGCGCTCCTTCGGGAATCAGCGTCCCGTTTGCTCCCGGCGAATCGAATGTGAAGAACGCCCACTTGCCTCGGAATCGGCTTTCATCCTTGACATGAACTTCAAACCCCATCACTCCGCCGCTCTGATAATGCCCGCTCTCATTAATCGAGCCTTTGCTGTGCGCCTCTCTGCCCTCCAGAACGATCACTGTCTTGTCAGGCCATGTCCCGTGTTCCAGAAAGCGTCGATAGGCCTCCGGGATTGACGAAGACGTTATCGAACATCGAGTGGTCCTGCATCCCGGCAGCCTTCGGCACATAGCTCATATCAATTCCCGAAGTCAGAAAAATCCACTCGCGATAAAGTGCGGGCGGCAACATGTCTCCGCTCTTCGTGAAAGCAGGTGCCGCGGTCGACGCTGCCATAACCGGCTTTGCACTGTGCAAAGCAAAGGGAAGCGCAAGCAGGCCGACGGCAAGGCACGCCGCCGCCGAAAGGGGAATGAGCTTTGGGAACATGCCTGCCTCCGGGGATCAAACTGCGCTTAACTGTGCCTAATTGCTCAGGATCAAGAAAGAACGACTCCAGCCTAGAACAGCTTGAGCCGGATCACCAGGTACTTCTTGGGATCGTTGCGCATGTCAGTGATCAGCTTGCTGGCCGAGTCGGCGGCCTGGTCGGCATGGTCAAAGAGTGACCGGTTCTCTGCCAATTGTCCCAGCGTCCCCTTACCCTCTTTCACGCCCTTCAACAACACATCGAGATTCGTGATGACGCTGTCGAGCTTTTGAGCGACCTCGGGGTCATTGGTGAGCTTGCCTAATGTGCCCTTGCCGGAGTTGACCTTCATCACCACTTGGTTGGCGTTCGTTACAGCGGAGTTCAGATTGTCATAAAGGGAATTGTCTTTCAGCAGCTTGCCTGCACTGCCCTGGCCGGAGTCGATCTGGGCGGTAATGCTGTTGATATGGTCAATCGCCGTGTTCAAACGCGTATAGAGCGTGTCGTCGTTTACCATCTTGCCGATCGTGCCCTTGCCAGACGAAATGGCTGTCGTGATCGTTTGCAGGTCGCTCGTGATCTGCGAGATCTTTCTCGCCATCTGCGGATCGTTGATCAACTCGCCCACCGTGCCCTTGTTCGTATTCAGCGAGTCCGTCAGAATCTCGATCTTCCGGATCAGCGTATTGGCCTCTTGGATGGAGACCTGGCTGGTCCTGATCACGTCCTGAATGCCCGGAATATCCGACGACTGCAACTCCGCATTGTTCACAGGCGGTGGACCCACCGCATGGGTCGAGTCGATATCCACGAAGCTGTCGCCCAGAACGCCCGCTTGGGCAATGGCAGCCGTCGAGTCAATGTGCATATCCCTCAGGTACTTGTGATCGATCTTCATCGTCACTTCGACTGAAGTCGGCACGCGATCCGGAATAATCCGTACGTGCTGCACGTTGCCGATCGTCACTCCCTGCAGTGACACCGGAGCCCCGTCTTTCAGCCCAGCGGCATTCCGAAAGTAGCAGCGCAGGTCAACCTTCCGGGAAAACAGCCCGCCGGTGGTGCCTGACATGAGAAAAATCAGCCCGACCAGAACGGCCGTTGCCGCCAGGACCAGCGCTCCCACTCTCAGTTGTGACCACTGTATCTCTTTGCGGCTTGGCACGAATCTCCCCTTACACAATGGATGCAGCAGACGCCTTGAGGATACCAGAAGGAGCAGCGTTAATTAACTACCCTAATTTCCACCTTCCAGAACCACGCTCGCCGACGCAAGTTCTGCTGTATGAGTCAGAGACAGCGCAACAGAGGAAAAACCCATCCGCACGGCAATCTCGGCCGCCCGCCCGTGGAACTTGAGGCTCGGCCTGCCGCTCGGCTCCCGGATCACTTCAAACTCCAGCCAGTTCACCCCATAGCTGATCCCTGTTCCCAATGCCTTGGCTCCTGCCTCTTTGGCGGCAAATCGGGCGGCAAAACTCTCAGCGGAATTGCGCTTGCGCAGGCAATATGCCTGCTCCGCTGCCGTATACACCCGGTTCAAAAAGCGGATTCCATAGCGGTCAATGGCGCGCTTGATACGGCGAATCTCGACCAGATCGATTCCCGAGCCAATGATCATGTTCTTTACAAACTACAACATTTTTCCCCTTGTTTGCTGGGCTGCTCTCGCCCTTTTGCGCCGTTTTGGCGTTTTGACCTTGCCCGCCGGTTCGATGAGCACTCCAGGCTAATGACCTTTCGAAAGCGATTGACCCTCTTCAACTTGGTCGTCTGTCTCAAAGCCGGTCAGGTGCCGTTCAACTCCAGCACAGACTTGATTTCATCCCCACCGCCTCCGATAAATACCCTGTGAGGACGCACTATGCTGGCCAACAACGCTGGGCAATCGATGAGCATTCCATGGGCGCTGCAAATGAAGGCCGTCTCCATTGAAGAGCCGGGCAGGTTGGTCCAGACCCTCACCGGCGCAATCCTTGGCTGCGGCGGCTGGGTGCTCAGCCGCGGCGCCAACGACACCGGAACCATCAACATGCTCTTCGAGTTTGAGCGCCAGGCATGCGTTGATGTCTACAGCGTGCTCATCGCCGCCGGACTCGAACTCAGCCAGAACGGCCATATCCGCTTTACCGAGCTTTGCCAGTGCACCCGCAGCAACCGCAGGGCTTGTGGTGATGAGATTGCCAGCATCGATCTTGAAATCCAGACATACCCGGTGGACGTCGGGCGGAGCCACCAGTTCTTCGAGTCAGCCTAACCCGGCAACTCATCAACCCGCCTCAACCAGCCCATACCGCCTCTGCCAGGCCTCTTTCAGGCGTCCCCATACGCGCGTGCGTTCCGCTTCCGTCAGCTCGGCGTCCGGTTCATTGGCAAATTTGGCCGCCTCCAGTTTGGCAAGTTCCAGCAGTTTTCGGTCGCGCACCAGGTTGGCAACTCGAAAATCCGGCAACCCCGCCTGCCGTGTTCCAAAAAACTCTCCCGGGCCGCGCATGGTCAGATCCAACTCCGCCAGTTCAAACCCATCCTGCGTCCGCACCATGGCGTTCAATCGTTCCTCGGCAAGTTCTGACACCTTCGGCCCTGTCATCAGGACGCAGAAGCTCTTGGCCGCCCCACGCCCCACCCGGCCGCGCAACTGGTGCAACTGCGCCAGCCCGAACCGCTCCGCATGCTCAATCACCATCACCGTCGCATTGGGCACGTCCACGCCAACTTCAATCACCGTTGTAGCTACCAGCACATCGATCTCGCCGCGTTGAAAGCGGCGCATGATAATCTCCTTCTCGTCAGCGCTCAGTCTCCCGTGCAGCAGCCCGACACGGAGCCCTGCCAACGGTCCCATCTGCAGTTTCTCGTGCATATCCACAGCCGATTTCAATCCCGATTTTGCGCCGGGATTTGCCTCCAGCGCTGCCTTGGGAAACAACTCCGCCGTCTTTCCCTTGCGTGCCATCTTTGGTGCCCCTGGTCTCGTATTTGAGACCGGGGATGAGGAGCCGATAGGATCGTCCAGATCGGCTTCCGGATCGCGCGAGAAGTCCAACTCCGGCTGGTCGTCCTTTGTCCCCTCAATCACCGGGTATACGATGTAGGCCTGCCTTTTCTGCGCCACCTGTTTTCTTACAAACTCCCAAACCTCGTCCGCCCTCTCGCCAGCCACCCTCCGCGTCACAATCGGAGTGCGACCCGGAGGCAACTCGTCCAGAACACTCAAGTCCAGATCGCCGTAAAGTGAGAGCGCCAACGTGCGCGGAATCGGCGTAGCCGTCATCACCAGCACGTCCGGCTCTGGCTGGTTCGGCTTTTTCATTAGCTTGAAGCGTTGCAATACGCCAAACCGGTGCTGCTCGTCCACCACCACCAGTCCCAGGTTGTCGAATTGCACCTTCTCTTCAATCAGCGCATGCGTACCGATCACCAGTTGCGCTTCGCCCCGGTTGATCAGCCCTCTTGTATGGTGCTTGCGGTCCTCGTCCAGCGAACCGGTCAGCAGCACAATCCGCGGCTTCCGTGACGACCGCTCCAGCAGCTTTCGCGCCGCCAGAAAATGTTGTGTTGCCAGAATCTCCGTCGGCGCCATCAGCGCCGCCTGGTAGCCGTTCTCCATCGCCACCAGCATGGCCTGAAAAGCAACGATCGTCTTGCCTGACCCCACATCCCCCTGCAGCAGCCGCCGCATCGGGCTCGCGCCCCGCATGTCCGATACAATCTCGCCCAATGCTCGCTTCTGCGCCGTCGTCGGATGGAAGGGAAGTACCTCGCGAATCGCCTCGCGCACCTTGTCCGTAGTCGCAAAGCCGATGCCGACACGTTCCCGCATGCGCCGCCGCTTCAGTTCCAGCCCCAACTCCAGAAAAAACAGCTCTTCAAAAATAAGCCGTCGATGTGCCGCCGTTCCCGCGCTCTGCAACTGCGCAAACGGCGTGCCCTCCGGTGGGAAATGCACATCCCTGAGCGCCGTTTCACGATCCGGCAGCCCTAACCGCTCCAGCACCGTCCGCGGCAGGCACTCCGGCACGCCTCCCTGGATGGTCCCGCGCATCGATTCCAGCAAATTGAAGATCACCCTGCGCTGCCAGCGCGAGGCCAGGCGGCTGCCGCCCAGCGATTCATACACCGGCGTGATCCGCCCAACTTCCAGCAGCCGGGTCTCCGCATCGGCGCTTTCATCGGGCAGCAGCTCAAATTGCGGCTGGATCATTTTGAAGTTGCTGCTCGACCGCGACGCCTCCACCTTGCCGTAAATCGCCACCGTCTGCCCGGCATGAAATTTCCCATTTAAGTAGGTCCCGTTGAACCACACGCACTTCAGCGCGCAGCGACCCTGGCCCACCGTCAACTCGAAGATCGGCGCTTTGCGCGTCCGCAGCAATGCAGATCCGCGCACTTCCGCAATCACGCTCGCCATCTCTCCCGGCTGCAATTCATCCAGGCTGCGCGGATTCTGGCGATCCTCGTAGCGGAAGGGCAAGTGGTAGAGCAGGTCTTCGGCCGTCTGTATGCCTTTCGCCGCAAGCATCTCCGCCACACGCGGCCCCACGCCCTTCACATACATCACCGGAGTGTCGAGGCCTGCCACACTCAGGATGCTAAATGGCGCCTCTCGGCAGCGACAAACCCGCTCTCGCCCTTGCCGTCCCAAATCGTCTGCAGCGTGTATGTTTATATGCGTCGCAGTACAAGCACGTCGGAGGAATCTGAAAATGCACGAACTCAATCGCAGAAGTTTTCTGAGAGCAGCAGGCGCTGCATCCGCAACCACCATGCTCGGCGCAAAAATCCACGCCCTCGCTGCGATGCAGGAGTCCGCTAAACCTGTTTCGCCCAACGATCACATCCAGATCGCGCTCATCGGCGCCGGCGGCCAGGGCCAGGGCGACACCAAAACCTCCGTGCAGGTCCCTGGCGTCAAGCTGGTGGCTGTGGCCGACTGCTACAACGGCCGCCTCGCCCACAGCAAGGAAATCTGGGGCGACGACATCTTCACCACTCGCGACTACAACGAAATCCTCGCCCGCAAAGATATTGACGCTGTCATTATCGGCACGCCCGATCACTGGCACAAACGCGCCTCCTGCGACGCCATGAAGGCCGGCAAAGACGTCTACTGCGAAAAGCCCATGATTCATCTCTACGAGGATGGACCGGAGATGATCGAGACCGCGCGCGCCACAAACCGCATCATCCAGATCGGCTCGCAGCGCGTCAGTTCGCTCCTCTACATCAAGGCCAAGGAACTGCTTGAAGCCGGCGCAATCGGCAAGCTCAACATGGTCACCGCACGTTGGGACCGCAACTCCGCCATGGGCGCATGGAGCTACACCGTTCCCCTCGATGCCTCGCCCGAAACCTGTGACTGGCCGCGCTTCCTCGGCACTGCCCCGCACATTCCCTTCAACCCCGAGCACTTCTTTCAGTGGCGCAAATGGAAGGCCTATGGCAGCGGCGTTGCAGGCGATCTCTTCGTCCATCTCTTCAGCGGCACGCACTTTATTACCGGTTCCCACGGCCCCACCCGCGGCATGGCCACCGGCGGCCTGCGCTTCTGGAATGACGGCCGCGACGTGCCCGACGTCATGCTCGGCCTCTTCGATTATCGCGAAGGCTTCAACCTCAGCCTGCGCGTCAACTTCGTTGATGGTGGCGAGGAAAGTGAAGGCCTCATCTTCACCGGATCTGAAGGCACCATGGAAATCGGTGGCAACGCCGTCACTGTCAGTCGCGTTCCTCGCGAACAGGCCCCCGGCTACATGATCGGCACATTCACTGAAGAGATGCAGAAACAGATCCTCGCCGAATACAACAAGAAGTATCCCGCCCACACCGGCAGAGAATCGCTCGGCGGAGTCGAGAAGTTCGAAGCACCGCATGAATACAGCGACAGCTACGACCATTTCAAGAACTTCTTCGCGTCTGTCCGCTCCCGCAAGCCCGTTGTTGAAGATGCCATCTTCGGTTATCGCGCCGCCGGCGCAGCCTTGCTCAGCAACTTAAGCATCGAGCGCGGCCAGGTTGTCAGCTGGGACCCCGACGCCATGAAGCTGCTCTAACAGCCTTTGCTACACTTCATAAGTGTTCGTAGCGCCGGTCTCCCGGCCGGCTGTAACGCGGGTCGCCTGAACCGCGTTCCCAACTGTCACCAGGAGATCTCATGCCAGTAGTCGAGCTCGCAGGAGTCACCAAGGCCTACGAGAATAAAGTCGCGGTCGATAATCTGAGCCTCTCCATCGATGCCGGCCAGATGTTTGGCCTGCTTGGCCCCAACGGCGCTGGCAAAACCAGTTCCATCCGCATGATGATGGGCATGACCATGCCCGACTCCGGCCAGGTAAAGCTCTTTGACAAGCCTTTCGACCGCAGCAGCCTCGAGCGCGTTGGCTATCTGCCCGAAGAACGCGGCCTCTACAAAAAGATGAAGGTCATTGAGCAACTGGTCTTCTTTGGCAGTCTCCACGGCCTCACCGCCGCCGATGCGCGCAAAAAGTCCATCGCATTGGGCTGAGCGCATGGAAATTGCCGATGCCTTGGAAAAGAAAACGGAAGAGCTCTCCAAAGGCATGCAGCAGAAGATCCAGTTCATCGCCACTCTGCTCCATGACCCCGGAATCATCGTCATGGACGAGCCCTTCAGCGGTCTCGATCCAGTCAACGCCGTCCTTGTCGAGCAGACCCTGCTTGAGCTCAAAGCGCAAGGCAAAGCGATCCTGTTTTCCACTCATCGCATGGATCAGGTCGAAAAGCTATGCGAATCCATCTGTCTCATCAATCAAGGCAAGGCGGTGCTCGCCGGCAAGGTCCGCGAAATCAAAAGTCGCTATGAGCGCAATCGCGTCATCGTCGAGTTCGAAGGCAGCGCCGCCTTCCTCAACAGCGACGAAATCGCTGAAGCGAAGAACTTCTCTGGCCACGCTGAAATTCGTCTTAAGCCCCACGGTGACGCGCAAAAACTCTTGCTCCTCGCTGCTTCCATGGCCACCATCTACCGCTTCGAACTGGTTGAGCCCTCGCTCGAAGAAATCTTCATTCTCACGGTGGGAGGCAACGCCAATGAATAAGATGCTCCTCATTGCCCGCCGCGAATATCTCGAGCAAATACGCGGTCGCGCGTTCCGTCTCTCCACCATCGGCCTGCCTGCGCTCTTTGCCATCGTCATTGGCATCGGCTATTTCGCCAGCCTTGGCCTGGGCGGCCACAGGCATCTCGTGATCGCGGCAAACGACCCTGTTCTCGCCGCTCAGGTGCGCGACCGTCTCCTCAAAGGCAAGGAGAGCAAAACCACCGTCGACATCGTCGCTCCCGCCGACGCAAACGCCCGCGCAGATCTCATTAGCCAGATTCACGCAGAGTCCATCGACGGCCTTCTCGCTATCGATTCCCAGCCCGGTGCTTTACCTACCGCCACATACACCTCCCGCTCCGCGGGTGACTTCCAGACCAATTCCCGCTTGCGCAATGCGCTCAACGACGGCATTGTAGCTGAGCACCTTGCCGCCGCGGGGACTGCGCCCGGCGAGACCGCTGCGCTCCTCAAGGGCGTAGCGATTCAAACCTTCCAGGTCAAGCGCGACGGTTTGGTCGTCAAATCCAATGCCGAGGCCTCCTTTTGGAAGGGCTACGTCATGGCTCTTCTGTTGTCGCTGACCACGATGATTTACGGCTTGAACGTGGCGCGCTCCATCATTCAGGAGAAGACATCACGCATCTTTGAAGTCATGCTGGCCACCGTCAAGCCTGGTGATTTGCTGGCTGGCAAGCTCATCGGTGTCGGCGCAGTCGGCCTCACGCAGATTCTCATCTGGCTCCTCGCCGGCGCAGCCATCCTCTTCTCGCCCTTCGCCGCCGCGCTCATGACCGGGGAACTGCAAGTCCGCTTCACCTTGACTGAAGCCATTCTCTTTCCCGTTTATTTCCTGCTCGGCTACCTTCTCTACAGTTCGTTGTTCGCCGGCTTGGCCGCCACCTGCGAAACCGAGCAGGAACTACAAATGTACATGCCCCTGGCTGCCGCGCCCACCTGGCTTAGCTTCGCCCTCATCGTTCTCGTCATCAACGACTCCAACTCCCCCTGGTCCATCCTCGCCTCGCTCTTTCCGCCTACCGCGCCCATCATCATGTTTCTGCGCATGGCCTCTGAGATTCCTCCCCTCTGGCAAATCGGCCTGTCGCTCGCGCTGATGGTAGTCAGCATCTGGGCGACTCTCTGGTTCTCCTCGCGCCTCTATCGCGTCGGAATCCTCATGTACGGCAAGCGCGCCACTCTGCCCGAACTGCTACGCTGGCTGCGTTACTCCTAAGAACTTGTTGAAATAAGCTTCACCAGGCAGGTCTTGAAGGGTACGGGCTTTAGCCCGTACATCAAAATCCAGCAAAATCAGTGAGGGCTTTAGCCCCTGAGGGACGCATTACGCTGGCTCCGCTAAAATCGAGAGAGTGACCACCAAAGCCAGTCCCAGATTCACGCTCGGCCAGCGCCTCACCCTGGCCGTCGTCCCCCGCATCGTCTGGGCTCTCATCTCTCTTGTCGGTCTAACCTGGCGCTTCGAAGTCATCGCCGAAGAAGGCGCGACACCGCTCCTCTACGGCCTCGGCGCAGGAGCGCAAATCTTCTGCTTCTGGCACCAATGCGTGCTGCCATGCGCCATCTACTATCGCCGTACTCACGCCACTATTCTCATCAGCCAGAGCTTCGACGGCGAATTGATTACGCGCATTCTCAACCTGTTCGGCTTTCGCGCAGTCCGCGGCTCCAGCTCGCGCGGCGCTCGTGAGGGATTGCTCGGGCTCAAGAGCGTCATCGAGAGCGGCACCCCCGCCATCTTCACCGCCGACGGTCCGCGTGGCCCCATCTACCGCACCAAGATGGGCCCCATCAAGTTGGCGCAGCTAACCGGTGCACCCATCGGCGCATTCCATCTCGAGCCCGCTTCCGCCTGGGTCATGGAATCCTGGGACCACTTCCTCGTCCCCCGGCCCTTCACGCGCATCGTCGTCAGCTGGGCCCGCTGGACCCACGTCCCCACCGATCTGCCTGAAGAACAATTCGAGCAGAAACGCGAAGAGCTCAATGCCGCCATCGAACGCGCCCGCATCAACGCGCTCGCGCACCTGGGAAAAGCCATTGGCTGAGAACATCCCTCCAAAAAGCAAGAGTGCGGAGCACCTCCGCGTCTCCGATTTCGATTTCCATCTGCCTCCGGAGCTGATTGCGCAACAACCGCCCATAGTGCGCGGCGCAAGCCGCATGCTGGTGCTCAATCGCGCCACCGGCTCACTCGAGGATTCGCATTTTTCTCAACTCGGCGACCTGCTCCATCCCGGCGATTTGCTAGTCCTCAACGACAGCCGCGTCATTCCAGCCCGTCTCTACGCGCACCGCACCCTCGTCCGCGAGCGTGAACGCCCAACCGGCCAAATTGAAGTCATGCTCACCGACCCCGCCGGCGAAAATCAGTGGCACGCCCTGGTACGTCCCGGTAGAAAGGTCGCAATCGGCGAGCGCCTCGGCTTTCCCGCTCCTGACGGCGAAATCCTCCTCGAAGCTGAAGTGCTTGAGCGTGGCCAGTTCGGCGAGCGACTCCTTCGTTTCGCCCCTTCAGCAGATTTCTTCACAATCCTCGATCGCATCGGCCACATGCCCTTGCCGCCCTATATCCGCCGCGACGACGCCCTCGAAGACCGCGAGCGTTACCAGACGGTTTTCTCTCACGATAGAGGTTCAGTCGCCGCGCCAACCGCAGGCCTGCACTTCACGCCCGACATGCTCGATTCGCTCGCTCTGAAGGGCATCGAAATCGCCAAACTCACGCTCCACGTCGGTCTCGGTACCTTTGCGCCCCTCCGCGTTGACCGGCTCGACGAAGTCAAACTCCACCGCGAACGCTACACAATCTCCCCAGTCGCAGCAGCCGCTGTCAATCGCGCACGCGCCGACCATCGAAGGATCGTCGCCGTCGGCACGACCGTCGTCCGCACCCTCGAGGCCGCTGCTCTTCAGGCCCAGGGCAGGGAACTCGAGCCCCATTCCGGTGAAACAGACATCTTCATCTCACCCGGCTTCAGGTTCCGACTCGTCAGCGCCTTGCTCACCAACTTTCACCTTCCGCAATCGAGCCTGCTGATGCTCGTCAGCGCATTTGCCGGCCGTGAGCCAGTGTTGGCGGCGTACCGCCATGCCGTCGAACAGAAATACCGCTTCTTCAGCTACGGCGATTGCATGTTCATCTGCTGAACAGACCGCTTCTGTTGCGCGATCCGATTCTGCCCGCAACCTTTCCGCTTTCATCCCCCGGCTCAGGACGCTATGGTGGTGTCATGGACCAATCGCAGTCCGATCCCGGCGCAGCCGCGGTTGCCGCACCGGCCCCTCCCGGTCTCTTGCATCGGATTTTTTCGCGTCACCTCATGCACGTTTCGGTACTCATCCTGCTGGCCATGGCGCTCTCAGGCAGCCTGCTCAGCCCCGCTGACACCTTGCGCGATCCCGACGTCTGGTGGCATCTGGCCGATGCCCGCATTCTCCTCACGCAGCACCATTTCATCCGCGTTGAGCCGTACGCCTTCACTCTCGCCGGACAAAGCTGGATCAACCCAGAGTGGCTTTCTGAGGTTCCCATGGGTCTGGCGTACAATTCGGCCGGCCTGCGCGGAATTTTCCTCTTTTCCGTGCTCTGTCTCTGCGCCAATCTCCTTTTCGTCTACTGGCGTTGTATGCGCACCTCGCAACATTCCGCAGCCGCGTTCTGGGCCTCGGTCATGGGACTCGTCCTGATGACCACCAACACCGGCCCGCGCACCATCCTCCCCGCATACCTCGCCCTCGGTGCTGAGATGTCCTTGCTTGAAGCGGCCGAAGATGGAAAACACCGCTTGCTCTGGCTGCTCCCGCCGCTGTTCTGCGTCTGGATCAACCTCCACGGCAGCGCTCTTGTCGGCCTGTTTCTCTTTGCCCTTTACATTGCCTGCGGCTGGTTCTCCTTCAGCATGGGAATCATCGTGCAGTCCGCCTGGCCCAGCGAGCATCGCCGCAGGTTATTGACGATTCTTGCAGCGTCCGTCGCCGCGCTCTTCGTCAATCCCTACGGCTGGCGCCTGGTCTGGAATCCCTTTGACATGCTGGCGAACCAGGGCCTCATGCAGACCTTTGCCGAAGAATGGCAGCCTCTGAGCCTGGCCTGGTATGCGGGCAAAGTCTCGGTTGCGGTCATCGTCCTTCTCGTTGTTGCCAACTGCCTCCGCAGCCGCAACTGGAAGATCTACGAGCTGGCCTTCATCGTCTATGCCTGGTATGCTGCCTTCGCACACGCGCGCTTCACCTTCTTTGCCGCCGTCATCACCATCCCGCTGCTGGCGCGTGAGTCGGCGCGGAGCTTCCTGCTGCCGCTCAATCCCAAGACCATGCCGGCGATGAACGCCTTGTTCGCCGCCGCCGTTGCCTGCGTCCTCTTCGTTTACTTTCCATCGCAATCGTCGCTCAACAAGTCCATGACTGCGATCTATCCCATGCAGACCATCGCGTCTCTCCAGCCCTCCTGGCGGATTGTGAATCCTGACGGCCTCGGCGGGCTCCTTGCCTTCGAGGGCAAACCCGACTTCGTTGACACGCGCTGGGATACCTTTGTGCATCACGGCGTCATGCAGGACTACCTCTCCATCAAGCTTCTCGGCAACTCGCTCGCCCTGCTCGACCAATACAAGATCGATCATGTGCTCATGCGCTCCGGCGAGCCCCTCAGCTACCTCTTGCAGCGTGTCCCCGGATGGCGCGTAGACAGAACAGAGGGAACCGGCGACGATACCTGCCTGCTGTTTTCGAGAACCCCCGCCGCAACGCCGCAAAAGTAAAACTTCGCTCCCGAGGCTGCTAAACTCTGGAACGTGCCCGATCAAGCCAAACCGCCCGTCTTCCTGCTCGACACCATGTCGTTCATCTTCCGCGCCTACCACGCCATGCAGCGCTCGCGGCCCATGTCCACGCGCGGAGGCCTGCCTACCGCGGCCACCTATGTCTTCGTCAACATGATTAAGAAGTTGCGCCAAGACTTTGAGCCGCAATATTTTGCGGCCGTTTTTGACTTGAGTGGCGAAGTCTTTCGCGACGAGCGCGCACGTACCATGGGCCCCCTCCGCAAGTGGAACTCGAAGACCCAGTCCTTCGACGAAATAACGTACGAAGGCTACAAGGCCAATCGTGAGGCCATGCCTGAGGATCTGCGCCGCCAGATCCCTTACATCCGCCGCGCCCTCGAAGCGCTCCGAATCCCCATCCTCGAAGCCCAGGGTTTTGAGGCCGACGACGTCATCGGCACGCTCGCGCGCCAGGCCGCCGAGCACCGGCACGAAGTCTTCATCGTCTCCGGCGACAAGGACATGATGCAGCTTGTAACGCCCCACGTAAAAATCCTCAACCCCCAGAAAGACAACCTCATCCTCGATCCGGAAAAGGTCACCGAAGTCCTCGGGGTTCCGCCGGAAAAAGTCATCGACGTCATGGCTCTCCGCGGCGACGCGGTCGACAACATTCCCGGCGCGCCCGGCATCGGCGACAAGGGAAGCGTAGACCTCATTGTCGAATTCGGCAGCGTCGAAGCAGTCCTCGATCGTGCCTCGGAGGTCAAGCGCAAAACTTATCGCGAATCCCTCGAGCAGAATCGCGCTGCCGTTCTTCTCTCAAAAGAACTCGTCACCATCGACAGCCATGTTCCTCTTGAACTCGATTTGCACGCAATGGAAACCCAGGCCCCCGACGTTGAAGCCTGCCGCGCACTGTTCACTGAGCTTGAGTTCACCTCGATGCTCCGCGACCTCGCTCCTGCCACGGGTGCAGCCACGGACGAACTGATCGAAGAGCCCACTCCCGTTCAGGCAACTCACTTCTACCGGACTACTCGCGAAAATGGTTTTGCCTTTGTGCTCGCCGCGGCCTCATCTGCCCCGCCTTTAGACGAAGAAGGACTTCCCCCAGCGCAATCACTCCTCGATCTCACTCAAGCAGAGGAGAAAAAGCCAGCCTTCGCCATTGGCGTCTGTGCCGAACCCGGAGTCGCGCTCAAGCTCCCTCTCACGCCCGAACTGCGCCAACTGCTTGAAGACCCAACCGTCCAAAAACAAACACACGACTTCAAGTTATCTCTGCATCTGCTTCATCAAAATGGCGTTGCTCTGCGCGGTGCGGTCGATGACACCATGCTGCTCTCGTACGCGCTCAATCCAACCTACGCCACCCAGGCGCTCGCCGATGTCGCCGCTCGCCACGGACAGCCAGCTCCGGACTCGCTTGCCGCCGCAGCCGCATCCGTCTCCGCCCTCGTCCCCACCCTCCTCGCCGCAGCCAAAGAGTCGGCAGTCGAGTCCGTCTACCGCGACATCGATCTTCCCCTCGCTCCGGTCCTGTTCCGCATGGAGCAGGTCGGCGTTCGCATTGACACAAGCGTTCTCGGGGGCCTCTCGACCCGCTTCAGCCAGGAATTGGAACGCGTCGGTGAGCGCATCTTTGAGCTTTCAGGGCGTCGCTTCAACATCAACTCCCCCAAGCAACTCGGCGAGGTCCTGTTCACCCACATGGGCCTTGCGGCCCCCGCCGCTCGCGGCAAAAGCAAAAACGTCTCCACCGCGCAGGACGTGCTCGAGCAGCTTGCCGAGCAAAACGAAGTCCCACGCCTGGTCCTCGAGTACCGTCACCTCTCTAAGCTCAAATCCAATTACATTGACGCCTTGCCGCTGCTGGCCGATACGGCCTCCCGCGTCCACACAACCTTTCAGGCCGCCGCCACGGCAACCGGCAGGCTCTCCTCCATCAATCCGAACCTGCAAAACATTCCCATCCGCACAGAGCTGGGCCGCGAAATTCGAGCTGCATTTACGGCCTCACCCGGCACCGAACTCCTGTCTGCCGATTATTCGCAAATCGAATTACGCCTGCTCGCGCACTTCAGCGGCGACCCGTTGCTGATGCGTGCCTATGAAGAGAACATCGACATTCACACCCTCACCGCCAGCGAGGTCTTCGGCGTTCCCATCGACACCATGGACAAGGAGACGCGCGGCCGCGCCAAGGCCGTCAACTTCGGCATCGTCTATGGAATCTCAGCATTCGGACTGGCTGCGCAACTGGGCATTCCGCAGAACGAGGCCCGCGCCTATATCGACCGCTACTTCGAGCGCTATCATGGTGTCAAAACTTTCATTGAGGCAACCCTGGCCCAGGTGCGCAAAGACGGATCAGTACGTACGCTGTTCGGCCGCATGCGGCCCATTCCCGACATGGAGAGCCGCAACCCCAACCAGCGTGGTTTTGCAGAACGCACGGCCATCAACACACCATTGCAAGGCACGGCCGCCGATCTCATCAAGCTGGCCATGATCGCCATCGATCGTCAATTGACCGAACGCAATCTAAAGTCCCGCATGATTCTCCAAGTCCACGACGAACTCATCTTCGAAGTGCCACTCCAGGAAAAAAACGATGTGGAGACCCTCGTTCGCGCGCAGATGGAGGGAGTGGTCAAACTCAAAGTGCCGCTTGTCGCCGACCTAGGCTTCGGCCCCAACTGGAGAGACCTGTAGCTCCGTCGCCATCGAGGCTTTCGCATTTCCTTCGAAGTCTCCCCGGTCCCCGGCTATGGCTTTGGCTGCGCAGCCAGCCATTCTTTGAGCTCCGGCTCCTGCAGCCGTCGCATCTCAATGCAGCCGTTGATGCGCTCAATGGCATGCTCGAGCGACTTCTCCGCCGCCGGTACCGGATGCGCCGTGAAAAAGCCGTGCACGTCGTCGCGCGCTGTGGCCGAGCAAAAGCTCCCAGCGGAGCCCACCAGGATCGACCCCATCTCCGGAGTCAGAAGCGTCTGCACCTTGTCCCAATGGGATTGCATGAAACTCCAGGCCAGGTCCCGGTTCGCATCGATCGACAAACCATATGCAATCTGGATGGCGGCATCCTGGCTGCGCACCTTACCCGAGATTGCATAGTCGAGCGAACGTTGCTCAAGCGCTGGATCCTCAAACTGGGCAAGCATGCGCAGCGCGCCCTCTTGAAACTCGGGATTGCTCGACGTTTCAGCCACGTTCTGCAGCTTCTCAAAAAGCTCCGCATTCCCGTTGCGCGCCGTAATGCTCAGCGCCGTTTGTCCGAGATTTGCATCCACTGAGGCGGGATCGGCAAGGTACTTCGCCGCGATCTGGGAAGCCTCTGCCAGGATCTGGGGGTCCTTGCCGTAATAACCCAAAAGCCCGAAAAGATTGGCACGCAACTCTACCACGTTCGATGAATCAGCAGGTGTAGCGGGCCCAAGCTTTGCGTAAACCGGGCTGAAGGTCCTACGAATCCATGCGGCCAACGCGGCCTTCTCGTCAGCCGTCGATGCAATGCGCTCGTAGATCGAGTCAACTCCGCCGAGTGCGTCATCCACTACTGCCGCATTGGGATCTGCTTTCAGCGCAGTCACCAGGTTCAGGTAGTCACCCGCGGTCGCCTTGTTCGCTCGCAATTGCGCCCACTCGTCGCCCGTCAGGCTGATGCGCTCCACCGGCGTCAGCTCCGTTTCAACTTCCGCCACCAACTTCGCAAAAACGCGCGGCGGATAAGCAGAGCGGTAGTACCCGCTGGCGCTCGCATTCGCAAAGAAGATTCCTTCGCTCGGTGCCTTCAGACTCGTCGTTGCAGGCGTCAAGAGCTCGCAGGTCTGCCCATCGGAATCCCCGCTCTTGAAGCACACGGGCACAGTCCACTTCTGCTTGGGGTCTGGTTTTATGCTCGGGCTGAGAAAGAACCGTCTCTGCTCAACCGTCACTTTTCCATCCGCAGGCACGCCAAAACTCAGCAGCGGCTCACCTGCCTGCGAAATCAGTGAGTCCATGATCTTGTCTACCGGCTTGTGGCTGGTGGCCGTCTGTGCATTCCAAAAGTCTTCAGCCGTCGCATTCGCATAAAGGTGCGCCGAAAGATACGCGTGCACGCCCTTGCGGAAGGTCTCCGGACCCAGGTAGTTCTCCACGGAGAGCAGTACGTCGCTGGCTTTGCCGTAGGAGATGCCGTCGAACATCTCCTCGATCTCGTCGCGTGTCTCCGCCTTCGCGCGGATGGCGCGCGTCGTCGGCTGTGCGTCCACGTTCAGCGTGTTGTCTTCGCTTGAGGCCACCTCCTGCTCCATCGCCCACTCCGGATGCATCTTGGCGACGGCCTTGTTCTCCATCCATGTAGCGAATCCTTCATTCAGCCACACGTTGTCCCACCACTTCATCGTTACCAGGTCCCCAAACCACTGGTGCGCCATCTCGTGCGCAATGGTTATGGCCACCCCCTTCTTCGCGCCCGTTGACGCCGTCTTCTCGTCAAGCAGCAGGTCTTCCTCGCGATACGTAATCGCGCCAAAATTCTCCATCGCCCCCGCCTCAAAATCAGGCAGCCCAATCAGGTCGAGTTTCTTCAGCGGATACGGGATCCCGAAGTACGTGTTGTAGTAGTGCAGCATGTACTTGGCTATCTCCAGCCCATACACGGTAAACGCAACCTTGTCCGGAGTCGAGCACACGCGAACGGCCACGCCGTCTGATTCTCCGGCCGAGCATTTAAAGTCGCCCACCAGAAACGCAACCAGGTAGGTCGACATCTTCGGAGTCGTCAGAAATTTCAGCGTGTGCTTTCCCACTCCCGGCCCTGCCGTGTCGCTCACGATCGGCCCGTTCGAAATCACCGTATCGCCTGCGTCAACCGTCAGGGACACGTCGAACGTGGCCTTCATCGCCGGCTCGTCGAAACTGGGAAAAGCGCGTCGCGCATCGGTCGACTCAAACTGCGTGACTGCATAATTGCGGCGAGCCGTCTTTGATAGATAAAACCCGCGCAGCTTGTCGTTCAGGGTTCCCGAGTACTCGATCTTGAGCTGCGCGTGTCCCGCGGGAATCTTCTCTGGAAAGGCGAAAGTCGCCTCTTCGTTATTCTTGTCGAGCGAAACTGTGCCCTTCTGCCGCTTCGTCGCCGCGGCCACCGTCACCGTCTTGAAGGTGATGTCGACTGCATTCAAGGTGATGTGATCTGAAGGCTCGGCCAGTGTCACATCGATGGTTTCAGTTCCTTCAAATATTGCCTTGCTCAGGTCCGGCGCGAGCGTCAGCGCATAATGCTGCGGCACCACTGTGGCTGGCAGTCGTTCTGCGCGGCCATTGCCGGTCGAATACATCGCCAGCAAAATTGCTGCGACTGCGGTGAAGCAAATTGTTGAGCGAAACAAAGGCAGACTGCTTTTTGAGATTGCCATTCTCCGATTCTGCCACATCGTTCCAGCAGTTGGTTAGCGAATGTTGCAGACTTTTGTCACGCTTATTCTGCGTGATCGGCCGCGCTGGTCAGATACCCGCATGCCGCAGAAATCCGTCGCAAATCAATTCGCGGCCGAAGGCTGAGTTGTGCGACGTGATCCAGGACCTTTCAGGCCGTCTTTTCCTTATGGGGCAGCAGGGAGTCCAACATCAACATGCACGCGCCAATCACGATCGATGAATCGGCCACGTTGAAGTCGGGCCAGTGGTACGTGATGATGTGAACTTCGATAAAGTCCACAACCGAGCCATACGCAATGCGATCGTGCACGTTGCCCAGCGCACCCGCAAACACAAGCGCTAGCGCCACGGTCGTCAGCGTAATGCTGCTGCCCAGCCGGATCATCGCGATCAGCACCACCAAGGCCGCCGCAAGAGAAAAGCAGATCAGCACCCATCGAACAGTATGCGGCGATGCCGAATCGGCGAACAGCGAAAACGCCGCGCCATCGTTGGTCCAATGTGTAATGCGCAGCACGCGCGGGATCAACGGAATACCTCCGCCGATCGGAACGTGATTGCCAACCCATATCTTCGTCAGACGGTCTGCAACCAGGACCAGCGCAGAGATCAACAGAAGCCAGGGAAGCCGGCGAGGCAGGGTAAAGCCCACTATGCGGCCTCCGCGGGGTCGGGTGGTGCGATGCCCATCTCCGCCAACGCAGTCTGGCAGCGCGTGCACACGTTCTCCCACACCCCGTAGTTGCTCACCACTGGCATGAAATTCCAGCAGCGCGCGCATTTGCTGCCGGAGGCGGGCAGCACTTTCACCACCAAATCCGGCCCCTCAACCACGGCCACTGCCGATACGTTGATCACTTCCTTCAGTCCGGTTGCGTGGCGCTTCAACAGCTCAAAAAGGCTTCCGTTGGCCGCAATGTCGATCTCGGCCTCCAGCGCTTTGCCGATCAGTTTGTTCTGCCGCGCCTCTTCCAACACGTGCAATGCCTCGTCGCGCACCGCGAACAGTTGCTTCCATTCTTCCAGAAGCGTTGCCGGGTCCTCTGAGAAAACCTCTTCCGGCTTGGGAAACAGGGCCAGGTGCACGCTTGCTTCGCGTCCGGCCACCGCGGGCAGATACTCCCAAACCTCGTCGGAAGTGAAACTCAGAATCGGCGCAACCAGCCGCACCAGTGTCTCTGAAATCTGCCACAGCACCGTCTGCGCTGACCGCCGCTCCTTGCTCGTCGGCGCAAAGGTATACATCCGATCCTTCAGCACATCCAGGTAAAACGAACTCAGATCCACAATCGCAAACTCGTTCACCGCTTGGTACACGCGATGAAATTCAAATCCCTCGTACCAACCCAGAATCCTTTCCGTAAGTTCTCGCGTGCGGGCCAGCATGTAGCGGTCCAGTGGCAGCAGTTCAGCCTCAGCCACGCGATCCCGCTCCGGCGAAAAGCCATTCAAATTACCCAACAGAAACCGGAACGTATTGCGCAGTTTACGATACAAGTCCGCACAGCGCTGCATCAGGTTTTCGCTTGCAGCCATGTCTTCACGGAAATCAACCGACGCAACCCACAGCCGAACAATCTCGCCGCCCATCCGGTTGGCAACATCTACAGGATCGACGCCGTTGCCAAGCGATTTTGACATCGCGCGGCCCTGCTCATCAAGCGTCCACCCCGCTGTCGTAACGTGCGAGTAGGGCGCGCGCCCGCGCAAGGCAACCGACGTCAGCAGGGAAGAGTGGAACCACCCGCGATGCTGATCGCCACCCTCCAGATAGAGGACCTCCGTCCCCTTGCCTTCCTGAAATTCCTTGTACGCGCCCTTCAATTCATCATCCGATTCGCAAACCGCAAACCAGCTCGTCCCCGAGTCGAACCACACATCCAGAATGTCTGTTTCTTTGCGGAACTGCATGCTGCCGCAGTGCGCGCACTTCGCGCCCTTTGGCAGCATCGCAGCCACGTCCGTCGTGTGCCAGGCTTCCGCGCCCTCGTTTTCAAACAGCCGCACAATCTTGTTGTTCAACCCGGCATCCATGATCGGCTTCTCGCAGCCTCCGCACATGAACACTGCGATAGGCACGCCCCAGATGCGCTGCCGGCTGATGCACCAGTCCGGCCGCGTCGCAATCATATTCGTGATCCGGTCCTTGCCCCACGCCGGATCCCACACCACCTTGTCGATCTCTTCAATCGCAAGCTGTCGAAATGTAGTCTCGGTCCCGTCCGCGCGCTTCATCGGCGTCTCCAGCCCGATGAACCACTGCTCGGTCGCTCTGAAGATCACCGGATGGTGGCAGCGCCAGCAATGCGGATACGAGTGCTCCAGCGGAGCCCCGGCCAACAGCGCGCCGCGCTCTTCCAGCATCGCCACGATCACCGGATTCGCAGCCCAAACCTTCATTCCATCGAATGCCGGCGGCGCAGAGTGCGGCCACACACTTGCATCGACATGAATATGTCCGCTCGCGTCCACGCGGCACGTCGGGTCAAGGCCGTAGCGCAGGCCTGTATAAAAATCGTCCGCGCCATGTGCCGGAGCTGTATGCACTGCGCCCGTGCCCGTGTCTGCCGTCACGTACGTCGCAAGAACTCCTAGAACGCTGCGCTCCAGAAACGGATGCTGAAACGTCACCCTCTCCAGCGCCGCTCCTTTGAGCCGCGCAATCTCCGTGGTCGCACCCAGCTTGCACGCAACTGCCACATGCTCGGCCAGCGACGCAGCCACAATGTACACGGGCGCGTCCGCACCATCTCCGGTCGCAAGCGCCACGTAGTCAAAATCGGGATGAAACGCCACGGCGAGAGACGCCGGTAGCGTCCAGGGCGTCGTCGTCCAGATGATCGTCGACACATCCCGTCCCTTGAGAGCCGGCGCAATCGCCGCCGGGTCCGACGTCAGCTTGTAACGCACATAGACTGACGGGCTCGTGTGCATCTCGTACTCCACCTCCGCTTCGGCCAGCGCAGTGCGGTCGTGGATGCACCAGTAAACGGGCTTCAGCCCCCGATAAACAAACCCCTTCTCCAGGAAGCCGTAGAACGCCTCAAGCGTCCGCGCCTCGTAGTCGCGCGACATCGTCTTGTACGGCTTGTCCCAGCGTCCTAGGCACCCGATCCGCTCGAACTGCGACGTCTGCAGGTCCACGTACTTCTGCGCATATTCCCGGCAGGCCTCCAGAACCGCAGGAACCGGCATCTCCAGCTTCTTGCGTCCCAGCTTCTCGTCTACCTTGATCTCGATCGGCAGCCCGTGGCAGTCGTACCCCGGCACGTAAGGCGCATCAAACCCGGCCATGGTCTTCGACTTCACCACAAAGTCCTTCAAACCCTTGTTCAGGGCGTGGCCCAGGTGGATCGGTCCATTCGCATACGGCGGACCATCGTGCAGTAGATAGGCGGGACGCCCCTTGCCCGCCTTGCGCAGCTCCGCGTACAGGCCCAGAGCCCCCCAGCGCTCCAGGCGCAAAGGTTCATTCTGGGGTAAATTGGCCTTCATCGGAAAGCCGGTCTGCGGCAGGGTCAGGGTCGCCTTTAACTCCGGCGCTGGGGGCATCGTCACTCCATCTTTTCGATCAATCTTGTTCATTTACCAGTGTAAATGCTCCCCAAAAGAATTTTAGGTAACAAACCGGCCCGGCTCACCGTCTATTGTTTATGGGAGCCAACATTCGACCGGAATATGAATCCCTGGAACTCGAGCCTGCAGAAAATGGACCCATTAGTTCCGAGACAAGTGACGGGCACCTCAAGCATAATGAATCATTGGTCCTTGACGGATTCAGGCCGTCCGGCGAGCGAGTAGCCCTGGACACCGTGGCACGAGTACCACCAGCAACGATGGCAAACAACATTCTCATACAGGCAGATTCGGATTCGCAGGCAGCCGAGGTCGTTCACGACAGCGATAGTCTGCTTGCTGCCCTCACTGGCAAGGCTCTTGAAGAGGAGCCTATGTGGAAGGGCTTGTGGGAGAGCGTTCAAGACCTCTTTTTCCCCAAGAAGCTCCCGCCGCTCGTGCTCACCTCCACGCCCATTCCCGTGCCCGACCGCATGGCCGTCAAAGCAAACCCGGTCGCTATCGGCATCTCGACCACCGTCAATCTGGCCATTCTGCTGATTGTGCTCTTCTTCGTCGGCAAGAAGATCATTGACACCGTCAACAAGCCCTTGAGCGCCATCTCCGTAGACGTGGGCGACTACAACGCCCCCAAGGCCATCAACAAGGCCGGCGGCGGTGGCGGCGGCGGCGACCACAGCATCATCGAAGCCAGCAAGGGCAAGCTTCCCAAAATCGAGAAGGACCCCGTCGTTCCTCCGATGGTGCAAACCTTCGACAAGCCCAAGATCGCCATGCCTTCGGCCATTGACGTCCAGAAGGACATCAAGCTCCCTGACAACCCCGAACTGCAGAACATCGGTATGAAGGCCGGCGTCAACGTCGTGCTCTCCAACGGCACCGGTTCCGGCGGCGGCATGGGGAACGGCTCTGGTGGTGGACTCGGCTCCGGTAATGGCATCGGCTTCGGCCCCGGCTCCGGTTGGAACACCGGCGGCGGGCTGGCTCAGGTCGGTGGACGCGTCAGTGCTCCCGTGGCTCTCTTCGAACCAGAAGCCGAATTCTCCGATGAGGCCCGCCGCGCCAAGTATCAGGGCGTTTGCCTGGTCGGTCTGATCGTTGATGCTCAGGGAAATCCCCAGAATGTCCACATCGTCCGCGCCCTCGGCATGGGTCTCGACGAAAAAGCCATGGAAGCCGTGCGCAAGTACAAATTCAAGCCGGCCATGAAAGACGGAAAGACGCCCGTCGCGGTCTACGTCAACGTCGAGGTCAACTTCCGCCTTTATTGAGGGCGGATCATCAGGACAGGGAATTCAAGGGTGGGAACGCGCCCAAAGTCAGCCTGATTCTTGACCGTTTCCAATCAACTTCCCGCCTGCATTGGCCCATGTCTTGCCATCTTGCTTGTCGGCAAGGTCGGCCCGTTGACCCATTCGTGCGCCTGCGGGGCCCGGCAGAAAGCGGCCTCGTGGCTATCCCACGGAGGTGGGATTGTTCCTTTTTCGTCAGTCCCATATCGTCATCTTCACGTGGTTACCGATGCCCCTCTGTCGGTCGTCATCGCCTTTCTGGGGACTACATTCTGCTAGGTCAAAACGGATTCTGATTCGTGTCGAAACACGTGTCTATTCTTCCGCCCTCTTGGGCCAGGTTGTTAAGGAGATTGCATGAAATTCAGATCGATGGCCCTCATCGTGGGCCTTTTGCTGGCCGGGTACTCAACCTTGACGCTCATCAACACTTCACTCATCAGCGCAAAGTCTCAGGCAACTTCCAACCGGGTCGTCGAAGATCAGGTAGCCGAATACAACACGGCCGTCAGGGCCGGCTCCAGGACTGATCGTTGCGTCCAGGCTGGTTTCGTTGCATCGGCTTACAACCAGACCCGCGATCAGGCGAACTATCAGAAGTGGGTCAATATCCGCCACGAAGAGTGCCAGGCCGCTGGCCTGCCTCAGTAGTCAAACTCCAATCGGCTCTGTCGGGTTTGGTCCGGCCCTTTTCAAAAGGATACAGGACTGACCCTGAGGCATTTGCCGTCTGATTCCGCTCCACCCAGCAGACCCCTTTTACTGGGGCCTGTCTTTGTCTCCCCTCGCCCAAAAGTCCTTTGTTTAAATACTAGATACTCCTCAAGAAAGGCCCTTGATGCAGGCCGCACAAGGGTTACTCTAGTTACATCAAGCAGCAGGCTGCGGAACGTGCGTAACTTGGGCGGCAGCG
Source organism: uncultured Acidobacteriaceae bacterium (assembly GCA_963820245.1). GTDB lineage: Bacteria > Acidobacteriota > Terriglobia > Terriglobales > Acidobacteriaceae > Telmatobacter. Next base: position 429,570 of record CAWFZC010000004.1, on the reverse strand, counting down.
TGTGGAGTTTTGATCCGCCCGCAGGCGCGGGAACTCAGAGTGAAAAGGACATAACGCAGAATTTTCGCCCAGATTCGCGCATTTTGGGGCTCACAGTTGTTCGGAATTCGGCGCTATGATAGGGAACAAGTCAGTCCTGCTACGGGGCTGATGATCCGGCCGAAGTCTCCGCAGATCGAGGACCGAGAGTATGCCAAGAAATTTTCCCCCAGCACCCACGAACTTTGGTTTCTTATCTGAGGCAGACGAACGTTACCAATGGGTCGTGCGAAGTGCGGCAATTATCTCGATCCTTTTGGCAATGACCATCCTCAACGAAACGAACGTCATGGTGCCCCAAAAAGCCAGGACGCCTGCAGCACTCAATGTCGATCTGCCCAGAGTGCAGCCTAGAGTCGAGCCTATTCCTTCCATCGTTCTCGAGCCCGCTCCGGCACCGGCATCTGTCGCCGATGTCAATCTGGCCCGCACTCAATCCAGGCCCACTGAACCACGCGTGCTCAGGCCCCTCACGCCTTCTGTTCCGCAATCCACTCCGGGCCTCTCGCTCATGATGCCCGATCCGGGGGTACAGCCTGCCGCAAACGTGGCCATGGTGCCCACCGTGCAGTCGATTAAGATCATGCCCGATGTGGCCAAGAGCGCCACCATCACCACCAGAACTTCATTCACTGGAATCAGGAGTCCGAAAGCCGCCAGGAAAGTTGTCAAGCCGGCCACCATCGGAAGCGGAATGAGAACAGGGACAGTCGTCGGTTCGCCCCGCACTGTTTCCCCTGCCAGTATTCCCGGCCAGATCGGTTCCATGAAGACTGAAACCCGTGGCAAGGTGGCGCCTGTTTCGATTCCAGGAGTCGCTGGAACCGGAGCAATGGGTAGCAATGGCAAGGTCGGAACCGTCAGCATCCCGGGCACTACGCAACTTACCGTTACACCCAAATTGCCTGTGGCGCCGGTTGCCAACAAAGTGGACATCCTCTCCAAAGTCCCTATACAGCTTGGATCGGATGGCCCGCAAAACTAGGCTGTGCTGGCCGTGTCTTTTAGTTGTTCTGTTTGATTGAACCGCTCGACCGTCGCGAAATCATATTCAGATTGGCTGGGGCCGGCGCAACAGTTCTCTTTGTGGGGAGAGTCAGCGCAGTTGCCGCTGGAATTCCGGCGGCAGCCACTTTCTTCGAAGCCTCAGCCTGAGTCAGCTGGACAGTCCCTGCAGGGATGCCGGTGGATGACACCGCACCGCGGGCACCTACGAGGCCGGATCCGGCCGTGGCGGGAATGCCCACCGTGCTTATCTTTCCTGTCGTGGTTTTTCCCATGTCGACCGGCTTGATCCGATTGCCGACGCTAGTTGAAGCCACTTGCTTGCGCGCTCTCGCGGCAGGTATCTGCGCGCTTTTCACCGCACTACTGCTCGCTGGAACCGCGCTTGGCGCCACTGCGGCCGCATGGTGAAATACCTGAGAGGTTGGGGTTGGGTCAGGCATGACGGTCATCAGGCTTGACGAACCAGGCGGCGGTTGAGTAACCGCGGCAGGCCCAGCCGATCTCACTGCTCGCTTCTTGGCCAAACTCGGTCCGGCTCGCGTAGCTTCGATCCTCTTGTCAGTTTTTACCGTCTTGCTAGGTGGTTTGGCCGTCGGCGCCTGAAGGGGCGCGGCCACAGGTGCGGTTGCTTGCGCCTGCAACTGCGGAGCTGGGGCAGCCGGAACAACAGCGTCTGTCTTAGCGATCGGCGTCGGGGCCGTTAATCCGACCGAATCAACCGTCTTCAGGTCGGGCATCGGGGGAGCCGGACTTACATTCGAAGCCACCTGCGTGGCGCTGGCGGGCGATGTCTCGGCCACCCGCGCGGACGCCGGCCGCCTGATTCCGACCGCAATGAAGAATGTCCCGGCAAGAATCACTGAGACGACAGCTACGCTGGCGATCAGCTTGACGGAACTACCCTCCGCCTCATCAAGCAAGCCGAAGCTTGACTTGCCGACAGAGTAGCTCATCGGCATCTCTTCAATGTCCGCTTCTTGGCGCTGGGGGGGCACGGGCTGTATCTCCATAACAGTCTTCTTCTAATGATCAACTTGGGGGGAACCCAGGGGCCTGCCCTGCAGATCGTTCTGCTGGGACTAACAGTGTAGCGCAGGTTCAGTGGAAATCAAGGAAAAGATTGGTTGAAAGGAGGAGCCTAGAGATGCGCAGAGCAGCCCTTGAAGTTCGAAAGGTTCTTCTAAATTTTCAGGTACTCTCTCTAATCCACTGTGGACAAACAGTTTAACGATTGACCCATGCGTGGGATGGCTCTACGGCTGAGTTGTATGAGTCGCAAACCACTTGCTCGCCCGGTCCTGCACCTGGAATAGCTGCTCGGGCGTCAACTTGGTCGCCGCTTCATCCCGTGACTTCGCGATCTTCTCCTGGGTCGGTCCGGAGCTGCTTGCCGCCGCTAGATCCAGCCAGAAGTATGCCTGCCCGTAGTCCAGCGGAACCTTGTGGCCGGTCTTGTAGATCAGCCCAAGGTCGTATTGAGCACGCGGAGATCCCTGGTCTGCCGCCTTTCTGAACCAGGAGGCAGCCGCCGCGGGATCCTGCGGAACTCCATGACCATCCACATAAAGTTGCCCCAGGCTTGCTTGCGCGTCGGCGTTTCCCTGGTCGGCGGCCTTGCGGAACCATTGCGCTGCTTGCGAGTAGTTCTTTGGAACGCCGTGTCCTTCGGTGTACAACTCACCAAGTTTCATTTGCGCGATCACGTTGCCATGTTCAGCCGACTTTTTAAAGAGGGCAGCGGCCTGCAAATAATCCCTCTGAGTCCCGTGTCCCTGATCAAGCAGCGTAGCTAGTTTGAACTCCGCGTCCGGTTCGCCCTGGTCAGCCGCCTTTTTCAACCAGATGGCAGCCTGCCCGTTGTCCTGGGGTACGCCGTGCCCGGCCAGGTAGAACATGCCCAGGTTGGTCTCGGCGTTCACGTTGCCTGTCTCTGCAGCCTTCCGGTACCAGTTTGCCGCCTGAACATAGTCCTGTGTGACACCGTGGCCTTCGCGGTAGTCAAACGCAAGGTTGTTCTGCGCATCGGCATTCCCCTGATCTGCAGCCTTTCGGTACCAGGATGCAGCCTCCGTCGGATCCTGATCGACGCCCTTGCCGTTGTCATACAGAATGCCCAGATGATCTTGCGCGTCGGCGTTTCCCTGGTCTGCTGCCTTGCGGTACCAGACAGCCGCTTGAGCGAAATCCTTGGGCACTCCATGACCTTCCAGATAGTACTTGCCCAGGTTCAGCTGCGCTTGCAGATTCCCTTGGTCGCCTGCCTTCTGGTACCAGCTCACTGCTTGTGAATAGTCCTGGGGCACGCCCTGACCGCTCTCGTAGAATCCCGCCAGGTTGATCTGCGCAATCGCCAATCCCTGGTCCGCGGCTTTCCTGATCCAATCCGCTGCCTGCGCATAATCCTGCGGTACTCCGTGGCCGAAGTGGTATAGCACGCCCAAGTTGAACTTCGCCGTGGCATCGCCCTGATCGGCGGCCTTCTTGTCCCAGAAAATGGCCTGCGTGTAGTCTTGCGGTACGCCGTGACCATAGTCGTAGAGCACTGCCAGCGCGGTTTGTCCGTCGGCGTTGCCCTGTTCAGCTGCCTTGCGGAACCATACTGCGGCTTGCGCATAGTCGAGAGGCACTGATTTGCCCGAGCCATATGCGTAGCCCACAAGAAACTCTGACGCAGCATCGCCCGCAGTCGCCTTAGCCAAAAGTGCGGAGTCGATGCCCTTGATCTCCTGGGTCTTTCCCTGGCAGGGATTCAAAACCAGGGAAACTGCAGTTACCAATACGAGCGACAAAACGATGAATCGAGATTTCATAATGTGCAGCCTGCCGGGAAGTGGGCATACGGGTGACCGTGCCCTGTCATTCATGTTCACAACTGAGCAAAAGCCGCTCTGCAAGGCGGAAAGCAACAGCACGATTCCTCGCTTGGCGACAATTCCTGTTTTGTTCCGCATCCCCATGCCAATCGACATCTCCGTTACCGAAGTAATTCAGTTGAGGATAGATTCGCTAAATTATACCCTCATTTCCACAGCTTGCAAGAGTAACTAAGGGTACAACTTCTTGAAACTTACAGTCCGAGTGTAACCTCAACGGCAATCCAGGTGGGTACCGTCCGGGGGATGGCGGTCATTTCGATTTCGTAGCGTCCCCAGAAACTCGCCGGCAGGCGCCGGGTCTGCCTTGCTCCCAGTCGATAGGGAATGGGAAATTGCAGCTCAAAAATGAATCAATGACAAGGCCGCTATCAAGGGCCGCGTCTTAGGTTTGATGGTGCGCCCGGAGAGATTCGAACTCCCGACCTACTGATTCGTAGTCAGTCGCTCTATCCAGCTGAGCTACGGGCGCACAAGTCGAGTCCCATGCGGAACCTAAGACAGATTATCAGGGATTGTACCCCGGCGCAATCCAATCGTCAGGCGGCGGGCGCGGGTTCCGCCGGCGCAGCGATCAGCGGCAACTCCTCCGTAATCTCCAGCCCTGTCAGCCGTATCAATCGTGTCACAGTCGCCGCGTTTAAACGTGTTGCGTCATACTCCACCAGCAGGGTCCGTGCGGCGCTGTCAATTGAGATCTGGCGCACTCCATAAACGTCTCGTGTACCGGCAAGAGCCGTGGCGACAGCTTCCGTAGGCGCTGTCGCGTAGCGATAGAGAATATCTACGGTGGTCATGCACCAATCATAGCAAAATCTGCTTGCGCCGCTTCCGCTCCTAAAGCGACTTCAGCATCGCGCGAATCTGCGGGTCACTCCAGTCCTGCGCTCCGATGTATTTGCTCCGGATAACACCGTTCCGATCGATCAGGTACGTCTCCGGCCACATATCGGTTTTGAATAGCTTGGCCGCTGACTGCGATGGGTCGCGCACCGTAATTAAATCCACATGCCTCCGCGCGATAAAGTTCGCGTACGCATCCGGATCTTCGTCGATGCTCACCGCCAGAATCACCAGGTTCGGTTGCTCGTGATGAAGTTGAAGGAGGGAAGGCAGCTCAACCACACACGGCTGGCACCATGTTGCCCAAAAGTTCAGCAGAACCACTCGCCCGCGATAGCTGGCCAGGTGCACCGTGCTCGTCCCGTCCGTCACCGTGAAATCGGGCGCGATCTTGCCCGCCTGCGCTGGATGGGCGCCGCGGTTGCATGCCACGGTAATGGCCAGCGGGAGAACTACAAGAAGGGCAACGAAACGGGTGAGCCGCACATACTTATAATACGGAGCGATGGGGTCAGAAAGGAAGGGCACCCGCCAATGAGTAACGACGATGCTGGCGCCGAACCGAAAACAAGGGTCGCCGGTTTCAAGCCCGTTCTCGGCCTTTCAGACGACACTGAGCCCGGTGCAGTCCCCGTCGATTGGCGCGAATGGGCCGGTAAAACCCTCGCCGGAACCGTCTATGCGCAGCCTGAGCCCGATTCGCTCATTGACCTCACGGTTATCGTTCCAGCCCGCGACGAACAGGACTGTCTCGGCGCTTGCCTCCAGTCGCTCGTCAGTCAGTCCGAAGAGATCTTCGAGCTCAAGAAAGACTGGGAACTGATCGTCGTGGACGATAACTCCAGCGACCACACAGCCAAAATCGCCCGCGGATTCGCGGGAGTCACAGTCCTCGAAGCAGCCAAGCCCGAGCCCAATTGGACGGGCAAGGCAAACGCTATCTGGACTGCCGCCCGGCACGCGCGCGGCCGGTGGCTCCTCTTCACCGATGCCGATACCATCCACGAGCCAGGAAATCTGCGCCGTGCCATGCACGAGGCGGAGCGCCACAAAGCCGGCATGTTGAGCTATTCGCCGCGTCAAATCGTGAGCGGCCTCCTGCAGCGTTCGCTCATGCCCCTGGTCTTTTGCGAACTCGCCCTGGCCTATCCGCCCGCCAAAGTGTCTGACCCCAACACACGGATCGCCGCGGCCAACGGGCAGTTTCTCCTCGTCGAGCGTGAGGCCTATCGGCGCATCGGTGGCCACGCCAGCGTGGCCGACAAGGTTCTTGAAGACGTCGAACTCGCCTATCTTGCCAAGCGCCGTCGTATCGGACTCCGCTTTCGTTATGCTGACGACGCAGTCGCTACCCGCATGTACCGCACAACCTCAGCCATGATCGAAGGCTGGACCAAAAATCTGGCACTGCTCTTTGACAACACCCTCGCGCTTGCCCTCTGGCGCGCTCTCGATATTGTCCTTCTGTTTCTTCTGCCGATCCTCGCCGTCGAGCTCTGGAACGCGCGCCTTGGCACACACTCCCTTGAATGGCTCGGCGCCGGATGGGTCCTCGCCATTCTCTGGGTCAGAAACCTCGTCCGCTTTTACGCGCGCGGCGCCAAGTCAAACTTCCCCTTCTTTGACTGCGCCCTCACGCCCCTGGGCCTGCCGCTGTTCGTAGTCCTGCTCTACCGCAGCTGGTTTCAGCATCGCATCCTCAAGCAGGTAGTCTGGAAGGGGAGAAGCTACAAGACCTGACCAACTGGCTATGTGTCAGAACTCCATCCGTCCTGCCACCATTTGTATGAAGCACGGCCTGCCGTTCAAGCATCTTAACTACCAAGGGGTCTCCATGATTTTCCTGACGCGGCGGGCCACCTTCTCGGCTTCCCACTACTACTGGAACGAAAACTGGACCGCCGAGAAGAACCAGCAGGTCTTTGGCCGCTGCAGCAATCGCAACGGCCACGGCCACAATTACACCCTTGAGGTCACCGTTGCCGGCGAACCCGACCCCGTCACCGGATTCGTCGTCGATCTCAAATGGCTCAAGGCTGTCATCGAAGACAAAGTCCTCGCAGCCTACGATCATCGTCACCTCAATCTCGAAGTCCCGGAGTTCGCTGCGTCCAGGAGAATGCCCACCACTGAGAACATCGCCATCTCAGCCTGGGAGAGGCTTCAGCCCGCCATTGTGGCGGCCCACGGCGCCCGACTTACCCGTGTGCGCATTTATGAAACGCACGAGATCTTCGCCGAATATCGGGGTGAACTGTGACGAGGGCCTATTTCGGTCGCCGCTACATGTTCAGCGCCAGCCATCGGCTGCATGCCGAGGCCCTTACCCCGGCCCAGAACGTGGCCACCTACGGTAAATGCAACAACCCCAACGGACACGGACACAACTATGTCGTTGAAGTCCTCGTCGCCGGCTCCATTGAAGCATCCACGGGCATGGTCGTCGATCTGGTCGCACTTGATGAAGTGGTGCAAACAAGAGTGGTCGATCGCTTCGATCATACGAACCTGAATCTCGATCCACTCTTTGCCAACTGCGTCCCGACAACAGAGAATCTATGCAGGGTCGTTTTAGCCCTGCTCCACAACTCGATATCCACCGGTGAACTCGAATATGTTCGCGTGGAGGAGACCGAAAACAATTTCTTTCAGTGTTTCCCCCCATCGGACCAGAGCCGAGACCAGCATCTCCGTCTGACCGACAGTTAGCAGCAATTGATTCACCCCCTTTCCCCGGGGCGAGAGGAAAAGCAAAATGGCACAGCCAATTGCAGTGAGCAAGCCGATTCGCAGGGCAGTCGAACCTGACGAGAGTCTTTCCGCCTTCAGTACCCAGGAAATGTACCGCGAAATTCTCAGCCGCCTTGGCGAGGACCCGGCCCGCGATGGGCTCGTCTCCACTCCAGCGCGCGTTGAAAAGTCGATGGCCTTCCTCACCAAGGGTTACAACGAAGATCCAGGCAGCATCCTCCGCGGAGCCATGTTCGACGTCGACTATGACGAGATGGTCATTGTCAAGGACATCGAAATGTTCTCCCTCTGCGAGCATCACATGCTGCCGTTCTTCGGCAAGGTCCATGTTGCCTACATCCCCAAGGGCAAGGTGATCGGCCTCAGCAAAATTCCCCGCCTTGTCGAAGTCTTTGCGCGCCGCCTCCAGGTGCAGGAGCGGTTGACCCGCCAGATTGCCGACTCAATTCAGGAAGCCATCGCGCCGCAGGGAGTCGGCGTCGTCATTGAGGCGCGCCACCTCTGCATGATGATGCGCGGCATAGAAAAACAAAACTCCTCCACCGTTACCAGCGCCATGGTAGGCTGCTTCCGCCAAAAAGAAACCCGCACCGAGTTCCTTTCCCTGGTGAGGCCCTCCGCCTGAGGCGTCGCCGAACACTGTTTCCGATCATGGTTTTCGAAAGGCTTGCCCTGTGTCTTATCCATCCCGCTCAAGAAGACGCGATGGATGGGGCACTCGTGTTTCAGGCGAGGCACGAGCTGTCGTGATTGACCTGGGCTTTGGGGTGCAATTGCTGGCGGAACAATGAGTTTTTGAGAAATCTGGAGACAAGGGCAGAGAAATCGAGTAAAAATCTTGCAGGTGACAACTCCAGATATCCCTCCCAACCAAGGACAGGCTAAGCTCGGTGAAGGTCCGGAGCTGAAGCAAACCCTTGGGCTCTTCAGTGCGACCGCGATCGTGATTGGATCGATGATCGGGTCTGGCATCTACATTGTGGATGCCGACATTGCCCGAGGCGTGGGATCACCGTCACTGTTTCTGGGCGCGTGGCTAGTGACGGCGGTGCTGACATTGATTGGGGCACTGAGCTACGGCGAACTGGCCGCGATGATGCCGAAGGCCGGCGGACAATACATCTATCTTCGAGAAGCGCTGGGGCCTTTGTGGGGGTTTCTGTTTGGGTGGACGCTGTTCCTGGTGATCCAGACAGGGACGATTGCTGCTGTATGCGTGGCGTTTGGCAAGTTTCTGGGCGTGTTCTTTCCGTCAGTCTCGACAACGCACTGGCTGTGGCATATTGCGCATGTGCCGCCGATTCCAGTAGGCCCGATGGTGCTGGGCAACATGGACATTGGCTTGAGTACGGCCAATCTCGCCGCGATTGTGGTTGTGGTGCTGCTGGCGTTCGTGAACATCTTTGGAGTAGGTCTGGGAGCAGCGATCCAGAACATCTTTACTTCGGCCAAGGCGATTTCGCTGGCCGCTCTGATCCTGCTTGCCTTTACGGTGGGACGTACGGCGGAGGCGTGGAATGCAAATTTCGGCGCGGGGTTCAGCGAGTTCTGGAAGAACGCTGGCTGGAGCTCGCTGCACCAGGTGCAGGTGGGCGTGGGCGGCCCGATGGTGCTGGTGAATCTGGTGGTGGTTCTGGCGGTGGTGCAGGTGGGTTCGCTCTTCAGCGCGGATGCCTGGAACAACATCACGTATACGGCCGGGGAAGTGAAGAATCCGAAACGCAATTTGCCGCTGTCGCTGATTATGGGGACCGGGTTTGTCTTGACGGTGTACTTCCTGGTGTCGGTGGGCTACCTGCTGGTGCTGCCGATGCACGGCGATCCGCACGGAGCGACGATTGCGGCTCGCGGGATTCAATATGCAGCTGAGGATCGAGTGGCGACGGCGGTGCTGGGGCAGATATTTCATTCGGCTGGCGCATGGCTGATGGCTGGCGCGATTTTGATTTCGACATTCGGCTGCGCTAACGGGCTGACGCTGGCGGGCGCGCGCGTTTACTATGCGATGGGCCAGGACGGACTGTTCTTCAAATCGGTGGGCAAGCTGCATCCGAAGTACAAGACACCGGTGGCGGGGCTGATGATTCAGGCGGTGTGGACGGTGTTCCTGTGTGTGTCTGGCTCTTACGGACAACTGCTGGACTACCTGATTGCTGCGGAGCTGGTGTTTTACATTTTGACCATTGTGAGCCTGTTTGTGCTGAGGGTGAAGCGGCCGGATGCGGCGCGGCCTTACAAGGCGTGGGGCTATCCGGTGCTTGCCGGCGCTCTACATCATGATGGCGGCGTGGATCTGTATCGTATTATTGCGATACAAGCCCCAATACACGTGGCCGGGCCTGGTGATAGTGCTGCTCGGCATCCCTGTTTATCTTTTCTGGTCTCGGCGGCGGGCTGGATCAGCTCTCGCTCGACCGAATTGAAATGCTAACCGAATGTTGAGGAGGTATTCCTATTTCCATGTCCAGTCTGCTACGCGTCAAACCCATGTCGATGCTCTCGCAAGAGGCAGGTGAACAGGGCGAACACACGCTGAAACGCTCGCTGGGCGCCGTGAACCTGATCACGCTTGGCATCGGTGCGGTGATTGGCGCCGGGATTTTTGTGCTGACGGGGCAGGCAGCGGCTCTTTACGCGGGTCCGGCGGTGGCGCTGAGTTTTGTGCTCGCGGGTATTACGTGCGCGTTTGCCGGGCTGTGCTATGCGGAGTTTGCTTCGATCATTCCGATTGCGGGTTCGGCATACACATACGGATACGCGACACTGGGTGAGCTGGTGGCTTGGATTATCGGGTGGGACCTGGTGCTGGAGTACGCGTTTGGCGCGGCTACTGTGGCGTCAGGCTGGTCAGGGTACTTCAACAGCCTGCTGCAGCAGATAGGCATTGTGATCCCGCCGCAGTTGACAGCGATTCCAGGTGCGCAGCTGGTGAAATATCAGGGGATGTGGGGACCGGTCATGTCGCTGCCCCCGGGTGTGAGCGATGTGGGGCTGCCCCATGCGACGGGATACTTCAATCTGGTTGCGATGATCGGCGTCTTTGTGATCACGACCATCCTGGTGATTGGGATCAAGGAATCAGCGAATTTTAACTCGGTGATTGTCTTTATCAAGTTGAGCGTGGTGGGGATTTTCCTGGTGGTGGGCGGATACTTCCTGTTCAAGCATCCTGCCTTGGCGCATGCGAACTGGCACCCTTTTATTCCGCCGAAAGACGCGGACGGGAATTTCGGCTGGGGCGGCATTGCGAAAGGCGCATCACGCATTTTCTTCGCCTACATTGGATTTGACGCTGTGTCGACGGCGGCGCAGGAAGCGAAGAAGCCGCAGCGGGATATGCCGATCGGGATTCTCGGATCGCTGGTGATCTGTACGGTGCTGTACATCGCGGTTTCGCTAGTGCTGACCGGGCTGGTGAGCTACACCACGCTGAACGTGCCGGCTCCGGTGGCGCTCGGCATTGACGCGACCGGGGTGAGCTGGGGCTCAATGCTGGTGAAAATCGGAGCAGTGTTCGGGTTGGCCACGGTGATGTTGGTGATGCTGCTGGGACAGACGCGCGTGTTCTATTCGATGTCGAAGGACGGGCTGCTGTGGAAGTGGGCATCGGCGATCCATCCGAAGTTCAGAACACCCTGGATTACGACGATCGTGTTCGGACTTTTCGCGGCTGTGTTTCCGGCGTTTCTTCCGATTTCACGGCTTGCGGACCTGGTGAATATCGGGACGCTGCTGGCCTTCACGATTGTGTGCGCGGGTGTTTGGGTGCTGCGGGTGCGGCAGCCGGAATTACATCGGCCGTTCAAAACGCCGCTGGTTCCGCTGGTGCCGGCGTTGGGCATTCTTTCTGCGGGATTCCTTATGTCGAAGCTTGCGCTCATTACGTGGGAAGTGATGATTGGATGGCTGGCGTTCGGGCTGGTGATTTACTTTACCTACTCGATCAAGCACAGCAAGGTGCAGAAGCTGGCCCGGACGGCTGAGGCGGATTAGACTCGGTTGCGATGGATCGAAAGCGAAACGGCCTCCTTTGCGGGAGGCCGTTCTATTTTGAAGGAAAAGGGGCTTATTTGCCTTGAGCCTCATTGTGGACTAAACTAAGTAAACTTAGTCCAATGGAGGAACTATGCGGTCCATCAATATTCACGCAGCAAAGACCCACCTTTCCCGACTAGTGGAGGAGGCAGCGCAAGGCGAGCCTTTTGTGATCGCGAAGGCCGGCAAGCCCATGGTTATGGTGACAAGAATCGACGAGCAAAGAGCGAAAGGGAAGAGACGGCTTGGCGGCCTAGAGGGAATGTATACAGTGCCTGAAGACTTCAAATCGATGTTCGCAGACGAGATTGAAGAGATGTTTTACGGCGGCGGGGAGGAATGATGAGATACCTTCTTGATACGCAGCTAGCTCTCTGGGCCTATTTTCATCCCAAGCGTCTTTCCGCGCAGGCTCTTCGGTTGCTCCAAGACAGTGCGAACACGCTCGTATTCAGCGTTGCGAACGTCTGGGAGGTGGCCATCAAGCGCGGGCTCGGGAGATCCAGCTTTCAAGTCGATCCTGGGAACTTACGAACTAAGATGCTGCAGGACGGGTGGGAAGAGCTGGCAATTCTTGGACCCCACGCAATGATGGTTGGAAGCCTGCCGCCCATACACAAAGATCCCTTCGACCGCGTCCTGATTGCACAGGCGATGGTCGAAGGGATCACTCTTTTGACAGTGGATGCGACGATTGCGCGGTATCCGGGGCCAATCCGAAAGGTTTGAACAAGAACTACGCGGTGGTCTTGGCGCAGAATTCGTCGAATGCGCGGACCAGTTCGCCGGCGATTTGCTGGGCGGTGGACTGCTCGATGACGAAGCGCTGCATGAGGTAGACGAGCTTGCCGTCGCGAAGGATGGCGATGGCGGGTGAGGTGGGCGGGTTGCCTTCAAAGTAGCTGCGGGCGCGCTCGGTGGCCTCGCGGTCCTGACCTGCGAAGACGGTGATTTTCTGGTCGGGCTGGCTGGTGGAGTTGCCGAGAGCCAGGCGGACGCCGGGACGCATTTTGCCTGCTGCGCATCCGCAGATGGAGTTGACGACGAGGAGTGTGGTGCCGGGCTGGGCGAGGGCTGCGTCCACGTCCTCAGCGGTGCGGGTTTCATTGATTCCGGCGCGGACGAGTTCCTCGCGCATGGGAATGACCATCAGTTCTGGATACATGCTTTGCCTCCGGCAGGGAAGTTGCCTGTACTTATTCTAACGGTTCGGAACGATTGTGTCAGGTTTCTGAGCAGCGACTGAAGCTCCGCGTTGATTTTGGGGCTTTTGAGGCTCGCGTAAACTTGCATCCTGATTAGACGCACTATTCGCGAGCGGATGTCGTCCTGTAGTCTGGCAGCTCAAACATTCAAGAAGCGATGAATATCAGAGAAAGAATTCCGCTTGCAGCGATGACCACGTTAGGAGTGGGCGGCGAGGCACGGTATCTTGCCGAGGCCGTGACGGAAGACGATGTGGTGGCCTCGGCTGTGTGGGCGCGGGAACGCGGACTGCCGATCTTCGTGCTGGGCGGCGGAAGTAACCTGCTTGTGGCCGATACGGGATTTGATGGTCTGGTGGTGCATGTGCGCTTGCGCGGGTTCGAAGCGGCGGAGGAGGGGGACAAGGCGCTAGTGAAAGTTGCCGCCGGAGAGGACTGGGAGCATTGCATGCAGCGGACCATTGAGTTGAGCTGCTCGGGAATGGAGTGCCTGGCGGGGATTCCGGGGACGGTGGGTGGAACGCCGGTGCAGAATGTTGGGGCCTATGGGCAGGAGGTGGCAAATGCGATTGCCTGCGTGCGGGCTTATGACCTTGTGGAGCGCAGGTTCGTTGAGTTTACTCCGCAGGAGTGCGGGTTCGCGTATCGGCGGAGCCGGTTCAACACGGTGGACCGGGGCCGGTTTGTGGTAACGCGTGTGGACTACAGGCTGACGAAAGGCGGCGCTGCGACGATCCGTTATGAGGAGTTGAAGCGGGCGATTCTGAAGCGGCGTGAGGAAGCCGAGTTAACGACCGTGAGCGTGGCTGAAGTGGCCGAGACCGTTCGGGAGCTGCGGCGCGGTAAAGGAATGCTGCTGGTGGAGGGAGATGCGGATTGCCGAAGCGCTGGGAGCTTCTTCAAGAATCCTGTTGTGCCGAAGGAGCGCGCGCGTGAGATTGCGGATTTGAGCGGGAAGGCGCCGCCGAGTTTCCTGGCGGGGATGGGACAAGTGAAGATTCCGGCGGCATGGCTGATCGAGCAGGCGGGATTTCACAAGGGGTTTGCGATGGGAGCGGCTGGCATTTCGACGCGGCATACGCTGGCATTGACGAATCGTGGCGGGGCGACGGCCGGCGAGATTCTGGCGCTGGCCGATGAGATTAAGCGAGCCGTGGATGCGCGCTTTGGGATACAGCTTGAGATGGAGCCAGTTCTGGTGGGGTTCTGAAGCATTACTTGAAGGATTGAGATGAAGACGAACCGGCTTGAAGCATTCAGCGACGGTGTGATTGCGGTGATCATCACGATCATGGTGCTGGAGCTGCATGTGCCGCACGTTGGGACGCTCGATGCGCTGCTGACGGTAGCTCCTTCGCTGCTAGTGTACGGCATGAGCTTTGCCGTGGTGGCGATCTTCTGGGTGAATCATCACCATCTGATTGAGAAATGCCATCATGCGGCCCCGGCGGTGCTGTGGAGCAATAACAACATGCTCTTCTGGATGTCGCTGATTCCGTTTGCGACAGCCTACCTGGGAGAGAATTGCCATGCGCCGCTGGCGGTTGCGGTTTATGGGGCGTCGCTGACGCTGGCATCGGCTGCCTACTCGCTGCTGCAATTCGTGGTGGGGAGACAGGATCCCGAGGATGCAAAGCGGAGGCTGATATTCAGGCGGATGAACCGGAAGGCTGTTTACTCGCTGATCTTGTATACGGCGTCGGTTCCGCTGGCCTTTGTATCTGTGAACGTATCGTTCGCGATCTTTGTTCTGATTCCGATGATCTACTTCTGGCCGGAGTATCGGGCGGCTATGAAGGGATGACGGGTACCACCCTCCCCCCCCCCATTCTATGGCTAAATTATTCTATTTACAAGGCTTATGCAGGGGCACCCGCGCCAAATTTGTCATTCCATTGAAGATCGCCGCAGATTTGTCAGGGCAAAGGGGTTACGGGCGGTTTTGGGAGAGTCCGGCTGGTTTGAGCTGCTTTGTCCCCGGAAAATCGCCTATGGTGTGATTGTGCGCCGGGAGCGGGTAATTATCTGCAAAGCAGGATTGGATCAGCTACATTGTTTTGCTATCCATTGGGCGATGAACGTTCAAGATTGATCGGGGCACACGATCGGATCTTGGTGGGATGGAACAGGATCGCAAGTAGAAGGCTGCTTATTGCAGGCGGCTCAGCAGGCGGGCGCGTTCGGCTGCCAGAACTTCTGAGGCTGATCCTTGCGCAGCGAGTCGGCCTTCGTGCAGTAAAGCGACTTCAGCCCCGGTGGAGAACGCAGCGGTTGCGTCGTGCGTTGCAAGTACGGTTTGTACCTTGTTGGCGAGCAGCCACGATTGCAGGCGGGAGATCAAGGCGTCGCTGGCGACCCCGTCGAGGGCCGAAAACGGCTCGTCGAGAAGCAGAAGGTGTGGCGAGGGAGCGAGCGCGCGGGCGAGGGCCACGCGCTGCGCCTGTCCTCCGGAAAGGTCGCGAGGCCGGCGGCTGGCGAGTGCGGTTGCATCCACGAGCAAAAGCATTTCGGCCACGCGTTCAGCACGGAGTTTGCGATCGAGTCCGCTGAGGCCGTAAGCCACATTTGCTTCGACGCTGAGGTGCGGGAAAAGCGAAGGCTGCTGGGCCACGAGCGAGGTGTGGCGGCAGCCGGGCTTGGTCCAGAGTCCGCTGGCCGAGTGGGCGAGGACGGAGCCGTCTAGAACGATTCTGGCGCGCGTGGATCCGCCGGGCACGTTTCGGTCGAGGCCGGCCAGGAGGCGGAGCAGAGTGCTTTTACCGGCGCCTGATGGGCCGAAGATGACCGTCAATTCGGCTGCGAAACGACAGTCAACCTCCAGCTTGAAGCTTCCACGCTCGGCTGTGAGGGTGAGTTCAACCACGGCTGCCTCCTGCGCTCGAGCGCTTTTCTCTTTTTGAGGGGCTCACATGCTCCCCCTTTTTGGAATAGAGAAAGGCCAGAGCGACCAAACTTAATGCCAGGAGGGTTGCGGCGGTGCGGTTGGCGGCGGCGTAGTTAAAGTTCTCCACCTGGTTGTAGAGGACGATGGAGAGAGTGCGGGTTGCGCCGGGAATATCTCCGCCGAGCATCAGGACCACGCCAAATTCGCCGACGGTGTGCAGAAAGCTGAGGACTGCCGCTGCGATGAGCGAACGGCGCGCCAGCGGAACCAGAAGCGTAAATACGATGCGCGATGAACTTGCTCCGAGGAGGCGGGCAGCATCCACGAGCGCGGGCTCGATTGCTGCAAACCCTGCCACCAGGGGTTGCACCGCAAAAGGCAGGCTGTAGATGACCGAGCCGACGACGAGCCCATCGAAAGAGAAGGCGAGGGGGTGGCCGAGGAGGGCGGTGATGGCGCGACCGATGGCGGTGCGGGGGCCCAGGAGCACGAGCAGGAAAAAGCCGAGGACGGTGGGCGGCAGGACGAGGGGCAGGGCGGCCAAAGCTTCAAGTGCTGCAAGCCAGCGGCCACGGCCCAGCACCAGCAGCGCAGCCATAGGCACGGCTATGGCGAGCAGGATGATCGTGGTTACGGAAGCCAGTCGGAGAGTGAGTGCGAGCGCTTGCCAGTCCATCGGTTCCTGAGTTTGGGCTTTGATCGAGTTTGTCTTATCCCACCCATCGCGCGATGAAACTGCACGATGGATGGGGCACAGGAATACTCTGCGACATGGAGTGTTCGAGTCTGAAATTCTTCCTATCCACCCTAACCGCAAAAAACGCGGTCAGGA
Organism: uncultured Acidobacteriaceae bacterium; assembly: GCA_963820245.1. Classification (GTDB taxonomy): domain Bacteria; phylum Acidobacteriota; class Terriglobia; order Terriglobales; family Acidobacteriaceae; genus Telmatobacter. The sequence goes on along the minus strand of CAWFZC010000004.1, from coordinate 413,100 downwards.
TGGGGCACCTTCAATGTTTGCAACCTAGGGCGCACCGGTTTGAACATGCTGATGGACATTTCTTGTCACTAGTGAACGGGTGTGAGGCCGCTTTTGGCAAGCTCGGCCTGGATCGTTGGAGAGAGAAGGAAGTCGAGAAACTTGTGGACGGCGGGGCGCTGATTGGTGCTGCTGACAATGACTGCGCCTTGCTCGATGGGCGGATACAGACTGGATTCGAGGATGAGGTAGGTTCCATCGGCGCTCATGCGCGGGGTTTTGGCGGAGGTTAGCGAGATGAGGCCTGCGTCGGCGTTGCCGGAGTCAACAAACTGCGCGGCTTGGGCGATGTTTTCTGCGGTGACGAGGCGCGGCTTGAGTTTGTCGTAGAGCTTGAGGGTTGTGAGAGCTGCGACTGCAGCGCGGCCGTAAGGCGCGCGGTCGGGGTTGGCGATGGCGAGGCGCTTGAGGCCCGGGTTGCGCAAAAGTTCGAGCGAGGGCGGGCCGAGGAGCGAGTCTTTGCGGGTCCAAAGGACGAGCGTGCCGCTGGCGTAGGTGATGGGTGTGGTTGAATCGGCTGATCCGGCGGCGTCGCCGAGGCCAGCGTCGATGAGTTTTTTGGGATAGCTGAGGTCCGCGGAGAGAAACAGGTCGAAGGGAGCGCCGTTAATGATCTGCGTGGTGAGCATGGCTGATGCCTGATAGGTGGCTTCAGCGCGGATGCCGGTGGCCTGGTGAAACTGCTCGAGAATGGGAGGAAGCAGAGGTTCAAGATCGGCAGCCGCCGCAATGCGCAATGGAGCCTGAGCGAGGGCGGGGAGCAGGAACGCCGGGGCCAGAAGGGCAAGGAGGATTGGTTTCGGCATCCATGCGGTGAAGTGAGCGGATAAGCGGCTCGACTTGAGAGAGACACGGGGTTCGATGCGCTGCAAAATTCGCTCCACGCTGGTAGGCTAACACCAGACAGGAACAACAAAGGCAAGCGCATGAACGACAATTTACACCAGTTACGCTGTTTTGGATGCGGGGCCCGGATTGCAGGCCCTGAGGCGCTGCCCGACTTTCGCTGCGCCGAGTGCGGCGATTTGTTTGAAGTGGAATATCCGGGCTGGGTTCAACGAAAAGGGCCTGACCGGCCCAATCCCGGCGCGTTGAAGTGGTTGTGGCGGGAGCGGCGAGCGTCATCGGAAGCGTTGGACCATTCGGGCGTGTGGCGCTTCCGCGAACTGCTGCCGATCCTCGACAGTTTTGGCAATGCGGTAACCCTGCAAGAAGGCAACACGCCGATGTACCACCTGACGCGCACCTCAAAGGCTCTGGGGATCGATCAACTGTTTGCCAAGCACCAGGGAATGAATCCGACTGGGTCGTTCAAGGACACCGGGATGACGGCCGCAATGAGCGTGGCCCGAGAGCGCGGGTTCGAGTGGGTTGCGTGCGCATCGACGGGGAATACGTCGGCGGCTATGGCTGCCTATGCAGCGCGAGCGGGGTTGCGGAGCCTGGTGCTGATTCCAGATGGAAAAATCGCGTGGGGAAAGCTTTCGCAGGCGATGGACTACGGCGCGGTGACCTGCCAGTTGAAGGCGGATTTTGACGGCTGTCTTACCCTGCTTACGCAGATTGTGAAAGAGGCGCCGATTTACCTGCTGAACTCAGTGAATCCTTACAGGCTGGAGGGGCAGAAGACTCCTGCGTTTGAGATTGCCGAAGCGTTCGACTGGAATGTGCCGGATCATTTGATTGTTCCCGGCGGCAACCTGGGCAATAGCTCAGCACTTGGTAAAGGGTTCCGCGAACTGCACGATCTGGGCCTGGTGGCGCGGATGCCGCGGATTTCCGTGATCCAGGCAGAGGGTGCGAATCCCCTGGTACGGAGCTTTGAAGCCAATCATGGAGCTTCAATGGAGCCGGTTGAGGCGCACACGCGGGCGACGGCGATTCGTATTGGAAACCCGGCGTCGTGGCGGAAGGCTGCACGCGCGATTCAGGACACGGGAGGCTGGTGCCTGGACGTGACCGAGGCGGAGATCGCCATTGCGAAGGCCGAACTTGGCGCCGAGGGGCTGGGCTGCGAGCCTGCGTCGGCTGTGACGCTGGCGGGATTGAAGAAGCTGGTGAAGCAGGGGGCGATTGCTTCGAACGAAACGGTGGTGCTGGTGCTGACAGGGCACACGCTGAAAGATGCCGACTACACAATTGATTTCCATCGGGGGACGTTGCTGACGGCCGAGGAGTCCAAGGGCAAAGAGGCGGAGATTGAGTGCTGCGGCGGAATGCGGTGGTTGTGGATGCGACGCCTGCCGCCGTACTGGCGACGTTGAAGGGCAGCGTTGGATGAGCGATGCGAGAATGTCTTTCGCAAGCCCGTTAAAGCTGCGCCTGCCGGCGACGTCGGCCAATCTCGGTTCGGGGTTCGACGCGGTCGCGGTTGCGCTGGATTTCTATTTGGAACTCGAGGCCGAGGCTGCTGCGGAGTTCTCGATTGCGGCCACGGGAAGAAATGCCGACCGATGCGGACGCCTTGAGGACAACCTGGTTCTCGAAACCTACAAAGAATTGCTGAGAAGAAACGACAGGCCGGTTGTGCCTTTGCGGATCGAGATGAAGAACGGGATTCCGCTGGCGATGGGCTGCGGGTCATCAGCTGCGGGGCGACTGGCCGCCATTGCGCTGGCCGTGCATTTTGGGCAGCTGGGATGGGGCAGCGAGCGGATTCTGGAGGAGGCGCATCAGCTCGAGGGGCATCCGGACAACGCTGCAGCCTGCTGGCTTGGAGGATTTGTGGCCGCCGCCTGCGATGGGTGCGCCGTGAAAGTGGCCCAGGTGACGCCGCCGACGGATTGGCGGGTGATTGTCGTTCTTCCCGCGGAGCAACTGCCAACCAGCAAGGCGCGTGCCGTGCTGCCAGCCAACTATCCGCTGAGGGACGTGGTGAGCAACTTGCAAGCCGTTTCGATGCTAGGGCTTGCGTTTGCACAAGGCCGAGGAGATCTGCTCAAGGCCGCGATGAACGATCGAATTCACCAGCCCTACCGGGCACCGATCTGCCCGCAGCTTCTCTTGCTTCTTCCCCTGGTGGGAAAGCACGGGATTCTTGGAGCCGCATTGAGCGGAGCCGGGCCGGCGGTGCTCGTAATTGTCGAAAATGAAGACAGTTTGGAGCAGGCGTCGAGCGCCATTCGGGCGGTCGCTGAAAAACTAGATGAGCTGGAACTGCTTGTGTGCCGATTTGAGTCAGCCGGAACGAGTGGGCTGGTCGGATCCAAGTTGCCTTGAGAGACCGCTTAGGGGCCAAATGAGCCAGGGAAAGGCGTTATCAGTCGGTTAACTTTTCGTTTGGAAAGGTACCTTTCTATACAGTCACCGGTCTTTGGTTACCAATAATGTTACCTAAGTTTGCTTGCTATTTATCAAGTGAACACCTAAATTCGCTTCGTGGGCAGTTCTGGGGGAGGGCTGCTCTAGCGCCCGTGGTCCTAACCGGATCCGGGCGCTTCTAATTGCACGAAAACCACCTGCGAACCGTCTAGATTAGACGCCAGAAACGAAGATCGTTTGCCCTGGATGGCATCCTTGTCAGGACTGAATTGCGAGAGCGAACTTCGTAGGGCGGATGCGTCTTGCGACTTTCGCAAGTACCAGAGCATCTTATGGGTGGAGCGTTTCCTGTACACTTGAGCGAGCGCAGGAACGTAAGGAGAATCATGGCTGGAGCTGGAGTTCTGGAAGTTAGCGATGCAACGTTTGACCAGGAAGTGCTGAAGAGCGAACAGCCAGTCCTGGTAGATTTCTGGGCAGTTTGGTGCGGCCCGTGCAAGGCGATTGCGCCAATCGTGGACGGCGTGGCTGCGACCTATGCCGGGAAGCTGAAAGTGACGAAAGTGAACGTGGATCAGAATGGCGCAACGCCCTCGCGCTACGGCATTCGCGGAATTCCCGCATTGTTGTTCTTCAAGGGCGGCAAGGTGGCCGATCAGATAGTTGGCTACGTGCCGCAGGACGTGATTGAAGAGAAGATCCAGCGCCTGCTGGCGTAGGCGCGCACCCTTAAAACTTGAAATAGGACTACGAGACGAACCCGGCGAAGAGGCCGGGTTTGTCGTGTTGGCGTGCGTCTGGATGGTAAAGAGCTAGCCCCTGCCTCGAAACTGGATGATGCGCCTGCGATCGCGCTTGGATGGCCTGCGTTCGGGCAGTGGCGCAAATTGCTGCATGGCCTTGCGCTCTTCGGCGAGTTTGATGCGCGCTTCGCGGCTGGCTTCGGTTTCACGGTAGAGGGTTTGTGCGACGGCAGCCGGGCCACGAATATGGCTGGTCGCCAGGACCTCAACCTGGAACAGTCCACCTTCATTTTCAATTTTCAGCATGTCGCCGACGTGGATTTCGCGAGCAGGCTTGGCGCGCAGGTCTGCGCATTGAATGCGGCCAATGTCGCAGGCCTTGCTGGCGAGAGCGCGCGTTTTGAAAAAACGAGCGGCCCAGAGCCACTTGTCGATGCGGACTCCGGCGCGTGCATTGTCCATGCGTCTATCGTAATCAATCGCAGAGGCTCCAGGGTTATGGCGATCGACAGGCAACGGGAAGCCAATACAGCGATGGCCGGGTGAAACATTGAGGTTGTTGGTGGTGTCTAATGATTCATCCGCCAATTGACTTGGGGCTGGGGGTCTTGTGCGAGGAAGAACACTGCGGACATATGCGTGCGTTGTGGGATTGATGCTGCTCGTGCTCGAATGTTCGCGAGCTGACCAGGTGCAAGCCAATCCCACGCCACCAGGCGGAGCAACCTCGCAAAGTGATCAACCAGCGACGCCTCCCACTCCGTCAAGTGGCGACACAGCGAACAAGACTCCGGCCGACCTGTACAAGGAGGCGCTGCATCCGCTCGAAGTTGTGCGCGCATCGGTGGATAACTGGTCGGACTCCGAAGTGGGTGCGCTTGCTGTTGGCATGCATCAAGCCGGAGAGGACTGCGCCAAGTTGAAGGCAGCGGACTACGCCGGAGAGGACCTTTACGATCTGGCACGGCTGTGCACCTTTGGGCAAGACTGGAACGATGCCAACACCGCGGCACTCGATTATGTGGCGCGTCGCGCAGAAGAGCACCGCACGCAGGCCTATGCGTTGAGCGTGAACGCGCTTGTGCATCTGAATGCGGTTGATCTGGCAGTGGGAACTGCGCGCGAGATGCTCCGCCAGATGCCTTACGATGCGGAGGTTGCGTACGCACTGCTGGGCTTGAAGGATTTTCTGGAGCGGTCATCCAATCCGATGGCTTTGGCAGTGGCAGCTGATGAGCACCCGTTGATTGTCATGGCTCTGAAGCAGGGCGTTCCATTGAAGGCCGCGCATGGAGACGCGGTGATGGGCGTGGGCGCGCTCTTTGAATCGGCAATGGAATTGGCATTTTTTGAGGGCTACGCAGGAAAGAAACAATTAGCCGATTCCGCAGCATCCGAAATTGAAGGGTCGCTGCCAGCCACAGCGTTGCTGGCTGCGGAAGACGAGCAGCGGGTCAATGCGGTGAATACCAGATTCCAACTGCTTGGGAAGCATCTCCCCGAGATAAAGATAATTCGGTCGCTGCAATCGCCGGGCGCCAAAGCCCAGATCGATCCAAATTTCGGCAGAGCGACAGTGCTTGTACTGTTTCCGGACTGGTGCGTGGGGTGCAGGCACATGATGAAGGCGCTGACCGGGTTTGCGGCGGTGAATCGCACAACGCCGATCCATGCTGACGGACTTGTGTTTGCCGATGACTCGGTCGTTCTGGGGCAGGCGGCGCATGAGGAGAACTTCAAACAATTGCGGGGCACACAGGCGTTGGTGATACCGGCTGCAATCGTGGCGAGCTTTGGAGCTACCGATTTTCCCCTCGGGATTGTGCTGGACGGGGCCGGCAGGATCCGATTCATTGAAGCGATTCCTGTGACCGCGTTTGATGGCGAAAGCTACATTGGAAAAGTGATTGAGCGCATGATGCGGTCGGCGGGCGAGGGGCTGCAAGTTGATTTGAAGGCGAAGTGACGGCAATCGACAGCGAATGGCAGGGGTTATTCGGATGCGGCGGGCTGCGGCTGATGGAAGTGGCGCCAGATGGTTTCTGCTGTTTTGCGGGCTACAACGGCGGCTAATGACTCGGCGGTCGCTTGCTGGACGTCGCGGAGGCTGCCGAAGTGCGTTAGCAGACGCTGGCGTGTCTGCGGGCCTACGCCGGGGATGTTGAGGAGCTCCGAGTCGCGGTCACGCATGGCGCGGCGCTGGCGATGGTAGCCGATGGCGAAACGATGACTCTCGTCGCGGATGGTCTGGACAAGGTGCAGAACCGGCGAGCGGCGGTCTAAGACTACCGGTTCGCTTTCGTTGCCGTAGACGTAGATGACTTCTTCGCGCTTGGCGATGGAGGCGAGCGGCTGTGAGGTGAAGCCGAGGGACTCAAGGGCATCTGCGGCGGCGTGCAGCTGGCCGAGGCCGCCGTCGATGAGGATTAGCGAAGGCATTGGTTTGTCTTCTTCCTTGAGGCGGCGGTAACGGCGCTCGACAACTTCGCGCATGGAGGCGAAATCGTCCACGCCGAGGACGGTCATGACTTTGAATTTGCGATAGGCGGATTTGTTCATCTTGCCGTCTTCCCAGACGACCAGGGAGGCCACGGTTTCAGCGCCCTGGATGTGGGAGATGTCAAAGCACTCGATGCGGCGGGGAAGCTCAGGGAGCATGAGCGCATCGGCGAGTGCTACCTGAATGGCCTTGCGTGAAGGCTCGAGGACGCGGAAGCGCTGGGTATGGGACTGCTTGGCATTCTGGCTGGCGAGATCGACGAGCGAGCGTTTTTCTCCGCGCTGCGGAACGGCGATCTCGATGCGATGACCTGTGCGCTCGGTGAGGAGTGCGGCTAGGGTCTCGCGATCGTCGAAGTCGACGGGGACGAGGATGGTGCGCGGGACGTAGTGCTGATCGATGTAGAGCTGCTTGAGGAGGGCCGAAAAGACGCTGCCTGCGTGGAAGGGCGTTTCGTGTTTGGGATTTCCCGCAGGGGCTAAAGCCCCACTCTCCATGGGTGGATTGACGTACGGGCTGAAGCCCGTACCCTTCGCAACATCAGGATTAGCTTCAGAATCTTCGGGAGCTGTTGCTTCCAGAAGCTCGGGGAGGTCGTCCCAGAAGAATTCGCGGCGGTCTACGATTTTGCCGGAGCGGACGTGGAAGAGGTTGACGGCGAGCGAGCCATCTTCAAAGTGATAGCCGAAGACGTCGGCATCGTCGCCTTGCTCGGCGGTGGCGATGCGCTGCTTTTCAGAAAGTTGGTGGACTGTCGAGAGCTGGTCGCGAAGACGGGCGGCGGCTTCAAACTGCTCCTGCTCGGCTGCGGCGGTCATGCGCGCGGTGAGCGTGCGCTCGAGCTCTGAGTGGCGGCCTTCAAGGAAGAGTTGCGCGTCGCGCACCGCCTGCTTGTACAGATCGGGCGTGGTGAGTTCTTCAACACAAGGGCCCAGGCAACGATGGATGTAGTACTGCAGGCAGGCGCGGGGATGGTAGCGGGATAGATCGACTTTGCAACTCGGAATGAGAAAGCTGCGGTGGATGAGCTCGACGACGCGATACGCCAGGTTGCCGGGAAAGTAGGGTCCGTAGTAGGCAGCGCCATCCTTGCGCAGGCGGCGAGTGACGAAGACCTTGGGAAATCGATCGGCGAGCGTGAGCTTGACGTAGGGGTAGGTTTTGTCGTCGCGGAGAAGGATGTTGAAGCGCGGCTTGCGCTGCTTGATGAGGTTGTTTTCAAGAGCGAGGGCTTCGTGCTCGTTGGCGACGAGGATGTAGTCAAGATCGACGGCCTCTCGCATGAGCGAGCCGGTCTTTGCGTTTGCCTGCGACGCCTCAAGAAGATAAGAGCGGACCCGGGAACGTAGATTCTTGGCCTTGCCCACATAAATGACCTCGCCCTCTGCGTTCTTGTAGAGATACACGCCGGGTTGCGTGGGAAGGGTGCGGATTTTCTCGTAGAGGTCCATGAGGCGGGAGCTGAGCGCTTGGCGGTCTTTCCTAGAATACTGGTTTACAGGGCCTGGGAACATGGCGGGCGGCAGCCGAGAGGGGCGGCAAAGTGGGTCTCCGTAACCGGGCAATCCTTACCGGACAGTGTAAAAGCTACACACCTTAAATGGGCGGACGATTCTGTGGACGCAGGGGTAATTTATTCACGATGAAGGGGTTACAGGAGGAACTACGAGTGGCAGGCCAGGTGCAAAGTAAGGGGCGATAGAACGAAACCAACTCGCGTGTAACCTGCAGTATTCAGATCACAAACCCGGTTACCAGAGGAGAAGGACAGGACAATGAAAATGACGCGTTACGGCACCTTGTGGATGGCGGCGATGTTGACTGTGGCAGGCGTGAGCGGATGCGCCACAAAGAATTACGTTCGGACCCAGACGACACCACTCGTTGAGCACTCCGACGAACTAGACAAGAAGACGGCGGAGAACAACCGCTCGATTCAAGATGTGGACTCGAGAGCAATGGCGGGGATCAGCCATGCGCAGGGATCGGCGGATACCGCGACCCAAAATGCGCAGAGCGCGAGTCAGGCAGCAAGTACCGCTGAGACGGCGGCCAATGAGGCCGTGCATCGCGCAGACTCGCTGGACAGCGTTGTGAAGGGGCTGGACCAGTACAAGCAGGTAGCAGATGTCTCTGTGACGTTCGGCTTTGACAAGGCAGTGCTGACCAAGGACGACAAGGATCAGTTGGACACCTTTGCAGCGTCATTGGGCAATGCGAAGAGCTACATTCTTGAGGTGACGGGTGGGACCGACTCCACCGGGCCTGCACAATACAACTACGACCTGAGCCAGCGCCGTGCGGATGCAGTGGTGCAGTACCTGGCCGCGAAGTACGGAATTCAGGCGCACCGCTTCTACCTGATCGGTATTGGCAAGGACAAGGAAGTTGCATCGAATGATACTGCCGAAGGCCGGAAGCAGAACCGTCGCGTGGAAGTGCAACTGCTCTCGAACATGAGTGATCAAAACACGCAGAGTGCTTCGACCCAGGGCGCAGGACAGCAGTAGTAGTTGGAATTCATACCCCGCAGAGATTGATGTGCGGGTCAGGAGGGCCGGTTCGCCATGCGAATCGGCCCTTTTTCTGTTCGGCAGTGGGCAGAAGGCTGCTAGCCTTGCTGACGGATGTGGTCTGCGCGCACCTGGGTGGCGGTAAAGAGTCGCAGAAAGGGAGCGCCAGTTGCGGCGGTCTCGACGGCAGGACGGCCGTTGGCCTCTTCTCGCTCGACAATGCACACAACTGCTGCAACCACCATGCCGGCCTGTTGCGCGGCCTCGATGGCGTTGATGGTGGAACCACCGGTGGTGCAGACGTCATCGACAATGACGACGCGGGCGCCTTCGCGAAAGAAGCCTTCAATGCGGCGGCCGGTGCCGTGATCTTTCTCGGCCTTGCGGACGAGGAAACCGTGCAGCAGGGGCGCGCCGGGGCTGGAGAGGGCACGCCAGGCACTGGCAGTGGCCACGTTGGAGACGATGGGGTCAGCACCCATCGTCAGTCCTCCGACAGCTTCAGCCTGAACCCCGGTCCGCTCGAGCAATTCAAGAATTGCGTGGCCAGTGAGGCGCCCACCCTCGGCGTGGAGCGTGGTGGTGCGGCAGTCGATGTAGTAGTCACTGGTGGCTCCCGATGCGAGCTTGAACGAGCCGAGCTTGAAACTGGTGCGGGAGAGAAGGGCAAGCAACTGCTGAGCGTGCGTTGGGCTGGTCATCTGGTTTGATTGTAAAAGGGGCTGGCCGGGTAGAGGGTCAATTCGCGGGGACGGAAGCTGCGGGGATGCGGACAAACTTGATGGTCTGGCGGCGCCAGGTGTAGGTGACCAGCAGATCGCCGTTGGCTGCTTCGATGATGGCTGGATAGGAATACTCGCCGGCGCCGTCTTCAAGAATCTTGAAAATTTTGAAGTGCTCTCCGTCTGTGCTGACCGCGAGGTCAAGGGGCGTTCTGCCTTCGAAGGAGTTGTTGAAGACCAGGACCACGCGACCGTCTTTGAGGCGGGCGGCGTCGATTCCAGAATTCGGATTGGGCAGGGCGATAAATCTGGCCTGCGTCCAGGTTTTTCCGTCGTCGGCGGAATCGGCGACGGCGATAAGTGCCGAGCGGGTTTGGCTCCGTGCATAGAAGCGCAGATGATGGCCGCCAAGCCAGACGACCGAGGGTTGAATGATGCCGACGGTTTCGTTGCGCGGAGGATAATGGTCGCCGACGGGATGGATTGCTGCGCGCAAGGCGGCGATGGCCCTTTCATCGGGAACGTCGGCGGAGGCAGGGACGGTGATCGGGCCGAATTTCGTCCAGGTGAGGCCGTTGTCTTCGGAACGCTCGATCCATGCCGCCCAGCCGGAGCCTTCGACCGAGGAGCCGCTGACGATGACTCCGTTGGGAAGGACGAGCGGCTTGTCCTTGATGGGGCCGAGAATTCCAGAGGGCAGATGCTCTTCGGCGCTCCAGGTTAGGCCTTCATCCGAGCTAACCTTGCGAGCGCCGAGCCAGGAGGAGGGCTTGGGTCCGTACTTGTAATAGAGCCAGAGGCGCCCATCGCGGGCGTGGAAGAGGACGGGGTTCCAGCAGGGGACTCCGTTTGCACGGGCGAGTTCAGTGGGCGCGCTCCAGATGCCGTCGTGGAGACGAGCGCCGTAGATGGCGACGTCAGGAGCGCTCTCTCTTGTGCCGCCAAACCAGGCGGCCATGATGTCGCCGTCCTTGAGCTCAACAACAGTGGAGGCGTGACTGCTCTTTGTGGTTCCTGGCAGGGCCTTGCCGCTTTCGAGGGGTTGGTAGATGAAGCCGTCGGGGCTTTGGGCCGGGGACAGTAGCGCGAAAAGAGAAAGAACCAGGAGGGCCGTGGCTCGAATTGCGGAGAGGAGTTTCATGGCTTGGGATCCGTTGGGCATGGCCAATGTCGTTTAGGTCGCTGCCGTGTGAGGGCACTTACATTTTGTCGAGGTGCTTGAATCCGCTGGTGCCGATCATCATGAGGAAGAAGAGCAGAAAGTTGTAGGAGGCATGAACCATTACGCTCGCGGCAAGGGAACGTGTGCTGAGACGCGCCCAGCACAAGGCCAGGCTTACGCCTACGAGCAGGATAAACGGCCCGAGCGAGTAGCCAGTCTGCGCGGCGTGCATTCCGGCGAAGGGAAGGCTGGTGAGGATGGATGCGATGACCATGGCGGGAATGGACCAGCGAGGCTGGTCAGTTTCGTCGAGTGGCCGCACAGGGACACCAGAGGTCTTTTCGTGGATCCAATCACAGGCGGTGCAGAGTGCCGGGAGGAGAAAGCCGCGAAAGACCATCTCCTCGAAGAAGGGTGCAAAGGTGACTCCGAATGCGAAGAGCAGCCAAGCAGCGCCGGGCGCGCGGAAGATCTTGTCAATAGGCGCGTCGGATGGACCCGGGAGTAGCAGTCCGTTGATGAGGGCCAGGGCGAAGCAAACGGCAGCTGTGATGAAAAGTCGTTGGCGCAGGTGCAGCGCCGTCGCGCCATTCCATTGAATGCCGGCAAAGAAGCTCCTTTGCCAGATCATGGGAAAGAAGATGAGACAAGCGGCAAAAGTGAGCAGGTAGAGAATGGCTTCGCTGCCAAGAGTGAAGTGGATGTCGGCAATCGCCTGTTGCATGGATGTGACGCCGTAGAGATGCACCTTAAGTCCCCAGCGAATTCCCAACGTTGCGCCCATGAGGCCAAAGAACGCAAAGACACCAAGAATGGCCACATGGCCCATGTGCGGGATGCGAACCGGACGGTGGAAGTCGGGCTGAGACCAGGATTGAAACATCGGCTGATCTTCAAGGGGCGGCTCATTTTGAAGAGCAAGATCAGTCTGCGATTCGGGGTCAGGCTGCAATTCAAGGTCAGGTATGGGGGCCACATAGGACAGGGGGGATATCGCCGGGCTGGTTTGCTCGCGCTCAATCGCTTCTCGGATGGCCTCTTCGATGGGGCTCAGTGATTCTGCATGCGGCTCATGAGGAACGTCAGCGGGCTTGCCCGATTCGACGTGGCTTTGCAGAGGCGAGTCATCTTCGGGATCGATCAGGTTGCTCATGGGCGTCCCGTTTTCTTCTTCCGAGGCGCGGATTTGTCAGAAGTTTTCTTTCCGCCGGATCGATTAGCGGTGGCTTGTGAATTCGCAGAGTGATCTGGCTTTGCCGATCGCAATGTGGTCTCGCCGGGGAAAGATTGAATGCCTGTTTCTCTCGATAGTACATCTTCTTCGGGCTCGGCCTTCACAAGACGACCATCTGGGGAGGTGTAATAGCGCATGAGGAACTGGCCCGTGTAGGAACCTGGGGTGGCGGCGATCTTCGCAGGCCGGCCTTCGCCGACGACGCGGCCTCCGTCTTCGCCGCCTTCGGGGCCGAGATCGAGGACCCAGTCCGCGTTGCGAATGACGTCAAGATTGTGTTCGATGATGATGACCGAATTGCCGAGGTCGGCGAGCCGGTGGAGTACCTCGAGCAGTTTGCGCACGTCGTCAAAGTGCAGGCCGGTGGTTGGCTCATCGAGGAGGTAGAGAGTGCGGCCGGTCTGGCGCTTCGAAAGTTCGCGGGCCAGTTTCATGCGCTGCGCTTCGCCTCCGGAAAGGGTGTTGGCGCTTTGGCCAAGGTGCACGTAGCCGAGGCCGACGTCCACAAGCGTCTGCAGCTTTTGACGCACCTGGGGGACATCGGCAAGCACGGGTAGCGCGTCTTCGATGGTGAGGTCGAGTATGTCGGCAATGGAATGGCCGTGGAATTTGACGGCCAACGTTTCCTGGTTGTAGCGACGACCATTGCAGACTTCGCACTGCACGTAGACGTCGGGCATAAAGCTCATCTCAATGCGACGCTGACCGTCGCCCTGGCAGGCTTCGCAACGGCCGCCGATGACGTTGAAACTGAATCGCCCAGCTTTGTATCCGCGCTCGCGGGACTCCGGCAGCATGGCAAAGAGGTCGCGAATGGGCGAGAAGACCTGGGTGTAGGTGGCAGGGTTGGAACGCGGAGTGCGACCGATGGGGGACTGATCGATGCGCACGACCTTGTCGATCTGTTCAGCGCCAGTGAGGGTGTCGTGGGCACCAGGCTCTTCGCGGGAACCATAGATGGATTTTGCAAGCGAACGGTAAAGAATGTCGTTGATGAGGGTGCTCTTGCCGCTACCGCTGACGCCGGTGACGACGGTCATGATGCCGAGAGGAATCTTGATGGTGAGGTCTTGCAGATTGTGTTCGCGGGCGCCGGTGACCGTGAGCCATTTGCCGGTGAGTGGCCTAGGCTTGGAGCGGTGCAACATGGTGGCCGCGCCGGAGAGATAGCGACCTGTGAGCGAATCAGGGGAAGCCATGATCTGGGCGGGCGTACCTTCGGCAACAACCAGGCCACCGAGACGTCCAGCCCCGGGGCCGAGGTCAAGAACGTAGTCTGCGTGACGGATGGTGTCCTCGTCATGCTCGACCACGAGGACAGTGTTCCCAAGATCGCGAAGCCGCACCAGCGCTTCAATGAGGCGGTTGTTGTCGCGCTGGTGGAGTCCGATGGAGGGCTCGTCAAGCACGTAGAGGACTCCGCGGAGGCGTGAGCCGATCTGGGTGGCGAGACGGATGCGTTGGCCTTCGCCGCCGGAGAGCGTGGCGGCGTTGCGATCGAGCGATAGATAGGTGAGGCCGACGGCGCAGAGGAACTCGAGTCGCTCTTCGATTTCGCGGCGAATGCGCTCGGCGACCAACGCCTCGCGGGCGGTGAAGGTGAGGTTGATGGCGGCGGAGAGGGCGCGATTGAGGGGCAGGGCGGTGAAGTCGGCGATGGACAGGCCGCCGATCTTAACGGCAAGCGATTCCGGGCGCAGGCGTTTGCCACGGCAGACAGGGCAGGGTGTGGCGGACATGAAGTTCATCATGTATTCGCGGTAGCCCTCGCTGCGGGCTTCGTCGATGCTGTCGCGGAGAAAGTCGAGGATGCCGTGAAAACCTGTGCGTGGCGCCTCACCCTTGGGCGGCCCGTAAACCAGAATGTGCTGGTGCTTGACGGGTAGGTCTTCAAACGGGAGCTTCAGGTCGATTTTGTAGCGGTCAGCGGCCAGATGAATGAGCTTGAGCAAGTACTGCGAGGAGGAGCCGGGCCCGAGTCCGCCATCGAGCAGCGGTTTTGACCAATCGGTGATGACCTTCGCAGGATCGAGATCGTAGAGCGAGCCGAGGCCATGACAATCAGGGCATGCGCCAAAGGTGGAATTGAAGCTGAAACTGCGCGGCTCGAGCTTGGGGACATCGAGACCGCAGTCAGGACAAGCCATGGAAGAGGAGAAGAGCTGTTCTTCGCCGCCGGCAATGGCAACGAGGACCAGTCCGTTGGCCAGTTGCAGTGCCTTGCTGACGGCCTTTTCAAGTCGGCTCTCCATCGAGGGCTTGCTTGGATCGGGCTTGGCGGAAGTAGGTTTGCCGGGTTGAGGCGAGGCCGTATCGGTTGCGGATGGCTTGAGCAAGATCCGATCAACGATGGCTTCGATGGAATGGTTCTTGCGGCGGTCAAGCGCCAACGGCTCGGAGAGGTCGCGCAATTCGCCGTCGACGCGGGCGCGGAATCCCTGCTGGTCGATTTGGTCGAGGAGGTCTTTGAACTCGCCTTTGCGGCCACGGACGATAGGCGCCATGACGGTGACGCGCTCGGCACGGCCCAACTCAAGGATGCGCTGCACAATCTGATCGGCGGTCTGGCGGGTGATGGGGCGGCCGCAGTTGGGACAGTGTGGTGTTCCGACAGACGCATAGAGCAGGCGCAGGTAGTCGTAGATCTCGGTGATGGTGCCAACGGTGGATCGAGGGCTGCGGCTGGTGGTTTTCTGCTCGATGGAGATGGCTGGGCTCAATCCCTCGATGGAGTCGACATCGGGCCGCTCAATCTGGTCGAGGAACTGGCGTGCGTACGCAGAGAGCGTCTCGACATAACGGCGCTGGCCCTCGGCGTAGATGGTGTCGAAGGCGAGCGAACTCTTGCCGGAGCCGGAAAGGCCGGTAACCACTGTGAGCGTGTTGCGGGGAATGCGTACGGAAATGTCGCGCAGATTGTGCTGGCGCGCCCCGCGCACCGAAATGTGAGTGATAGCCATATTTGGACGACTGGGAAACGGTGGGCCGTTGAAGGGATGCGACGAGGTGAGTCGCCGCGCGATAACTCTCTAAGAGTATTCTATTGGTCAATAGAAATAAGGGTCAACGCGGCAACAACTTCAGCGACAAATGGATCGAGTTACTTTAACCTGTTGAAAGAAAGTAAACTAAAGACGGGACGCGGACGTTGCGGTCCAAAACCGATTCAACCGGGACAGAAACGATGACAGATTTGTTGAATTTGGCGATGTTGGTATGCGCATCAGTTGGGTCAATGGCGTTTGGAATCTTGGCGGCTTATGGCATTCTCCGCGTGGGATTTGCTCTGATCAGGACACCACAGCGGCCGACGACCGTGAAGGCGCGCCCCGAAATTGCCCGGGTTTCGTGAGCCGATACAATTCTTTCTGCATTCGCAGGTCTTCCAACCGAAATGGTGAACTGAAGGAGACGCGCTAGAACTGCGGGTTCGAGCGCTGTTGACGCTGCTGCATCTCCTGCATGATCTGCTGCGGTGTGCGCGGTGGAGCACCCGGGGCAAATCCATTGCGCACGGGAAGCGCGGGCTGGGGTTCGGGCTGCGGCTGGGCCTGGTCTTCGGCGTCGGCGGCATCGGCGTTTCCATCGCCCTGGGGGTTCTGGTTGATCGCGGCTTGTTGGTGGGGCGCACCACCCGACTGTGCGGAAAGGACAAGCTGGCGAGGTGTTCCCTGGCCTTGATCACCAATCATGAGGACGTTGTAGCCGGAACCATCGAGAAGTTGCAAGAGGACTTGGCGCGCGCTGGCGGGGCCATAGGTTCCGTAGATGCGTTGATCCGCTCCGAGTCCTTGAATCTTGGTACCGGTGAGAGTCGAGACTTCGTTCAAGACCTGCTGCAAGCTGGAGTTAGAGGCCTCGATGCGGAGTCCCTGGCTGTTCCAGGTGACCGTGGCGGCAACGGGGCGGTCGTTCACGGGCCAGGCAGGGGGCTTGGGCGGCTCTGGGGCCACATAAGCCGGAGCAGGAGCGGCGGGTTGCACGGCGACGGGCTTGCGTCGCGAGCGGAGTGGTTTGTGTGCTACCTGGACTTTCGGTGGAGTGGACGAAGCAGCAAGCTGCTGTGCAATTCCGACCTGGGAGCCGGCTGCAAAAAGAACGGCGGCCAGGAGCGCAGGGAAGCAGGGATACGCAAGGCGTGGATGGACTGATTTCACTGGGCGTTTCATCAAGCGGGGTGGTACTGAAATGCTGGCGCTCATTGAAATCGGCTCCCCTGACTTCGGCTTCCAAACGGTTGGCTCAATCGTCAATCCTGAGCGATTCTGTGCGGAAATTGGTAACCGCTCCACTGTACTAGACTAACCATAGCCCATTGGCGCTCGCATTCGGGGGGCGTGCGGCAGAGAGGAATTGAAAAAATGCGCCTTCGTTGGAGTGTCTGGGCTTTGGCTGCCGCGTTGTGTGTTCCGGCAGCGAGCCGGGCAGCCACCTGTACCGCGCAGGCGGAACTTTTGCCCCAGGATCGCGCGGCGCTGGCCGATACGGGAGGGCGACTGGCCCAGGCGATTGTGCAGCAGGATACGTCCTTGCTTCAGTCTGCATTACTGCCTGCCGAGTCGGCCGACTGGAGCAACATCCAAGGGGCCATCACGCAGGCAGCGCCGGTGGTCAAAGGCGGCCAGATCCAGTTGCGCAGCCTCTATCTGCTTGATGCGTCGAACATGACGGCGCCGGCGGACACGCAGTTCTTCTGCTCGAATGGGAGCGGCACACTGACGGTGACCATCACCATGCACGCCCTGCCGCCGGGCCGCTACGCCGTGGTGCTTGCGGATGCAGTGGGGGCTCCGCTGGCAGGACAGTTGGGTCTGATTCTGGCCTGGGATGGTTCAGCGTGGCGATTGGCGGGGCTTTCAGCGCACCAGGGTACGTTTGATGGCCATGATGGGATTTGGTACTGGTCGCGGGCGCGCGGATTTGCGACGGTCGACCCGTGGAGCGCGTGGTACAGCTACGAAGCTGCCCGTTATCTGCTGATCCCGGTAGATATTCTATCGTCGCCCAACCTGGAGAAGTTGCAGCAGGAGCAGGCCCAGATTCAGGGCGGGCCGGCGACTGCGTTTCCGTATTCCCTCACGGTGGGAGATCGCACGTGGAAGATCGACGCGGTGCAGCTTGAGCCGACGTTGAACCAGGCTGACTTGGGGGTCGTCTACGAATCGTCAGGGGTGACCGATCCAGCGGCGCAGCGGACTGAAGCGATTGCGGTGTTGAGCGCGCTGTTGAAGGCACAGCCGGGAATCAGGCAAAACTTTCATGGACTTTGGGCTATCGCGTCGAAGGATGGGAAGCGGACGCCGGTGATTGAACTGCCGATGGGGCAAATACCGTAAAAGCAGGGAACAGGGATTAGGGGATAGGGATTAGAAAACTTTGCCTGTGCGCCGGGGCTGCGTGTTCGGGCTTGATGCAACATGTATCGAAATACAAGGCAGGGAATCCTTTGGCAAAATTGATCGATTTGCGTTCAGATACTGTGACGCGGCCGACTGCGGAGATGCGCGCGGCGATGGCGGCTGCGGAGGTCGGGGACGATGTTTACCAGGAAGACCCGACAGTGAACCTGCTGGAGCGGCGGGCTGCAGAGGTTTTTGGGCGCGAAGCGGCTCTGTTTGTGCCTTCGGGCACGATGGGAAATCAAATTGCGATTCGCCTGCTGACACAGCCGGGGCAGGAAGTGATTGCTGAATCGCGGGCGCACATTCTGGATTGGGAGATGGCTACGACGGCTGTGTTCTCTGGATGCCTGGTACGCGCTGTTCCTGCCGAGCGGGGAATTCTGACATGGAAGCAAATTGAGCCGGCGATTTATGCGCGTGGGGCGTTTCGCGCGGCTACGGGACTGATCGAGATTGAGAACACGGCTAACCTGGCGGGCGGCGGCTGTTTCCCGGTAAAGGTCCTTGAAGAGATCTGGGCTGGGGCGAGGGAGCGGAAACTTCCATTGCATCTGGATGGCGCAAGGATCTTCAATGCGGCTGTGGCCTTAGGCGTAGATGTTAAAGCGCTGACTCATGGTTTTGATACGGTGATGTTCTGCCTCTCGAAGGGCCTGGGTGCGCCGGTGGGATCAATGCTGACTGGCTCCGCTGAGCTGATGGCGCGGGCGCGGCTGTTCCGCAAGGCTCTGGGCGGCGGGATGAGGCAGGCGGGAGTGCTGGCAGCGGCAGGACTGATCGCGCTGGAGCAGGGGCCTGGACGGCTGCACGAGGACCATTCCAACGCCAAATTGCTAGCCGAGTCCCTTGGCAGCCTGGAGGGTGTGGAAATCAATCCTGACGACGTGGAGACCAACATTGTGATCTTCCGGCTGACCGGCGAGGTGACGGCTACGGAACTGGTGGCGCGCTTAAAGTCGCGCAACATTCTGGCGAGCTCGTTGGGGCCCAAGATGGTCAGGTTGGTGACGCATCGCGACGTGAGCCGAGCGGACTGCATTGCGGCAGCAGCGGCATTGGCCGACGCAATTCTGGCGGCGTAGACGGCGATTGAGCGCAAAACACAAAGCCCCGGCCGCAGTGGTGGCAGCCGGGACTTTGTGTTTAACGCAGGATCTGGAGAACCGCGTTACTTGGTTGGAACGGTGTTGATGGTCTTAAGGATGCGGGAGATGATCTGGTAGGGATCGCCTTCCGAGTTGGGACGGCGATCTTCCAGGTAACCCTTGTAGCCGTTCTTGATGAAGTTTACGGGCAGGCGGATCGAGGCGCCCCGATCGGAAAGACCGTAGCTGAACTTGTCGATGGCCTGGGTCTCATGGAGGCCGGTGAGGCGCAGATGGTTATCCGGGCCGTAGACCTCAATGTGCGCGGCGATGTTATTCTCGAATGCCTTCATCAGCGCTTCAAGATAATCTTTGCCACCCACTTCGCGCAGATACTTGGTCGAGAAGTTGGTATGCATGCCCGATCCGTTCCAGTCGCCCTTGATCGGCTTGCAGTAGAGGACGAGATCCACTTCGTACTTCTCGCAGAGACGCATCATCAGGTAACGGGCCATCCAAGTGTCATCCGACGCCTTCTTCGAGCCCTTGGCGAAGATCTGGAACTCCCACTGCCCCTTGGCCACTTCGGCATTGATGCCTTCGTGATTGATGCCGGCATAGAGACAGAGATCCAGATGCTCATCCACAATCTGGCGGGCAATGTTGCCCATGTACTTGTATCCGACGCCGCAGTAATAGGGACCCTGGGGCGTGGTGGGGTGGCCATCTTTCGGGAAGCCCAGCGGACGTCCGTCCTTGTACAGGAAGTACTCCTGCTCGAGTCCAACCCAGAAGTCCGGATCGTCTTCAATTGTGGCGCGGGCATTGGTCGAGTGCGGCGTGCCATCCGGATGCATCACTTCGCAAAGAACCAGGTAACCGTCCTTGCGGGCGCCGTCAGGGTAGAGGGCCACAGGCTTCAGAATGCAATCCGACTTGCTGCCTTCGGCCTGCATGGTGGAGCTGCCGTCAAAGCCCCAAAGGGGCAAGTCGGCAAGGGTTGGCGGCTTCTCAAATGACTTCAACTGAGTCTTGCCGCGAAGTTCAGGGATGGGCTTTTTGCCGTCAAGCCAGATGTATTCGAGTTTGTACTTGGTCATTGCTCTCCTTTTGACGTTATAAACCTGAGGCTACTCAAACTAATCCTAGAGCCTGGGTAATAAAGAACCCGTGAAGATTTACGGCTCAGGGGTGCGGGACAGATGCGGTCAGTGGTGACGAGCAACCAGCACCATGATCAGCAGGATGACCACAGGAATCATGGCCAACGCTCCATAATAGAATATCTTGCGCGAGAGTTGCGACTTTCGCTTTTGCCAGTTGGTGAACTCTTCGCGGTCCTGCGACTCCGACCTGGTCGAGATGCTCGAGGTCGTGCTCGAATTCGTGGGCATTTGGGTAGCGGTTTTTGGGATCGCGCTCGAGAGCGCGATAGAGGACTTCCTGGAGCTGGGGTGAGACTGATGGGTCGGCAACTGTGGGTGGCATGGGGTGGTTCAGGAGCCGGTCATTCATGGCGGCCAAGGGAGTGGGGCCAGTGAACGGCAGTTTTTCGGTGAGCATCTCATAGAGGATGACGCCCATGGAGTAAATGTCGGAGCGGCCATCGCCCCGCTTGCCCTTTACCTGCTCGGGTGAAATGTAATTGGGCGTGCCGAGCGTGGCGGTGAAATTGGCATAGGTGAGGCGCCGCGCAGCCGAATCGCTGGCGATGCCGAAGTCGATGAGCTTGATGTTGTCGTTTTCATCGACCATGATGTTTTCCGGTTTCAGGTCGCGGTGGACCACTCCATTGGCGTGGATGTAATCGAGAGCATCGAGTACACCGACGGCGATGCGGATGGCGCGTTCCTTGGGCAGGCGGCCTTCATCCATGATATTGCGCAGGAGCCTGCCTTTGCACCACTCCATGACCATGTAGACGCGGGAGCGTTTTTCACCGCCGAAGACGCGCATGACCTTGGGGTGGTTGAGCTTTTCCCCGATGCCGGCCTCGCGCTGAAAGCGATCGAAGAGGATGGGGTCGGCTTCCATGTCGGGGTGAGGAATCTTGAGCGCGACAATCCGGTTGTCGCGCAAATCAGTGGCACGAAAGATGGACGCCATACCGCTGCGAGCGACGGGGGCGTCGATTCTGTAGGAATCAATCTGCTCCCCGGCCTCGACGATGTCCAAAATTCCCATGCTCGGAAACACTCCAACGAAAACGTCTTTTCTACTTTATCGGGTGTTGGCCTGAAAACGGTAAGGAATCCGTAAAGGTTAAGGGATGAGTTATGAGGTAGGTAGCCTATAGGGACGGCCACGATACATTCCGACCTGCTCGACGGAGCGCACGCGAATGACCTGGGCGGTGGTGTTGTCGCCACCGTCGATTTCGACAGCGCGCGCTACAAGCTCACGGGCGATTTCGTCCATGGTTTTCTTCTGGGAGACAATTTCAGCGATCATCGGCTCTTTCATCTCATCGTGCAGGCCATCGGTGCAGAGCAGGAGCACGTCGCCGGTTTGCAGGGTGAGGGCGGTTGTGTCAGGCGAGACAAACATCTCAGGGCCGAGGGAGCGAATGAGGACATGGCGCGCATCGGAGGTGGCGATTTCGTCTGCGGAGATGAGGCCCATTTTGCGCTGCTCGTTGACCAGGGTGTGGTCCTGGGTGACCTGCCGTGCCTGTCCATTGCGCACAAGGTAGCAGCGCGAGTCGCCGACGTGGGAGACGATGGCCTGGTCGTAGCGGAGCGCGCAGGCAACAAGGGTGGTAGCCATCTTCTTTCCACGGTACTGGGGGTCGAGTGTGCAATCGTGAACTGCCGCGTTGGCGTGCTGAATCAGCCTGGGCAGAAGACTGATCAGCATGGTTCCTGCCTGGGCCTTGGCGAACTCCTCGGTCATGACCGAGACAGCTTTCGCCGAGGCAACCTCGCCGAGATCCATGCCACCGACGCCATCGGCGACCGCAAAAAGGTAGCCGTGGGAACGGGCCTGGTAGCGCGAAGCAGGGATGAACGATCCCATCGAGTCTTCGTTATTGGTTCGAACCTTGCCGAAATCGCTTGCCTGGCCAAACTGAACATCCAACATGGGCGCCGTCGCCTCGAGTTATTTTCCCATCCCGAGCGGGTAGGTGTCTCACGAAGGTTCATGGAACCGACGGGTGAAAATGGCCACTGGGTGGCCGTCTTCTCTTGGTCGCGACGCAGAGACCGAGAAGAGATTCCACCCAGTGGTTGGGGTTGAGTTGCGGTCGAACGAGTTGAACGTGGCTACTTGGACGTGAGCAGAACCGCCTTGCCCTTGGCTTTTGAAGACCGCAGGAAGTAGATAGCTCCGTAAATGCCCCAGACGGCTGATATTCCCAATGCGAGCAGCGGTTCCTTGAAGGTGCCGAGTCCAAAGATCGGACCTGCCAGGTAGAAGCCCATGCAAGTGATGTTTGCCAGCAATCCGAAGCCGGGAATGATGTAGTGCATGAGCCAGTTGTGGTCATGGCGCTCATGATAGGCAACGATGCAGAGGAAGCAACTGAGCGCGTAAAGGATGAAGGTGCCGAAGTTGGAGGTGAGAGTGATTGTGAGCAGGGAGTTGGGCAGAGCCGCCAACTGGTCATGCGACAGATAACCCCAAGCTGGAGAAGATGCCGTGCGGGATTGCGGCAATAGTGGCGTCGGACGGCGCGGCCGCATCGCCGAAGACCAGCGAGACGGCGATGACGCCGATGACAGCCGAGATGATCGCCAGCGTCCAGATGGCCTTGCGCGGCGAGAGCGACTCGGCGTGCAGTATGCCGAAGTGCTCAGGAGCCTCGTCGTCCTTGCCCATGGCGTAGGTGACGCGGGCGCCGGTGTTCATGCAGCTCAGCGTGGTTCCGATGAGCGCGAAGAACACGGTGATGGCTTCAGCCAGCATGAAGTACTTGCCGTGGCCCTGTCCCAGCAGTCGCGTCGCCAACGATGATCATCATGTCGCCGATGGGTGCCGCGGAACTGCCGGCGTTCGCCATCGTGTAACCCGAGTTGAGGAAGTAATTGGCTGCGAAGTACTCAAACAGATAACAGATCAATCCTTGAATCAGCAGCGACGCGATGACGGCGATGGGAATGTGCTTGGTGGGGTTCTTTGCCTCGCCTCCCATCGAGGTTACCGATTCGAAGCCGACCAGGATGAGAATGGCGACAGTCGCCTGGATGAACATGTAACTGAGCTTGTGAGGCATGAGAACCGACTTCGCCGACGTATGAGCCAGGAAGTTGCCGCTGGAATCTCTCTCGGTATACGAAATCGTATAGGGAACGGGCTTACCTGCGGAATCCAGCAAGGGCAGCGGCGTGCCGGTTGCGTCGCGCATGGTCGATCCGTCCTTGGCCGTGGCGAATTGATAGGTATAGGTGGCGAGCGTCTGGGAGTCATATTGGAAGGCAGGCGAACCGGTCGGGTGGCTGGAGCGATAGCCGAGCGCCAGGACGCTGAAGACGACCAATGCCGAAATCTGAATGATGTTGATGGCGATGTTGACGGCAGTGGAAGCGCCCGCGCCCTTCGATGCAATCCATGCAACGAAGAACGAGAAGACGACGGCTACCAGCGCCATGAAGAGAGGTCCAGGATTGGAGCCGCTCATCACATTTGGATAGAGGAAGCCGACGATGTATCCGCAGAAGATGCCAGTGGTAGCCACCATGACGCCGGGATAGACCCAGTAGTAGAGGTGCGAGCCCCAGCCAACGATGAACTTGGCAATTCGAGCATATTTGAATGCCCCATCCTTGGAGAGCATGGCCTGCTCAGCGTAGTAGTAGCTGGAGCCGGTGCCGGGGTAAAGCTTTGAGATTTCGGCGTAGGCAACCGCGGTTGCAAGGCAGAGCACCAGGGCGGCGAAGATGCCGATCCACATTGCTGGAGCTGTTGATGGTTGACCAGCGACTCCAGTGTTTGCCTGGATTGCGAAGGTGAGCCAAAGGAAGGCGCCGGGTGCGATGAGTGCCATTGCGTTGCTGGTCAACCCGGTAAGGCCCAGGGTGGCCTGCATCTGTGGTGCGTTCTGATCTGCCATGATCAATCTCCTGATGGGATTTATTTCGTAATGTCTGCTCCCCGCGGTTACCCCGGGGACTTTTTTCGGGTTCGGTTGCGTTGCCTTTAATGTTCCGGCGGGTATGAAGAGCCGGTTAGATATTTCGAACGCTACCGTAGGAGAGATGAAGAAGAAATGATGAAGCCGAAGTTAGTGAGAAACAGGATCGGCATTGGGTCTGCTTACCACTAACTTCGCTGTCATCAAAGCCTTGTGTCGATTTGCTTACTTCTTCACGATGTTGTCGCCGAAGATGAAGCCGAATTCGCCAGTAGCGCGGAACTGGCTGGTCGCGGTTCCAGTCGGTCCGAAGGCATATCCGTTGGAGTTGCTGGTATCGACGAAGCCCAGATCGCTGCGGAAAAAGAATCCGCCCTTCTGCCATGTGGGAGTCGCGGTGAAGGTGAACGCCGAGCTACCCGGCCCGTACAGCAGGCTCACGTCAGGTCCATTCACCTTGCCTGACTGCTCAAGGTACTCAAAGCGAATCGGCACAGCGAAGCCACCCTTGAAGGACTTGCTCAGGTAGGCGCCGAATCCGTTGGTTGAGGCTCCCTTCACGATGCCAATCTTGGTGTTGGTGGGGATATTGCTGTATTGGTAAGTTGCGGTCGCGACCCAGGTGCCCTTGGTGTAGGTGTAAATACCTGCGTACATCGTGCTGTTGTTCTGCGCCAGGGGCGCGGTGTAGGTTGAGTAACCCGTCTTGCCGGCGTTGCCCATGCCAGCGAAGACAAGGGTGCTCGGTCCCTTGGCGAAGGTGATCTCACCGCTGAGCCAGTTGTAGCGATCGGAGTAGTAACCGTCATTCCAGCTAAGCGAGGCGGACAGGTACTTTCCCATGGCCTGGTTAACCTGGACGCCGCGGTTGATGATGTTCTCCTGGTTCCACAGGAGACCGCGCGAAACGTTCATGTTCTGGTAGGTGAAGGCGCCTTCAGCACCCATCAAGGTTGGCAGAGCACCAACTTGAAATGAAGTGGTTTTTCCAGCGTTCAGCTTCAGGAAGGCGACTGGCACTGGTCCAAACAGGTTGGCAGTGGTGTTCTGGGAATTGGCGAAGGAGACGCCGAGGGTTGGGAAATCATAGACGCCGGCCTGGACGAAGTACTGAAGGTTTCCGTCGGCCTTCTGCACGAAGATCAAGCCATTCGACAATGTGGCCTGGTTGGTGTCATCGCCGGGAATCGGGTTGTTCTGACCCAGAGCATAGCCCGTGACGATTCCGTTCACAGAGAGCTTGCCGAACGGGCCTGCATCAAAGACCGCCGGAGGTTCCCACGACAATGGGCCGGAAAGAACGAAGGTGGAAAGCGGTGTCGGAGCCGCAGGGGCATCAGCGGCTGCCGGTGCTGCTGCAGGAGCTGGGGTGGCTGCTGGGGCAGGGGCTTGCGCGCTAGCGATCCAGGCAGTGGCCATGGCTGCTGCGGCTATTGTTTGCAAAATGCGATTCGGCTTCGAAAACATCGGCACTATTCCTCCAGGAAAACGATTTTGGAATGACAAGCAATGAATTGAGGCGGAAATGCGGGGTAAAGCCTGGTTTTGGCTGCTAGTGGTTTGGATACACGTAGCCCGTAAGCCCGCAAGAGCTCTCCGGCCCTATTGATATCTGATCGGAATGGTACGAAGTTGCTACCGTGCCGCACCCTGAACGGACCAAGGCACAGTGGATTAACACTAGTAACGCAAATGAGGCATAAAGAACATATGAGGATTGAAAAAGAATTTCCAAAAGGGCTGTGATGTGATTGATTTAATTGCCTCATGCGGCGCCAAAATGGAGGAGCGATGACCAGTTTGCGGGTACTTAGAAACATGGCGACCCGTGAAAATGGAACGAATAACCTGTTAAAATTTCGATGAGCTTTCATTCCTTCATAAGCTGTCCTGCACGGAGCAATTCTTGTCGAAATAGGCAGTGCCTTTTCCGACCAGATTGCGTTCGTTGTGGCTAGTGCATATCGGGGTCGACCAACGTGGATCGCCGGATAAGGAGCGATTCCAACAGTGTGAGAAGGTGGGTGCTCGTTGTCTGCAAGCTCATTTCCAGCTCGTTCAGCGATGGCCGGCCGAGGCGACCGCGGTTCAAAGTCGCGCGTACTTTTGTTTACACTGGAATGTTTGCTGGGCATTGTGGCGGTCGTTCTTGTGGCTGCCCTGGCGCACTGGTCAGGGTGGCTGCTGCCCGTGGCCTTGCTGCTTTATCTGCTGATCGTTGTACCGACTGCGCTGCTTTGCGGGTTTTGGCAGGCTGTGATCGTTTCACTCTCGGCTGTGCTGGTGCATGGATATTTCACGGCACGACTGCCGGAACTCGACTTGGCGGAAGATCCTGCCACATCCGTTACACTGCTCGCCTTTATCCTGGTTGCGCTAGTCGTGAGCCGTCTTTCGTCGCGAGTGACCGGACACGCTCGGGAGGCCGAATCATGGGGCGGGCAGATGCACGATCTTTACGAATTCACGCGCCGTACGCTGCAAATGAATTTGCACGTAGAACCAGGGCCAGAATTGGCGGAGCTTGTGCATGAGATTTTTGCATTGGAGGCTGTAGCTGTCTTCGATGCGGATTTGCATAACGTCTACCAAGCGGGCTTCTGGAGCGTGGATCCGCAGGAGATTGCGCAGAACGTCTACTACTTTGAGACGTCAGATGACGACCCGGAGACAGGCATGGGCAGACGCGTTGTCCGGCTTGGGGACTGTGCCTGTGGGCAGCCTGGTGGTGCGCGGTGAAACCAGCCCATTAACCAATAATGCCATCGCATCGCTGATTGCGATTACGTTCGATCGCTACCGGGCGTTTGCCAACGAGAGCCGCATTGAGACTGAGCGCCGCACTGAGCAACTGCGCGCCACTGTGCTGGACAGCCTGGCCCACGCATACAAGACTCCGCTGACAGCGATCCGCGCCGCCAGTACGGGATTGGGAGAAATGGGCCACTTGTCGCCGGGACAGGCGGAACTGGTGGGGCTGATCGATGAACAGACCGGCGTGCTTAGCGATTTGACCACCCGTCTGCTTACGACGGCGCAGGCTCGATGCAGGCGAGGTCACAATCCATGCGACGCCAGTAAGCGTGGGACCGTTGATTGAGGAGGTGCTGGACAGCCTGCGCGATCGCCTTGCGAGCATGAAGGTGGCCATGGACCTGGAGGATGAGGACCTGATTCTTTTCTGCGACCGGCAGTTGATGGTCATGCTGCTGACGCAGTACATCGATAATGCGTGCAAGTATTCGATCTACGGCACGGCGATTACTATCCGCGTGGTGCATGAGAAAGCGGAAGTGATTTTTTCGGTGCACAGCTTCGGTCCGGTGATTCCGATGGCCGACCGCGAACGCATCTTCGATCGCTACTACCGCTCCTCAAACCATTCAAACCGCGCCTCGGGGACGGGGATTGGGCTCTCGGTGGCCAAGCGCGTGGCGCTGATTCACAGCGGCTATGTATGGGTAACAAGCGACGAGCATGAGGGGACAACATTTTTTGCAGCGATACCGGACTCAACGCAGAAGGGGAGAACGTGACAAGTCAGACCGCAATTCGGATTCTTATTGTTGACGATGAATCGGCGATTCGCAGAGCATTGCGTCCACCGCTGGTGGAACTCGGCTTTCAGGTTGCCGAAGCTTCGCGCGGCGAAGAAGCGCTGCAGTTACTGCGAGCGGGCAATGTGGATGCGGTTCTGCTTGACGTGAATATGCCGGGAATCGGCGGCATAGAGACGCTGCGGCGCATTCGCACTTTTGCTCCGCGGCTGCCGATCCTGATGCTGACCGTGCGCGACCAGGAAGAAGACAAGGTGGAGGCGCTGGAATCGGGTGCGGACGATTACGTTACCAAGCCCTTCAGTACGCGGGAACTGATTGCGCGCATTCGCGCCGCGGTGCGCAGAGTCCGCGCCCCTGCACGTGCTGAGGATGCTCCGATAGAAATCGGCGAGATCCTGCTGGAGCCTGTGAAGCGCAACGTTACAAAGCGCGGCCAGCCCGTTCATTTGACGCGCAAGGAATTCGATATTCTGCACTGCCTGATGAGCCGGGCTGGCCGAGTCGTGACCTATGCCAAGCTGCTTACCGCTGTATGGGGAGCCGACTGCCGCGAAGAGGTTGAGTATCTTCGGACTTTTGTGCGGCAGTTGCGCAAGAAGATTGAGGACGATCCTTCGAATCCGCTTTATCTTTTGACCGACGTGTATGTGGGATACCGATTTGCGGATGCACAGATGCTGCAAGGGGACTCCGGCGGGGGTGAACCCGAACCCGCGACGGGTGCACATGAGTCGGAGAAAATTCATGAGCCGGCGCAGTAGACACCAAGCCGGCTCATGGTTTCCATTCGATCCGAAGCGATCGGGAAGCGAATCGCTGCTTTGATTTCAATGCCGGTGCGGTGAACCTCTACTCGTTGTAGTGGAGAAGACTGAAGACGTCGTATTCCTTGAAGCGATCGCGGCCTTTCAAAAAGTCCAGCTCAACGGCGAAGGCGAGTCCAGCAATTTCTCCGCCCAATTGCCTGACCAGCTTGATGGTGGCCTCCATGGTGCCTCCGGTGGCAAGCAGGTCGTCGACGAGTACGACGCTCTGCCCGGGCTGAATGGCGTCCATGTGAATTTCAAGCGTATCGGAGCCGTATTCCAGATCGTAAGTGACTCGTGCGACCGGGGCGGGCAACTTGCGCGGCTTGCGGACGGGCACGAATCCGGCATTGAGGCGGTAGGCGAGAGCGGGCCCAAAGATGAATCCGCGTGCCTCGATACCGAGGACCAGGTCGATTTTGTGCTCCAAATAGTGAGAGGCAAGAGCGTCGATGAGCTGCGCAAAGCCGGTCTTGTCTTTGAGCAGAGTGGTGATGTCATAAAAGAGGATCCCGGGCTTGGGGAAGTCAGGTACCGTTCGCACCAACTTTTTGAGATTCTCAACATTGATCGGCTTGATTGCTTCAGGCATTCGTACGCTCACTCCTCAATCGGACTGGTGAATACGCTCTAAATCTGCGGGAAGGGAACAGGCGGGAAACAATTCGGCTTCCTTGAAGATTATAGCTGGCAGGGAATGGAGAGTGGACCAATGAACGGGAGAGGCTGGAGCGATGGAGCAGAAAACGGTTGCGCGGATTTTTACCAGGCGCCGTCAATCCGGAAAGAGCCAAGCCCTTCGGCTTCACTCTCATCAAGATAGTGCTCGATAAGGCGATCGACGCGACTGCCCCGCGGACCTCGGCGGAGACTGGCTCGCAACTCTGTGAGATCGGGTTCACTTCCGGCGGCCACAACCTCGACCTCGCCATCTTCAGTGTTGCGCACCCAACCGCGGAGATCGAGTTCGCTGGCTTCCCGTTGAACGAACCAGCGAAAGCCTACTCCCTGTACGCGACCTTGAATTAAGAAATGAAGAACCATGGTTTTCGACCAAGGCCAGTTTTGCAGATGCGCGGCCGGGATGCAACAGGTGGGTGAGGTGCGGCCTTCCGGCGGCCGCCCACGCGATACACTGGGATGGATCATGGTCTTCGTCCTCGACAATTACGATTCGTTTACCTACAACCTTGTCCAGTACCTTGGCGAACTGGGCGCTGAAGTGGTCGTGCGTCGTAACGACGAGCTGACCGTCGAAGAAGTCGAGGCGCTGCATCCGGAGCGCATTCTGCTTTCACCGGGGCCATGCACGCCTGGGGAAGCCGGCATTCTGGTCCCGCTGATTCGCTACATGGCAGGCACGGTACCGATTTTGGGAGTCTGCCTGGGACATCAGGCTATTGGTGAGGCATTTGGGGGAAAGGTGATTCGAGCACGCGGCCTGATGCACGGAAAGACCAGCCCGGTGGAGCACGATGGGAAGGGAGTGTTTGCAGGCTTATCCAATCCGCTCACCTGCACCCGATACCACTCACTCATCGTCGAGGAAAAGTCTTTACCTGCCGATCTTGCGGTGACTGCGCGCACCGCTGAATCGAATGGCGTCAGCGGCTCGGTGATCATGGGCCTTCGTCATCGCACTTTGCCTATTGAAGGCGTACAGTTTCACCCGGAGAGTGTGCTTACCGAAGGTGGCCACCAGATGATCCGGAATTTTCTGGAAATGTAATGGCGATGGCGTGGACCTGGAGAGTGAACGTGCGTCGGTCAATAACCATTGTCCAGGTTGGCGCGCTGGTCGCCATGATTGGCTGTTCCTTCCCCCCTGCTATGGGCCAGGCGCCCGTATCGGGCACAGATCCAATTGCCATTGTTCCCATCGACAACAGCAGCGCCGATGCGGCCGCCACGGTTACCGGAGCATTTGAAGTGACGCGCGGTTCCGCGGTGATTGCCGCCAGCGGTTCGATTACAGCCGCTGGCGAGACAACGCGGGTAATCCTTCCTCGTCGCGGCGAGTTGCGTGTTTGCGCGTCCACATCGATCAAGCTGGCTGCCGACTCAAGCGTTCCTGCAGGGGACACTCCCGGCTTGCTGATGGCGATGGACCATGGCGCAGTGGAGATGAGCTTTGCAATGGGCGGCGCTGCGCCGCAGAATGCAGACGTTCTGCTGACACCGGACTTCAGGATTTTGATCGGCGGTCCTGGATCGGCGGACGTAAAGGTGCGGCTTGGTCAGCAGGGAGATACCTGCGTGGACAACTCGGGAGCCGATGGCCCGTACGTCGTAGTCTCAAGCGTGTTTGAGGGCGGCGCCTATCGCGTTCAACCAGGACAGCGGGTGATGTTTCAACATGGCAGCCTGCATGAAGTGGTGGACCAGGAAAAGGAGTCCTGTGGCTGTCCTCCAGCCGCGACGAAAGGGAATGATTTTCCAATCGCGCAGAGCGAAGGCCTGGCGCCGCTGCCCAAGCCGGCCGCCGGTGCTGCCGGTGAGACCGCCGCGACGTCGGTGCCGGTGAAGCCACTTGTGTACAAGAGCACCGACCACGCAACCGAATCGGTAGCCCTACCAACTGCCCCGACCGTGGCGGCTGCTGACGCTGAAGCTGCCGCGCCGAGACCAGTAAACAAGCCGAAGGCTGGATTCTTTGGTAAGATCGGCCGCTTCTTTAGGCGCATCTTCGGCGCGGAGTGATGCTGAGCCCTACTGAGGGCGAAGCGATTGAATAGCGTG
This sequence comes from uncultured Acidobacteriaceae bacterium, assembly GCA_963820245.1. Classification (GTDB taxonomy): domain Bacteria; phylum Acidobacteriota; class Terriglobia; order Terriglobales; family Acidobacteriaceae; genus Telmatobacter. Next base: position 382,263 of record CAWFZC010000004.1, on the reverse strand, counting down.
GGGGCCTGTGACAGTCAAAGCTCCTGAGCACGTTCAATGGCGCGGATCACGGCCTTTGCCTTATTGATAGACTCACGGTGTTCCAGTTCTGGTACGGAGTCTGCCACGATTCCCGCTCCGGCCTGCACATAGCCCTTGCCGCCCACCGCCAGCATGGAACGGATGGCAATGCAGGAGTCAAGATTGCCTGAGAAATCGGCGTAGAGCACAGCTCCGCCGTAAGTGCCGCGACGGGCCGGCTCGAGCTCTTCAATGATCTCCATGGCGCGGACCTTGGGAGCGCCGGAAAGCGTCCCAGCAGGGAAACAGGCGCGCAAGGCATCAACTGCGGTGAGTTCGGGCTTTAATCTGCCCTCGATCGAACTGACAATGTGCATTACATGAGAGTAGCGTTCAACAAACATCAACCTGTCGACTTTGACGCTGCCAAATTCACTCACACGACCTACATCGTTGCGGCCCAGGTCTACCAGCATTACGTGCTCGGCACGCTCTTTCTCGTCGTGTATCATCTCGTCGGCGAGCGCCTGATCCTCTTTCTCATTGGCACCGCGCGGCCTTGTTCCGGCGATTGGACGGTACTCCACTTTGCCTTTGTGAACCCGCACCAGAAGCTCAGGTGACGAACCGGCCAACTCCAGTGGGGCGGAAGTCTTCGTCGTCTTTGACGATCTTGTTTTCTTGCCGTTCTTGGCGCCCAACGGTCCAACCGGTGCAAAGCGCAGAAAAAACATGTATGGGCTTGGGTTGACGGTGCGGAGTGCCCGGTAAACCTGGAAACTGTCGATGCCTGGTTCGACATCGAATCGTTGCGAGAGCACCGCCTGGAAGATATCCCCTGCGGCGATGTACTCCTTTGTGCGAGCAACGGCCGCCAGGTAATCCTTCTTCGCAGTCCTCAATTTCACATTTAGATGCTTCTTCTTTTCTGGCTTTGCTTTGGAGGTCACCGGGAACCTAGGCAAAGGCTGAGAGAGCCGCTTCTCCAGCTTGTCGAGACGCTTGATCGCTCGCGTGTAGGACTCGGCAGCCTTGCCTTGGGTGACATCGGCCGTGACCACCAGCCAAATCTCCTTTCGTACATGGTCGAATGCAAGGACCTCATCGAAAAACATGAGGCAGGCGTCGGGGATCTTCAACTCGTCTTTGGCCAGTTCCGGCAGCTCCTCGATCTGGCGCACCGCATCATAGGCAAAGTAGCCGACGGCGCCCGCGGTAAAGGGAGGTAGTCCCGGCAAGCGCGCAGGTCTGTGTCCACCGAGTGCCTCGCGCAGAACGGCGAAGATATCGCCATCGAATTGAGTCACTTTCCGGCCCTCGGTGACTGTGATTTTGCGACCGCGCGCGACGATTCGCTTAAAGGGGGCCAGTCCGATAAAGGTGTAGCGGCCGACCTGCTCGCCGCCCTCAACAGATTCGAGGAGAAAACATTCGCTTTCGGGCCACGCGGCGCGCAGAAACGCCGAAACGGGCGTTTCCAGGTCGGCTGCTAATATGCGGCAAACGGGGACGAGAGTGTGCTGCCTGGCAAGTGCGAGAAACTCCTTGCGACTGGGCTGGACGGGATGAGTGGATGACTTCACAAGCTCAAGTGTAATTGGACCGAGTCGGCGTGGGGTTGACAGGGAAGGGCAACCACGGACGTGTTTTTCGTGAGGCCCCCCCCGATATGGGCCGAAATCAAGGCCGAGATAGGAGGGGCAAACCGGTGTGGGACGCGGTGCAATGCATGGTTCATCTGCACTTGACTCGCTAAGGCATGTAGCCTAGACTCAACGGGGTTTGGGTGCTTGTGCAGGCAATAGAAGAGATGCGCAATCACTCAACCGGCGGGGAGTGACCGGTTCCCAGAGGATGTTTGGCTGCCGGATGACACACTTGAGTCGATGCTTGGTGCAGCACTGAAGTGATGTTGCGAAGAAAGAGCACTCTTGGCGTGGTACTTAGAAATGGAGAATTATATGTCAACTGTCAATACGGGAGTTTCGTTGGATCAGGAGATCAATCCCTGGGAAGCACAAAGCGCACGATTCGATTTTGCGGCGCGCAAACTGAATCTGGACGATGGTTTGTGGAGGCTGCTCAGAACGCCCGCCCGCGAAATCATCGTTCATTTTCCTGTGGCCATGGACAATGGGCGTATCGAAATGTTCACGGGCTTCAGAGTGCAACACAACATCGCGCGTGGGCCGGCCAAAGGTGGCATTCGCTACGCGCCTGACGTCACACTGGACGAAGTTCGAGCACTTGCAAGCTGGATGACCTGGAAGTGCGCTGTCGTTAATATTCCATTCGGCGGAGCCAAGGGAGGCGTGATCTGCGATCCGAAGTCCATGAGCCAAGGTGAACTTGAGCGCATGACCCGCCGCTATACATCGGAAATTATCGACTTCATCGGACCCGAGAAGGATGTCCCCGCGCCCGACGTCAATACAAATGAGCAGACGATGGCGTGGATTATGGATACCTACTCCATGCATATGGGTCACACGGTGACAAGCGTGGTTACCGGCAAGCCGCTCAACATTGGGGGCTCGCGTGGGCGCATTGAGGCGACCGGCCGCGGTGTGATGGTGGTTTGCGGCGAGAGCCTGCGCTACCTGAACATGCCGATCGAGGGGTGCCGCGTCATAATCCAGGGCTTTGGCAATGTGGGCTCGAATGCGGCTCGCTTGATGATGGAGCAGGGCTACAAGATTGTGGGTATCGCAGAACGCGATGGCGGCCTATACAACTCCGCCGGAATCGATATCCATCAACTAGGCGAGTACAAGTACCGCAATGGCACAACATTGGGCTTCAGGGGTGCGGAAGCCATGCCCAGCGAAGAGCTGCTGGTTTCGGAATGCGAGATTCTCATTCCTGCTGCGACCGAGAATGTGATCACCAGCCGCAACGCGGCCCAGATCAAAGCTCGCATCGTTGTCGAGGGAGCGAATGGTCCTACGACGGCAGTGGCAGACGAGATACTTGCGGAAAAACGGATCTTCATCGTTCCCGACATTCTTGCCAATGCCGGCGGCGTGACTGCGAGCTACTTTGAATGGGTGCAGGACCGCCAGGGGTACTTCTGGAAAGAAGCAATCGTCAACGAACAATTGGAGACGATTCTCCGTGACAGCTTCGATGACGTTATCCGTTATGCAGAAGCACACAACGTCAACAATCGGATTGCGGCCTACATGCTGTCCATCGACCGGGTGGCCTTCACCATCAAGCAGAGAGGAATCTACGCCTAAACCTTTGGCCGACTCTTCGCAGCCGGAGGGCAAAAAGTGATAGTAGACGGGCGGGTAGGGCAATTCACCCTTTCCGCCCCGATTTTTTGGCTCCCGGCCAAGCATATGGACAATTGAACCAATCGCCTTGAACCTGAAAAATAAGACAGATTCTCGGAGAGATTAAACTAATTCTTTTGTTGCTGGTGAAAAACCTTTGCTTGTATAGTTAATTACATAGTTTTGGCCATCGCTGGCAGGTAACTCTGCTGCACTCGAAGATACCTGAAATTAGCTCCCGGGTCCGAATGCTCGCGAGGCTCAACTGCGGTTTGTCGGATGATGACCGCATGAAGGGAAGAGTACACAGGTACACCGTGAAAACCACTCGTCCATCTCGCGCGAAGACCGTGGAATCCAAGATTCGACGGATCAAAAAGATTTCCATCAGCGAAGAGATTGCCAAGCAGATCATGGACCTGATCTCGAGCGGCGATCTTAAGCCTGGACAGAGGCTCCCATCCGAGCGGGAGTTGTGCGAACATTTCGGCGCCAGCCGGTCGTCGCTGAGAGAGGCCCTGCGCTGTCTGTCAATCGTTGGGGTGCTCAATGCCCGCGTTCGCGAGGGCACTTCGGTTGCGGTGGATGGCGGCAAGTTCCTGCGCAGGATCATGGAATGGAGATTGATTACCGAGAAGCATGATATTGTGAATCTTCTCGAAGTGCGAATTGCTTTGGAAGGGCTATCTGCTGCAAATGCAGCAGTTAATTGCACCGAGGAAGATATTGCTGCGCTTCGCAAGTTGATTGCAAAAATGAAGGCATGCGGTAAGGATGAGGCGCAATTCGCCATTCTGGATGCAGAGTTTCACGTCACAATTGCTAACGCTTCAGGCAATACTGTAATTTCAGATCTGGTGTCTGTGATTCGCAGTCAGTTGGTTCGTGCGTTGACAAAGGTGCTTCAATCTCCGAATGCGATTCCACTTTCAATCAAGGAACATATCTCCTTGGTTGACGAGATCGCGGCGCATCATCCCGATGCCGCGCGCGAAGTGATGCTCGACCATCTGAAGGCCGCACTTCATCGATATTCGATATCTTCCGGGGCAGCCAAGAGCGCACGGAGCCGGACTTCGAAAAGGCCGGCGTCGAAGCCCGCAAAGAGTAGTCAACCGATGCAAAAGGTCAGCTAATCCCGACATTGCTGCAAAGGTCCCGAGAGATACTCGGAGTTAAGAACAAATCGGCACAACGAAGCCCATGATAACTATGCAGTTATCATGGGTCGTTTTCCGAATAACTGGATTGCCTTTTCTTACTCCTCCAACTTACTAACTTCTGTTAGAAATAGCGTAGTACGGCTGGTTGGATAGTGTTGCATTGAATGCGGGGTAGAGCCACGCCCTCTTCTGCTTGTCATTGAGCTCGAAATAGTACTGCAAAGGATAGACCGAATCCGTGTAGTCGGCTGGAATCTCGACGCTATACCCCGCGTGATCCTTTTGCATATCCACTGACAGCCACCTTTCGGCCTGGTTCACATGCCGATAATAAAGTCGTGCGGAAGCGACAGCGGTGGCTGCGCCCGCGGGAACCCGCAAAGACAGATGAAGTGCCTTTCCGGGATGGAAGCTTGCGTCCGCAACATGGGCGCACTGGACTGCAGGGCGCATGGGCCTGCCTGCGGCCGCACGCATGCCGCGTGCAATTGCTTCGGAGGATCCTGAGGAGGCTGGCGGTGATTGCAACTTCTCCTTCATTGCCGCAATGTCGGCATCGATGGCTGGAATGCGGTCACCCCAATGTCCACGGCGCAAGGGAACATCGCCATAACCGATATCAGCTTTGTAGACCTTGGAGGCACGATCAGACATCCTGGCCCACTCGGCCCGCGCTTTGTTTAGTTGAGCGAGAGCCTGGCGGCCAGCTTCCGCGCTGCCCGTTTCCAGGAAGATCTGAAATAGCATGCTACTCCGCATCTTTGAAGCAAAGTAGATGCCAATACTGTTCTGGATAAGAATGTCTTCTTCGATGCGGCGGAACTCGGGAGATTTAAGTGACGTTGACTTGATGCGCGCAGTGGCCCATGCCAGACGGGAGGCTGCCGCGAAATCTTCAAGCCATTGGGCAACCTCGATTGGTGAGTACTTTGGGTTTGGCCGGCCTGCGAGAACATCCTTCGTGTGCTCGATTACCGTGGAGAATAACTCCGGGTCGAGTGGACTTACTGCGGCAAAGCATTTAGGCGAAGGAGTATCCAGACGCTGGTAGTTTCCGACGCCGGCTACGACGGGGATATCTTCGGTCATCTCGACCCAATAGGCGTGATTGGATGCGGAGGTCAGATGGGCTGAGGTGATGAGAGGCGTAACACGGCTGGAATTTGCCAGGGCGGCCTCTACCGAGGGTGCACCAGGTCCAACAATGCTCCTCAAGTATCGACGGCCCACCTCCGGCTCAGCATCGGGGTCATAAAGCTTGCGACCCCAAACGCGGTAGTAATACTCGAATTTTTCCCAATCGTATTTGGGAGTGAGGGATGTATCGAGGTAGGCGCAGCGGCCACCGGGTGATCCCGATCCTTCACGTCCTTTGAAGGTCAAAGGCTCCATCAGATCGATTCCGGCTGCACCGCAGAAATGGGAGGTGCGCCCATAGGCCGCGGCCATTTCGGGATCGGCGGAGAGCAGGTGATGCTGAGAGCCGGGCCAAAGGCGGTAGACGATTCGGGCCTTGCTCCCTTGCTGGAAGAAGTCGCCATATCCGTAGCGCGTGAAGAGCCGTGCGCCTGAGCTCAGGCTGAATGGTCCGTTGTCACGGCCGGTGTCATGGGGTATCTCAAGAGCGCGGATGTCGGCTTGATTGTATCCGAGGCTCTGGTGCTCAGCGGAGTACTTGGCTCCCAGCGTTACGGGCATACCGGTGGCAACTGCGATGTCAATCATGGTCTGATTGACGCCCTTGGCGTGCATGTCGACTTCGACCGTGCGGCCGCAGTTCGTAATGGCTTCGAACAGCGTCTTCCAGAAGGGATAACTACCCTCGGGAATACCGCTTTCGCCATGGACGCGCATGGTGAGGCCCTGAATCTGCGGGCACTCCTTGAGGATGATCGCAAGGGCGTCGCGGCAATACGACGCATGTGTTTCGGGAGTCAGTCCCTCAACGCTGTGATACGCCTTCGGACTGTCGGTCCATTTATAAGCGTGCGTCCAGATACCGAGCTGGAAGTGAAGGCCGCGTGCGCCCGTTTCGGCAGCGATGTACTTTAACATCTCAAAATTCTTTGCACGCTCCTCTGCCGTCAGTTGAACAGGTGAGGGAAGATCGTGCCCTTCGGGGCTCTTGAGCTGCATCACACGGACGTTTTCATAGCCCGGCACCTCAAACAACCAGGGATAGGGAAAATGAATGTAGTCGTCTGTGACCCCTCTGGGAAAGTCGTATTCAAGACCATAGGCGAGGGTGAAGCGGTTGAAGCGGCTTGCAACAAGAGTGTCGAGATAGCGCGGCCAGAATTCCTTATCGAGGTACCAGGATTTGTCTTCAATTTCACTGCAGATATAGCGGCTTACGCAACGAGTGTCGTTCGCGGGCTGCTCTTGGATTGCATGGGCCAGATGCAAGGCAGCGATCGGATCCGCATTGAACTGGACACGCTCAGCCAATTCGAGTAGGCCATAGACGAAACCGCGGGTGTCAGTGGCCGAAACGAGAATCGCCGGAAGTTTGGCAAATGTTCCAGGGGCGAGCCGCAGACTTTCCGGGGCGGTAGACATTGTATCGGAGTGTGGAAAGCCCTTGGCCAGATCCGAGGCAGCACCAGCGACTGTGATGCATAGACTTGAGCCTGAAGCCCGGTCGGGAGAATTGAGGAGCTCACAATTTGCGCCCTTCGAAGCCAGAACTTTGCGCAGCTGGCCAACAGCCCACGCAACCGGGGCGCCAGATGCGACGGGATCAGAAGAGTCAACGATCAGGGAGATCTTGGCGGAAGGTGCGGCGACGGCAGGGAGTGTAAGACCGACGACGGTTGTGGCACCTGCGAGCTTGAGAAAGTCTCTGCGCTGGATCGCAGAAGATGGATCGGAATTCATTTTATGGAGCTCCTATGGACTACCAGTTCAAATCATCTCGCTGACAATGATAGGCGGGACTTTAGAAAGTCGGGATTCCAGCTGATCATGGAACTCGTCGTCACACCAAGGTGTTTGAAGAACGCGAAACAAGGCGCGTCGAGGATCGGCGCGCCTGGCTTCGCGGAGCGGGCATCAGGCGATTTAAAAAATGATCTTTACGGCTCCCTGCATGATGCGTTGATCACCGGCCGTGGTGATTTGGCCAAAAGTAGCTGACGAAAAGGTTGCGGTTGAAAGAAGGCCAGTGCCCGTCGAGGGAGTGGGGCCTCCGAAGTTGGGGTGATTGGCAATATTGAAGGTTTCAACGCGCGCATCCACGTTGAAACGCTCGGTCACCTTGAACGTACGACTAATGGCTGCATCCACATCGAAGTAGCTGGGTTGCCGCAGCATGTAGTGACCGGCAGTCCCAAAGGTTCCTGCCGTGTTCTGGGTGAAGGCCAACGGGTTAACCCATTGGAATTTCGCCTTAGTGTGGCCGGTATTTGAGTAAAGCGCGACACCAGTTGCGCGGTTGGGGCGGTCGAGGCCCACACCGGTGAGAGAGTTATCCAATCCCGATAGTGGGTTTACAGGAAATCCTGTTTCATAGCGCATGAGAGGCGCAATTTGCCAGTCGCTCAAAAGGTAGGCTAGTGCGTGGTTACCCGAATTCAAATGGCTGAAGTAGACCACGCTAACGTTGAAGAGATTCGGAACGTCGTAAGAACACGGACCGTAGTCTCCGCGAACGTTTGCGGGATTCTCAATCACGGCTGTGCCCAGAGAAGTCATCGGGCCCACGGCCATGCATTTTGAATATGTGTAATTGGCGAGGATGGTGTAGTTATCTGCAAGACGATGGTCGATTGAAGCCAGCACGCCCTCGTAGTTGGCGCTTATACCCTCATCGGCAAAGTTCATATTCGAGAAATATTTGCCCTGGGCGGGATTGATTTGATTTAGAAAACGTCTTGCCTGTGTATTCTTGGTCGTCGAGCAAGCCCCGGCGGCTGTTAAACCGTACTGTCCTGCGGTACAGTTTCCAGGGACATAAACAGCAGGGTTGATTTCATTGCCCAGCATCAAATGGGAGGTCTCGTTGCCAAGGTAGGTGATGGAGGCGATCCAGTTTTGAGCGAACTGATGCTGAATACCGAGATTCCATGTTTCGGTAACAGGCGGGGTAGCCTTCGACGGCAGAAATGTGTCTTGTGCAGAGAGGGGGAAGACGTAACTGTGTGGCGGGAACAGCGGCAACGGGAAGGGATTGCCTCCCGGGACATTAGCCCAAGGATTGCTGAACTGATAAGGCCCGCTCCCCTCACTCACCGTTACGCCCCATGGAGCATTCTGGCCGGTAACTCGGTAAGTGAGGAAGGTTCCAGGGGAATCAAAGAGAATTCCGCCGCCGACGCGAATGGTCGTCCGGCCATCGCCCTTTGGATCGAATACAAAGCCCAAACGCGGAGATAAGTTGAGCCACTTGTCCCCTGTAAATGACTTATTGACGCCCGGATCGCCGTAGACATATTGCCCTGCGGGTCCATTGGTAAACACCTGGCTGGGCTTGCCTGCGGTAAAGCCTGCGAGCGAAAAGACGCTGCCACGATTAAAGTAGTCATGAGAGGGCAGTGTGGGTTCCCAGCGGAGACCTACGTTCATCACCAGCCGTGGATTGATGCGCATTGTGTCTTGTCCATAAAGCTCAACCAGAGTCTGGCGGTAGGAAAAATCCTGTTGCAGGGTCTGGGTGAAGCTCGGCATCGTGCCGGTGAGAAAGTCCAGCAACGGATCACTGCTGTACAGTCCGGTAAAGCTGAAGGTACCCGAGTCGTTGTACTCGTCGTTCTGGTTGTCCTGGGTACGGATGACTTCACCGCCGAATGCGAACTGGTGCTTGCCCCTCACGATATCCATGTCGTCGGCTTCCTGCCATGAGTTGACGCCCCATTTTGAAAAGCCGCTGCCACCGGTACTGAAACTGTTAGAGATGGACATCTGCAAATTGTCCTGTGCAAGCGCTGGAGTCCAGATATTCTGGACACCAAGCTTCGCTGGATCGGTGCCTTGCGAATTCGGAAAACGGGCGACAAACTTTCGGCCGAAGGTGAAATGAAACGAGTTCAGCGTATTTGCATTGATTGCATAGGTGTCTCCGAGCACAAATGTCTGCGGCCTTTGGTCCACACCGAGTGTTGTTGTGTAGAGGTAATTGGTGGTACTGAAGGGCGCCGGCTGATCGTAGTTGTCTTGTAAATAGCGGCCGTAGAGGGAGTGCTTTGCGTTCAGCACCCAATCTACCCTGACCACGTATTGACGGGCGTCATAGATAACCGGCACGCCATAACTGATCTTGCCGCACGAGTTCGCGGAGGCAACTGGAATCAGCTTGGTGAATGCAACTGCTGCAGGATCGAAGCGATGGGGATCGATGTAATCGTTCGCCAGCGTTGTACCTGTCGCCGGGTCCTTGATAGTGCGGTGCTGGCCATTCGCCTGACAGCCCGCAGCTTCAAGTCCGCTGAAGTCTCCATTGAGCGCTGCGGTGGTTGGTATGAAGGCGCTGCTGTTCGATGGATCCTGTCGCTGGATGGTTTCCTGGATACCGCCGAAGAAAAACACCTTGTTGGGGATGATCCTGCCGCCGAACGTGCCGCCGAATTGGTTTCTCTTCAGGCTGTCCTGAGCTTTCGCGAAGAAGTTGAGTGCATTGACGTCGCCGTTGCGCACAAACTCAAATGCGTCGCCGTGCCATTGGTTCGATCCCGACTTGGTGACTGCGTTGACAAGGCCGCCAGGATGTAGTCCGTTCCTTGCCGGCAGCACACTGGTCTCCACACTGAACTCGGCCAGGGCATCGGGGAAGGGGAAGGGCATATTCACATTGGTAAAGCTGTCGTTGTTGTCGCCACCATCGAGCAGATAGTTGGTCGTGTCGCCCGCGCTGCCGGCGATGGCGATGGATTGCGAAGTATAGAAGCTCTTGTTTCCTGTGTTTGTGCCGTCGGAGTGGTTAACGGCTGCACCGGAGATCGTGATGAGCTGGGTTGGGTCGCGGCCATTGAGGGGCAGGTCGACGATGCGCTGCTTATCCATGATTTGCGAAACCATGTTCTGCTGGGTTTGCACCATGGAGACATCGGCCTGGACTTCAACCTTCTGCGTAACCTGACCAACTTTCATGGTTATGTTGATGGGCACGGCATCATTGACCTGCAGGACGATACCTTTTTGCGAATAGGTCTGGAATCCAGTGGCGCCGACCTCAAGCATGTATGCGCCGATGGGCAGACTTGGAAAGCTATAGGTTCCCGAGGCGTCGGCGGTCGTTTCGTGCACGATGCCTGTATCAACTGCCGTCATCTTGATGTGGGCGCCCGGCAGCATGGCTCCAGACGAATCGGAGATGCGGCCCGTGACTGAGGCGATGGAAACTGCCTGCGCGCGCAGAACCGGGCTGTTGACCATGGCCAGCATTGCGAGCAGCATGCTGCCAATGGGTAGGAATTTTCTAAAGATCTGGGTCATCACTTGAGTGGAACCTCCTGAAAGGGTGTCTGGCTATCGGTTCGCATTGGAAGCATCACGAACCATTTCGGTCGCGGACTCATTCGCATCGGTCGGCTGCTCGGCAGCCAGCAGATTTCGTCGTCGATCTGGCCAGGAATGTTCTGATTCTCCGCCGATACTCTGGAAAACGTATTCCTGCCTTTCCTGAAAAGCGGAGCGGGAGAATGAGGAAGTCTCCTGCCCATAAGCGAAACCAGTACAGCGTATGTCTGATGGAATTGCTGGGAAGTGCTCTGTTCAGATTCAAAAATGCGATAAATCACCAATAGATCCAATCTTTATCCATTGGCCTTGCGGTTAGGGACAACTGCCTATTCCGTTGACCGCACGTTGCAAAAAAGGGGCAAGCTCAGGACGTTTGAGAAACGACTGACCGGACAAACGGCCCCTAGGGGCCTAATTGACCGGAATGGAAGGGATAGTAGGCATTTGGTCATACCATTGTCAACAGGAAATTTATTTCCGATCGAATGGACAGCTTACGCGTGGAGCGAGGGCGTTCGTCTCAATATCAGGGCAGGGACGCGGTACAGAAAACAGAAGGAATCCGATGGGCAAGTGTTGGCCCATGTCGCTCATTGAAGGGCGGTAACTCTCAACGAAGGAATGTGACGAATCTTATTGAAATGAAAAGAATTAAATCGAGATTCGCAACGACATAGACGACAGGTAGGTGCGACTTTCGATCCCCGACCAACCATGGTCACGCCTCTGATCGATGGACACTGGCTGGAGTATGCTCCCGGCGCCAATGCAGGTCGGGCTAAGGGCTGACGGCGGAGAGATCCTGCGGAACGATGCCGGGAAGCAGGTAGGCCTGGACGACGATGAACAAAATGACAATGGCGAGAAGGATCAGGGAGTACCGCCAAGTTTTGCGGAGGATGTCCGACTCCTTTCCAATCATTCCCGTGGCAGCGCATGCAATCGCCAGCGACTGCGGGGAGATGAGCTTGCCGGCCACGCCGCCCGCGAGATTTGCAGAAGTGGTCAATACGGGATTGACCCCAATCTGCAGAGCAGTCACCTGCTGCAGCTTGCCAAAGAGCACGGCGGAGGAAGTGACCGATCCGGTGAGGAAGACTCCGAGCCAACCAATAACGGGAGAGACCACAGGGAACAATTTGCCCGTGTAGTGAGCAAGTGCGAGTGCCAGGGTATAAGACATTCCGGAATAGTTGGCCACGTAGGCGATGCCAACAACCGAGGCAAGCGTGGCAAGTGCAAATCGCATCTGTTTGAAGGTGGATAGAAATACTCTTGCTCCTGTCGCTGGAGTGATCCTGAGCAAGGCCATGGACAAAATAGCCGCAAAGAAAATGCCCGTACCCGCAGCTGTTCCAAATTCCCATCGATAAGCGGCCGAATATAAAGACGGCGCCTTGACGATGGGGGCAGTCCGGTAGACGATGCCGTCGAGAAGGGGCCAACTGGCAATGTTGACAACCAGATGCGCCACGTTGACTGCCCAGGCCTTGAGCGCAGGAATACTAAAAGTGCACATGACGGCCATGAGTAGAACGAAGGGCGACCAGGCCTTGAGGATCTGCGCACCGGAGTGCTGTGTGCTGACGACGGCCTGCAAACTCGACTCGTGGGGGAATCGCCAGATCGATCTTGGTTTCCAGACCTTGAGGAAACCTACGAGGCAGACGATGGAGACCAACGAGGAGAGGGCGGCCGGCAGCTCGGCGCCGATGTAGCGAGCGACCAGAAAGCAGGTGATAGAGTAGCTGGCGCCCACGACAACTGCGGCGGGAAGCACGCCGATTGTGTTCTTCCATCCGGCGAGGACGACCAGGATGAAAGCAGGAATGATGAGCGCGAGGACGGCCATGTCGAGCCCTACAGCGCTTGCCAGGACATGGTCGCTGATCTTCGTGACGCTCGCCATCATCAACGTGGGCACGCCGAGCGGGCCGAAAGGGACCGGTTGCGTGTTGCCGACCAGGCAGACGAGTGCCGCCGGTAGCGCAGGAAACCCGAGGCCAATGAGCATCGCAGCACAGATGGCCACTGGCGCGCCCATTCCCGAAGTGGATTCCATGAAGGCCGAGAACGAGAAAGCGATCAGCAGAGCCTGGAGCCTACGATCACTGGAGAGAGAGGACATGGAACTCTTGATGATCTCCAACTGTCCTGATTCGACCACAAGGTTATAGAGGAAGACCGCAGCCAGAATGATCCAACCGATCTGGAACAAACCGTTGGCCATGCCCAGAACGCCGGCAGAAAGTGCGGCTGTCACGGGCATGCCGTAGGCCAGGACTGTCACCACCACGGTGAGCAGGAGGGTAAGAGGGCCTGCGACGTGGCCCTTCATTCTCTTTACGGAAAGGGCCCAAAAGAGAAAGAGAATTGGAATTGCAACGACAAGTGCGGTGAGGCCGAGACTATTGCCTACCGCGGAATAGTTATGGAACCATTGCACGGGCATGGAACATCCCCAATGTGTAATCAGGAGTTGCGAGAAGCCGCGGTTGGTGTTGCGCACTCATCATACACGCGATGCGCCAGAGGTCAATGACCTGAGGGACGCTAAGCGAATTCGCGGACGGCGTCTATCGCTGCCCCCATTGAACAATCAGCCTCACGGGAGACGATGACATCGATCAGGTAGGGAACTGGCGAATGGATTGCGCGCTCGAAGGCTCGTGGGAGGTCCGCGGGGTCAAAAACGCGCTCCCCCTTGCCGCCAAAGGCCTCGATAAGTTTCACGTTATCGGGATAGATCTGGTCCTTTTTGCCGTCTTTCGAGTACCAGAGGCTCACGCCATGTTCGTAGCCATAGGCATACTTCTGGTTCTGACGGATGAGTCCGAGATATCCGTTGTTGACGACGACAACGATGACTGGAAGATCGTATTGACCGGCCATGGCCAACTCTTCTGCCATGAACAAGAGCCCCGCATCGCCAACCACAACGACGCAAGGATCATCTGGACATGCGACTTTGGCGCCGATGGCCGCCGGCAGCTCGTAGCCAAGCGTTCCTGCTCCGCCGGAGGGTATGTATCTGCGTGGCAGTTCAATATCCTGCAGTTGACCTGACCAGATCTGGGTGATGCCGCAACCTGCGGTGAAGATTGTGTTCGGTGGGAAGAACTTGTTCAGTTCTTGAAAGACGCGGTGGGGTCGAATCGGCACTTCATCGAGTTCCATCGGGCGGTGAAGCTTTGTCCGTTGCTGGGGAAGCAACTTGACCCTGTCAGACGCCTCAGGAAGGTAGCCGCGCTTCTTCGCTTCCTGAAGCAGCGCAACGAGAGCCCCTTTTGCGTCGGAGACGATGCCCACATCCACAGGAATCACGTTGCCGATCTGATGCGGCTCAATGTCGACGTGAATGAATTTGCGGTTTCCTTTGTATACGTCGAGCTTGCCGGTATGGCGATCGGTGAATCTGCAGCCGATGCCAATAATCAAGTCTGATTCGAGGAATGTCTTGTTGCCGATCGGCTGTCCAACTTGAATTCCAGCATGGCCCGCGTTGAGCGGGTGATCATGGGGCAAGCCGCCTTTGCCCATATAGGTCATGATGACCGGAACCTGGAGGTATTCAGCCAGTTCGCGGAATTCCCGGGTGGCGTCGGAGAGAATGACGCCTCCACCCAGGATCATGAGCGGCGCTTTGGCGGCCATGATGAGGTCCATTGCCTTACTGATTGCTGCCGGTTCAGGCGCCGGCCTGGACCAAACCAGCGCGCTGTCTTTCTCGGGATCATAGTCGATCTCAGCCATCTGTACATCGAGAGGCAAGTCAATCAACACTGGGCCGGGCCTTCCACTGCAAGCGGTGCGGAAAGCTTCACGCATAATCCGGGGAGCATCTGCCGGGTTCGTGACGCACCAGGTCGCCTTGGAAACGGTTTTGGCAATTGTGGCGATATCGACGCACTGGAAAGCCCCTTTGCCAAATGAGCTTACGTTGGCGTTTCCGGTGATGGCGATCAAAGGGATTGAATCTGCCTGCGCGGTATAGAGGCCGGTGACAAAGTTGGTAGCCCCGGGTCCGGAGGTGCAGATGGCCAAAGCCAACTTGCCCGATACCCTGAAATACCCGTCTGCCGCATGAACGGCGCCTTCCTCATGGCGGGCAATAAAGTGCTTGATCTTTGATTTTTGAAGAAATCCATAAACAGGGTTGATGGCGGCACCCGGGATTCCAAATGCAACCTGGATCCCCTCATCTTCGAGAATACGAACTACCACTTCAGCAACTTTCATTTGATATCCCCTGTGCTCGCGGCTCAGACATTGATGAACGGTCACACTTCGTGCCCTGGCGCATATCGATTTCAGCCGGAACAATGCCAGATTCGCCCTTTGGGGTTTACTCGTGCCGTGATCAAGGTCACCGTTGGCGCGTTTCTGACGCATTTATGCAATGGTCATACCATGGGGTTTTGAGGAGAGGGAAATCGAAAACTGGCAGTGCGCGATGATTTTTGGGGGATACCTAAAAACGGCTTCGAAGAGTAGTTCTCAGTACAGGGCTGATCTATCGTGAAAATCCACTTGTCTCAAGGACGCGCTGTGGAGGCCGCGGAGTTCGATCGCATCAGCCTTGCGTCCTTTTTCGTGTCACCCCCCGTCCGCTCGTCTTTATGAATTTCGTGTGAATGATCCGTTTCCAAAGACACGAAATCAAAGAAATGTCAGGGGTCGTTCAAATCTTTTTAACAAAACAGTAAAGAGCCTGTCACATCTTCACCATACATTCATTCTTGAAACCTCGCCGTTAAACGTTCTCTCCTCAATATTTCAATTTGTTCCAGGTTCTTCCTCGGAGGCTAAACATGAAGTACTGCGGTGCAATCAAGTGGCCCTGTGTCATATCCCTTTTCGCATGCCTGCTGATTCTGACTTCAGGCACTAATCCCATACATGCGCAGGGCAATGCATCCGGCGACATCAAGGGAACCGTCGTCGACCTGAGCGGCAAAGCCATTCAGGGCGCAACAGTTGGAGTCATCTCAGAGTCTCGAGACGTGCGTAAGGTGCTCTCCGGTGCCGAAGGCAAGTTCGAAATCACCGGTGTCCGAGCCGGCTCGTACACAATCGAAATATCGGCGTCGGGGTTCTCCACCGTCGAGCGCAGTGTTTCGATTGCTCCGGGCACAAACGAGATCGCTCCGGTTTCTCTCTCCATCGCCTCGGTCTCTGAAGAAGTCACAGTCGAGGCCGAAGCCGACAACTCGATTGCCGCTCAGCTTGCGCCTGTGAAGTCGCTGCTTGACGCCGGCTCGGCCCGCACCGAGATCACCAGCAACTACGTCAGTGAGTACACTTCGCCGGTGACCGACTTTGCTGACATCATCCAGGCTGCGCCCGGCACCGTCAGCTACACCACAAATGGCATCGGCAACGGTCAGGCCAAGATCTTCTTCCGGGGCTTCGTCGACGATGACTACAGTATGACGTGGGACGGCGTCCCCTTCAACGACTCAAACGACCCAAGCCACCACTCATGGGCCTATGTTCCCGCAGCCGCGATCGGCCATGTGGACTTCGACCGGAGTCCAGGCACCGCTTCCGATATCGGCACGTCCAACTTCGGCGGCACTATTCACTTCTTTTCGCCCGCGCCGAGCAATGACGCTCACGTTCGTGCCGAGATGACATACGGCTCCTTTAACACCTACCAGGTTCTCGCCGATATTACCTCGGGCAGCTTCTGGCACAACAAGGCCCACTTCTGGCTGAATGGCGACTATCAGAGCTCGGACGGGTACCAGACATTCTCGCCCAAACAGGACGAGGCGATCACGGCCAAGTTTGATTACAAGTTCAGCGACCGCACCCACCTAAGCGTGATCGGCACTGACATCATCCTCGACGCCTTCAACAATAACGATCCCACCCGCCGCCAGCTCTATCACCACGGCGACAACTATCTGTACGATAACAATATGTTGAATGCGGACGGCACCTATAACGCGCAGTACTGGCGCTACTCGGTCTACCATGTGCCGTCGTTCTTCGACGTCGTTACATTCGACCACGATTTCGGCAGGGGGTGGAAGCTCGACACACGGACTTACGCCTACGGCTACTCAAACCACCAGCACTTTCAGAACAATACGGACAACGACCTCGTCACCAACTCGGACCCGACCGTGGGGTTAACCAAGACTATCGAAGAGGTTGTAGGTGGCACAGACCAGCCAGGTTGGGTCGTCGGAAAGACGCCTAGCGGTGTCGATAAGGAGAACCAGTACGCCCGTGGCGGGGAGATCGCGGCCTTGAGCTATGTGACCAAGTGGGGTGTCTTCCGCACCGGTTCCTGGTACGAGCTCACCAACACACTCCGCTATCAGATTTACACGGACCCGATCACTTGGGTCCAATCGCCCTACCTTAATGACATCAAGTTCCACGAGCACTTCTTCACTCACGCCGTCCAGCCATATGCCGAGTTCCAGTTGGTGTCGATCCCGGACTTGACCGTCACCGCCGGCGTAAAGGACGCCTTCTTCCGCATGTACTTGACGCAGTACGCAGATGGCCATACGATCGGCCAGCTAAGTTGCCCCACCGCCGCTACCACCTTGGCGTCAAGCTGTACTGCAACCACCGTGCACGCCCACAATTACAACTCCGTTCTCCCCTCGGTTGAAGCCAACTACCGGCTCAACAGCAGCGCGTCGATCTACGGTCAATACGGCCGTGGCAGCATTGCTCCCTTCAGCAGCGTCTTCGACAGTACTGGCGCACAGACTGCGGTCACGCCGCCACCCACACTGGCCGACACCTACCAGGCGGGTACGGTGGTCAAGCTGAACCGCTTCGCCTTCGACGCGGATGGCTATCACATCCACTTCACGAACACTTACGCCACGTACACCGACACCACGAAGGGCGATGCAGACTTCGGCTTCACTTACAACTACGCCACCCCAAACTCCGACACCAATGGCTTTGAAGCCGAAGGCAACGTGGCAGCGACGCACAGCCTGAGCTTCAACGCCAACGGCACGTTTGGCGCTGCCAAATACGAGGCGTACAACGGATCGCCCGCTGTCACTGACTCGAACGGCAACGTCATTAACCCTGCCGTCGCCCCAACGGCTACGGCCTGGGTGGCCTCCGCCCCGCACGACACCGAGTCGGTCGGTATGACATATCAAGCGAAGGGACTTGACTTCGGCATGTTCGGCAAGCGCATTGGCTCTCGCTGGGCAGACATCAAGACCTTTCACCAAACGATTCCCGAAGACCCGTTCTGGATGAACAACCTGTTCGTGAACTACAACGTCAACGGCCGCTCGCTCTTCAGTGGCTCCAAAGTCAAGCTCAGCATCAACAATCTCTTTGACGACCACAGCATCGTTGCCATCGGCGCGGCTAACGACGCCACACTTTATAACGGCGTGACTGGGACCAAGGTCACGCAGAGCAAGCAGGATTACAGCCCAAGCTGGAATGACTCCATTGAGAAGCAGGCCGGCCGCTCGATCATGATCACCGTCCAGTTCGGTCTCACCCGCCACGAGCGCTAATCAACTACGCAACGCAACCGTGGCCCAGGACCAACGGCCTTCCGGCGAATTCTCGCCGGAAGGCCGTTCTTTTTTCGACTGTCGTCCTGAAAGAGGCAACCTGTATCGCATCCGGTCTGCAAGATTGAGGCGTCATTGCTCGATGTAGCGAAAGATCCGATGCGGAGCGGGGTATAAACTGGGACGGTAAGGGAGTGGAAATTTGTGCCTGTGCATTCCCTTGGTGCGAAGTCGTCTGGTTTCCCATGCAAGGCTGAATTGGGCCAGGCGACCCTGCGATGAGATGATTGGTCTTGAGGGGTCGAAATGAACCTGCCGAATTCCATCACAATGAGCCGGATCGTGATGATCCCGCTGCTCTTGTGGATACTCTCGTCGCATTTCCCTTGGCAGGGAAACGGCGCCCAGGAGATTTCGGCCGCGATCCTGTTCATCATGGCATCTATCACGGATGGACTGGACGGCTATCTGGCGCGCAGGCGCGGGCAGATCACTACTATGGGGATGCTGCTTGATCCCCTTGCCGACAAGATTATGGTGACGGGCGCCCTCATCGCGCTGGTTGCCTACAATCCGCAGGTCGTCAAGGTCTGGATCGCAGTAGTCATTATTGGTCGTGAGTTTCTCATCTCAGGACTGCGGTCGATTGCGTCCTCCGAGGGGTTCACCATTCAGGCCAGCGATCTCGGCAAGCTGAAGACTGTCGTACAGATCGTCTCAGTGGTTTCGGCCATCCTGGCCCACCACTGGGATCATTGGCAGATCGGCGTGCTAATCATTCCGGTGAAATGGTATGCCGTAGCGGCGATCTACTTTACCGTCCTGGTCTCAACCATTTCCGCTATCGACTATTTCATTGGCTTTTGGAAGCAGATCGATCACGCTTCAAAGGATCGGCGCAAAGCTTCAGTGCTGGCGAGGCGCAAGAGTGCAAGCATCCTATAGCGATGTCGTCAAACTTCTGGCCACGTTGGAATGCGAGCTCGACTACCAGGCTCGCGACTTCGAACTTCCGAAAGGCCTGCTGCGGGCAGGCCTCTAAAGATGAATCCATCCAGTACGGATGAGTTCCAGCGATCCCAAGGCGACGACGATCCAAAGCAGCACACCTTGTATGAGAGGGCGTGCGCCCACCTCCTTGAGAGTTTCTTTTGATATTCCCGTCCCGATCAAATAAAGTGTGACCGTCAAACCGATGATGCCCAGATGTCTGAGCGTGGGGTAATAAGACTGAAACATCGGAATGTAGGTATTGGCAACGGCCGCTAGACAAAAGAAGAGAATGAACCACGGCCACTTGATCCTTGCATTGCTCTTGCGAACCAGGGCAGTGCCAATTGACATGGGCACGATCCACAAGGCTCTGGCGAGTTTTACGGTGGTACCGACGGCGAGAGCCACGGCTCCGAATTTAGCTGCCGCACCCACAACAGAACTGGTGTCATGAATGGCTAGCGCCGCCCAAAGACCAAACTGGGTCTGCGACAGGTGCAGTGCTGTTCCGATGACTGGAAATGCAAGCAGGGCTACTGAGTTCAGCACGAAGACAGTTCCCAGCGAAACTGCAATCTCTTCTTCGCTGGCGTTGGTAATGGGAGCGACCGCAGCAATGGCGCTGCCGCCGCAGATCGCGGTACCTGTAGAAATGAGGAAGGATGTCCGGCGCTCGACCTTGAGGAGTCTTCCGAGACCCCAGCCCAACGACAATGCGAATGCGATGCTGGCAGCCGTGTAAAGAAATCCGGATCTTCCGACACGAACCACCTCCATCAAATCCATCCCGAAGCCGAGGCCAACCACCGACACCTGCAGGAGGAATTTCGATAACTGTTTGGCGGCACCTGACAAGGGATGAGCAAAGATCAGCCCGTAGGCAAGTCCGCAAGCCAACGCAACGGGCGGTGATAGGAGCCCGCTGGCAGCCAGGATCATTCCGATGAAGAAGAGATTTCTGGACACATGCTAGTGTCGCGTCCGAAAGCGGCGGCGTCAACGCAGAAGTATTCATGCCCCATTTGTGAATCTTATGGGCGGGTGGGTCTGGCAGGTGTTCTTTGCTCCCCGGCTCGCGAGAAGAGGAAGCGGCGAAACTCCATTGCGAGACCGAAGGGTTTCGGGCCTGACGGGTAGGCCATGAGAAAATCCCGTTGAATGCGCAAACCATCGATTTCGACAATCTTGAAGGAGTTGTTGATCCGCAAGTCCTTGGCAATTGCCCAGCGGGAGATGAATCCAATTCCCAACCCCGCTTCAACTGCGGACTTGATGGCTTCGGTCGAATCCAACTCCATGACAATGTGCAGGGAATTTCGCTTGATGCCGCAGCGCTCCAACGCCATTTCGACGACCCGGCGAGTTCCTGAGCCTCGCTCGCGCATCAGCAAAGGCGCAGAACAAAGATCGGCGCTTGCGATTGAAGGCAGCTCTGCCCACTCGTGGGCAGTGGAAACAATCAACACCAACTCGTCTTTCAAGAACGGTTCGGTTTTGACGCCGCGGCTGCGGGCCGGGCCTTCTATGAAGCCAAGAACGATCTTCTGCCCTTCAACGGCCTCGACAATATGCTCGGTGTTGCCACTGACGAGCGTAGATTGGACGCGTGGATAGGCTCTGGAAAATTCACCCAGCAGGCGGGGCAAAACATACTGGGCGATGGTCGTGGAGGCACCAAGGGCAAGATGCCCAGCATGATTTCCGCTGAGCGATGCGATCTCCTCCTCGGCATGGCGGAGCAGGGAACTGACCTGCTCAGCATATCCAAGCAGGAGAAGGCCCGCCCCAGTGAGGCGAATCTGCGTTCCTGTCCGATCAAATAGCTTGACGCCCAGGTCCTCTTCGAGAGCCTTGATTTGCAAGCTTACGGCCGGCTGGCTGAGATATAGCTCCTCGGCCGCCTTGCGAAAGCTGAGCTGGTCGGCCACCTTGCGAAATACAACCAGGCGGAAGTTATCGAGATTCGCCATGGGTCGATTAGAACACCGGGCCCCCGGCCGGATGTCAAGGAATCCTGATAGCGGCTGCAAGGCTCAAGCGCCCACTGGCACTCCTGCCTGAAGTTCAATCCGTACCTCTGGAAGCGACATCAGGGTATTGTGAATCAGGCAGACATGTACGGAACGCATCGACCCTTCGGTCTGCTCCTGCGTGAGTTCGACAGGGCACTTGAAATGAATGTTGAAGTTCCCGAGCCGCGTCGGCTGCTTTAGCTTTTCGGCGGTTACACGCACTTCGACGCCGGTCTCGGCCAAATGGCGTGTCTTAAGGTACTGCACAGCATAGAACGCAGCGCAGGACCCCAAAGACGCCAGCATAAGCTCCGGAGGAGTCATAGCAGCGTCTTCTCCGCCATTTTCCAGAGGCTGATCGCAAAGAATGGTATGAGACCGCGATTGAATACTGAACTTCACCTGACTAAGATGTGAAACTTTCACTTCCATATTTACTCTCTTCTTACAAACGAACGAAGTCACGAGGGGAAGAGTTCATTACATTCGAGCGCCAGTATTCTTTTCAAGCCGAACCAATCGAATGAAATCGCTGAAGTTGATTTCATTATCGTCCGCGTTCAGCGGACAGGCTTGGCTTCGCCTGAAGGCCAAGGAAGTGGATTTAACTTATTGAATTCAATGTGCGTCGAGTTCTATGAGGTGCGTAGTTTAGACGGATCAAGACCAACCCTGAACTCTAAACAGTGACAGCAACGGGCTCGGTTGCGGCCGCAGTGACCATCGCACGAATTGAGCTGATCACGAGATCGGGCTCATCGAGATGAATCCAGTGTTCGCTGGCCGGGGCGATTACCTGCTGAACGTTGTCTCCGATGCGGGTCAGACATTCTTGCGAAAGAGGAGTGGAAATGCCTGGAGTCAAGATGGTGACGGGAATTTCGCGGATGGGCTCGGCTTGATGCATTTCCCTTACAGTGTCGGGAATCGATTTGATGTGGCTGCGCACGCCACTGTAAAAGCTCGGTCTTGACCAGTGTGCTGCGACCACCGGCCAAACTTCGCGAGGCATCTTGCCCACTTCGTTGGTGATTCGGTCAATCACATGCCTGCCGCCAGCCACAGTTGCGCCATCAAGATTCCCCGACAGCCTCTTCGAGCGCCGAAAGAGCGACGTGACGGCCAGCCGTGTCAGACCGCAGACGGCGATCGGGTGCGCGTAACGAATCAGGCGCCGGCCAAGGTCAATCTGGGACTGCTTGGTCGGATCGAGAGGAGGCCAATCCTCGCAACGCATCGGGTCTACAAGTACGACGCCAGAAACATCTTCAGGGTAGAGTAGAGCATAGCGGCGCATGACCAATCCGCCGAATGAGTGACCGACCAGGATGTAAGGCGGCTTGATCTCTGCACGCTCGAGAAGGTTATGTAGCTCCTGAGCAATATTGGCGGGGGTGCGCGCCGTAAGACACCGGCCGCTGAACCCAAGCCCGCCGCGATCATAGGAGGCGGTGCCGGTAAAACCTGAGACGGTTTCCTGGATATGGCGCCAGTTAAGGTTCGTAGCGCCGATTCCGGCCTCAAAGAGCACCGTGGGTCCACCCGATCCCCTCTCGAGGAGATAGAGACTGCATCCCCGACCGATTGTGACCCAACGGCCGGATCCGGCGTAGCGCGCGCGGTCCCGGTGGCTGCCGATGCATTGGTATAAGAATCCAGCGAGAACGAGAACGGCGATTGTGGAAAGGAGCCAGAACGCGATGTACATGATCAATACGAGATTCCTGAGTGTTGCTTGCAGATGACTTTACGAGGTCCAATCTGTTGAAAATGCGATTGCCGCAGCAGGTTGAGCCTTGAACTCTGGAATGGGCTCAGTCCATTAGCCACGAGACATTTCGGAGGAAACGCCCTTAAGGGTAAGCCCTGTTAAATCTCCCGATCCTTTCCGTGTTTTCTCAAGGTATACAGGAAAAACGAGGTCGCGGTCCACACTTTTTGACCTTTATGACGGTACTTTCATGAGGACTGCCAGACAGGTCTTTGCGACAGCCAGACACCAGAAAGGGCAATCCGTTTTCGGACTGCCCTTTGGGCACAATCGATGGAGCGCGCACGGGTTGAAATAGAAACATACAACGAGCCACAAAGGATACCAGCCATCGAATGTGCCTGACTGGCGGTTCTTTGGAGCACTACCTCAACATCATCGTCCGCATGCCTTCAGTGGGTTCCCGGAGGATGCGCCCGGGATCTCAAAGCCAAGCAACTAGAAACGACCGCGACCGCGTGAACTTCCGCCGCCGCCACCGCTACTGCCCTTGCGCGCCTGGTAGCAATCGCGGCAAAACACCGGCCGATCGCCTCGCGGTTCAAATGGTACTGTTGTAGGCTGGCCGCAACCCGAACAAATCACAGGTGTTCCCTGTGCTGGAGCCGAACGGTAGCCGGAGCCCCCCTGATCGTTCTTCTTTGCCTGCCGGCAAGTCTTGCAACGTTTCGGGGTCGAATAACCACGTTCCTGGAAGAACGCCTGATCCGCAGCGGTGAAGGTGAAGTCCTGCCCGCAATCGCTGCACGTAAGTGATATATCTCCGGCCATGGGTCTCCTCGTGGAGATTGTACAGCCCAATTCGTTTTTTGCACACAAAGATTCATTTATTTTGAAAAGCTTAGCGGTAGTGTGCTCAAGTGACTTGCTTTGCTTGAAGCTACAGCCCCGCATTGTATAGTTCTGGTGATGAGAATAGGTTGAGATTGTGGCAATCCGATCTCCCTCCAGCACTCGTTCGAGGATCATGACAGGTCCCAATCCGGAATTCGAGGCGGACTGCATACGACGCATCCTTGCGGGCGAGAAGCAGTTATTTCATGACCTTATCCGTCCTTGCGAGCGCTCCGTCTACTTTCTCCTGTTTTCCCTGCTGCGCAACGAAGCCGAAGCTGAGGACGCGGCCCAGGAGACCACCATCAAGGTTTACAGGAACCTGCATCTGTTTCGAGGTGAGTCGAAATTCCGCACCTGGGTGCTTTCAATTGCTCGGAATGAGGGCTTGGGCAGGATAAGGAAGGCCGAATCACGACGAGAGGACTCGCTTGAAGAGCTGAGCGAAAGCCAGTCCGGAGATTTTACGCCGGCAGTCCTGACCAGTTGGAGCGAAATTCCCGCCGCAGCCCTCGAACGCAAAGAACTTGGGAGCATCCTCCGTCAAGCAGTTGGGGGGCTTCCAGAGATTTACCGTAACGTTGTGATGCTTCGAGACATCGAAGAGATGGACGTGCGAGAAACTGCGGTGGCCTTGGGCATCAGTGAAGGAGCAGTAAAGGTTCGACTCCACCGGGCTCGAGCACTTCTTCAGAGGGATCTCGCTCCACGATTGAAAGGGTTTGCGCCCAAGAAAAGGGGCAGGTTTCTTGGGTGGGGCGCATGAGGATTGACTGCAAACACGTTTGGGAGCACATCTCCGCCTATATCGACGGCGAGGTGGACGAGGAGCTGCGTTCAGAGATCGACAGCCACCTGGAAACTTGCGAGATTTGTTCCGCAGTTCTCGACTCGACACGAAACGTGGTGGTCCTGATGGCAGATGCCCGCGTTTTCGAGCTTCCAACAGGCTACGGTGCACGTCTGCATGCGAGGCTCGACAAGGAAATAGCCCACAGCGAACTCTGAAGTTTCTCCTGGATAAAGCAGGCCTTTGCCGAGCTCAGTGAAGGAACCGAGCTGCGAGGACGGCGACAATCATCAGTCGAACCAGCCATGCTAAAGCACTGGAAGCGACGAAGAACCCACGCAATTTGATGTAGGCATCGTTTGCCAGGATAAGCGGAAGTGGGCCAATTACCCAGATAATCGCAGCCAACTTCACTGCCGTCCGAATTGAATGAATGTCCAGCGTTGTTGCAAGAACGGCAAAAGCGGCACTGGTGAGGAAAGGGAGCGGAGTCACCAGGGCGATCGCCCAATTGTTCGGCGGAGTTCTCCAAACTTCCTTATAGGAAAAGCGCTTGTGAAGCCAGTCTCCGGCCAGAACGTAGTCGCTGAATGTCGAAATTACGCTCGCAGCGACGGTAACTTCAAGAAGGCGCACCCAATTCATCTAACGTCTCCGCTCTCATGGGGAAGATTGAGCCATTCTACAGCCTTTGATGACAAGACGCAGATTTGTTAAGACGTTATGCGGGTTAGATTTGCCTGAAATGTCGCACGTGACACGGCCCGGTGCGTCATAATTCCGTGTGTCCAGGTTTCCAATCCCACAAGAAGCAGCGTTAAAATAGCCACGGCGACTTGAAGACGCTGTGAACGTTTTTCCTTTTCACTCTTTTCGCGGCGTCTCCATTGGGCCGCCGGCTGCGCGCGTAAGTGTCGCATCCATGCCAGAATCAGCAGGTCGGCAACCGCCCCCACTGCTGCGATCACCAGCATGGGGATCCGGATGGCGTCCTGGTGAAACCAACGGATAGGCACAGCGGTACTCCCGGCCAGAGCAAAGGCCGTAAGCCCGATGGCCAACCTGACTCCACTGATCGTGAACACCGCCGTGCAGATACTTTGCATCAAAGCCAAGACAAAGCTTGAGGCTGTCAACAATTTCACACTTTTTTCCTGATCCAATCGGCTCCCCTCAGGCCTCAGATGGCGTCTCAGATTCATCCGGGCAGAATCAGGGTAGCGCAAGCCGGGAAGCGGTGCCAATCCAATTTCCTAGCCACAGCGTTCCTTGTGCAGCGAAGGGCCCCGGAAGGTTGCAAGGCTGCGCTCAAGAAAAGATCTCTGTAACCTTTCATCCCGGAGCTAACTCTGAATGAGCGTGACACGGAAAGCGCGGGCTTGCTTACGGGCGAACCCGCAAAGCCACAACCGGCGGTCCCCATCCGCCCACAACCCCAAACGAGGTCAAACAATGATGAAGAACAAGTTCAATGCATTGCTTCTCACGGCGGCTCTCACCGGTCTGGTAGGCGGAACCTCCGTTGCGGCCCACGCGGCCACCCAGGGTACCTCAACCAACTCCGCCAAGGTCGTCAAGGCTGGTCTGCGTTACAGTGGCAGCTCGTTGTCGGACGTTGAAAAGCACTCCTGTAAAGGCAAGAACAGCTGCAAAGGTAATGGCGGCTGCAAGTCGGGCGACAACGGTTGCTCCGGCAAGAACAGCTGCAAGGGCAAGGGCGGCTGCGCCACCGACGGCTCCAAAATGCCGAAATTCGCCTAGGCCCTTCCTCCACGCGATGGCGCGGAGAGGGAACTGGACCCCAGCAAACCTCACGCGCCATCGATTCCGACTCCCGACAAAGAACCCTTGAAAGATGATCTCTATGCCCGGAAATCGCTTCAATGCGTTTCAGGATCACGGTGTCGGAATCGGCCTCCGCATTCCGCATTACCAGCACATCTTTTCGCGCAAACCGGTGGTGGACTGGTTCGAGATCATTAGTGAAAACTTCATGATCGATGCCGGCAGGCCGCTTGCCATGCTTGACCGGATTTTGGAGCAATATCGCGTGGTGCAGCACGGAGTGTCGATGTACTTTGGCTCTGTGACGGCTCCCGACCCCGAACACTTGCGCAGGCTCAAAGACCTGGTGCGGCGGACAGGGACCCCATGGCTGAGCGATCATCTCTGCTGGGGTTCGGTAGATGGGACCTATACGCACGACCTTTTGCCGCTTCCCTATACATGGGAGGCCGTGGAGCGCACAGTTGAACGGGTGCGCATGGTCCAGGATTTTCTTGAGATTCCAGTGGCTGTCGAAAATGTGTCGAGCTACGCTGCCTTCACCGGATCCGAGATGACTGAATGGGAGTTTTTGAACGAAGTGGTCGAACGGGCCGATTGCGGGATTCTGCTGGACGTGAACAACATTTATGTTTCATCGATGAATCACGAATTCGATCCGATGGAATACGTGAATGCGGTTCAGGCGCATCGAGTGGCACAAATTCACATTGCTGGCCATTCTAAATATGAAAAGTACATTCTCGACACGCATGACCACCCGGTAATCGATCCGGTGTGGGAACTCTACGCGCGCGCGATCGAGCGTTGCGGCCCGATGCCTACGTTGCTCGAGTGGGATGATCACATCCCAACTTTCGATGAAGTGCATACTGAGGCCAAGAAGGCGGAGAAATATCTCCACCGTCATTCAGCCGCACTGACTGGGGCTGCGTTATGAACCTGCTCGAATTGCAGCGCACTATGGCCTCCGCAGTCATGCTCCCATTGACGACCGACGAGCAGATGCGCACAACCGCTGACGACGGACGCGAGATGACGGCAGTCGCGGAGTCCTTCATTGCTCCGAACAGCAGGCTTACTGCATTTGAGCGACTCGAGATTTATAACCGCCAATACTGGTTTCGCATCATGGGGGCTCTGGCAGAGGATTTTGCTGCACTACGCGCAGTGGTAGGAGCACGAGCATTTGAGGCCCTATCGATTGCGTATCTCACTGAACATCCCAGCCGCTCGTTCACCATGCGTAATCTCGGATCGAAGCTGACGGAATGGCTGACAGAGAATCCTGATTTCGCGGGCCGGCGCCATCGATTGGCGCTCGATGTCACGCGCATTGAATGGGCGTTTGTTGAAGCGTTCGATGGCGCCGAACGTGTGCCGCTGACCTTGGACCAGGTTGCAACACTCGATGGTGATTCGCGTCTCGGCCTGCAACAGCATTTGCGCCTGCTTGCTCTTGACTATCCTGCGGATGAACTGGTGCTTGCCTTGCACGATCGTGAAAAGCAACAAACGAGCGAGGCCGGGGTGAAGCGTGAGGAAGAGCTGGGGGCGCACGTAAAGCTACCGCAGATGCGCCGTCGCGCGACCTGGGTCGCCGCTCATCGGGTTGATCTTTCAGTGTTCTATCGCAGAATCGAACGCGAAGAATTTCGAACGCTCATGGCAATCCGTGATGGCCTGTGCCTGGCAGACGCAATTGGCGAGGGCTTTATTGATTCGAGGATACCGGAGGATCGTCGCGCGCAACGGATCAGGGAGTGGTTCGCCACCTGGGGAGAACTCGGATGGATTTGCGCCCCGGAACTTGAATCGCTTGCTTAAGAAAGAAGATGAACAATATGCGCAAGATTGCAGATTTATTGATGGTTGCCTTGAACCGGTTTACTTCAATTGCGGGCGGCTTGCAAAGCCCTTTGCTGCTCGCCATTCGGCTCTACTGGGGTTGGCAGTTTGCACAGGACGGATGGGGAAAACTCACACATCTTGATCGAGTGGCTCAATTCTTCGCGAGCCTCAATCTGCCTGCCCCTGGGACGACCGCACTTGCTGTTGCGTCGATCGAATTCGCAGGTGGGCTGCTGTTCGCGCTCGGCATCGGGTCGCGGCTTGTCTCGTTGGTCCTTTTTGTGAATATGACTGTGGCCTATTTGAGCGTGCCGGATGACCGCATCAACTTTTCTCACATTCTTTCCAATCCCAGCGATTTTTATGGCGCGACGCCCTACACCTACTGGTTTGCAGCCTTGCTGATCCTTATTCTGGGGCCGGGCTTATTTGCTGTGGATACGTTATTGCAGCGGAGATTTGCAACAGACAATCAACCCTGATCGAGCATTGGCTGCAAAAAAAGACCGGGGTACTTGCCCCGGTCTTTTTTTGCAGCATGAAGCTCAGAAGGAGAACGCGGCCTGAATGAAGATGCGTCGCGCAGCCGAACCTGTTGGAGACGCGAAGATGCCGCCGGCAAGACTTGTCGACTTTTCGAATCGGCTACCCGGTCCATACTTCGCCGTAGCACCGGACCCGGAGATCAGTGTTGGAACGACGCTTCCCGTTGGAGTTCCATAGTCAATATCATTGAAGAGGTTGAGGGCCTGTGCGCTGAAGGTAAGCGAATACTTGTGGCCTGTGTTGGACATTCCTCCGCGCATCCCACCGCCGCCGCCTCCACCAAAACCACCTCCGCCTCCGCGGCCGCCGCCGCCACGACCGGGGCCTCCGCCAATGCCTCCGAAGCCACCGGGACCACCTGGACCTCCCGGCCCCCCGCCTCTATTTGATCCAGCGGGCGATGCAACTTTCGGTCCAATGCCCCACGACCGGCTTATGCGAAGGTTGACGGCAACAGACGATGGTGCAAACCCATTGTTGACAGAGAGCAGGGTCTCGCCCGACTGCGGAATGGTGTCAAGGCAGCCAAATGAAGTCTGCACATATTGTGCCGAGCCCGTGCAGGAAGCCGTACTGGAAGCGACCGACGGACGGTTATTGAAGAAGTTGTCCCCGGTAAGGTCGGTGTCGGTGGTGATGTTATACCGACGTCCCGCCTGGGCAATGAGGAACGGGTTGTAAGTGATACCCCACTTGCCTGTGTAATTGCCCATCATGAAGACCATGTTGCGGCGGATAAAGGCGGTCGGTCCGTAGTCCTGGAGGATGTTGTAAGAATTGGATGCCGTTCCGACATCGCCATTTCCCGAGTTCAAGGTATAGAAACCCAGTACGCTCAAATTGGGAGTGAAACGGGCGTTGAGATTCACGATCAACTGGTTCTGTTTGAAGACCCCCTCTGGATACATCTCGCGCACGATGCCAAGCGAAGGGTTGGGCCGCGTACCGGTCAACGTTGAGCTTCCATACACGAATGTGCCCGGCAGATACGCGTTTGCGTCGCGTGTGTTCATTTGATGAACGCCGTAGGAGTGGAGATAGGTAAGCGTGAGAGTTGAAATCTTGGTAAGTTGGCGCTCCAGACTGGCTCCGAATTGCTCGTTGTAGGGGGAGTGATAGCCGGGCTTGAGTTCGTAGATCTCCGACGTAACGGCGCCACCTGCATTGCAATTGGAACCGGGAGTCGCCAGCGCCGCGGTCAAACTGGTTGCGCTGAAGCATGTAGGATTCGTCACGGTAACTTGCTTCTGGCTATTGGGACCGCCGTTGTCCTGCTCGAGGTTCATCAGGCTTCCCACCTGAAAACGATCGAAGAAGAAACCAAATCCGCCACGGACCACGGTCTTGGCGACCTTGCCCTTCTTGTGCCCATCGACAGCATAGGCAAAGGCAAAGCGAGGACCCCAGTCGCTATGGTCTGCAATGTGATTCTGCGACTCCCAGCGCAGGCCGCCGGATAGAGTGAGGAAGGGGTTGGCCTTCCAGTCGTCCTGGAAAAACAGGGCACCATCGAACACGTTTGCCAGATACTTTTGATTACCGGTCGTGTAATTCAACTTATTGGGAGTGCACGATCCGGGTGTAGGGCATGCGGCGGCAATCTGAGCAACGGTTTGCCCTTGGGCGAGCCCGTTCAACGTGGCGACATACGCATTCAGCGATGGAAAACCAAAGCTGCCGTTAAAGCTTCCGCTTGAAGTGCTGGCATTGCGATTGTCGCGCATCCATGTTCCAACCTTGATGGCGTGCGCGCCAGCAGATATCGTTGTCACATTTTGCAGTTCAAGATGTGTAGAGTGTTCGTTGGTGAATTGGCTGCTATTTCCGCCGCCTGAAAAGTACCCCCCAACTCCGACTGTGGGCGCCGTGCTTAGAGAAGTTTCGAGAGTCGGAGCAAACCGGTATTGAAAGCGCGTCTCGTTCACCATGTGGTCGTTGATGATCTGCGAGTCGCTGATCTGTACTGCCTGCTCTGTGCTCGAGGAGCCGGTCGCGGTAGTTGGCAGTGAAGTGTTGCTCACCACATTGCTCTGGCTGCTGTGTTCCAGTTGGTAGCGCACCGTGAGGGTATTGCTCTGGCCCAGTTGCAGATCGAGGCGAGGCGAAACCTCGATCCTGTTTGACGGCGTGTAAACGGCACCGGTAGTTGGGACGATGTTGCCGTTTGAGTCAGTGGGAATTGAGTAGAGTCCAGTGGTCGAGTTGAAGGTGGGAATATCGACGGTGTAGATGCTGGCGTCGGGGTTGTCTCTGCCCTCAACGCTGAGGAAGAACGATGCCTTTTTATTGATCGAACCGCTGATCGTGCCGTTGTACTGAACGCTGTGGTACGACGGCGGCGGAGCAAACGGATTCTTGGTATTGAATGAACTGTCGTTGCCCTGCAGGAAGCCGCGTCCATGAAGCACATCCGTACCTGGCTTGGTGAGAATCTCGATGCGTCCATAGCCGATGCGGTCGAATTCGGCGGAAAACGGATTCTGATTGATCCGAATCTCACGGATTGCCGATTTCGGCGGCAAAGTTCCACCAGTGAAACCATCAATGTAGATTTGGCCTCCATTGGGGCCGGCAGAGGGTCCTGCGAGTGCGGTTAACTCGTTCGACAATTCGTCAGGATCGTCGGAGAGCGCATCGAGATCTTTGCCCTTGAGTACGACCGCGCTGGCATTACTTCCGGCATCCGTGCTGACTTCAGGCGCACCCTCCTCATCGGTGACTGTGACGCTTTGTTCCGTGGCTTCAATCGCCATGGAAACGTCGACGCGCTTCGTCTGGTTCGCTGTTAGCTGAAGGGTGGGCGAAGTGAAGGGGGCAAATCCGTCAACCGTCGCCTGCACAATATAGCCGCCGGGAGCAAGGTCGGTGACGGAATAGCTTCCTGACGCGTCTGATGTGGTGGATTTGACGGCCACACCCAGCGCGTTTGTTATGGTGACCTTTGCGCCGGGGATCAAGGCGCCCGTTGGATCGGCGATGTGGCCGTGGATCGCGGAGGTCGCGGCCGGAGCCACTGCTGGTGTGGCCGGTGTTTGACCCTGTATTGCCATAAAACTTGCTAGACCTATCGATGCGGCAATCAGAACATGTATAGAGCAGTGCAATTTTGAATACACGAATTCCTCGCTGTTTTTATGAATGAAAGCGTTCGAGACTATTGGCCGGCATCTGGCGCGCCGGAGTTCAAACTCCAGTTAAGCAAGTTCTGGCTTGCTGCCGGAGCTTCTAGCAATGGTTCCACGCCGGACATCAGTGTGATCGCGGTGTCGCCCGTTGAATCTTCGGTAGCCACCACCATGACGGCCTGACCTTTCTTGAGATCCGCAAGATGGATTGCAGGTGCGCGGCTCAGCAACTGCTGCGCGTCGAATCCTCCACCGCCGGAACCTGCGCGTTGTCCGCCGCCTGAGGGGGCACCGCTCGGCGGAGCACCGGACGGCGCTTGTCCGCGCCCAGGAGCACCATTGCCGTTCAATACGGCTGCCAGCATCGTTGCCATGCGGTCCGGCAACTGGCGCATCTGCGTATCGGGCGCCACGTGAATTGAAACCTGCTTCTTCGAGGTGAGGTCTTTGACTACGAGTACTGAACTTGCTGCATCAGTCGACGTGATGGTTCCCGAGATATTCCGAAAACTTCCAGAGACGATTTCTACCGCAGTCATGGAGGTCCCGGATACGTCCTTCGGCCCCCGGGCGCGTAGTTGGTCGCCGGGATGAATCGCGTCAACGGGCGCAACTTGCGCCAGATCGTAGCGGACTGACGCTGGTGCGTAGCGCTTGAGGATGGTCGATTTGTCGGTATGGATCGAGATGGTCCTGGCAGAAGAACCTGCCCCCGTAGTCAAGACGATGACGCCAGATGCAGCGTCAACACTCTTTACAAGTCCGCCGACGCCATGCTGCTGCCAATCTTCCCGCTCCTGTTCCTGCTTTTTCGCGAGGTCTGCCTGCTTGAGTGTGATGATCTGCAGCGCTACGGAAGATCCGGCGGGGGCGTTTGGATCAAGCCGGACCAGCACGCGATCACCTGTCGCTAGGCTGCCAAAGACGATCGTTTGGGCGGCGCTCAAATCCTTTGCTCCGGGTTCAACCTGTTTGAGAATGGCGGTGTCAGGAACATCCACCTGGTGGACCTCGCCGGCGTCGGTCTTTACCGTTAACGTTGTTTCGTTCACCGCTGTGATGGTGCCGAGAAATCGCGAGGCAGCCTGCTGCGCGCCAGCCCACATCGCTGTGCCAAAAATCGCGGCGATCATCAGGACCGGAACACGCATTTTCGTCTTGCTCTTCATAAATCAGTTCTCCACAATGCAGATCTTTTTGCCGGGATTGGGAAAGACAACTCTTCTACTGCTGTAGACGAGTCAATGCCGGAAAAGGTTGAGAAAAGGTGTCACACTGTGGCGGGAGTGAAGGGAGAT
This sequence comes from uncultured Acidobacteriaceae bacterium, assembly GCA_963820245.1. Classification (GTDB taxonomy): domain Bacteria; phylum Acidobacteriota; class Terriglobia; order Terriglobales; family Acidobacteriaceae; genus Telmatobacter. The sequence continues at coordinate 348,847 of CAWFZC010000004.1, read as the reverse complement.
ACGCCCAGGCGGAGATAAGAAGTTGTTTATCTTGAGGTTATAGGCTGCTAAATCTCAATAAAAATCTGCGTTTTGATGGGGCTCTTTGGGCGGCGGGAATTGATACCCCTGCCCCGTTTCCTGGTTCGAGAGATGGGGTATCTTTCTAGATTATCGATCTGCTGCCGGGTTCTGGGAAAGCTCGGCAGATTCCAGAAATGCATAGCTGCCAGAGGGTGCTGGAATGACATGGGTCAGCCGGCGATTGTGAACGATGATTGTATTGACGTACCAGAGGTTGAATGCAGGCAGATCGCGGGCTAGAATCTGCTGCGCCTCGACGTAATCAGAGCGTCGTCTTGAGATGTCAGAATTCTCAGTCGCATCTGTCAGCACTGAATCGAGTTTGACGTTTGAGTAGTGGCTGCGATTGGCGCCCTTTGGAGAGAAGTTGGCCGTCAGAAAAGCGTAGCTGAAGATGTCCGGCTGTTCATTTCCGCCAACCCAGCGCAGCGAATACATCTGAAAAGCACCGCGTGTCACATCTGAGTAGAAGGTTGCAAATTCGTAGCTGCGCAAATCGAGTGCAATGCCGACCTGCGCCAGTTGCTGTTGCAGCACAGCCGCCAGCAGTCGAGTTCCTTCGTCGCTACTGGTTTTCATTGTTACGTGAAATCGGACTCCATTACTGCCGCGTGGATGGCCGGAGGCATCCAGCAATTGATCTGAGCGCGCTGGGTCATAGTTGTACCTGGGCACCGCGCCTGTCCATGCCCAATGACTTTGAGGCAGAAGGCTGACGGAGGGCTGCGCATGGCCCCTGATCAATGCTTTGATGATGAGATCGCGGTCAATGGCGCAGGCAATGGCCTGGCGAACACGGACATCCGCAAGCAGCGGGTCGCGCAAATTGAAGGCAATGTATTGTACCTCGGTACCGCCCGTTTCCTCGATTTGAAGGTCAGGCCGTTTGGCCAGGGTTGCAAGCGTATCCGTGGAAAGGGAATTGACAGCCACGTCTCCAGAGCCCTTTTCAAGTTCCAGAGACGCCGTGATGGCGTCAGGAACTACGGAGAAACGCACGCGCTGAAGCTTTGGCACCACAGACCAACTGGATGGGTTGCGCTCCACCACGACATCCTGATCGATCTGCTGACTGACAAACTTGAATGGCCCGGTCCCCACCGGATTTCTCCAGAATTCGCGTCCGCTGCCAGCGGGAACGATTCCGATGGCGCCCGTCGAGAGGTTCCGAAGCAGAAAATTGTCGGGATGTTTGAGATGAAATGCAACGGTGTGCGGGTCCAGGGCCTCAACAGATGCAATCGAGGCGTAAGCGGCTGTCTTCGGCGAGATCAGCACGCCCTTCGAGATTGAGTCCATTGTCCATACAACGTCACGGGATGTGAGCGGACGCCCATCGTGGAAATGCACCCCATCGCGCAGGTGGAAGACGAGGGTGACTGGATTTGTCTGTTCCCAACTGACGGCCAACGCGGGAGTGAATTGGAAGGAGGCATCGTGATCGACCAACCCATCGAAGAGAAGCGCGTCGATTCGCTCAGATTGGGCGTCTGTTCCCACACGCGGATCGAGATTTGTCGGACTGCTCTCGATAAGGAAGACGACGGTTTGTGGATTTCGGGAAGAGGAATGGCAACCGGTCAAGATCAACAGGACGACAAGTAGAAGACTCCTACGCATACGTCACCTGGCCAAGTATCATGGGCCGTTTGGCCCCCGTAGCCGAGGGGAGGTTGCCCGGCCAATGATGCCAGGTTTGCCACGCCAGCAACGCAAATGCCGCCGCCTCCTTCGCTTCCGCAGGCAGGCCGAATTCCTTGCTCGCGGCCACTTTGCATCCGAGCGGTTCGAGCCGCTCCACCAGCATCTCCATCAAAGTCGCATTCTTTGCGCCCCCGCCCGAGACAATGTAGTCGACGTCTCGATTTTGCATTTTCGCCGAGACATAGCGCTCGTAGCTCTGAGCAATTGTGGCGGCCGTAAGGGCTGTGGCTGTGGCGATTGCATCCGCGGGTTTGCGGCTATGCCGCCTGCAATCCGTAAGAAATCGAGTCGCATATTCGCGGCCAAACTGTTCGCGCCCCGCCGTGCGTGGCGGCTGCAAGCGGAAGTACGGATTTCGCATTGCGGTGGCGAGTACGGGAGCAAGCACTGTACCGCCTTTCGCAATTGCTCCGTTGAGGTCAAATGGTTTTCCAAACAACTGCTGGGTCAATGCATCGATCACCATGTTGCCGGGTCCCGTGTCGAAGGCGATCACTTGATTCGCCGTTGCTGCTGCAGGAATGGCAGTCAAATTGGCGATGCCGCCGATGTTCTGTAACACCCGCCCGCGCCGCGCATCGGCAAAGAGAATGTAGTCGACCAGTGAAACCAGCGGCGCACCTTGGCCGCCTGCGGCCATATCTGCCGGGCGGAAATTGGAGACCACCGGCACGCCGATCCTGGCGGCGATGAGAGCCGGCTCTCCCGCCTGCCATGTACACGCAAAGCGTCTTCCGGCATACGCTGCTGGCCGTGCCTGATGAAAGAGCGTCTGACCGTGGCAGCCGATCAGATCAAGGCGTTCCAGACCCAATTTCGCTTTATGGCTTTTGATGGTTGCTTCAACGGCTTCGGCATACGCCATGCCAAGCCGCCAGTTGAGCCGTGCTAACTTCGCAGTCGATGTCGACCTTGAATTCATGGCCGCCAGCACTGCCTTGCGCAGCGCAGCAGGGAAAGAAAAGCTCCGGTGGGTCAGCAGAGTCAATTTCGGCTTCACGGGTCCGGTTGCGCCTTTGCCCGCGACGATCCGGACCACTGCTACATCAATTCCATCGGCGGAAGTCCCGCTCATGACTCCGGCAACTGTCATCGCTTTCATGCCAGTTGCGCCTCCTGCGTGGGTTGACACTTTGCAATGGTTCCACCAAAGCGCAGAATCTTTGCTCGGAGCGCTTCAAACTGACGCATTGAAAGTTGCGGAGAGATCGGCGAGGAAAACGATTTGGCTCGCAGCCGAGCGTTTCGTTTTGCACGCGTCACGAGCATTGCGGCAAAGCTCTTCGACTTTTCAGCTTCAGAAACCAACGCTTCGTAGGCACGCAAGAATCAACTCGGGGCTGTGGCAGATTTCCATCAGGTCCATCCCAGCGCGCACGGCAGAAACGACCGCCTCTTCGATGGACGTGAATTTGAGAATTCCACCCATTTCAAGATCGTCAGAAAAGATGATGCCTTTGAAGCCGATTCGTTTGCGCAGCACCGTTGTCATCCAATAATGAGAGACGCTTGCGGGAAGCGATTTGCCCATCGTCGCTGGATAGGCTGCATGATTCACCATCACCATCGGCAACTTGTCGCGTAGATTGCGGTAGGGAGCAAGATCCTCATGCCAGATTTCATTGCCGTTTCGCAGTATCGCCGGCGTCTCCATGTGAGAATCGCGCGTACCTCCGCCGAGGCCTGGAAAATGCTTCGCACACCCGACAACACCATGCGACGCGAGTCCTGCGAGAAACCCATCTGCATAATCTGTGACGCCTTCCGCGGTGGCCGCGGCCGCTCTCGTGCCCATCACTTTGGCTGAGTCAGGGAGTCCAAGGTCGAGCAGCGGAGCGAGCGTGGTATTGAATCCGAATGCCTTCACGGCTTGGGCAACGAGCGCACCATGCTCGGTAGCAAATTTATTTCGAACGCCTTTACCTTTGGCCCGATCCTGACTCAGCGCGTCGCATCGAGCCACAGCCTGCGCTGAAGGCATGGGCGCAAGGGCGTCGCGCAGCCGGTCCACCGATCCGCCCTCGAGATCCACGCATCGAAGAGCGTTCGGAGTGATGATTCCGGTTGCATCGTGCAAGAGTCTTCGCGTTTGTCGCGCGTCAGAGATGTTGCGCCGGAACAGGATGATTCCGGCAGGCCGCACCAGCTTGAGCCAGGCGCGTTCGAGGCTGGTCAGTTCGGTCCCGCTAAGGCCTACCACGAGCAATTCACCTACGGCCCGGCGCAAACTTGTCATTTACCCCTCGCTCTTGACTGTTGCAAATCATCTGCTCTTTCAGTCTCTGCCCTCTTTTAATTCCTGCTGCAATTCCTCAAGCAGGTTGAGCGCCTGTAGTGGCGTAAGCGCATTTACTTCCACCGATTCAATTCGGTCCACGATCCGCTGGGACAACGGTGTGAAGATCGTGAGTTGCATTGGTTCGGCGGCTGTTTCTACTTGGACACTTTGGCGCTCCTGCTTCTCGTGCTGCTTTAAAACATGTTTGGCACGCTCGATGACCACTGCAGGGAGGCCCGCCAGACGCGCAACTTCGATGCCGTAGCTTTTGCTCGCTGCGCCCGGTTCGATGTTGTGTAGAAACACGATACCGCCCGCTGCTTCTTTCACGGCGACCCGCAGATTCCTCACGCGCGGGAGTTTTTCAGCGAGCATTGTCAACTCGTGATAATGAGTTGCAAACAACGTGCGCGCACCGGTCTCTGCATGCAAGAACTCCACCGTGGCCCAAGCCAGGCTGAGCCCGTCGAAAGTCGCTGTTCCGCGTCCCATTTCGTCGAGCAGGATCAAGGACCGCCTTGTTGCGGTGTTCAGGATGGTTGCGGTCTCTGTCATCTCCACCATGAATGTGGAGCGGCCTCTTGCCACGTTGTCGCTTGCGCCAATGCGCGTATAGATTCGATCGACTAACCCGAAGCTCAGGCTCTCAGCGGGCACAAAACTGCCCATTTGCGCCATCAGCACCAGCATTGCGGTCTGCCGCAAGTATGTGCTTTTTCCGCCCATGTTCGGACCAGTGATCAGGAGCAGGCTGGGCCCGTTGTCAGCAGCATTCAAATAGATGTCGTTTGCAATGAACCGGCCTTCGCGTGTCTCCTCGAGCCATTGCTCGATGACCGGATGGCGGCCTGCAACGGCTTCAATCACGGGTTCATCGGAGATGCGCGGCCTGACATACTTGCGCCCCGCCGCTAGATGGGCAAAGTTGGCGAGCAGGTCTGCCTCGGCAACCACAGCAGACGAGCGCCGGATGCGGCCCGCGGCGGCCAGCACGCCAGTCCGCAAGGCTGCGAATTCGCGTTTTTCAATCTCGATGGACCGGTCGTGCGCAGTGAGAATCTTGCGTTCGTACTCTTTCAATTCAGGTGTAGTAAACCGTTCGGCATTTACCAGGGTTTGCTTGCGCTCATAATCGGCCGGGGCCATGGCAAGGTTTGATTTGGTGATCTCGATGTAGTAGCCGAAGACCGAGTTATAGCGCACCTTCAGTGAGCCGATCCCGGTCCGCTGCCGCTCACGCTCTTCGATAGCCGCAATCGCTTGGCGTCCTGTTGTGGAGATGCCGCGCAGTTCGTCCAACTCCGCATCCACGCCTGCGGCAATCGCACCCCCATCGGCAAGCGTCAAGGGTGGCTCTTCGACAAGGGTTCTTTCGATCTGGGCGCCTATGTCTTCGAGCGTGTCCATGGCTGCACTCAGATTTCGCCATCCTGCAGATTTCATTGCATCGAGAGCAATCTTGAGGCCGGGTAGCCTTCGCAAACTCGCCGCGAGCGCCCGCACATCGCGCGGGCCGGCCGAGTCAAGGCTGAGCCTGGCAAGCAAACGCTCAAGGTCAAGGATTCCGCCAAATGCGCGTCGCATCTCTCCGCGCTTGAGCAGCTCGGCATGAGCTTCGCCCACAGCCTCATAGCGAACCTCGAGCATCCCGGCATCCATCAGCGGCCGCAGGATTGTTGCGCGCAAAAGCCGCTTACCCATGGGAGTCAGGCACTCATCGAGCGTGTGAAACAGGGTAGCCCGGTTATCCTGGCCGACAAAAAGCGGCTCGACCAGCTCAAGATTGCGCACCGTCACCTGGTCCAGTTCGAGCGTCGTTGAGTGTTCTTCGAAGCGCAGCGAATCGACGTGCAAGGCCTCATTCTTCTGAGTTGTTCGCACGTAATGAAGCACTGCGCCTGCGGCAATTCCGGCAGCCTCGTGTCCAACCAGGCCGTATCCTTCAAGCGAACGGACCTGCAATTGGCGCTCAATTAAGGGGAGGGCAAAGTCGGCCGTCCACACCCAATCGTCGACTCGGGTCCGTGCCGGAATTTTCTCAAGCAGGGTAGGCAGCTCGGCACTTGCAGGCAAAAGCACTTCGCTCGCGCCGGACATAAGGATGGCGTCGACGGCCAGTGCAAGTGCATTTGCACCTTGAAACTCCGCGGTCCTAAATTCGCCTGTGGAAACGTCAAGCAGTGCAACCGCGAAGAGCGAACCTCGATGTGCACCGGCCGCTTCGGATGAGGAAGATTCGGCTCCGTTTCGGCTTAACGCCCGGGAATCTGAAGGAGCTCGGAGAGGCTGGAAATCGTCAGTGCTCTGCTTGTGGCCGGGGGCGCTTTTGGCTGCGGAGACCCCTGCCTCGAACAGGGCGGCGAGAAAGTTGTTCTGTTCTTGCCCGAGGGAGTTGTCGAGAGCGGTGCCCGGCGATAGCACCCGGGTGACCTCGCGGCGAACAATCTTCTTGGTAAGCTTGGGATCTTCCATCTGGTCGCAGATGGCGATGCGGTAGCCTTTCCGCAGCAAGCGCGTCAAATAACCCTCAACCGCGTGATAGGGGACCCCGCACATGGGCTGATTTCGCTCTCGATCGCGGGCCGTGAGCGTCAACTGAAGTTCCCGGCTCACGACGACCGCATCGTCGTAAAAGAGCTCGTAGAAATCACCCATTCTGAAGAACAGCAGGGAATCGGGGTTTTCGCGCTTGGCGGCCGTCCACTGACGCATAAACGGTGTCAGTTCCGCTGGATTCGTATCCAGAGGCGATGCCGATTGAGCGGTGGGTTGAGCGTCTTCCCGGATCATGCTGCCTACAAGATTACCGTGATCGGGTGATGCGGATTTCGATTGCAATGTCTGCCTTGTGCGAATCTGCTCCGAATTAGACATTCGGTGTGAAAATACCCGCTTTAGGGGTTTTGGTGACCGCAAATGTGCCGGTTTTCACTATTTCAGGTTTTACGTTCATCGGGACACCGGCGTACGTTGGCCGGGCGGAAGTTTTACTCTGGATTGAATTGGTTGCTGGTCGGTTTTCTGGCCGTTGGAATTTGGGTCAAATGGCCCTGTTTGGTGATTTGGATCACAGTATACTGACCCCTGACGCTTTAAGGTGAAGAGCGACATGTACCTTCTCTGGCTACGAGTTGCGGCAATTCTTTATGCAACGGCATGCGTTACCGTCTTTCCGGCCGTGCTTTATGGCATTGATCGCTGGCGGAAGACCTGCGTCCACCTGGGGGGAATGGCGTATTTCTTTCACTTTGTCTCGGTGGTGGAGATGCTGGTCCAGGCGCACCATTGGATGCCAGTGACTGTTCAGGAAATCGAATCGCTGCTCGGATTTGCGGTGGCCACGCTCTTCTTTCTGGTCTGGTGGCTTTATGACGCTATCTCTCTTGGTATCTTTGCTTTACCAGCGACGTTCTTCCTGGTTTTCGTTCCCGCGCTGGGGCCGGATCGCTACACATTTCCGTCGACGGGAGTGCGTACGAGCTGGTTAGTGGCTCATATTGTCGCCCTGCTGGTTGCCTATGCGGCTCTCTGTTTCAGCTTGCTTGCATCAATGCTCTACCTGGTGCAGGAACGGCGGATCAAAAGCAAGCCCCAGGCAGGTAAATCGTCCTGGGCACCGCTGGATTGGCTTCCGCCCCTTGATACTTTGGAACGGATTTCGCACGCAACGCTGGAGTTTGGATTTCCCTGCATGACGGTTGGTCTTGTGATCGGCTCAGTTCTGGCGCAGGAGACAGCCCTTGGCGCAGCCTATTTCGCTGATCCTAAAGTGATTGCATCGTTTATCAGCTGGGTAGTGTATGTGATGCTGCTGCTGGTGCGCCGCAGCGCAGGCCTGCGTGGCCGCAAAGCGGCTTATCTCTCCGGCGCGGTTCTGATCGTGGTAATGGCCGTATGGGCCGCCAACCTCTTCAGCCGCGTTCACAGGTTCGGTCCGCAATGACACTGGCACTCATTGGGGTGAATCACAAGACCGCGCCGATCGCCTTGCGCGAGCGGATTGCGATCTCACGCGAGGACCTTCCGGACACGACACGGGCTTTGGCTGCCATGCCAGGAGTGAGCGAGTGCTTGATTGTGTCCACGTGCAATCGCGTGGAACTGCTGGCTGCGGTTGACTCGCCAGGCACATCGCTGACTGGTTTTCTCGAAAGCCGATTCGGCATTGAAAGGGCGCAGATTGAGCCGCACATCTATGAGTATCGCGACACTGAGGCCGTAAGCCACTTGTTTCGGATGGCTGCCAGTCTCGATTCCATGGTGGTGGGCGAGCCACAGATCCTGGGCCAGGTGAAAGAAGCATTTGCTGTTGCTAAAGCCTCAGGCACGATCGCCGGTCAGCTGGAACACCTTTTGCAGAGTGCGTTCGCTGCGGCCAAGAGAGCCAGGTCAGAGACCGGGATTGGCTCGAACTCGGTTTCGATCGCTTCAGTCGCCGTGGATATGGCCCGGAAGATCTTCGGATCTTTGCAGGGGAGAACAGTTTTTCTTGTTGGTGCAGGAAAAATGAGCGAGCTTGCGGCGCGGCACCTGGTGCAGCAAGGAGCAGGCGCAATCCTGGTCACGAACCGGACGCACGAACGAGCACGCCGCATGGCTGAGGAGTTTGATGGCGCGGTCGTTCCCCAGGTAGTTCCCTTCGAGAAGCTCTATGAGACAGCGAGCAACGCCGACATTGTAATCAGCTCCACTGGCGCTCCGCATCACATCTTCCGCCCGGAGCATGGGCATATCTTTCTGCAACGCCGCCGCAACCGGCCCATGTTCTTCATCGACATCGCAGTGCCCCGAGACGTTGATCCGGCCATGAACAAACTTGACGGCATGTTCGTTTATGACATTGACGATCTGCAACAGGTGGCTGCCGCACACATGGAAGAGCGCAGCCGCGAAGCGATGGACGCCGAGACGTTGATTGCTAATGAGGTGGAACGCTTCCAGCAACGACAGCGTACGGTCAACCTGGCTCCGGCAATCGTGGCGCTTCAGCGCAAGGCCGAGGAGATCAGGCAAGGCGAATTGCATCGAATCCATGCACGTCTGGGCACCCTTACACAAGAACAGGCTGCCGCAGTGGAAGCGCTCACGCGAGGCCTGATGAACAAGTTTCTGCATCCGCCCATGCAGGCCATCAAACAAGCTGCTCGTGACGGCGACTCGGCCCGTTTGGACGCGCTATGCGATGCGTGGTCAGTATCGGTGGAAGCGGATGCTGAAGCGGATCGGCAGGCATCGCAGCAGGCGGAAAAAGCAAAGACAACTGAGCCGGTGAACCCCAACAAGCCAAAAGCAAGCGAGCCGAGCGTGGAGGTCCGTCGATGAAACTGCGCATCGGGAGCCGCGGTTCTCAGCTTGCTCTCTGGCAGGCCAACCACATCGCAGGTCTGCTGCGCGGGCAGGGACACGCTGTTGAAATCGAGATCATCAAGACAACCGGCGACCGCCTGCAGGAAGTAACCTTTGCGGAAGTCGGATCGAAGGGGATGTTCACGAAAGAAATCGAGGAAGCGTTGGCCGAGGAACGGGTGGATCTGGCCGTACACTCACTCAAAGATCTGCCCACCGAGTTGCCTGAACCATTCGAATTGGCGGCCACTCCACCACGGGTCGATCCTAGAGACGCATTCGTCTCAGTCAACCATGCAAGCCTTGCTTCTTTGCCTCAGGGTACGAAGGTGGGAACCAGCAGCCAGCGGCGGCGAGCGCAGTTGAAGGCACTACGTCCTGACATCGACGCGGTTGAATTTCGGGGAAACGTGGACACGCGTCTGCGCAAGCTTGCCGAAGGACAGGTGGAGGCAATTCTGCTGGCGAGCGCCGGGCTTGAACGACTGGGCAAAACGGATTGGCTGCGTGAGAGACTTGACCCGAAGGAGTTTTGTCCGGCGGCGGGGCAGGGAGCGCTCGGGATTGAAACGCGCAAGGGAGACCGGCCGATCAAGGAAGCTTTGGCCTTCCTGGATCATGGGCCAACTCGGTTTGCCGTGACTGCGGAACGGGCCGCGCTGGCAGAGTTGGGCGGTGGGTGCCAAGTGCCCATCGGGATTCACTGCCGCGAGGTGATCGCAATTGCGGATGTTGCGGACGGGCCAACGGATGAGATTTTTGGAGTCGTCGCCTCGCCGTCAACCGGAGAGGCTGTCCGCGTGTATCATTCTGCTCCGCGCGCCGGGGGCGACGCCGTTGAGCTTGGACGTTTGATCGCAAGGATGCTGCTCGACGCGGGCGCAGGTCCACTTCTTCAGACTCAGGCCGGAGCGGGCGAATGAGTTCGCTGCCGCTCTCTGGCAGACGCGTGCTGGCAACACGTGCCGCGCACCAAGCCGGCAAGTTGAGCGAGAGTCTGCGGGCACTCGGCGCCGAGCCGGTTGAAGTTCCCGTTCTGGAAATTCGCCCGCCCGTCAGTTTCGACCCGCTCGATCAGGCTCTGCGGCAACTGGACCGATACGACTGGCTCATCCTCACCAGCGCGAATACAGTCATGGCGATGGCAAACCGCGCTCAGGAGCTCGGGATTCAGCTTGCGGTTCCACCTTCACTCAAAGTCGCAGCAATTGGTGACGCAACGGCGGCAACTGCGCGCAGGGCAGGCATCCAAGTCACGCTGGTTCCCGAGTCCTACGTGGCGGAGAGCCTGCAAAAGGGCCTGACCGGGCTGGTTCACGGGAAGAAGATCCTGCTGGCGCGGGCCACAATCGCCCGAGACGTGATCCCGGTGGCGTTGCAACAGGCAGGTGCCGAAGTCGATGTAGTGGATGCCTACCGCAACGAGCTTCCGGCAGAAGCACCGGAAATGCTTCGACAAGCTCTTGCGCGCGGGGTGCACGCAGCGACATTCACCAGTTCATCGAGTGTCACGCATCTAGCCGAAGCGGCGCATGCGGCTCACATCAAGTTTCCGTTTGCTAAGGTAGCGGCTATTTCGATTGGACCGATCACAAGCAAGACACTGCGTAGTTTCGGCTGGGTTCCGGCTTGTGAAGCCACGGTTTCAGATATTCCCGGGCTTGTTGACGCAGTGTTGCGTGCATTAGCTACCAGGAGTTGATGATAGGGCGCCAGAGTGTGCGATCCCTCACGAGTGCCAGGTTTTGTCTTTTGAGTGGCAGAGCTGCTCGAGGTTGCAACGGTCGCACTTGGGCTTGCGCGCGTCGCATACCTGGCGGCCATGGTGAATGATCTGGTGGGAGAATGCGATCCAGCGATCCCGGGGAATGATCTGCATCAACTCCTGCTCTACCTTTTCGGGTGTTTCCGCTTTGGCCAGACCGAGACGGCGAGAGATGCGCAGAACGTGCGTATCCACGACGATGCCCTCGGCTATTTCAAAGCAAACGCCCAGGACGACGTTCGCTGTCTTGCGGGCTGCTCCGGGAACGGTGATGAGTTCGGCGAGGGTCTGCGGGACCTGGCCATTGAAATCGGAGATGATCTTGCGGCCTGCGCCCTGTATGGATTTGGCCTTGTTACGAAAGAAGCCTGTGGTGCGAATGAGCTCTTCAAGTTGAGGTAAGGTCCCCTTCGCCATCGCCTGCGGGGTAGGGAAGCGGCGGAACAGCTCAGGCGTGACCATGTTGACGCGGACATCAGTGCATTGCGCGGAGAGGATGGTGGCGACCAGCAGTTCCCATGGGGAGTTGTGGGTGAGGGCGCACTCGACTTCTGGATAGGCTTCGTCGAGCGCCTTAAGAATGGCGGTAACGCGGTCGGGTGCGAGGTCACCGCGTAGCGGCTTCTTTCCTGTTTTGCGCGCAGCTTTTTTTGTGGGCATTCTCGTTGATCACCAGAAACGGGTTGCGCTGCCGTGCATCATCCTGCAGGCCTGCGCTTCAAGGTTGTCCAAACTTAGAGCTTGCCGTTCAGCCAGTTCGTCAGGTTCTCTATCGGCAGGCGGACGCCAAGATAAAACTGGCCAAAGAGTGCGTAGACGGCACTTACCTCGTCGAACCTCATCTCATAGATGAGCTTCTTGAAGACCACTGGATCTTCCGCGAAGAGGTCGACGCCCCACTCCCAGTCGTCCATGCCGATGGATCCGGAAATAATCTGCTTTACTACGTCTCCATAGCGGCGGCCGATCATGCCGTGCTCATGCATCATCCGCTGGCGCTCGGCAAAGGGGACGGTGTACCAGTTGACCTGTTCGCCGCGCTTGCGATCCATCGGATAGAAGCAGAGATACTTTGCCTCGGGCACGGAAGGGAAGAGGCGCGTTGCCATGGCAGCCGAACCGCGCTGGAGCGAAGATGCGATTTCAGCGTTCCACTCAGGCGTGTGCTGAGCCAATTCCTTGGCTGCGGCAGCTTCGTAGGTCTTGCGGGTTGATTCGTAGAGACCGAGCTCCACCACAGACACATAAGAATGGGCGGGCGTGAGAAAACTCGAGAACTCCGTCTGGGCCAGATCGAGTTCCACTTGGTTCAGCGCTTCGAACGAGTCGCGGAAGTGGATGAGGATCAGATCGGCTTTATGGCCAAGTTGCGAGTAGAGGGCCGAGCGAACGGGTGCATCAGCAGCAGTGCGCTCAAGAGACTTGAATGTGGCGACGGCGTTGGCTGCGATCCGCTCGCGATCAGCTTTAGCGGTTGCGTGCCAGGCCTTCCAATCGAAGCGGAAGAACTGGTGAAGCAGGCTTGAACCTTCAAGAGTGAGCGGAACGGGGGGAAATTCAGGCAACGGAGGCACCTCAAATCAACTTGCGTTCATCTTTATCGTAGCAAACTAAAAATACATACGTGTGCATTTATCTTTTATGTATGGTTTGGGTTACGGGAGCATAAAGAGTGTTCCACGGGCCTATATACTGAGGACGTTTATGAGCGAAAGAATCATCGCATTGCTGGTGGAGTTCGTCACGCGTTTCATCGACGCCGGAGGTTATGCCGGAATAGTGGCTCTGATGGCAGTTAATTCATCAGGAGTCCCTCTTCCATCCGAATTGATCATGCCGTTTTCAGGGTACCTGGTTTACCTGGGGCGCTTCAATCTGGTTCTGGTGACACTGGCTGGGGCAATCGGCTGCAACATTGGCTCAGCGATTGCGTATTGGATCGGCGCCAAGGGCGGGCGGCCGCTGGTGGAGCGCTACGGCAGATGGGTGCTGATGAGCCATCACGATCTTGACCGCATGACGTGGTTCTTTGAAAAATACGGATCGATTGCAATCTTGGTGGGGCGCATGCTGCCGGTGGTGCAGACGTTTGTTGCGTTCCCGGCAGGGATTGCCCGGATGCCGCGGTTGCGGTTCCACCTCTACACGTCCCTGGGCTCCTGCGTTTGGTATTTTTGCCTGGCATTTGTGGGAATGAAACTGGGCGAGAAGTGGCACACCGATCCGAGGCTCGCCGAGGCGTTCCACCGCTTTCACCTGGTGGTGGAGATTGCGCTGCTGGCGGGAATTGTGTGGTTTGTCTGGTCGCACCTGAATCGCAGGAGTGAAGCGAAAGCCGCCTAGGGCTGCGGCGCGAGAGCCGGGATATTTCGAAAACAAGTGTTGTTTTGACGGACGGGACTTAAATCTGGTTCCGATAGGAGACTATCGGCCAAATAAAGGAAAGTTGAGGAGAGAAATGTCAGCAGAAAATCAAAGCGGCCAAATGACCGCAAAGCAGGATATAGCACCCGCAACAGGAAAGCTTGGAGTGATGGTGGTAGGCCTGGGCGCCGTGGCTACGACGATGATCGCCGGCGTTGAGGCTGTGCGGCGCGGTCTGGCCAAACCGGTCGGTTCCCTCACGCAGATGGGAACCATTCGCCTGGGGAAGCGCACGGAGAACAGGTTTCCCTACGTGAAGGATTTTGTGCCGTTGGCCGACTTGAACGACCTTGTATTTACGGGCTGGGATATCTTTGAGGACAACGTGTACGAAGCTGCCGCGCATGCAGAGGTGCTGGACAAAGAGACCTTGTTTGCATTGAAGCCTTTCCTGGAGGCGATCAAGCCGCTTCCTGCCGTGTTCGATCAGTACTACGTGAAGCGGTTGCATGGAACCCACGTGAAGAAAGGCAAGAACAAGCGGGACCTTGCCGACCAGGTGATTGAAGACATTCGCAACTTCAAAAAGACGGTGGACCGCGTTGTGATGATCTGGTGCGGCTCGACAGAGATTTTTCTGGAACCGACTGCCGTGCATGAGTCGATTGAGACATTCGAAAAGGGCCTGGAAGCAAGCGATATTGGGATTGCACCCTCGCAGATCTACGCTTACGCCGCCCTGAAGGAAGGTGTACCGTTTGCCAACGGCGCGCCGAACCTGACAGTGGATACAAAAGCCCTAATCGAGCTGTCAAAACAAAAAGCCGCGCCGATTTGCGGAAAAGACTTCAAAACTGGACAGACCTTCATGAAGACGGTTCTGGCGCCGGCCTTCAAAGCGCGACACTTGGGTGTGAAGGGATGGTTTTCAACGAACATCCTCGGCAACCGGGATGGAGAGGTGCTGGACGATCCGCAGTCGTTCAAGACGAAAGAGGAGTCTAAACTGGGCTCGCTTGAATACATCTTTCAGCCGGAGCTTTACCCTGACCTCTACAAGGACCTTTACCACAAGATTCGCATCAACTATTACCCGCCGCGCGGCGACGATAAGGAAGCCTGGGACAACATCGATATTTTCGGCTGGCTCGGCTATCCGATGCAGATCAAGATCAATTTCCTCTGCCGGGACTCGATTCTTGCCGCGCCGATCGCACTTGACCTGGTTCTGTTTCTCGACCTGGCAAAGCGCACGCCGGGGCTGCGTTCGATTGGAATACAGGAGTGGCTCAGCTTCTATCTGAAGTCCCCTCAAACGGCCGCAGGACTTTATCCGGAGCACGACCTGTTTATCCAGTCGATGAAGCTGAAGAACACGCTGAGGTACATCATGGGCGAGTCGCTGATAACCCATTTGGGACTCGAGTACTACGACTAGTTCTGGTTAAACCCGGGGTCAGACCTTGTACGATTCAAACAAAAGCCCCATCCGAGAGGAAGGGGCTTTTGTTATTTGCTGTTCTCATGAATCAAGCCAGAGTCGGAGCCGGCTGAAGAACCGGGACGGAGGAAGCTGCTGCCGGTTGCGGCACAGCGTGTGCCTGCTGGTGCGCTGAACGCGTAAGCCTGTGAACGAAATGGTATGGAGGCCAGGGACCAGACAGTTGCATGAGACATTCGCGCATCATTGCACTGGTGGTTGCAAACTTGTTCTGGTAGCGCTCCACGTACTTGCGGTCGATGAGGTGCGCAACGTCGAGTACCATTTTGCCGTTTTCGGTGAGCCGGCAGCTTACTTCTTCGTCGAGCGGCATGAAAAGACGGTGCATCTGGAAGCTGACGGCGCGCGCACGGGTCTGGCGCTCGCGAGTGCGGGTCGCATTCTCACGAAGATTGCTCAGATACTCGCGGCCAACACTTTCAACAGGCAAGTGGCGCTCGACTTCCTTGCCGCAGCAATCATCGACAAAGATCTTGAGATGCATCTCAGTCTTGCCGCGCAGTTTGTCGATGTTGCCGAGGAACTGTCGCTGATTTGAACGGATGGACTTGCGGAGGATCTCGTCGTCGTTGAAGACAGTGCCGAATCGGAAGGGAAGCACCGTGGAATGCTGAAAGCAGTCCGCTATGACTCGGGCGTGATCGACGCCAGCCTTCTGATTGAGGGCTTCGTTCGGGTTATGCTCGCTTACGATAACTGCGAGATCACTGGCGGGGTAGAGAAAAACCTGGTTGCCGCTGACTCCAAGGACGGATTCAAGAGGTACAGGCTTGCGATGACGGGCCAATTCAGGGAATGCTTGCTTTTCACCGATGCAGTAGGCGTACCATGCCATGACAAGACGCTCCGATTGCGTGCGCTTTGTGGCGCCGCAGGTTGGTAAAGCTCTGTTTGATCAGGAAGACTGCATAGTGGATCAAATCTCCGGGCTAGGGCTTATGACCCGGCTCAACTAACGGGAATACTAGCCCTCGGAAAATACGACTGGCAACATCTGGCGTCACAAAGATCGCAGAAGTGAGCAGTTTGCCCTAAAGTTGTGTTTGCATTAGTGAAGCGGTATTTGATGGGATAGAAAAACGACCGGAATTGAGCTGACAGACCGCCATCGAGGCCGTTGAGGTCAGAAATCCGAACAAAGTTCCGAGTTCAAATTTCCGCTGGCTGGTTTCAGCGCTGCGATCGAGATACGGAGGATTCCGCGTGCGTCCGAACCCCGCGTTGGGGGGCAACGCATGGCTTAGGGAAGGACCCGCTGGATGTGCAGATAAAGTGCGATATTGAGCAAAAGCGAGATGCCAAGCAATCCCAGGGCGATGATCGCCACCAGGTTCACCTTCCCGCCAACAGCCTTTAGGTCCTCAATTAACTCCTGCTGTTCCAGAGTATTGCGATCGGTAGCCTCTCGAACCATCTCCAACTGGTCTTCGACGCGCTTGAGCGATGAGTTCTGTTCGACAACCTGGTCGTGGAGTTCGCGGTGCTGATGTTTGAGCTCAGCCAAGCCGGTTTCAAGGGGAGCCAGGTCCAACTCCGGTGCAGGGGGAGGGGGTGGGGTTGGCGGGGGGGGCGGATTGAGGATGTTTGCAACCGCGGTACCGATATTGCCGTCGAGAAGCGGCAGCATGCGCTGCACAAAAGGCAGTGCAACGCGCAACACATTCACTGCCCGCTGTAATGTGGAGGTCTGTTGAACGGGAGTCGTCGAACTGGTAAGAGAGCGGCCCAACGGTGGGGCCGGAGGAGCCTGCTTTGCCTCGTCATCGGTTGGCGGCGGTTGTACACGCGCGCCGTTCCCCATCGGCAGGGGTGAGCCCACCGCGCGGGGTTGGGGCGCTTCTGCAGACTCCGTGATTTGCTGCTGCTCTTCTATACCTTCAGTCATCGATTCATCCATCGAAGTCCCTCTTTCCTGACGCCCCAAGGGTAATCACCATGTATACCGGATTTTACGCCGTATTGGAACCCTAAACCAGCTTTCCGGGAACCCAGGGCTGCCCAGATTTCGCGAATGTTCAAGTGCTCCTACTCTGCTGATTCCTATTAAGGCTATCCTCAAGGATAGGAGTGGCTCGTGAACCCTGTTGTTGCCCGCACCCTGCGCAGCCTGCAAAACAATATTCTGGCCGGAATCCTGACGATCGGACCACTATTTGTCACCTGTCTGATCTTCAGTTTCCTTTTCGGTACGCTAGCCAAAGCGGGATTGCCGGCGGTTCAGTTGTTTGCGGCCATTTTTCCGGCTTCCTGGCTCGAACAGCCATGGCTTCAGTCGCTGCTAGCGATCGCACTCACCCTGGTCGTACTGTATGTCGGTGGACGGCTGACCTCGCTGGTGATTGGCAGACAAGCCTTCAACATGTTTGAGGCCCTGCTCGAACGGTTGCCGTTTGTCGCCAAGGTCTATACGTCGGTGCGCCAACTTCTTGACACGATGATGGCCAAGAAGGAAACCAGCCAGCGGGTCGTGCTTATTGACTTTCCGATCGCCGGACAAAAGAGCATTGGATTTCTTACACGGACACTGACGGATTCGACCACCGGAGAGCAGTTGGCGGCTGTTCTGCTGCCGAACGCAATCAACCCCACTTCCGCGTTTCTTCAGATTCTTCCCATGAAGCGGGTGACTGAAACAGACCTGACCATGGAGCAAGCCATGAGCATGCTGATGACAGGTGGGGCTGTCGGACCAGAGACGGTACGCTTCAGCTAACCGATCCTATCCTTAGATGAACCCGCTGCTCTCGGGACTACTCCGGGACGCTAGCAGATTCCCCAGCGGCGATTGCTTCTTCGGCATGTTCGCTCTCGACTGTGATTTTGCGCAGGCTGATGTGGTCAAGCTGTGCCCAGATGAGGCCAACGGGGACAATACCGAGGAACGTGGTCAGCAACAGAATTGCGGCACAGGCGGTCGCGGCCTCAGGTTTGGCGCCGAAGAGACCGGTGATGGCGGCTGCGACAATTCCTATCTGAGTGAACCAGCCGAGGATGGGAAGTTGGACGATGCTGGCTCCGCCACTGGCCACCATGAGGAGAACGCACTTCGAAGGAGTGACAGCGGCCAACTCTGGACTAGCTGAGAAAGCGCGGCAAGCCGCGAAATAGGCTGCTGCGATGAACAACCACATCACGATAGAAAGCGATGCGACGGCGCCAAACTCCCCAAAAGTGCGCATCGTGTCGAGGCCTGCGTGGAAGGCGCGGATTTTTTCCCCGGCTGCAGTCCCAAGCCTCTTTGAGATCAGGCCGAAACTGTGTTCTGCAAACGAGGCGACCGTGCCGCCGGCCCAGCGCACAGCGGCGAGAAAGAGAGCGCCGAACAAGGTGAGCACGATGCCACCATACCGAGCAACAAATGCCGCCAGGAAAGGTGAGTGGGCCCCGAGGGCCGTGACGAAATGCGAATTGCTCGTGGCCTTCATGATTTCCGCGTAAGGCACCGAGAGCATGGCGCAGGAAAAGATGACGGCCATGGAGCCGGCATCGAAGAGACGCTCGACAACGTACACCGCAAGTTGGGAAGTGAGGGGGAGGCCTGTTTTCTTTGCGACGAGATAGGGGCGAACCGGATCGGCAACACGGCCGATGAGGGCAACGCCGGTGAAGCCAATCACCTGCGTCCCAAGCAGAGCAAATGGCCCAACCTTTTTGTTGTGTTTAAGAAGTCGTGCCCAGCGGGCACTGCGGAAGGCATAGGCCAGGTAAATGCAGCCGGCGCTGAGTGCGATCAGGCTCCAGTTGGCCTGAGCGAGCTGGGAGCGAAAAATACCGAAATCAAAGTGGATCCGGTTATGGCCCCAGACAAGAAGCGCGGCCAGTGCAACGAGCACCACCAAACCAAAAATCAGTTGATTCTTCTTCAAACGAACTCCGTTCCCGTGTAGTCTTTATTCATTTTACCGGGTCGGTGATGAACGGGTGGTTACTACGAACCTGGTTATGCAAGGCAGGTGGGTTCGTGGAGGACGTTCGCGCCTGGGCCTCGCGCGCCTTCACACGGCGATTAAACTCGTGGATTACACGGGCCACGTAAACCTTGGTCTCGTGGTACGGCGGGATGCCATGGCACTTGTCGACCGTCGCCGGACCAGCGTTGTAGGCTGCAAGCGCCAGAGCCAGATTATCGTGATAGCGAACCAGAAGGGCGTCGAGGTAAGTGGAGCCTCCGCGTACATTCTGGTCGGGCTTGTAGCTGTCACTGACACCGAGATCACCGGCTGTCTGGGGCATGAGCTGCATTAATCCCTCGGCCCCGGCGTGACTGAGGGCGCGGGGATTGCCGCCGCTCTCAGCTTTGACAACGCTGGCGAGCAGATCGACGTCGAGATTGTGTTCGCGCCCAGCCCGTGCCAGCATTTCAGCCAGATCGGCCTGCGTGAGTTTTTTGTCGGAGATTGCAGACGCGGGACCGGGTGACGTTGCGCCTGCAATGTCAGCTTTCGCGGGTGGATCCGGCACGTTCTCGATGTTCGCGATCTCGCCTGGGGCAAACTGGATGAAATTGTCCTCACCTGCACTCAAGTAAAGGCGTATGCGGCCATCAATCTGCACGTGATGATCGCAATTGACGACGAATCCGGTTTGCAGAGTAATGCGCTCGGCCGCCTTGACCGGCAGAGGGGGCAAGGCGACGATGAGGACGAGTATCCATTGCTTGATCACATTCCTCATCAAATCAGAGACTCCTGCCTCATGGCCTCGCAGCCGGTGTTTGCTTCAATGCCTTCTCAAGAACGACAGCCACACCGTGATCGTCGTTCGATTGGGCTTGCTTCCAGCCGCGCGTCTTTGCCATCGAACGCAAATCGGGCGCGGCATTAGCCATGACGAATGCCTGCCCGGCCCATTCAAACATGGCGACGTCGTTCCAATTGTCGCCTATGGCCATGGTTTCATCGCGAGAAATGCCCAGGCTGATTGCGAGCCGCTCAAGAGCCCATCCTTTGGAGACCCCCGGGGGCAAAAGATCGAGGATGGAGACGTCGCGCGCCGGGTACTCGGTGCGGACACACTCGCAACTCGATGCCCATTCGCTCGCCTTCAGCGCCCTCTCGGCTTCCTTCATTCTGTTCACGCCGCCGGTGACCATACCCTGAATGGGATCCTCGCCATCGACAAGGCCCTTCTCCAGGGGATTGAAGACTTCAATTGAATGACGGTTTGTCTCAACCCAAAGTGCAATGCGTCCTGTGACCTGTTCAAGATTTTCAAGGATCAACTCTCCCTGTCCGGGCCGATCGAAGGTGAAGACGACCGCGCCGAAGGGGCGAAGCAGTGAGCAAAGCCCCCGTGCGACTCGAGCCTCCATGTGGCACCGGTCGATGGAGCGGCCTTCTAGCGTTCGAATCACTGCACCATTGGACGTGATGAGGGGCGTATCCGCTCGCAGGCCCAGTCCTTCAAGAAGCGGAGTTGTGTACGCGATGCGCCTACCCGTAGCGACTGCTACGGTAATTCCCGACTCCTGTGCGGTTCGAAGTGCACTGGCATTCCGGGCGCTAATCGCCTGCACGTCGCTGGCCAGGAGTGTGCCGTCCATGTCAATTGCCACAAGGCGAACAGGGGGGTGCATCAATTTAGTGTACCGGGCGCGTGCCTGTTCGGCAGTTGAGCGCAGGGGCAGTGCGGCGGATGCGGTAGTCTTTTAAGTAATGGAACGGATCTGCAGCCAATGCCACGCCGAGCTTGCGCAAGACACCATGGCGGACTGGTGCCCGGCATGTGGTGGTGCCTTGATTGAGCGGACGAACAAGGTCCTGAGCGACAGGCCGCGGGCCGGCGCAGCCGAGGTGGATCATCGCGGCATCCTCTTGCCGCGAAGGCATGCGGTGGGCGGCGTGATTACGCCGCAGTAGGGCCTACTCGTAGCGCAGCGCTTCAGCAGGAAGGACGCTGGCAGCGGCCGACGAAGGATAAAGCGTGGCCAGCAGCGAAATTCCGACCGAGACAATGGAGACAATCAGGCCGTCAATCGGGCGTGGCGCGAACGGTAGCGTGTCGATTGAGTAGACTTCAGCCGAGAGATGGATAAAGTGGTAATGGCTGCCCGCCCAGGCGGTGAGATAACCCAGTGCAAGCCCCAACGCCGTTCCAACGAGACTGATGAGCAGGCCCTCCATCAGGAAGATGCGTCGAACCTGTCCTGGTTCAACCCCGAAGCTCATCATGACCGCGATGTCGCGGGTTTTCTCCATCACCATCATGGTGAGTGCGATGAGAATATTGAGCGCGGCCACAATCACAATGAGGGCGATCACGATAAAGGTGACGATCTGCTCGAGCATGAGAGCGCGAAAAAGCTCGCGATTCTGCTCCATCCAGTTGGTCGTCATAAAGCCTTTGCCGGCAGCCTGTTCAATTTCGCGACCGATCTGAGGCGCGTGGTCCAGGTTGTCCACTTTGAAGCTGATGACGGATAAAAGGTCAGGCTCATCGAAAAGGCGCTGCGCGTCTGCAAGCCCAATGAAGGCCATGCCCGAGTCGTATTGATAAAAGCCGGAGTGGAAGATGCCGACAACCTTGAAGGACTGGAACTTGGGCACGAGGCCGATAACCGGGTTAAGTTCGCCTTGCGGACTGGTGACGACGACCTGGTCTCCGACCTGAACGCCGATCTGGTCTGCCAGGTCCTTGCCCAGAACAAGAGGAGGCACCGCCAAATTGGTCATTGAAGAGGACGTTGCATCACGGCCGAGTTCCCTCGCCGATCCCGAGGTGGCTGAATCCAGTATATTGCTGACCGTACGCTCCTCTTGAGGGATGATCCCCTTGATGAGAGCAAAACCCGCTCGTGGGCCGCGTGACACCATGACCTCTTCATAGATGCCTGGGGCAGCTGCGGTGACGTGGGGCAATTGGCGCAAGCGGTTAAGCAGCGGACGCCAGTCGCGGATTCCATCAGAATCGACCCGCATCAACTCGACATGGGCGCTGGAGCCAAGGAGCTTGTCCTGCAGGTCGCGGCGCATTCCGTTGGTGATGGCTAGAGCGATGATGAGCGCGGCGACGCCGGCTGCCACGCCGGCTACGGAGATGGCCGTGACCACGCCCACTACGGCTTGTCGCCGCTTGGCTCTGAGGTACCGCGCCGCCAAAAACAGTTCAAATCGCATTGCGCCTTGTCTTTCCTTGATTACTTTTCCTGGGCAGGGATCACCGTTTTGGCTACGCCGATGTTGTCGTAACGATCGAAGGCGCGGACAGTGACAAGGTGTTCGCCAATTTTGCCGGCCGTCACAACAAACGAGGCTTTGAAGGAATAGTGCTCTGTGCGTGAATCGGAGATTTTATCAACCGGTTCAAGGTACTGCCACGCCCCAGCATCAAGCGAGTACTCGGCATGGGCGATGGGCGACGTCGCATCCTGTGCGTCAAAACTAACCTGAAACGGCTTGGTGCAATTGTTGCCGCCGCACTCGGCAGGTGCTCCGGTTGCGGTCAGCTCAACGATTGCGGGCGGTGTGGTGTCCACCTGGAACCGGTCACTCACTTTCTCGCCTTTAAGCGCGTCTGCTGGGGTATGGGACGGAGCGTCAGAAGCAACCACCTTGATTTGATAGCCGCCATCGGGAACCAGCGTTGCATCAAAGCTATAGGCCTTATCGCTAATGTTTTTCTTTAAAAGCCGCCAGACGGTTTCGCCATCGCCGCGCAGATAGAGCGAGTAGGTTAGATCGTCGCCGTTATCGTCGTGAGCTGCCCATCTAACCGTAACCGCAGTCCGATCCTTGAGGGCTGAGATCGGCGTGGTGGTGTCGGAGCTGGCGACCTCGGACGGAGAAGATGCTGAGGGGAACGCAACGTTGACCGTTGCCGGCACGCTGGGCATTTGGTTCTGTGGATTCAAGCGAGCCCCAACAGCGACAACCAGATCGTCGAGGACGGGAGCAGCGTTCACTGGCAGGTAGTTGACGCCCACGCTGCCGAGGATTCCGTTTGCGCTGAGTACGGACTTCCACTGCAAGAAACGTCCGGCGGGAGAAGCGACAATGCCATCCTTGAGCGATTGCCAATCGGACCAGCCGCGCACCGGCTGTTCCACATTGCCGGAACGCGTGAAAATCTCGTAGCCAGAGGAACCTGGCTCGAATTCGACCCTGCCAAAACGAGCCAGGATGCCGGCATCGAGTACATCGCTCGCGTACTCATGCTTCTCCTCAGTTCCGAGCGAGAAGAGCTTGCCTGTGTTGCCGGTGCTAATCAGAAGGGCGCCCTTGTCTTCAGAGCCCGGCTGGACGGCAAGGCTCAGACCCTGCTGAGCATCGAGGTGAGCCACGTCCGCGTAGCTGCCATCTTTCTGAATCCTGAAAATGCGACCACGGTTGCCGGTGAGGACCAGAAGGCCATCAGCGCCAGCAGACAATGCGTAAACAACGTCGTCCTTGCTCGTCCAGAGCTTACGGGGCGCTTGGCCTTCGTCGAGCGCATAAATCTCGGACCCTTCGGGCAGAGTGGTGCTGGCATTAGCGGCCTGCAATGAGGCGGGCTGGACGATGGTGATTGTTGCCGAACCAATCCCCTGTACGGGGAGAGGAGGCAATGGGTTGTGCGCTTTGTCGCCAACATTGGCCGCATAAATCGTGCCGTCGGCGCCCACGGCAACTGAGGTAATCTCTCGGCGGGGAGCTTCAAAGAGCACGTAGCCCTGGCCAGCCGGGCTGATGCGATAGATCAGTCCAGAGCCGTCTGAACCCGCAATGAGGTTTCCCTTTGCATCCCATGCAAGCGAGCGGATATGAGCCTCATCGCTCTTGAAGAAGGTCTCAGGGGGAGCTTGGGGGTGTGCCGGGTCAACACGATAAACCGCTCCAGGATCGCCGGCGGCGATGTAGAGACGTCCTGCTGCATCGAAGGTCAGGTCCCAGATGTAGCGCGCCTTGGACTCCGGGGCGCCGAGTTTTGCCGCGTCAAAGATGACTGTGGCCGAGCTGTCATCCTGTTTTGCATCGGCATTGGGCTTGAGGCGGTAGACCTTGCCGCTGGGAAGAGTGGCGGCGTAGAGCGATCCGTCAGGACCCATGCGCAAAACCTGCACGCTCAGGTCCTTGGTTTCAAAGAGGGTGAATGGCTTGCCATCCTTGCCAATCCGCAGGACGGTTGCCGGGGAGCCCGTCCCTGCATAGGCGGTGCCGCTCTTGTCGACTGCTATTGACCACACGAAGGTGGAGGGAGTCGTGATGAGTTCCTTGAGGCCCGGGCCCTGGCGCAAATGACCGTCGCTCTCGATCGAAACGCCCTGTTGGGTCCCCTTCTCAAACTCTTCGAGCTTGGACTGGACCCAGACGTGGGTACCCTGTGCAGCGGCAGGTAAGGTGCTGGCCAGGGAAGCAAAAAGCGCGAAGACAGCGATCTGGGAAACAGGTCGGCGGAGGGAGTTTGAGAGACAAGAGGAAGCAGACATTCTGCGCTAAGTCTACTAAAGTTCGTGGAGGCAACGGCCGCAATTGATTCGATTTGCCGGGGAGTTCAGAGCTCCAACACGTTGTCTTCGATGGCGAGGCGAACATTGCCGTCAGACTTGGCAAGACGCCGCACGGCCTCAGGCTTGTCGACTTTGGCCTTGAGCATCACCAAGGCCACGGGGACGCTGCGCCCCGCGCTCTTGATGGTGTTGACCGCAGTCTGTCGATCGATTTTGCAGGCACCCATCAGGATGCGAATGCCGCGCTCAACAAGCTTGGAGTTTTGCATGTGCACGTTGACCATGAGGTTTTCGTACACATAACCCAGGCGAGTCATGGCTCCTGTCGTAATCATGTTCAAGATCATTTTTTGCGCTGAGCCAGCCTTCATGCGCGTGGATCCGGAGATGACTTCGGGACCTACATCGGCAACGATGGAGATATCGGCTGCTTCAGACAATGGTGAGCCGGCATTGCATGTAACTGCAGCTGTGTGGGCTCCACGGGCGCGTGCGTAGGCTACGGCAGCGACAACATAGGGGGTACGGCCAGAAGCGGAGATGCCGACCACGACATCTTTCCGCGTCGGGCGACGCCGCGCAATATCCCGTTGACCCAACTCCTCAGAGTCTTCGTTGACCTCGACGGCGGAGGCTAGCGCCTTGGGGCCGCCGGCCATGATGTATTGCACTTGACCCGGGGCGGTTGAATAGGTAGGAGGGCATTCAGAAGAGTCGAGCGCGGCGATGCGCCCACTTGATCCGGCGCCCACATAGATGAGCCGCCCACCGTCGCGGAGACATCGCGCCACTTGGTCGATGACCTGCGCAATCTCAGGGATCGCCTTCTTCACGGCTCCTGCGACTTTGGCATCTTCATGATTGATGATGCGTGCAATTTCGAGAGCGGATTTAGTGTCAAAGCCTTGAGATGCCTCGTTCTGGCTCTCAGTAATCAGGTGTTGAAGCAGTGAGGCCTGGTCATTCTTGGTGTCATTAACCTGGGTGCCGGCCGTCTCCTGCGTCATCGAGCTGGTTAGCATCGCGTCTGTCCCCAATTTTTGATTGTATCTGCAAAATGGGCAAGCAAGTAAAAGAAATCTCGAAAGACGGTTTGCTGGCCCGCGAACATATCGCGTTTCTAAAGTGCCTCTCGAACGGCGTCGTGAAAGGCCGGCCGGACTTCGCGGATTAACTGGTTCTGCCGGTCCGGCCACGTTCGATTCGTGAGCAGCGTGATGGCGACCGCTGCATCAAGATCAATCCACAAGGAACATCCGCTAAACCCCAAGTGGCCTATGGAATGCGGGGAAAAGTGAATGCCAGATGACGAGTTTTGCGACGGCGTATCCCACCCGATTGCACGGGAACTGCCCTCAGGTCCCTGACGCTCCGCGAAGAGTTCGACGGTCTGTTGCCTAAAAAGTTTGCCTGGTTTACCTGGTGGAGCCATTTCCGGCCTGGAATCCATGATCTCGACGGAGAAGCGAAGCAAGTCCGGCACGTTTGAGAAAAGTCCGGCATGCCCGGCCGCGCCTCTGAGCACCGCAGCATTTTCATCCTGCACCTCACCCTGGATACGCCGATGCCGGAATTTTGTGTCGTCTTCAGTTGGGGCGATCATTGGATGCATTCGAGACGCTGGGCAAAATCCCGTCGATTTCATCGCCAGAGGCATGAAGATCTCGCGGTACGTGAAGGCAGCCAGGTTCTCTCCGCTGCACACTTCGAGCGCCTTGCCGAGGAGGATGAAACCGGGATCGGAGTATTCGAAGCGAGTGCCGGGTTCAGCATCAAGAGGAAGTTGAAGACAAGCGCTAAGGAGTTCGGATGGGTTCTTGGCCGTATGAAAGAACTCGACGTACCCGGGCAGTCCGGAGTTGTGCGCCAGCAGGTGGCGCAACGTGACCATTCGCGAGTAGTCACCAGGTTGTCGGCCACTCACAAACCCGGGCAAAATATCTCCCAGGAACGAATCGAGATCGACCAGGCCTCTTTGATGAAGCAGCATGGCCATCGCGGTGGTGGCCACCACCTTGGTAACACTGGCGATGTCGTAGACGGTCTCAGGAGTCACAGCGGGCGACGTGGGTTCATAAGTGAATCGGCCGAGCGAATTCACCTCCAGAATCTCTCCCCCGGCCACGACCCCAAAGGCACAGCAGGGAAAGGCGCGCGAGTCTATTGCATTCTGGAGTACGGCTCGAGCAGCGGCGAAACGGTCGGCCTTGCGGGGCTGTGACGGAGTCATATTTCGTTCCTTCGTTGCTTTGCATAGTAACGCGAATCGAATCGTCGCCCGGAATTGCGGTTGAAATTTCGGCCCCGGCGCAGGTTACAGCGCTATCCTTGGATGCGAAGTGTTCGTCTATCAGCTTAGAGACTGAAGCTTGATGAGGCATGTGGAGGGTACGATGCGCTTGATGCGTGGACTTTTGACTGGCGCAATGAGCATTTGCATTGGAGTAGCTAGCCCGAATCTCAGCATGTGCCAGGCTCCAGCGCAGCCAGCTCCGCCGTCAAATGCCGCAGCGCAACCGGCGGGAACTTCACCCGTCGAGGTCCCGCAGGCGTCCCCGGAAAAGAAGACCTACACGGTGCCCGCCGGGACCAAGGTTCTACTGCAGATACGGAGTGCCATCAATACCAAGAGCGCAAGAGCGGGCGACGGCGTTTACCTTGCTTCGACGTTTCCCGTGGTCGTGGGAAGCAGAGTGATGATTCCTGCTGGGGTTTACGTTCAGGGCGTGGTAGACCGGGTGGCGCGGGCCGGACACGTGAAGGGGCGCGCACAGCTCGACATTCACTTTACGTCCATCATCTTTCCGAACGGCTCCGTTGTCGAGGTTCCGGGCATTGTGAACAGCCTGCCTGGCGCCAAGGACCGCACTGTGAAAGGTGATGAAGGCACCATCGAGCAGGATCCGAACAAAGGGCGTGATGTGGCGCGGGCGGCCGAAGTGGGGCTGGAAGGCGCAGGCATTGGCACGATTGGCGGAGCGGCCGCGGGCCACCCGCTTGAAGGTGCAGCAATCGGGGGGCTCGGAGGTGTAGCCGTCGGTACGGTTGTCGCTCTATTCACCAGGGGGGATGACATCAATATCGAAAGCGGAACGCCGGTTGAGATGGTGCTGCAGCGCCCCTTGATCCTGGAGGAAGAAAACCTGGCCGCCGGCATAGCTTCGGGCGGGGCGTCAGCCCTGGTACCCTCTGCCAACCAGCCAAAGCCGATCGAAAAGCCAAGGCGGGTGCGGGTTATGTGTCCCCCAGGTGGGCTTGGCTGCGAATAATAGTAATCTGGTATAGAGATGGCAATGCTTCACAACGATTCCCCTGAACCGGGCCCAACCGAGTTGCCCCAGACCGACGCAGGCGCGCCGGGGTTCAATCCTGTTCCTGCAACTCCTCGCAAGGGGTCGGGGCTTGGCCTGTGGGTGCGCGACTTGTTTGTCTCCGCAGCGGCTTCGGTGCTGATTATCACGTTCCTTTATCAGCCTGTGCGCGTTGAAGGCACCAGCATGCTGCCCCGCCTGGAAGACCGCGACCGGCTTTTCATCAACAAGTTCGTCTACCATGTGGCGGCAATTGAGCGCGGCGACGTAGTGGTCTTTCACTATCCTCGCGATCCAGAGAAGAGCTACATCAAGCGCGTGATTGCCGTTCCCGGCGACCGGCTCTGGATTGACCGGGGCGTGGTCTGGCTGAATGGCCGTGCCTTGCGTGAGGGATACGTTCCTGAGCAATACCGGGATACGCGTTCGATGGCTGAACTGATCGTTCCGCCTGATTGCTACTTCATGATGGGAGACCATCGCTCCATCTCGTCAGACAGCCGCGAATTTGGCCCTGTTGAACGCTCCTTAGTCTATGGAAAGGCAGTGTTTATTTACTGGCCGGCCAAGGATGCAGGCGTCGTTCACTAGAGTTGGGGCAAACTGCCCGGTTATCCACCGCAGGAACTGCTAGAATCGATTGAATCCACTCCTCGGAGAGGCAATGCAGGCAATCTTGGCGCTCGAAGACGGGCGCATCTTCCGTGGCCACGGCTATGGGTACCCGGGCGAATGCCAGGGCGAAGTCGTTTTTAATACTTCTCTTACCGGATACCAGGAAATCGCCACCGATCCCTCCTATGCCGGTCAAATTGTCGTTCTCACAAATCCCCAGATCGGCAACTACGGAACAAACCAGGCAGATAATGAGTCGGCCAAGCCTTATATTGAGGGCCTGATCGTTCGGGAATTCTCGCCTATCAGTTCCAACTGGCGCTCAGAACAGGTGACGGACGAGTATATGGAGCGGTATTCCGTTCCTGTGCTGGCGGAGATCGATACGCGAGCGCTGGTTCGGCATCTGCGGACGTTTGGCGTGATGCGGGGCGTGATTTCGACGAAGACCGACGATGGGGCGGCGCTGGTTCAGCGGGCTCGCAACATTCGAAAGATGGATGGGACCGACCTGGCTCGCGTTGTTTCAACGAAATCGGTGTATTCGTTCGATTCGTCGGATGCGCGGAATGAAACAGGCGATCCGTTGCTGCCGGATGCACTTGTCCAAAACGACGAAGCGCGGAAGCGCCTCCACGTGGTGGCTTATGACTTCGGGATTAAGAACAATATTCTGCGAATGCTGACGCGCGAAGGATGCCGCGTCACGGTGGTGCCTGCGGAGACGTCTGCGGAAACGGTGCTCGAACTGAAGCCGGATGGGGTGTTTCTATCGAACGGCCCAGGCGATCCGGAGCCGGTGGACTACGCAGTGAACGCAATTCGCAAAATGATCGGGCGAGTTCCGGTGTTTGGAATTTGCCTCGGGCACCAGTTGACGGGCCTCGCGTTGGGCGGCCGAACATACAAGCTCAAGTTTGGGCATCACGGCGGGAATCATCCGGTGCGCAACAATGCAACGGGCAAGGTGGAGATTACAGCGCATAACCACAACTTCGCCGTCGATCCGGATTCGATCAATGCAAACGAAGTTGAGCTTACGCACGTAGATTTGAATGATCAGACGCTTGAGGGATTGCGGCATAAGACGCTGCCGTTGTTCAGCGTGCAGTACCATCCCGAGGCAGCGCCGGGACCGCACGATTCGCACTATCTTTTTCATGACTTCAGGCAAATGATGGAGGAGTGGAAAGGATGATGAACTGCCGGCCAATTGGCACGATTTCGACGACAACAGCGGGGCTGAGGCTCCGCTGTTTTTTGAGCGCAAACCTTTTGGGCGGGCGCATCATGATCGCAAGGGATTAGCAAACAATGCCACGCAGAAATGACATTCAGAAGATCTTGGTGATTGGCTCGGGGCCGATCGTGATTGGGCAGTCGGCGGAGTTTGACTACTCAGGCACACAGGCCTGCAAGGCTCTCAAGCAGGAGGGCTATGAGGTGGTGCTGGTGAACTCGAATCCGGCCACCATCATGACAGACCCGGAACTGGCCGATCGTACCTACATTGAGCCGCTGACTCGCGAATATGTGGAAGAGATCATTCGCCTTGAATCGTTGATGCTCACCAATGACCCGCACTCGGGAAAGTTTGCGCTGTTGCCAACAGTGGGCGGACAGACGGCGCTGAACCTTGCGGTCGATCTTGCTGACGCCGGGATTCTGGAGCGGTACAACGTCGAGTTGATTGGCGCGAAGCTCGAAGCGATCAAGAAGGCCGAAGACCGGCTGCTCTTCAAGGATGCGATGATTCGCATCGGGCTTGAAGTTTCTAAGTCGGCGCTGGTTAACAATCTCCGCGACGGCCTGGACTTTGCATCGAAGATTGGATTTCCCGTACTCATTCGGCCCAGCTTCACACTCGGTGGCACAGGCGGCGGCATCGGCTACAACCGTGAAGAGCTGATGGAGATTCTGGCGCGCGGCCTCGACCTTTCTCCGGTGCACGAATGCCTGATTGAAGAGAGCGTCCTGGGTTGGAAAGAGTACGAGCTTGAGGTGATGCGCGACCTGGCGGACAACGTCATCATCATTTGCTCGATTGAGAACTTCGACCCGATGGGCGTGCACACAGGCGATTCGATCACCGTAGCTCCAGCGCAGACCCTCACCGATCGCGAGTACCAGAGGATGCGCGATGCGGCAATTGCGGTGATGCGTGAGATCGGCGTGGAGACGGGCGGATCGAACGTGCAGTTCGCGGTGAATCCCGTGGACGGGCGCATGACCGTCATCGAGATGAATCCGCGCGTCTCGAGATCATCGGCACTCGCATCCAAGGCCACAGGCTTCCCGATCGCAAAGATCGCCGCGAAGCTCGCCGTAGGCTACACGCTAGACGAGATTCCGAACGACATTACCCGCAAGACGCCGGCGTGCTTTGAGCCGACCATTGATTACGTTGTCGTGAAGATTCCCAAATGGCAGTTCGAAAAGTTTCCGGGGGCCGATGACATTCTCGGGCCCCAGATGAAGTCTGTCGGCGAAGTGATGGCCATGGGACGCACCTTCAAAGAAGCACTGATGAAGGCGTGGCGTGCTCTGGAAACAGGCAAGAAGACCGGGGCCGAAGTGCTGGAGCCCCGCCGCCTGACGCAGATGCTTGTCACTCCACGGCCGGAGAGACTGGGCTACATTCGCTTCGCATTCGAGCGGGGCATGAGTGTCCGCGAAGTTGCGCGCTACACAAAAATGGATCCGTGGTTCCTGCATCAGTTGCGCGAAATTACTGTGGCGCAGGCCGCAATCTCTCAAACCACTCCGGAAGAGATCAGTACTGAACAATTGCGCCAGTTGAAGCGACTTGGCTTGAGCGACGAACGCATTGCGACGGAATGGAAGCTGGAAGGCCACGAAGGGATCAAGCAGGTGAGGGAACTGCGCGAAGCGAAGGGGATCACGCCGGTCTTCAAGCTCGTAGATACCTGCGCAGCCGAATTCGAATCGATGACGCCTTACCTTTACTCCACCTACGACGAGGAGGACGAGGCACCTCCAACGCAGACGCCCAAGGTGATCATTCTAGGCTCAGGTCCTAATCGCATCGGTCAAGGCATCGAGTTCGATTACTGCTGCTGCCATGCGGCCTTCGCACTCAAAGAGGATGGGTACGAGACCATCATGGTGAACTGCAATCCTGAGACCGTCTCAACCGACTACGACACAAGCGACCGGCTCTATTTTGAACCGCTCGTGCTTGAAGACGTGTTGGCTATCTATAACCATGAGGCGCAGTCGGGCGCGAAGATCGGAATGATCGTGCAGTTTGGCGGGCAGACGCCGCTGAATCTCTCGCAGAGGTTGCTCGCCGCTGGCGTACCGATCATTGGCACGTCGCCCGAATCGATTGACCTTGCTGAAGATCGAAAGCAATTCGGAAGGCTGCTGGAGGAGCTTGGAAATCCCGCAACCTGCAGGGGGCACGGCGACAAGCGTGGAAGAAGCCCTGGCAATCGGCGACAGGATTGGCTATCCCGTACTGGTGCGGCCAAGCTACGTGCTCGGCGGCCGGGCCATGGTGATCTGCTACGACGGCGAAGCGGTGACCCGCTACATGCGGGAGGCGGTCGAGTACTCGCAGGAACGCCCCGTACTGATCGACCATTTTCTCGAAAATGCCGTTGAAGTAGACGTCGATGCGCTTTGCGATTCTAAGGATGTGATCATCGCCGGAATCATGCAGCACATTGAGGAGGCCGGCATTCACTCCGGCGACTCGTCGTGCGTGCTGCCCGCAGTGAACATTCGCAATGAGACACTCGACACGCTGAGAACTTACACTCGGCAACTTGCCCTGGCGCTCAAGGTCGTAGGCCTTGTGAACCTGCAATTTGCCATTCAGCGGGATGCGCAGGGAGAGGATCGCGTTTACGTGATCGAAGTGAATCCTCGCGCTTCGCGCACGGTTCCCTATGTCTCAAAGGCAACCGGAATCCCGCTTGCCAAAATTGCCGCACGCCTCATGACCGGCCGCACCCTGCGTGAGTTGCTTCCGGAACAACTCGCTTCGAATCGCGACCTGGAAACCGGCACCCACTTTTATGTGAAGTCGCCCGTATTTCCGTGGTCGAAGTTCGCAGGCGTCGATACGGTGCTCGGGCCGGAGATGAAGTCGACTGGCGAAGTGATGGGCGTGGCTGCAACGTTTGGCGAAGCTTTTGCCAAAGCGCAGTTGTCCGCCGGACATTTACTGCCGACCAAGGGCACCGTCTTTTTCACGGTAAACGACCATGACAAGCCGGCGGCGGTGGAGCTTGCCCGGCGCTACGTGGATCTGGGCTTCCAAATTGTCGCCACGGAAGGCACCGCCAATGTGCTGGAAGCTGCTGGACTGATTGTGGAGCGCGTGTTCAAGGTGAAAGAAGGACGGCCAAATGTGGTGGACCTGATCAAGGGAGAGCGCATCCATCTCATCATCAACACACCGCGAGGCCAGGATACGTTCTTTGACGAAAAGGCTATCCGCCGGGCGGCGGTTCTGGCGCGCATCCCAACGATCACGACGATTGCCGCAGCGCAGGCTGCCGTGGAAGGGATCGCGGCCATGCAGAGGCATCAGACCACCGTCTATGCCTTGCAGGAATTGCACACGGCGATCGGCGTCTGACGGAATTTACGTTGCTAGAGACTTGCGCGATGGCGTCGAAGGGCCAAAGCGGCGCCGATCGAATAACCGACCAATGCTGCACACGGCCAGGTCCCGATAAAGGGCCCGTCATCGTCAATAAGCCCGCTTGGCGTCGGAAAGCTGAACAGGGTGCGCATGAGTTTTTCTGATACACCACACTCAAAGCAATGATTCGGCCGTGTGGGCATGTCCACAATATACAGCGCAACAATCATGAGCCAGATCAGGCCCAGCAGCCAGACTGCTGAGGCCATCTCATCACGGCGAACTGTGTTGATGGCAAAACCCACGATGAGCGGGACTGCGAGGGAAAGCAGAAGGATGAGAACCTGCGGCACATTGGACGGGTTGAGGGCATAGCCCACGAGCATGAGGGCCAGCCAGGAGACAAGAGCCAACCCAGCGTGCACCAAAAAGGAGACAGCTTGCCGGATGAGTCGCGAGGCGCTCTTCTCCTCGTCCTCGTCGCGAAGCAAGTAAGAATCCATGTATGCGGCCCCTCAAATTTTGTTTGGTTCCCGCCTATTATCCATGTCGGATGCGCCAGTCGGCAAATGGACGAGTGACCTGGTTTTGAGCCAGACAAGCTCTGGCGCGGATACGGGGATTCTCGAACTACAATATGGGCATGTTGATTGAGGGAGTTTTCGCAGCCGTTACCACTCCGTTCTATCCGGACGAGCGTGTCTATTTTCGCAAGCTCGAAGCCAATATGAGCCGCTACTCGCGGAGCCTGCTTGCGGGAGTGGTCGTGCTGGGCTCGACGGGCGAAGCCCCGATGCTCACCGATGCAGAAACCCGCGACGTGCTTCGCGTGGCCGCGGAAGCGACCGCCCCGGAGAAGGTTCTGATCGCAGGCATCGGCCGCGATAGCGTGAAGGCCACGGTCGATCTGGCCGAAGTTTCCGCGGAACAGGGATACGACACGGTCCTCGTGCGCACCTCCATGTACTATGCGCAGCAGATGTCTGCTTCGGCTGTGATGCACTATTTTCGCAGCGTGGCAGACCGCTCGCCCCTTCCGGTTTTGCTCTACAACATTCCCAAGTGCGTTCCCTATCAGATTCCGATTGAGGTGATTGCCGAGTTGGCGGACCATCCAAACATCATCGGAATCAAGGATTCCAGCGGTAGCGTGGACAGGATTCGCGACACGGTGGCCGCCACGAAAACGTCTCTACGTCGGACGGTCACCGTGACTCCTGTATTTGAGGCGGTCACGGGGCGGATGCTGGCGCCCAAAAGTGAGGCCGGTGGAAGCTTTGTTTCGGCGGGCGATCTGGCCGGTGGGGCCGCAGTGGCCAGTGCGATTCCCGCGGCGGCGATCAAAACCCGAACCAAGGAGATTGGCTTTCAAGTACTTTGCGGATCGGCTTCAGCGCTGCTTGGGTCGCTGAATGAAGGCGCCTGCGGAGGGATACTGGCCCTGGCCGCCTGCGCTCCGCAGGCTTGCCAGGAGGTTTACCTGGCGTGGAAGGATCATGACCTGGCTCTTGCCGAAGCGAAGCAGAAGCGGATTGACGGTCCGAATAAGCGCATCGTAGGTTCGCTGGGCATCAGTGGAGTCAAATACGCCTGCGACTTCAACGGTTATTACGGGGGGCAGCCGCGGGCTCCGCTGCTTCCGGTCACGTCTGAAGAAAAGACTGAGATCGAGGCGTTGCTGGCCGAGACCCGGAACTGAGAAGGGAACTGCGATGCGTTTGAAGCACGATTGGGGCAGGGAACTCCTCACCTTGACAGCCGCCGTCGCCTTGGCTGCCTGCACGTTGCCGGCCTGGGCTCAAACTACCGCTGTGGAGCGTCCGAAGATTACTGGAATCTCGCACGTTGGGTATTTTGTTTCGGACTTGCCCAAGGCTCTTGGATTTTGGCATGACCTGTTCGGGTACGACGAGGCATATGATCTGAAGAAGCCGGGGACCGACGAGGTCCGCATCGCTTTCATCAAGATCAACGATCACCAGCACATAGAACTCTTTACCGATCATCCGACGGCTCCGCCCAATATGATGAGCCATATCTGCTTTACCGTCAGCGACATAGAGCAGATGCGCGCATACCTGAGATCAAAAGGCTTTGATGTGAAGTCGGGAAATGGCGGTAAGACGCGCACCGGAGACTACGCCTTTGAGATCAAGGACCCGGACGGCACTTTAGTCGAGTTTGTTCAGACGTTGCCGACGGGAACGGAGGCCCAGGCCAAGGGAAAGTTCCTGCCTGAGTCGCGCATCTCTCCAGCGATCTATCACGTCGGCTTCTTGGTGGGAAACACGCCGAAATCCCTCTCTTTCTATGAGGACGTTCTGGGTTTCAAAGAGACCTGGAGAGGTGGACGCGACCCGAAGGTTTTGAGCTGGATCAATTTAAGGGTTCCTGACGGGACGGACTACATCGAATTGATGCTCTATGCCAAGTTGCCGGCAACATACGGAACGCAAAACCACACATCGTTGGTTGTGCCCGACATGCAGAAGGCCGTTGCAGGCCTGGAGGCACGCCCCGGTTACAAGGATTACCTGAGCTACCAAAAGCCTCTTGAAATCCACGTTGGGGTGAATGGGAAGCGTCAGGTGAACCTCTACGATCCTGATGGAACGCGCGTGGAGCTGATGGAACCCTTCACAGCCGATGGTAAGCCGGTTCCACCGTCGACGGCCCCGCCAGCGCCGCCTGCGCACGACTGAGAGTTCCCAAGAACACGATCAATTGCGGCCGGTTTTCCCGGGAAGGCTAGGCCTTTCTTCGTTCTGCGATTCCTGGCGGGGGACTGCCTGAGGCGCCCTGCCGCCGGTCTCTGCCTGCCACGCCCGCGTGTAGAGTCGGCTTCCGTTGGCGGAGAAGCCCGTATCCTTCAAAACTTGCGCTTGTCGAGCTGATGGCCCGCCCGGGACGTTTGGGCGCGGTCCAGGCTGGTTTGCGAGAGGCTCCCCATTCGAGGACGCTTGGGGTCAAAAGGTTTCTCTCGATTAGCGATTCGAGCACCAGTGATGTCGACGTAGTGCCGAAGGGGGTGAGGCGGTCGATGACGTCTTTGAGGTGCTCGATGGAGACAGCGTTAACTTTTAGGATGAAGGAGTCTTCACCAGTGCCGCGATTGCATTCGACGATCTCCGGCATGGCGTGGACGCACTCGGTGAGTTTCCCTAGCACGTTGCCAACGATGCTCATGCGGATAAAGGCGGTGATGGGGAGGCCGACGCGGGCGGGGTCGATTTCGGCGCGGTAGGCGCGGATGATTCCTTCATCCTCCATGCGGCGAACGCGTTCGGCTACGGCGGGAGTGGAGAGGCCGACGCGCCGGCCCAGCTTCGCAAAAGAAATGCGAGCGTCAGCCTGTAATTCGTTCAGGAGCTTCCAGCCAAGCGGATCGAGAAGCTTCTCCCGTTCGGAATGTGACAACGTTGCCTCTTTTCGAAAAGAACCTAACGATCATAAAGCGAAATTCGAAAATTGCCAGCAAATATTCGAATTCCGCAAGAAAAATCGTCGATTTCGTATTCAACTCCAAAGAGAGATTTTCTATGCTTTTGACTGAATTTCAATTGAACCGGACAGAGGTGGCGAGCGATGGCAGCGGAACGGCGTACATGGGCGGAACCTTTCAAGATCAAGGTGGTTGAACCGGTAAGAATCCCGAGCCCGGCTGAGCGGGAAAAGGCGATTTGCGGGGCTGGCTACAACACGTTTCTGCTGCGGTCGGAAGACGTTTATATCGACCTTCTGACGGATTCGGGAACCTCAGCGATGAGCGACCGGCAGTGGTCGGCGATGATGATGGGTGATGAGTCCTACGCCGGAAGCCGGAGCTTTTACCGGCTCGAGAGCGCCATTCAGCAATGGTTGGGATACAAGTATGTTGTCCCGGCGCACCAGGGGCGAGGGGCGGAAAACCTCCTTTCGAGGGCACTGATCAAGCCGGGTGACATTGTTCCGGGAAACATGTATTTCACGACCACGCGGCTTCACCAGGAACTGGCCGGCGGGACCTTCGTCGACGTGATTATCCCCGAGGCGCACGATCCGCACAGCCTGCATCCATTTAAAGGCGACGTTGATTTAGACAAGCTCGAGAAGGTCATCAAGACCTACGGAGCGAGCCGGATACCCTACCTGAGCATTGCCGCAACGGTGAACATGGCTGGAGGACAACCAATTTCGCTGGGCAACGTGAAAGCCGTGCGGGAGATTGCCGGCCGCCATGGAATCCGGGTGATCCTGGACGCGGCCCGGGTGGTGGAGAACGCGTATTTCATCCAGAAAAGGGAACCAGGATGCCAGGACCGATCAATTGCATCCATCGTCAAGGAGCTTTGTTCTCATACGGATGGCTGCACGATGAGCGCTAAAAAGGACCCGATGGTGAATATCGGCGGGTTTCTGGCGGTAAACGATCATGGAATCTATGAGGATGCGGCGAACCTGGCTGTGATTTACGAAGGGCTGCATACCTATGGAGGGATGGCTGGCCGCGATATGGAGGCGCTGGCGACAGGGATCGAAGAAATGCTCCATGAGGACCACATTCGGGCCAGGGTCGGGCAGGTTTTGTACCTCGGCCGGAAGCTGATCGACGCCGGCATTCCAATCGTCCAGCCAATCGGCGGGCATGGCGTGTTCCTGAACGCGCGAGGATTCCTGCCGCACCTGCCGCAGGAGCAGTACCCGGCACAGTCGCTGGCGGCGGCACTTTACCTGGATTCAGGGATACGGGCGATGGAGCGTGGGATCGTTTCGGCCGGTCGGAACAAGGAAACCGGCGAAAATAATATGCCGAAGTTGGAACTGGTACGGCTTACGATTCCTCGCCGGGTGTACACACAGGCGCACATGGATGTTGTGGCGGAATCAGTCGAATCGGTCTTCGCGGATCGGTCGAATATTCGAGGCATGCGCATGACCTATGAGCCCAAGTACCTGAGGTTCTTC
The DNA here is from genome assembly GCA_963820245.1 of uncultured Acidobacteriaceae bacterium. GTDB lineage: Bacteria > Acidobacteriota > Terriglobia > Terriglobales > Acidobacteriaceae > Telmatobacter. The sequence goes on along the minus strand of CAWFZC010000004.1, from coordinate 310,917 downwards.
CAGGCACGGTTTGAGCTGTTGGGAACCTAATAGCGTAGCCGGGCAGGAGAAACAAGAAGATGCCTCATGTCTGATTCTAGGTACTTATGGCGACTGTTGTGCGTCCAATGGCCAAGATTTCAATAGGATACGGTTGATTTGGTAGATATGCTGTTGTCCGAAAGATTTCCCATCTATTGTTGCTTAGCCCACCTCCGAGAAGAGCAACAGTTCACATTACCCCCTGCGACTTCTCCGTCACCCTATTTGAATATCATGCATGTTCCTGATGTTTGATCGCTGACACTTGGAGAATTAAAATCCTCAACAAATCTTCCCGTTAAACGGTTGATATGTAGTGTGTATTCGGTCATATCTCCGGAACCATTCTTATATTTGTATTTGACGTTCACTGAAGATAGGTCCACGCTGACATGCCCGTGTTCGGGATCGTCGTCTCTTGCGGCCACATTTCCATTTTGACGATTGAACCGCTCGATCCAAGCATATCCTCCAATGAACCACGTTGGCGGATCAGGTTGGTTGCTGTTCTTGTTGCTGGCCAGCATTGTCCATTCTCCCCAGTCATCGACCGGGCCCATGTTTATTCCGTTTTGGTACCGATAGTCCCCCACCTCACCGATGCTATACACAAAATCCTTACTGTGGTCCTTATACCATTTGTCCTTGGTATCTTGGCTGACAGCAGGAGGGTCTGAGACGTCCGCAAATGCAGAGTTTTCGTCTGCCTTCCTGGAGCGCTCCATCAGCTCTCTCATCGTGGCATTTGTGGGAACTGAGTCATTGGCATAGTGCGCGATTTCCTCGTCAGTGTCTAGCTTCCGGCCAAATGCTTTCGGTTCCGGAATATCGACAGAAACTACGCTGAAATAATCATCGTTCGGACGAAAGCAGACATATGCCGCATGTCGTTTGAATACCGGTGTCCCAAGGACCTGGGCTATGAGCGCCTTATCCCCCGCATCTAAGAGTTGCTTGAAGCTTTTGCAGGCGGCTGCCGTATCGCGATCAACGCATTTGATAACGGGGATGGTCCTCGCGGTATTCCCCGGGGGCCTTTTCGGAGAAGCTTCTGTACGTCCGCTGGTCTGCGCAACTGCCATCATGGACAAAAAGGCACAGAACGTCACTGCATAACTCAACCCGCGCACAGTGTTCTCCATTGATTCGCCAGTGAGAATATCACACACTGAGTAGAAGCGGTGACATCTTCCACTGAAGGTTATTCAATCGGCAGGTCAGATCCTGGTCTCTAGGAGAGACCAGGATCCTATTAGCTTTCTTGCAGTGGATTGCCCCTTACAAAGTATCGTGCCGATTGCTCACTGTTAATGCTGCCAATTATCTTCGCGAGCAATTAGAGATTTATAGATCTCACTTAGTTTGAGAGCGATCTCGTGAATCTGATTCAGTTCATACTCTGTGAAACGATTGGAACACTGATTGATTGTATTAAAGATTAAAGTCCTATCTACATCAGGTATCTTTCCCATAGTTTGTAACTCCTTATATTATAGTGGTTTGCCCCTTGCAGGACTAACCGATAATGCCTAAATTGTGGCGGGAAGTCAAGAGGATTTGTGACATGCGTATTGCTGGTCTCGCTCCGCGATTGCCCTATGGAAGATCTCAAGCAGCGGGCGAAACTAGAACCCCCGGAGAAGTTTGGATAGGCTCAACCCAAACCCATCTGCGATAGTCTTCAGAACCCGTAAACTCGGGTCCTTTTTGCCGGTTTCAATCTCCGACAAGTAGCTTCGGTCAACGCCGAGCATCTCGGCCATTTCAACCTGCGTCCAGTGACGCTCCAGCCGCAGAGCGCGGACACGATTTCCGAGACGTACACGGATGTCAGTGGACACCCTTAGATATTCGCGTGTACCCTTTGATCAATGTGTTGGCAATTGCCAACAGGCAGGTTGCGAGGTGATCAAATGGCTGGAGTCGTTAGGAAAGGGTCTGACGCGACGGGGATACCGGCATCGTTGCAACGAAGGACAAAGGAACCCGTTAAGATGGTTGCTCTCCGAATCCCGCTCTCCTGGTGGGAAGAGTTGACAGCCCTTGCACAGGAATACAACCAAGATGTCTCCACGTTCCTGCGTGAAGCGACGGAAGACTGGCTCCAGCGGGCCAGAAAGGTTAGCCGGGAAGCCTAATGTTTACTGCTCCGCTGAGTCGGCTCGTGGCGGCAGTTCGAACTGCTTTACTTCGCCGTGCGGAAGTACATGCAATCGATCCAACTCGATTCGGAACTCACGGTAGCCTTCGTATAGCTTCAGCAACTTGCTGATCCCTCCCAGCTCACCGACGGTGCGAATCATGGCCAGATGGGAGGCACGCAGGATTTCCACCTGGCGCTCTAGTTCAGCTATCTTGACGTCCTTCTGGGCAAGCTGCGCCGCAAGCTGGTCTCGAGAGCGCTTCGGAGCCCGGCGGTGCCATTCCCGAAACTGCTTCTGCTGCTCCTGGGCTCGGGCCAGCTGCTCCGCACGGACAGAAATGCGGGTGATGGAAGAGGCATGGCCGATTGCAGGATGCTTCCTGGCCACAGCCCGCGCTGTGATCGTCTCATTCGCTTCCAGCATCTCTCTGAGGATGCGCTCCATCTCTGGATCGACATCGCTGCTGGGCTTCCTGTTCTTTTCAGTTGAAATCATCGAGCACCCTTCCTTTGGGTTTTGCAGGATCTCGCGACAGGTCAGGGCCGTCAGGGAAAACCAGTTGCCCAGGCGGCGTTGCCAAGAGTTTGCGAACCCCTTCCAATCTAGTCTTGGCGTGGGCGAGCTGGTTATCTAGGCCGATACTCCTGGATGTCCGCTTCTCGATGGTTTGTGCCGTCACCTGAAGTTCGTTTGAGCCGGGATCGTTATCCATCTTGAGCAGCTGCGCGCTTGCCGGACCGGTGCAGGAAAGCTTGCGCGCTTCGATCACATGCACCGCCGTTTCCAGCCTGGCTTCCAGTTGGACGAGATTCAGCCGGTTCTCTGAGAGGTCGGTGGCGGATAAGTGCTTGCAGCCAGTGAAGCACTCCAGATGTTTCGGGCAGGGATCGACCATGAAACTGTTGATGCAGGATCCATACGGGGTTGAGTGGAACCCGTCAGCCTCGGCTTGCAGGTAATCGAATGCAGCATCTTCGCCCTCGGTTCGCTGGATTCTAGCGAAAGCCTCAACGATTGGCCCCCGCGCCTTTCCGGCATTGATCAGGCGTGCGACGGTTGCAGATTTCTCGCCGAGCCTAAGTTCTACTTCCGGCTTGAGCTCAATCTTATCCAGGTCTTCGGCTAAGCTTCGGTGATCATAGTCGTAGGACTGGGCCACTCTTCTTCGATTGAAGCGCTTGGTGATAATCGTATCGACGATTCCCAAGCGAAATAGTTCAGTGTTCTGCAGATGGCGGAGACTGTGGGGGCGAAGTGTCAGTGCGCGATCCTCGTCAGTTTCGCCGTAAACAGAGAAGAGCGTTTGTTCCTTTCCCTTAGACAGAGCCTGAGTAATCATCTGCCGGTCCATTCGCCCCACCGCACAATACCTAGTGACATCGCAAAGTCCGGCTTCCTTTGTGTCGCCCAGGGCGCGCTTCGGCATGAGGAAGAGGAGTTCCCAGGCGGAGAGTTCTCCATCAGCAAGTTTGAGCGGCGTCAAATCGGAACGCTTTGTGGCAACCTGCGTGGCGAGATAGGTCTCAACCTCGTCGATGCGGAGATAGACTTCGGACCAGACCTTGCGACCATCCCAAACTGAGCCCCTGGCATTTCGAAAAGGAGCGCCATTGAATCTGTTCAGAAAGACGTACACTGTTGGATCCAGAGTGCGACCTTCTCGGATCGCGCGAAGCTGTTCGGAGCGCAGATCATCAAAAAGCCCAGGGACATAGTCCTTCTGATACTTCCTCACGTAGCTCTGCCGAACTTCCTCAGGGAGATCAGCAAAGAATGGATTGCCCGTTAAGTATGTGTAAAGTTCAAAGGCGCGAACAAACTGCCCATCTTCGAATGAAGGAAGAACCCGGCCAGTCTCAACCTGGCGCTGGAGTGTTCTGCGAAGCGGTTCGGTTACGGCGACAACCTGGTCCAGCGTGCTGGTGAGAATCTCCTCAAACACCAGCGGCACATGCTGCACGGTTTCGAAGAGAGCAATGCTGTCCTCGTAAAGGACCCGCTGCTTTTCGGCAAAGTGACGGAGCATCAATGACCGGGAAACGCCGCCCGCCTGGCCGGCGGACTTATCAGCGAGATCGAAGTACTCGCGGTATCTCTTCCAATCCGCCGGCAGCAGGGTGCATTCACCGTCCCGGAGCCCCGTAAGCATCAGCGTTTTCGCTTGAGCAAACCGCAGCAGGTCAAGGAAACTCCTCGGCGTCTCTGTGAAGACGATCCGGACCAGTTCCCAGAATGCCCGCCGCTCTGGCAGCTTCTCAGCGCTCTTGCGCTCATTCAGATCGGATCGCAGATCGTCCATTGACTTTGTGAACTTGGACGTTCTCGCGTGGACCTTCTTGTCCCGCTCCAGTGCCGGAGAAAGAGGGCCGCTATCGGTCAGATGATTGGTATCTAGGATGCTCCTGACCACCCCGAAGATAAGATCAGCCAGCTTCCCGGATGCCTGTATTTTCCTGGCGATATCGATTGCGAAGGCGACATCGTCGACGGTGATCTCCCAAGGTTCCGTGCTCCCGACACAAGTCGCCAGCACGCGCAGGGGGCGCACCACATTGCATGCAACGTGGCTGCAAGTATTACGGCGGACGAGCAGTTGATCAATCGTCACAGCCTTCGCCAGATCTTGCCAGTGCTTCGACAGCGGCACCTTGCGATAGGCGCGCACAGGACCCGGGGGAGGGTAAGTGTTGAGGATCTCGACCGTCCTCGCATCCGTGCCAAAGTCGTTGAGCCAGTCAGTTGGCGGCGGTGAGGCACCCGCCATCTGGGTCAGATTCCAGCCACGGCCCTTCGGTGCAATGCCATTTGTTCCAAGGTGGATGTCCCACACGACACCTCGTTGGTTCGCGATGGCACTGGCATCCCGGATGAATGCCTTAAGACTTGAGTTCACGGTGCTCGGCTCCGAGTTCATCGATGACAGCTTGTACATTGGAGATGGTTCGTTCCAGCTGAAATGCCGGTGACCCGCGCTCCCCGCGCGATGCTGCGTAGAAGTACTTCATGACCCCGCGCAGGTCCTCCAGGACCTCCAGGTGAATGGCGGTATCGGCAATGGGCATAAACCGGGTACAGCCATAGCAAGACATGACGGGGTTATACGGACAGCTCGGCTGACCTTGCGAACACCCGCCGATTCCCGTGATCGGAATCCCATGCGGCACACCTCCTATCTGCTGGTCCCCCTTCAACTCAATGAGTTCTTCGGATGTTATGAAGCGGTCGTGAGCAATCTTCGCGACACGTTGATAGGTGCCTGAAATTCCAAGGGCTCTGTTCACCCTCTCAGCCTGTGCGGGCGAGGATTGGAAGTAGATAAGGCCGGTATTGAGATCCGAATGACCCGCAAACGTGGCAACTTCTTCTTCGCTTGCACCAGCGTCTACAAGCCGCTGAATAGAAGTGTGGCGCAGTTCAGTGGCCGTACGGCGACGTTGAAGGAGCGACTCCAGGGTATCGGCAATTAACTTGACGCACTCATCTGGGGTGCGCTGAAACACATGGTCCGCCCCGGCTAAGCCGCTCTGCTGTGCCCGGCGAAACAGTGCAATGAAAATTGGGCTCCATTCGCGTTTTACTTTGCGAACCATTGGAAAGACGCGCTTCGCAGAGCGCTGTTTGATCATCGTGAATGTAAGGTGGACAGCAGGGTTGTCCTCCAGACCATCGTTCCAAATCCGAATATTCCGCATTTCGAGCATGGCAATCTGTTTGGGTCTAAGACCAAACTGGTAAGAGCAGAGAAGGATTGCGGTTTCCTGAACGCGAACAGCCGGAACTGTCGACGGCTGTGCCTGAATCCTCGTACACATCTCATCGATGTGCCGAACGATAGCGGTCTCCTCCTTGACAGTCAGGAACACATCGCCTATCCGGACCGATGCGTACTTGTCTCGTTTGGGGAGTGGCAACTGTGAAACAAGGTCGTGCCATTCAGGGCCCCAGGCACCAATGCGGAATCTGCACATGAATGCCAGAAGGTTTTCAAGTGCCGCAAATGCTTCGTATGGAAGGTTTGTCGATTGCAGCGATTTCCAAATAGTGCGAATCTCTTGCGGGCTTAGAGGTCAGGATGCCTATGACCTGATTAAGCTGTGCTCGTTGGATCGCATAGAAGTAATACTCAATTGAGCGGGGAGAAAGAGTGGCCAACAAACTAGCGCACCAGCTTTTGACAGCACTGCGGATTCGGACATCGAATTTCCCGAAGTCCAGTGTGGTATTGCCCCCGTCAAACCTTATTCTCCATTGATCAGAGCGATCCATATCGACAACCTGACCGTAGCTGTCGGAAAAGTCATCGTAGTACCTTACGACTGCAGGCAAGGGAGGGAGCTTTCCAAGAAGTTCTTGAGTTTCTTCCGGCTTCGTCTGGATTGTCATTTCAACCCCTCTGGGAGATTCCTGAGTACCTCCACGCGATCATCGAACTTGCTATTCCACACCGACGCAAGTCGGTCCTCGAATACCGCCCGGGCATAGCGCAAAGGCATGTCAGAGTCACGCGACCAACCAAAGAACACGCGCAACCGCTCCAAGGCATCGGCCATCTCCACTCCCGAGGACAAAAGCTGGTTGAGCCGCACAACTGCGCATGTGTGTCTGAGGTTATGTGGCGTGACTGTGTTCTTGCCGTTAAGATCTTCGAGTAGCTCCATGAGGTGGCGGGGCAGGGAAGAAGCAGCTTTCTGGAAAATCCTCTTGACCTGTTCTGCTGATAACGGCTTGCACTTCTGTGAATTGAGCAGAAATGAGTGGTTGGCCCGGCCGCGGTAATTAGCAACGTACTTTTGTACGAGTAGCGCAATCGGTTGGCTTACAGGCAATTGTCGGATGGATTGTGCGTTCTTGATCCTTGGTGTTGAGTACCGAGGGTCACCCTCATATTCGTTGTATCGGACCGTCATCCAGAAACGGTCCTGCTGGAGGTTCCGATCGAAGCTGCTCTTGATCACATCGGCTGGAAAGCACAGCACTTCTCCGTGCCGCAAGCCTTGGTGCAGAAGCAGGATGAAAAGCGTGTACACCCGCCACTGTGATATGGCGCCACGAAACGGGTTATTTGGTGACCCCGGCTCCAATGTCTGATAAAAGAACTCGACGACCTCAGAAGGAAGTGAGCGAATCCGCTCGGGTCGCTGATTGGTTCCGACATGTAAGTGTGAATTGAGAAGCTCATGTCGCATCAGCCTGCCGTTTAGTGCGTCCAGTTGATCCAGAGGCATCGAGTTCCTGGTCAGCCTTTGGAGCGTGCTTGTGACGAACTGGAGAGCTGCCTGCCACCGTTCCTCACTGGCAGGAGTGATTGGGGGGCGATTGCGGACGGTGAAGAAATAACCTTCCAGCGCGTCGGTGATGGCATCCACGTCGAAACTGGCTAGCGCATCATCCAACTCGCCGGCCCCCATAGTTTGGTCGGCATGTTGGTAGAACCGCTCGATGTGTCCAAGCTTCTTGGCCAGGGTTGACGGCGCATGGTCGGCCGGTTGCAAAGAGGCCCAAACGAGGGCCCAATACCTGGGAAGGCCGAGTTCATCTAGGAGCAAGGGACCACAAAGGGTCTGAGGTACCGACGGGGCGCGGAGGCGAACAAGCATGAATCACCGCCTGTGGATCGGATCTCAACAAGTGTGTGGCATTGGCGGGGAAATGTCAAATGTAAGAGCATGATAATAAAAAGGTTACGGCCAACTAACAGTTGGTTAGGTGCAAGTCTTCAATTCGCGGCGGCGAAAAACTGTGGAAAAGACGTGAAGTGGAAAAGTCCAAAGAGCGGACTTTCCCACTACACTTGGAAATCCCGCAAAGAACGCGGGATTCCCACTTTCCCACAGCTGCGGCTGCTACTAGGTGAATAGATTAACGTTGCGCCCTAAATGGTCCTTTTAGAGATCTCCAAGCAACAGAAGAAAAAGTACCGGGACGTCCGATAACAGATATTCTGTATAGTGAAAGCTCGGGAGCTTAGGCTGAAGCTAAATACCAACGAATCTGGTAGATCTGGCCACCCGCTGGCCTCCCTGTTCTCTGGACTGGTTACATCTTGTAGCGACCCAGGTCCTCGTCATTGAGCCCTTCGAGCCAGCCGCGGAGCTGCTCGGCAGTGGGCCCTTCGGCCGGACCAGACGTGCTGAGCTTGGCATTCTGCATCACTTGCTCCGCCACATAGATGGGACAGTCCGCGCGCAACGCAAGCGCAATGGCATCCGATGGCCTGGCGTCAATCGTGACCGGCTCTTCGCCCTGACGCAAACATAGAATCGCGTGGAAGGTCTCATCCTTAATTGCTGTAATGACAACCTTTTCCAGGCTCGCATTCAAGTGACGGATCATATTTCTGGTCAGGTCATGGGTCATTGGCCGCGGGGCCGCCATCTTCTCGATTTCAATGGCAATGGCGTTCGCCTCAAAGATTCCGACCCAGATCGGCATTACGGATTCAGAGGCAACATCCTTGAGCATGACAATGGGCATATTGGTTGACGGGTCCATCATCAGTCCGCGAATTTTGACTTCAATGTCCATGTCGCTGCCCCTTTGATACGTCTGATAATTAGACGGCCTCCCCCACCAGACTGTTTGGGTGCGTGGCCGTAATCTTCACCTGAATATAACTTCCGGGCGCTGGTGCAATGGCGTGAGGCCAAGTGAAATTGACGGGTTTGTTCTGGCTGCTGCGCCCGGCTATCTGGCCCCGTGCCACATTTTGACCTTCAACCATTACCTCGAATATCTCTCCTAAATGTCTGGAATAGTTGACTCTCTGAATCTCCCTCTGCCGATCAAGCAGTACTTGAAGCCGGTTGGCCTTCTCAGTCTCAGAGATCGAGTCAATCATGATGAGCGCGGGCGTGTTGGGCCGGGCTGAGTACTTGAATCCGAAGACGCAATCGTACTGCACTTCCGCCAGCAGGTCCATGGTCAGAATGAAATCCTCGGGGGTCTCACCCGGAAAGCCCACGATAATGTCAGTGGAAATCGAAATGGAGCGTCGGGCGGCCTTGATCCACGAGATCCTTTCGAGATACCATTCCGGCGTATACTCGCGCGCCATCATCTTAAGTACACGGGTGGAACCGGACTGAACGGGCAAATGGACGTGGTCGCAGAGCGCCGGTACGGCGTCAATGGCTTCCACAATGTCCCGGGTGAAGTCGCGGGGATGGCTGGTGGTAAAGCGGACTCTTCGAATGCCACCGACCTCGGCGACAGACACCAGCAGTTCCGCGAAGCTCCGCTTCCCTTCCGGGATCCTTGTAGCTATTCACGTTCTGGCCAAGGAGCTGAATTTCGGTGTATCCCAGGTCTGCGATGCGATGCGCCTCTTCAAGAACCGAGGATGAGGTCCGGCTGCGCTCTTTACCGCGCGTATACGGCACCACGCAGTAAGCGCAGAACTTATCGCATCCTTCAATGATGGTGATGTAGCCGCGGTAGGGATTCTGCCGGGCAGTAAACTCGGTCTCGAACGTCTCGTCAGTCTGCCGATCATCGAGCCCGGTAATCCGGTTCTCGCCTGCCTCAAGCCGGGCCAGCATTTCGGGTAACTTGCGATAGGAAGCCGATCCGGAAACCAGCGATACATAGGGCGCCCGCTCGAAGATCTTCTCGCCTTCCTGCTGCGCGACACATCCCAGAACGCCGAATCGCTTGCCGGCCTTGTGGAGTTTCTTGTAATCATTGAGCCGGTTGAAGACCTTCTGCTCGGCCCGGTCGCGAATGGAGCAGGTGTTGTAAAGGATCAGGCCGGCGTCCACTTCAGACTCGACTTGGCGGTAACCCTGCTGCCGCAATGTGCCAATAACCTTTTCAGAGTCATGGGCATTCATCTGGCAGCCGAACGTCTCAAGATAAAAGGTCTTTTCGGTTGCCATAGCAATCCCAAGTATACCGTGATTGGTGCTCCTCAGAGCGAACACATTCCCAGCCACGCCTTCAACGAAGTCCGGTATGCAGGTAAGCCAGGAGTGCTGCCATTTGCTCTTCGGTGAATCTACCGGCGAAGGAGGGCATCAACCCCTTTCCCGCGAGCACAACCTGCTCTACATCGGCATCAGTAGCAGGGGCACCACTGGGCAGTACCGGGGCGGCAAACACTCCGTGAAGATTGGGAGGGATCTTCTTCAGGCCAAGGTCGTTGTCCGCGTGGCAATGGGCGCAACGAACCTGGTACAGGTGCTTCCCTTCCAGTTGTTGTTGAGTAAGGGAGGGCGTCCTATGGCAACCTGTCGCGCCGAGCGCAGACAAGAGGATGAACAGAAAAGAAACGAAATGGGCTTGAGAATTCATGTTTACGAAGGCCCACAACTCGCCAGAATGGCGCAAATCCGAGAGCGGAACCCATGAATTCAATCTACAGTACCCTGACGGCGGGATGATGATCTCCGGACTGCTCAAAGACCAGGCCAACGGATTGCGGCTATTCTTGGGACATGCATCTGCCTTCTCTCGGCCAGATTCGCGAAGCCCAATCTCTGGTCTACGGGTTTATGCCGCCGACGCCGCAGTATACGTGGCCCCTCGCGAACGAGCGTCTAGGCGCAGAGGCCTGGATCAAACATGAAAATCACACGCCGGTTGGCGCCTTCAAACTGCGGGGTGCTTTGATCTACATGGCGAAGTTGAAGGAAGAGCAGCCTGGACTTGAAGGCGTCATTGCGGCAACTCGCGGGAACTTTGGCCAGGGGGTCGGTATGGCCGCGCGACTGTTGGGCCTAAGCTGCTCGATCATCGTTCCCAAGGGAAACAGCACAGAGAAGAACCGCGCGATGCTCGCGCAAGGTGTTGAACTGATTGTCCACGGAGAGGATTTTCAGGAGGCCCTTGAATTTGCCCATGCTCTGGCAGTGCAGCGGCGACTCGTGTTTATCGACTCCTTCCAGGAGTTACTGGTGCTAGGCACAGCCACCTATGCGGTCGAATTTCTTGAAGGCGCTCCATTGCTGGATTGCGTTTACGTTCCCATTGGGATGGGATCTTCCATCTGCGGAATGGCAGCGGCGCGGAACGCGCTTGGGCTAAAGACGGAGATCGTGGGAGTGGCCGCCGCAGCGGCTCCTGCAATCGCTTATAGCTTCGCACAAAGAAAGCTCGTCGAAGCCGCGGCGCAAACGATGATTGCTGATGGCCTGGCATGCCGCCGTCCCAATGCCACGGCGCTCGCCGTGATGCTTGAGAACGTTTCGCGCATTGTTCTGGTCTCTGATGAGGAGATCATGGAAGCGATGCGCGCGCTCTATGAGGACACGCACAATCTTGCGGAAGGCGCCGGAGCCGCAGCGATGGCGGCTGCACTCAAAGAGAGGCATCAGATCAAGAGCATGCGGGTGGGCATTGTGTTAAGCGGCGGGAACGTGGACATGGCCAGCTTTGGTGCCGTGCTGAATGCAACTGCGGCAAGGATGGGTAGAGCTTGACAGGACCAAATGAAAATCTTACTCCAATGGTTCATGCTGCCCAGAACCGCTGTTTTGGATGCGGGGAGGAAAATGCTGGTGGGCTGCGTCTCGAGTTTCTCCTTGCGGCCGATGGATCGATCGTCTGCCTCCCAACGATTCCAGACAGGTTTGAAGGCCATCCCGGCTATCTTCATGGAGGCATCATTGCCACATTGCTTGACGAGGCGATGAGCAAGGTAGTCCGCGCTCGCGGGCTCTCTGCCATGACCCGGCAGTTGGAAATCGAGTACATTCGCCCGGTTCCCTCCGGAGTCGAGCTTCGGATTGAGGCCGGGATTGTTCGCAGCGAGGGCCGAAAACATTGGGCCGAAGCAAGGATCCTGATCGAGGCGGCCGTGGTCCTTGCCACTGGACAAGGTCTGTTTGTGGAAGTACGCACCAACAGGTTGACTGCGGGACGGTCTCAAGACCGCCCCGCAAATCCCTAGTGAACCATGTTGATCGTGTCCTGACTGACGGAGTCAAAGGTTGTAATCGACTTCGCGTTTGCTTCAAATGCTCGCTGCGCGATGATGAGGTCAGAAAACTCTGCGGAGATGTTCACGTTGGACTGCTCAAGTGCAGAGCCTTGGATGGTGCCCAAACCGTCCATGCCTGAGACGCCTATCGAAGCAGGACCGCTCGCAAGTGTGGTCGCGTAGTTGCCGTCCCCTTGAAGGTGCAGCCCGTCGAGATTTGTGACATTTCCCAGGGCCAGTTGACCGACAGCCTGGGTCTGCCCATTCGAATAGGAAGCCGTTACGGTGCCGTCTGTTCCGATTGCGAAGCCCTGATACGAACCACTGGCGTAGCCGTTTTGCGTGGCCGCCGAAGTGGATGAGGTGGCATCAACCTGGCTGATCGCCGGGCTTCCATTGGAACCGAGAATGTTCCACGTCATGTTCATCTTTGCTGCACCATCAGAAAGCCCGCTGAAGGAGACATTCGCTATGTTGGCTGCCGGGCTGACCAGGTTGCCGCTTGAATCAAAACTCAGCGTGCCCTTGGCGTTGGCCGACGCAACCGGATCCTGAATTACGCTTCCGGATGTCGAGATGTTGCTGCCGGTAATGGACAGTTGACCTGCCGGCGTCGAAGTAACTGTGACACCCACGATTCCGGCCGCAGTCAGCGCTCCGGTGAGGTCAATCACATAATTCGCCACCGACTCATTGGCGCCGATGGGCGGTGCTGTAATCGTTGCAGTGCTCGAAGCCGTCGGGCCCGTGATAGTCAGGTTGGTCCCGGGATTCACCGTCGCAAGAGTTCCGCCACTCGATCCGAAGGCGTAATTAATGGTTGAGACGCCTGCGACAGTATTCGAAACCGGCTTCAATGTATCCGGTAATGAAACACTATAGGACCAAGTGTTTGTGGCCGTCTTGTTGTAACTCACTGTGGCTTCATAGTTATTGCCGAGCGAATCATAGACTTGGACTTGGCCGGGAACGGTGGTCCCGACGGATGCTTCTGAATCCAGATTGGCAGTCATGCCAAAAGTCGTGGTCGCCTGTGGCTGCTGCACTTGGCCAACCACCGGGATGTTGATGGCGGCGAGCGGCGCCGCGGTGTTCACTACGCCTTTGACTGCCGGATATCCCATCACTTCAAGCCCATCGGCCGTGACTAGATTCCCACTCGTATTCTGTGTGAAAGCGCCGTCGCGGGTAAGCATATTCGTGCCCCCGTTGTTGACGACAAAGAAGCCGCTGCCATTCAAAGCCACATCGGACGAGGTCGTTCCACTTGTATCAAACGATCCCTGTGTAAAGTTCGCCACGTTGGAGGCGACCTTCACACCTCCACCCACCTGAATCGAATTGCCTGAACCGGTTGAACCGACCTGCTGATAGAACAGGTCGGAGAAGTTCGTGGTTTGAGCCTTGAAAGCAGTTGTGTTCATGTTCGATAGGTCGTTAGCTATTGTGTTCAAGGCCGTTGAATCAGAATTGAGGCCGGAAAGCGGAATATAGAAACTCGCCATTGTGCAACTCCTGGTTCTCTTTCAGTTGGCGCAGGCCGAACAGCCTGCGGGGTTACAGTCTGGACCTGGTTGCGGGGAACGTCCCTCTGATCGACTGCGGACCTGTCCGGCCAGCGAGAGAATGCGCAACCCGATGCGCGGCAGCGCTAGCGTTGGGCACGCTGAGATTACCGGACGCTCGGCTGGCCGCAGACGAAAGCGAGTGCAATCCGTTTGGCATGCCGGCCCTGGCCAGCGCAGATTGGGTCGACGCCGGCGCATTTGCCTTCGTTGCGGCGCCACCAGAAAGTCTGGGAGAACCGGCTGGAGCGGTCAAGGCAGATGTCGATTGCGCCGTTTGGGTGCCGACACCGCTGCCGGACGCGGTACTTGTATCGCCCAGTGCGGTCGAGAGATTCTGATTGATATCGATCAACTGCTCCAGGCTGTTTACGTTGACAAGTTGGTTGATGTATTCGTTGGGATCGGTGTTGGCTGTGGGATCCTGGTTCTGCATCTCGGTGACGAGCAGCGTGAGAAAGTCATTGGCCGATATGGTCGCCGATGACGCGTCGGTACTGCCTGTGCTGCTGGTATCCGCCGCCGCCGCCGGGTTGCTCAATGGGGTTGCGCTGGTACTCATCAGACTCTGAGCTGCCGTCATCGCATGATTGAAGATTGCTGCTGCCGCCATGTTTCCTCCTTCGTTCGGCGCTTTCGTGGCTTCCGTTCTGCTATCTGCTCCCCCAAAAATGCGACACCTGCAAAATCGCTTCGGCGTCGTCCGCCCTCACTCAGGCGATTACCGAGATATGTTTGGCCTCGTGATCAGTGAGGCTTGGCAATTCTGTAGGCGCGGACACTGCTGTGGAGGCAAATTTTGGGGTCGCCCAAATGCTCTCGGTCGTATTCACATGTGCATCCTGAGAGTTGCTCTCCGCCTGATTTTGTCCAGTTCCCTGGTTGAAGCCCTGATCGAAGCCGGCTCCGCCTTCCCTGCTTTCCATTGAGCCAAGAGAAAGGCTTGCCAGAGCTGTGTGCGATTCGGCCAAATGGGCATTCAACCCATCCATCTGCGATCCGAGGGCCTGCGCCGCCTCAGCTGTCGCGGGAACCAAGGTCGCGTGAACGCCCCCGCCATTCTGGTCCGCACGTACGCCAATCCAACCCAAAGCCGGATCCTCAAACCCCGCTTCAGCGTGCCTGTTGCCCGCGTGGATCCAATTCGGCGCTGCCCGGTTGTCGATGTCGTCAAGCGCCGCAAAAGTTTGATGAGTCGTCGAAGAGCCTTGCGCAGCTGCCGGGACCCCGCCAACACGGTTCGCCGTGTCGTTTCTTGCGAGTTCGCTCGATGCGTCTCTTTCAAGGAAGAATGCGTTGGAACCTGGGACAGCCGGCGTGGCCGCCGTTGCGTGTGTAGCAAGAGTGGCTGAACTGATCTCGCTTGAGGTACTTCCTTGTCCTGTCTGAATCTGAATCTTCGTGCTTTTTCCGGTCCCGGGTTTTGTGACTCCAGGAAATTCACCGGTTAGTAGAGAATCATTGAATTCGCCCAATCGCGATTCGGGTCTGAATTCACTGTCGGAGCCTGAAAACTGCTTGAGAACAGCAGATTGGCCTGGTCCCGGCGTGATTGCCGATTTCTGACCAGGAATGTCGCGCATTTCGACAGTTGCCGGCATCGACTGAGAGGGCACGGCGGACTTCGCTCCGGATGAGAATGTCTTCTTGTCCGCCAGGCTTGTTTGTCCGGAAGTAGATTGGGTGAGACCCAATTGATCAGGACGATCCGTTCGTTTGGTGGCCGTTCCGACCGATTCGTAGGCCCGAGCACCAGGAGCGCTTGACTGCGCGAAGAACGCGCCTCCCTTGGCCCCTGCCAATTGGGCCTTGGCTTCGAAACCAGAAGAGGCAGGCGAGTCCGCCTGGTTCCCCCCTGCAACAACGGAAAGATCGGACGATTTTGCGTCTTGCGGCGCAATCACGGTCGGCGTGTAGCCTCGATCATCGCCGTCCCTTACGGACATCGGACGGTCAGCCAAGCCCTGTGCGGAAGCCTGAATGGCCGTCGAGTCATGAGCGAGCGCTTGTTCCGGCGCCGCGATCTGCGCCTCGCCGTGATCTAGCATCGGGTTCAAACGGTGCGGAAGGGGCTGATCGGGCAAGGTCGAACCAGTTTGGATGTCGAGATTCACATCGCCGGGACGGCTGATCGGGTTGGTCGGTGACGAGACCGGACCTGTGGGCTGAATCTCATAGGCCAGGTACTCGTCGCGAACGCTTTGCCGAGCACTCTGCGATGCGTGCTGCGACGGAGGAAGATCCAATTGGCCCTGGTTCAGCGTGTCGACCTTCTCAACGACCAGGGTAGGAACAATCAATGAAGACCGAGCCGGAATCGCATCTCCGGTTTTCCCCGGTTTGACGTCGTTCGCAGTGCTCTTACCAGCGTTGGGTGTGTGCGCGCTACCTGAAACGATATGATGTCCGCTTTGGGGTTTGATGAGCGCGCCTCCAGCCGGTGTCCGCGTCTGCTCTCGGAGGGTCTTGGAGTGGAGCACCGCTGGCGTTCTCGAGCCCGTCGTATACTTCTCTGTCTTGTTAACATCTGAAGCGACCGCGCCTTCGACCGCAAATCCGTGTCCGAATCCCAGGCGTCCAACGACCGCAGGCGAGGTTTGATCCAAAAGTGTCGAAGATGGAGTCAATGCAAATGAGGTCAGGGTTTGTTTCTCTCCAATGACCGAATTTGCGGATGAGTCCGAATCGACGTCAAGAGACGTCAGCTGAGACTGCCAATTTGAACGAAAACTGGCTAGCGCAGATTGAGAAGCCGAGTCGCGGGCAGGATCGCCTTGTCCCAAGCCGGCGATTGCCTTCGACGTGAGCGGCAGGCCGAGAGACTTCAATGCCTGCCCGGGCGTCGCAGCACCCCCCGGCTCGATCTCTATCCCAATTGCGCTCATGACCCAGATACCTGCAAATGAAATGCCATTTGCGTGAAGGAGGGGTTAGAGCATTGTCAGGATTGGGAAGGTGGATTCCTATTCGGAACCGCCTCCGTCCATTCAGATAAAGTTCCCTCAAGATTTCTTTGCTGGCTCTCTGATGTTTCGCTTTGAGGCGTAACCCTTTCCTGACCTGTGCGTCGTTTGGCCGCAAAACTGCGGTTCAGAAACCAATCATCGAGGGCCTGTTGCCCGCGCCGGGCCGAGGTGATTGCATCGCGGGCTTCGATCTCCTGAATAAGCGTCTCCACCTGCCGGCGCTCCACCCGCTTGGCGAGATAGGCCTGTCGAAGGTCTCTTACCTCTGATTCGGCATCGAGAATTCCAGCGCCCAGGTAAGCTGCGCTGCGCCGGGCGGCTCGCGCCTCTTCAAGCCCGGCAAGCCTGTCCGGGAGTTCTCCGGTGTGCGCGCTGTCGACAATTAGCTTCCGTCCTCCCCGCTCCCGCTTGCGAGCCAACGCCAATTCCTGCTCGAGACGCCGCAACTCGCTGATCGACGATTCAAGTACCAGACGGCTCTGTTCTTCTTCAAGTTCCAGTACGCCGAGCAGGCGGTGAAGAGCCCGAGAAACGGCCATTTCAAATTTCCCCAGCCAAGGCGGCAAGCCGCACCAGGCTGTCGGCAAACTGCACGTGCTCGTGCGATTCCTGCGTAAGAAATGCCCGCATGGCGTCCCGGGCTCGCAGGGCGCGGTCAAGTTCCGGGTCTGATCCGGGCTTATATGCTCCGATACGGACAAGATCCTCCGAGCGCGCGTAGACCGCCATCAGCCTGCGCAGCAAAGTTGCATCGGAGCGATGCCCAGGCCCGGAGACAGCGGGCATGAGACGGCTGATTGAATCCAGAACTTCGACAGGAGGATACCAGCCCTCGGCCGCCAGTGCCCGTGACAACACAACGTGACCATCCAACAGCGACCTGACCGCATCGACGAGCGGATCCTGCTGATCGTCGCCTTCCATCAACACCGTGTAAAAGGCTGTAATGGAACCAGAGCGGAACTGCCCGGCGCGCTCCACCAGGCGCGCCAGTCGTGAGAAGACCGAGGGAGTGTAGCCTTTTGCCGTGGGCGGTTCGCCTGCCGCCAGCCCAATCTCGCGAGCCGCCATCGCAAAGCGGGTGAGCGAATCAAGTACCAGCAGTACATGTTTCCCCTGAGCCGCAAACGACTCGGCTACGGTGGTTGCGCAAAGCGCTGCACGCATCCGGAGCAGTGGCGACTGGTCAGAGGTGGAAACCAAGACTACGGAACGCGCGCGACCCTCCGCGCCGAGCGCATCTTCGAGAAACTCGCCCACTTCGCGGCCACGTTCGCCCACCAGGCCGACAACCGTGACGTCGGCCTCTGTATTGCGCGTCATCATTCCGATCAACGTGCTCTTGCCGACGCCCGAGCCGCCAAAGATACCAACGCGCTGTCCCCGGCCGACCGTGAGAAGCGCATCGAGGACCCTGATCCCGGTTCCAAGCGGTTGACGGATTGGGGTACGGTCCAGTGGTGAACGCACGGCGCCATCCAGGGGCAGCGAAAGGGATGACAACGGCTTTCGGCCTCCATCCATTGGATCGCCCCGGGCGTTCAGGACTCTGCCGATCAAGGAAGGCCCCACTTCAATCTCGGGATTCACATCGAGAGCCGAGACAATGTCTCCCAAGCGGATTCCCTCTGTGGTGTCGACCGGCATGGTGACGACATTCGAGCCGCGAAATCCAATCACCTCGGCCTGATGAAGATTGCCAAATCGATCTTCAATTTCACAACACTCTCCCACCGAGGCCAACGGGCCCGATGATTCGATCGTTTGTCCAACGGATTCGAGCACCTGGCCGCGCCATCGCCAGGGCTGGCCGCGTTCAAGGCGCGCAAAGTACCGGCCAAGAAGGGACGTCATGAGCCGGTCTCCACAGGGATCGATAAGGCCCCCTCGGTTACTTTGATTTTCGAACCTGGGCACCTATCGAAAAAACCGCGCTCGATCTCTCCCAACTGTGAGCGAACTCCAAGATCAACGGACCCTAACACGGTCTCGATTCGACAGTCACCGAGGCGCATATCGTCTCCGGCCGTCACCGTGGGCTTCAAGGCGAGGTTCGGAATAAGAGCAATCGCGGTTCCCCAAAGTTCTAGTTCCGCAGCGGGCACCTGGAGTCTCACCTCGGTCAATCCCGAGAGCTGACCCAATGCCACACGCACAGCACCGGTCAGCAGCAACGGGTCCATCTGCGCCTCACGACGAAGAATCCGCGCCGCAATGGCCAGGGCGAGCCTGACGACCTCCTGCTCAACCGCCTCGAGGTACTGGTCGCTCGCCTTCCCGAAGTTTTCGAGGATTTCCGCAGCCTGACGGGCGCGGCGTTCCTCGATGGCCTGAAGCTCCGCCGCATACACCTCGCGCTCAGCTTGTCTGCCCTCCTGCCTCCCATGCTCGCGTCCACTTTCAAAAGATCGTCGAGTCTCCTCAGCATGCCGTTGTTCGAAATGGACAGGGTCTCCGCTCTCGCTTCCAGACCCTGCAGGTTTCTGCTCTTTCTCGCTTCTAGGATCGGACTCTTCCATCCACCCGTGCCAGCATGCGGCTCCGGGCGCACCGGGAGTGGCCGGATACTGGAATAACTGGATCCGTTCCTGCCCGACCGCGTGTTCAGCCTTTTCCGCCTGTTCCAAGAGTTTCCCTCAACAAAGCATCTCTCTGCCGTCCACCCCAAAGTGTTTTTAGCGGAAATGCGCGATCAATTCCCTACCCTGCGCCAGACATCGATGCGCTTCTCCCAAAGCCCCTTCGCACATCGCACCCATCCTCCGGCGGAGCTCGATTCAAGCCAGCATCTCGTCCCCCGTCTCGAGCTTCAGAATCACCTTGCCTTCCGCTTCAAGCCGCCTGGCGAGATTCAGAATCTCCTGCTGGGCCTGCGCTACTTCACGCGAACGCACCGGACCCAGCACCTCCATGTCTTCCTTCAGCATTTCCACAGCACGCGAGCTCATCGCCTTGAAGATCTGCGCCCGGAGCTCATCGTTTGCCCCTCGCAACGCCAGCGCCAGTTGGCGCTTGTCTACACCGGAAACGATCTCGCGAATAGATGCGGCGGGCACCGTGACGAGATCTTCAAAGGTGAACATCAGGTTGCGAATGCTGAGCGCGAGTTCCGGCTGCCCCTCCTCGATGGTCTCCAGAATCTTCTTTGACTCCTCCGCGTTCAGACGATTCAAGAGATCGGCAACAGCCTTGAAGCCTGAGTAGCTCTTGCGCGCTATGTCGCCCACGCTTTCCAGCCTGCGGTGCAGAATATGGGCGACCTTTTGTGCCATCTCTGGAGAAAACTGGCGCATTTCAGCCAGGCGCTGAACGGAGACAACCTTGTGTTCTTCACTTAGGTTGTCGAGCACCAGCGATGCCCTGCGGGGGTCAAGGTGGGCCAATACCAGGGCGATGGTCTGTGGGTGTTCCGTGTCGAGAAGCTTGCCGAGTTGCTGCGGATCGGTGCGCTGCAGCTTGGCCAGATTCCCTTGAGCGGCTTCCTGGGAACGGCGCACCAACATCAGAAGGTCGTCAGCGCGTTCCTTGCCAAACGTATCGACCAGGAGGCGGCTGGCATAGTCCAGCCCGCCATGCACCATGAAATTCTGCGTTTCGAGCAGTTGCCAGAACTCTTCCAGAATCTCAGAGGACATCTCGGGCGTAATGCCGCGCAGATCCGCCAGCTCCTCGGTCAGCAGTTGCACGTCTGCTTCAGGCAGGGCGCGAAGAATCTCCTTTGCCAGTTGCTCGCCGACCGCGACCAGCAGCACCGCGGCTTTGCGCACTCCTGATAAGTTCGCCGAGTGGTGCCTTGAAGCCCCATTCGAATTTCCCTGTTCATCCAAGGCGTGGGCCCTTTCCTCGTATCAGTCGGAGTGAATCCAGCTCTGCAAAAGGCGCGAGCTTTGTGTCGGTTCGCGTTTCACATGGTCTGTCACCTGCTCAAAGATCTCCTGTGTCCGGAGTCGCTCCGGATCCACCTCAACGGGCTCTGGGGGCTTGAGCGTAGTTTGTGAGGTCGTTTGAGCACCGGGCCCGAGCTCTCTTGTCCCCTGCTTCGTTGCGCCGGCGCCGAGTGCAGTTGAACCCGCCCGCCGGATTGCCGGGCGAACGCCGAAGGCAAGCACGACAAGCAGACCTGCAAGAAGCGCGGCATACTTGATCAGCACGGGCGAATTCTCGGCCGTATTGACCCACTTTTCGAGCGGCGCAGGCGGCTGTTGGGAGCGATTCTCGTCGAAGGCCAGATCTTCGACCGTGAGCAGGTCCCCGCGTGCCGCGTCAAAGCCCACTGCCGCCTGGGCCAGTGCTGTGAGATTCCGCAATTCATCGGCTGAGCGAGGCTGCCATACGGCCCCTTTTCCTTTGGTCGCAGACTGCGCCAAACGATCATTGACGACGATTGCCGCGGTCAGGCGTCGCACCCGGCCCGGTGAGTCGACCTCGTGGCGCTCGGTTTTTGAGGCAGCGTAGGTGCCGGATTCGGTCTTTGCCGATTGCGGCGGGGTTGTCTGCTGCGGATAGACAGGCAACGCCTGGGAGTTCGGTGCGTTCGAGGCCGTTCCCGGAACGCCTCCGGCCATTGGCTGCGGACCGGATGTCTGTTCGGTGCGCTGCATGGAAAGTGTGACCGTCTTGTCCGGGTCGTAGATCTCCTGAGTCACATCCATCGCGGCCCGATCGTAATCGAGCGTGACCGAGGCGCGAACGTTGCCGGCTCCTGTGACTGGCTCCAGCGTTGAGACAAGCTTTTCCTCGAGCGCCTGTTCGGCAGTGAGTTGCATGGCCTCCGCTGTTTTAGGTCCCAAGGGCAGATGACCGCTGGCATCTACGAGAACCACGTTATCCGCAGTAAGGCCGTCGACCGCGGAGGCGACCAGATTCCGGATCGCTTCCGGCTCACCATCGGCCAGGGACCGATGACGTAGCTTGATGACCACCGAGGCCTTGGCCGCGCGCTCCTGATCGCGAAACAGGGAGTCATGCGGCAACACCAGGTGAACACGGGCAGATTCAATGTCGGCGAGCGTGCCCACGGTGTGTTCGAGTTCTCCCTCAAGCGCGCGCTGATAGTTTACCTGCTCGTCAAACTCAGAACCTACCCAGTTTGGTTTGTCAAAGATCTCAAAGCCCAGCCGACCGCTTTTCACACTGCCTTTTGCCGCCGTTGCCAGTCTCGCTTTATCGAGTTGTGCGGCCGGAACCTGGATTCCCGCGCCATCCGGCGTCGGCTGAAAAGGGATCTGCGCCTCAGCCAGAATCTGGCCCGTCTGCCGCGCATCTTCTGGATCCAGATTGACGTACAGGGTTCGCCAGTCAGGGCGCAGAGCGTACCAAAGCAACCCTCCGGCAAGAGCAGCCAGCAGAGTCGCGGCTACGAATGCCCAACTGCGCTGCTGGGGAGCCATCTGGGCCCAAAGTATCCGGCTCCTTCCCCACAATCCGGCGAGTCGGTCGATTAGCTGGGGCTGGCCCCGTCTCGCCGGGGCGCTCTTTTCCAGTTGTGTTCCCGTGGCCATGCTTTCAACGACCCGATGCTTTCCAGTCCACTTTGAAGCCTGGACATTGGCCTGAACTCACAACCCGCCCGACGTTTAATTCGAACCGTTTTCCTTCATTCATCCGCTCATTCGACTTTGCAGGCACGGCGCGATCCCGATACGGCGGCTAGAACTGCATGCCAATCACCTGCTGATAGGCTTGCACCGCCTTGTTCCTCACTGCCAATGCCAACTCAAAGGCCATGCTTGCTTTCTGGGTGGCGATCATTGCCTGGTGCACATCCACACCCGCGCCAGTCATGAGACCATCGACGGCAATCCTGGCTTGGTCTTCAAGCTGGTTCACCTGTCCGACCGCGTTCGTGAATAGATCGGAAAATGGAGCGGGTGCAGTTGCCTGTCCCGTCGGCGAGGGCATTTGAGCCACGGCGCTCGAAGAAAGCTTCGGCGCCGATGCGGAAGCGGCCATCACGGCATTCGTCAACGGTTGCATCGGTTCTCCTCATCTGCAATTCGGTCGTCAGCATCCCTTGTAATCGCCGCCGGAACACTAAGATTTTGCAATCTCCAGGGCCGCGCTGATCATGCCCTTTTCAGCCTGCACGGCAGAACTATTCAGGCCATATGCACGTGTCGCCCCCATCAGATCAACCATCTCTGTGAGCGGATTAATGTCCGGATATGAGACATACCCATCCGCGTCCGCATCCGGATGCCCGGGATCGTAACGCTTGAGCGGCGGAGATTGATCTTCTACCACCTGAGCAATATGCACACCCGGAGCCGCATTTGCAGATCGGGATAGAGCCAGAGTCGGCAAAGCTGTCTGGGCCAGAGAATTCACTTTGTCGAACGAAATTGCCTGAGCGGAAGCGGGCGAGGCATCGGTCATGGAGGCGAGAAATGCCGGATCACCCCGGTCTGCGGCAAAGACGACGTGCTGCCGGCGATAAGGACCGCCAGTTTCCGTCCGCGTGGTTTCTGCATTGGCCATATTGGCCGCCACCACTTCGGCGCGCATCCGCTCCGCCTGCATGGCCTCGCCTGACGTTTCCATCAATCCAAACAGATTCATCCGCGACTCGCTTTCCCGGGCAAACAAGCTCGCCCGTCGCTCGGCCTGGCAGCGTGGCCAATCCCCATTCGATGCCAGACGCTACTTGTCTGCATGAATGGCGTCCATGATGCGTTGATACTCCTGGTGGAGGAGGGCCACCCCCGTTTTGAATTCCAGCTGCGCTTCAGCAAGATTCAGGCCCTCGCGATCCAGCGAAACATTATTGCCATCAGGGCGCGCGATCAGACCGTCAACGGCGCCTACATGCACAGGCCTCGGCGGAAGTCCCTGATCGGCGCCTGTCATGGCGCCGCGCATCTCGGCCTCAAAGTCCATCCCGACTGCCTTATAGCCCGGAGTGTCGATGTTCGCCATGTTGGCCGCAGTCAACTTTGCCTCGTCGGTAGCCAGATCGAGGTAGTGGGCTATCTGGTCACTCAACCTCGATTCAATCCCAAGGTTCATCGCACGCTCCCCGTTTGATGTCTGTCCGTTGAACAGCCTTCCCAGAACTTTGCGTTTGTCTGCGCTTCAGTTTTGAGTGAGGCCAAAGTCGATTTCGCCCGCGGTGAGTGCAGGCTCCTCACCTGCCAGAATGACTGCCCGTTCAAGCACATGCTCGAGCTCCCGGACGTTTCCGGGCCAGTCGTGTCCTGAGAGCTTGGCGAGCGCAGACGAATCAAGGCGCTTGACGGGAGTCTCCTTGCCCAGCTTTTGCATGAAATGCTCCACGAGCCTCGGCAGATCCTGGCTGTGTTCGGCAAGCGAGGGTGTGCGAATCAGGAACACGGCCAATCGGTAATAGAGATCTGAACGGAAGGTACCGCTTGCCGCATGCTGGGCGAGAGGCCTGTGGGTGGCAGCGACAATCCGCACATCTACCTTCACGGTCTCGTTGTCTCCCACGCGCTGCAGTTCGCCGCACTCCACAAAACGGAGGAGCTTGGATTGCAACGCCAGCGGCATCTCGCCGATCTCGTCGAGGAAAAGCGTTCCCCCATCCGCGGCTTCAATGCGTCCGACCCGGCCGTGCACGGCCCCGGTAAAAGCGCCGCGCGTATGTCCGAACAGCTCTGCCTCAAGCAGAGCCTCGGGAATCGCAGCGCAATTAATGGCGACAAACGGCTTGCGGCTTCTCGGAGAGAGCCGGTGCAGGGCCTCGGCCACCAGTTCCTTCCCCGAGCCGGTGGGGCCCTCGATGAGAACCGGCGTCATCCTAGGAGCAACCAGCCTGATGCGCCGACTGACCTCAAGCATGCAGGGAGCGTTTCCGATCAGTTCCGGCAGCCTGTCGCTGGTCGCCGGCTCGCAGCTATGGGCTCTTTTCTCCGGAGCAACTGGAACTCGATGCGAGCCCGTGGTTCGTGGCTCTACTGGTATCCAAGGGCTCTCCGCCTTGCGCGGAAATTCCTGGGGATTCGGCGTGACCGGAGCAGAGTCCAGAACACTGGGAATAGGCCAGGGAGCGAGATGATTCCGGTCCACGGGCTCGGTGTCCCTGGCCCTGTTCGGCACATCGAGCTCAGGTGCTGCGTTCCAGGAAGCAGTGTCCGCATCCTGACACCGCCGTAGCGCATAAAGCAGCTCCTGTCGATAGGGACCGCGCGGGCTCTCCAGAGTGGACGAGCCACCCGCAGCGATCACGTCTACCTGCGGATACGAACCCTTGAAGTCCAGGAGGAACTCGCCAAGGTCGAGATCGGGCAGCCACGAGTCGACAATCACCGCCTCGGGCTGAGCAGATTCTGCTTCGGCCCATGTCTGTGCTCCGCCATCCGCCTCCCGGACCTGCCAGCGCAGGCCAGTCAGGATTTGCGAGAGCCGCTGGCGGAAGCTGGAGTCGGCACTCGTGACAACCGCAGTGCGCACACGGACACGAAGGTTGGAAGTCGAAGGGTAAACAGGAACGGGTTGCATGAAAATCTCCTCACCGCAGGGCGGTCATTTCATTCGAAGAAAAGAAATCAGTTGACTTCAATCGCTGGAGCCGGTGCCGATTGCCCGGCTAGAGGAACGAGAAGAGCCGATGGCAGGCAGATGGCCAGTTCGGCCTCAGAGGGAACCACATAACCCTTGCCGCGAACTGTTCGTATCAGGTGCCCAGGAGGCGGGTCCTTCAATTTCCGGCGAAGATAGTTGATGTAGACGTCGACGATGTTGGTTGTTTGTGCCGGCTCGAGATTCCAGACGGACTCCAGAAGTTCCACGCGAGAAACGCACTGGCCGCGATTCAACATCAAGTGCTCAAGAAGCGCAAATTCCTTGTTGGTCAGCAGTACCGACTGGTTCTTCCGTCGGGCAGTGTGTTCCAGACGATCCAGTTCGAGGTCGCCGGCCCGAAGCTGCAGGCGTGCTTCCCTTTTACGGCGCAGCAGCGCGCGACAACGTGCCCGCAGTTCGTGCAAGCTGAATGGCTTGACCATCAGGTCGTCGGCTCCAAGATCGAGGCAGCGGACGCGGGTGTCAACCTCCTGGCGGGCAGTCAGCACCAGAATCGGGAGGTCGAGATCGAGCGTCCTGATCTCTTCAAGAACCTGCTCGCCATCCTTGACCGGCATGTTCAAATCCAGGATCGTAAGGTCCGGCATATCTTGTCGAAAGGCCTCGACGGCGGCTCCGCCATCATAGGCAAGGCGCACGCGATGCCCGTCGGCTTCCAACCCACGACTAAGAAACAATCCCAATGCTTTGTCGTCCTCTGCGATCAACAGCCTCATGGCAGCTCTCTCCCGGGACGTTGCCCCTAGTTGCGGCAACTGCGGCTTGAACCTCTCACGTCCGGCGAACTCATGAAGAACCGGACGGGTGAACTCCAAGCGATGCCCCACCTCCACCTTCACTCCAGGAGAAATGAAACTCAAGATTAGAGAGAGGAAAGATCGGTTAGCGTTTCCTAAAGAGGATTGGATGGGAAACCGTTTCCAATTTGTTACCGATGGATACACATCCGTGATGGATGTCACAGTCGAATGAGCTACATTCAGGCTTCACCGCCGTGGAGGCTAGCCGTGGAGCCTTGATGAGCGAGCCGTGGGCCTCCGTTTCGGCACCCCCGGCAGCACAAATTCAGACCGTCCGTGCTACGGCTTCAGGGCTCCCTTTGACGATGCCTTTTTTCCGTACATCGCCGAGTCCGCTCGGGCAAGCAGATCGTGCATCGTCTCGCCACGATGAAACTCGGCCATGCCGATCGAAGCGTCAACTCTCAACTTCAAGGCAGTTGGATTGCCCTGAATTGTATAGTTTCCGCAAATCCACTTGGTCAGCCTTTCAGACTGGGCCATGGCCTCCGGTAATGCGCAATCAAGGACAATAATGAACTCGTCGCCTCCCCACCGCCCGATCACATCATTCGATCGGCAAGCAGAGACAAGCTCAGTTGAAAACTGCTTCAAGATCTCATCTCCAACCAGATGACCGTGCTCGTCGTTCACGAGCTTGAACGAATCGATATCGACAATTGCCACACAGAATGAAGTTCGTTCCTCAATCCGGCGCTCAATATGGCGCTCAACGCACAGACGGCTGCGGACACCCGTGAGCGCGTCTCGGAAAGCAATCTCCTCCGCCTTTTCCAATTTCGCCCGGTAAGCAGAGACTTGTTCGCGAAGACGGTCAATGGCGGCCTTTCCCTCCGACGTCATCCTGTCGATGGATGTCTTCAACTCCGATGCGCTCTTCACGATTGAAGCGCGAATCTCAGTTAAGTCTTCGAGGCTTGCGATCTCCGTCAGCCGCGCTGTAACCTCACTGATCTGTCCTGCGCATCGCTCGTCTCTCGATCCCACAGATTCGGCCATCCGCGCCATGACGAGAAGAAGGTCTCTGACTTCATCACTTTTCTTCAGGTAGTGCCGAGCGGTGCTCTGCCCCCAATTCCTTAGGTGCTCACGCACGCCAGCGTCCGCATCCTGCAGGGCCCCAAAATCCACTCCAGGAACAAGCCTTCGTACAAGCCGATCCAGGTTGTCCTTCAGTTCGCCTCCCAGCGCCGGACTGGCGTCCAGGCTGCTATTGCCCATCGCTACCAATGCTGAACGATAAGCTGCGATCCACGCGGAGACGATTCCTCCACTGTCAAATTCACGGTCCTGATCGGAAGATGTCTGGTCGGAATCAAGGTACTTTTTCAGGGAGATCATGGGCCCTCGCTGCGATTCGTCGCACAGGAAGTCAACACAGACCGACTCTCTTCTCCTATCGGCAAACTGGGCCTTCCCCTTAGCGCCCGCAGGAAACCGCTTGTCCCCGCCTTTTCCACAGAGGAAGTTACCTAAGTGCACTCCGAGGTTTACTCAGTGCTACGAAAGCGCTATGGAATTCTCTTCAAAATCATCGATCCTAAAGTCTGATCGTCTTTTGTTGATTTGAGGTTTCTGCCTTGGACTGGAGCAAACTGCCTGATTTGGCGGCCGTAGGGCTGCTTGCGGTTGCCTTTGCAACCGTAGCCCGGAGAAGCCAGGCGCAAGTCTCGGCTTGGTGGCTCGCGGGCTGGGTAATGATAGCGCTCCACTATGCCGGCTTTATCTTCGTTTCAAGCCCTGGACGGATGGGCGCCATTGCTCTCTATATCGGCGTCGCTGCATTCGCATGGGCAGGCATCCTTTTTATGTGGGCGTCGGTTCCCACCAGACAGAATCGCTCCAATCACTGGTTGCTGGCCGCATTACTGGCCACTAGCTCGATCTACATCGATCTGATTGCCGTTAATCCCGCCGCAAGCTGGGCATTGGTCCCGGCCGCAATCCTGTTTGGCGCCTTACCGCTCGCAGTTGCGCTTTTCAACTTGCGCAGCAAGCAGAACAGTCCGCTGCGCTGGGCGACTGTCGCACTTTATTCTTGTTTGTCCGTCTTCCTCTTGGTCTTCCAACAGAGACCTGGCGATGGCCCCGATGTCGCGCTAAACGCGGTTCTGTTTGCGATATACTTCGGCTGCTTTGTGCACTTCTGGTTTGCCTACCGGCGCACAACCTCCGGCGCGTTGCTTACCACCGTGGGATTCTTTGCGTGGGCGATGGTGTTTGTGGTGGCGCCAGCAATCAGAACGTTCCTGCCCAATGTTCATCTCGAAAGCGAAGTCTGGAATCTGCCCGAATATGTGGTGGCGGCCGGAATGATCCTTCTTCTGCTCGAGGAGCAAATTGAGCATAACCACTATCTTGCCTTGCACGATGAGCTGACCGGCCTACCCAACCGTCGTCTTTTTCAGGATCGATTAATGAGGGCTCTCGAACGGGCTCGGCGCACTGGATCGAAAGCTGCGTTATTGGTGATCGATCTGGACCAGTTCAAGCATGTCAATGACACGCTTGGACACCACGCTGGAGACCAGGTGTTAAAGCGCGTTGGCGCGATCTTCTCCGCACGCATCCGTCGCTCAGATACCGTTGCGAGAACCGGTGGCGACGAGTTTTCGGTGATTCTGGATCAACCAATTTCCCGCTCAGATGCCGAACTGGTAGCTACATCGTTGGCCGAACTGATTCATGAGCCATTTGAAGTGGCTGGCCAGATGATCCAGGTTGGCGCGAGCGTAGGCATCGCAGTTTTCCCGGAAGATGCGGCCGATGCCGAGGGACTTTGCATCGCCGCCGATCAGCGGATGTACGACTTCAAGTATGCAACCGTGCACCACCCAGAGACACCGCGCCCCCCCAAGTCCGCGATCCCCGCCTCAAGTCAGGCCTCTGAAGGCTCGAAGCGCGCTGGATAAACACCGGGAGAAATCCATATCGATCTTCCTGATCGTTTCATCTTCGCGGCGCCCAAGTACCGCATAACCGAACCACCAAAAGAGCAAGGCCCGGACGATTGGTCCGGGCCTTGCTCCAATTCCCTTTCTTCGAAACGAACTACCGTGGACCGCCAGGACCACGACCACCGCCTGGGCCACCTGGACGACGGCGACGCCTGCGACGATTGTTGTCGCCGGCTGGGCGTCCCGCACCCGCAGGCTGGCCTACCGGTACTGGGGCCCCCTCAACGCGATTGAAGTTGGGTTCGGTCTCCTCATCGAATTCTTCAGTGCTGTCATCATCGAAGTCGCTCCCGCCCTCGATCAGAATGGTGCTCTGATTGGAGGTAGGCTGACGCTCGTCGAATTCGTTTCTCGGCCTTGCAGGAGGCGGAGCAGGAGCAGCGAACGACTCTCCACTCTCCTCGCCACCACCATTCTCGACTGGGGACGTCTGAGCGAGCTTGGCTTTTTGTTCCTTGATGAGCGCCTTGCGACTCAGCTTGATCCGGTTACCCTCGATGGCCAGAACTTTGACCATCACCTGGTCGCCCTCACGAAGTTCGTCCTTTACTTCCTTGACGCGATGCTCTGCGATCTCAGAAATATGCAGCAGTCCATCGGTTCCGGGGAACAGCTCGACGAAGGCGCCGAACTCTGCCAGCCTGACCACCTTGCCCAGGTAGGTCTTGCCGATCTCTGGAACGGCAGTAAGATCGCTGATCATCGCAAGCGCCTTCTTCATGCCATCAATATCGCTGGAGGCGACACTCACCTTGCCTGTGTCGTCCACATCGATCTTGGCGCCGGTCTGTTCGATGATGCCGCGGATAGTTGCTCCGCCCTTGCCGATCAAATCGCGAATCTTCTCGGTGGGAATCATCACGGTCTGGATGCGCGGTGCATACTGCGACCGCTCCTGGCGAGGGCCGTCGAGCACAGCGTCCATCTTGTCCAGCAGGAAAATCCTGCCACGCTTGGCCTGCTCCATCGCCTGCTGCAGGATCTCGCGCGTCAGTCCGCCGATCTTGATGTCCATCTGCAGCGCGGTAATTCCCTTGCGGGTGCCCGCAACCTTGAAGTCCATATCGCCGTAATGATCTTCTGCTCCGGCGATGTCGGTAAGGATGGCGTAGTCGTCGCCTTCCTTCACGAGCCCCATGGCCACGCCGGCGACCGATCCCTTCAGCTGGATACCGGAGTCATACAGAGCCAGGCTGGCGCCGCAAACCGAGGCCATCGACGAAGAGCCGTTCGACTCCAGAATGTCTGAGACGATGCGGATCGAATAGGGCGATTCTTCAGCGCTCGGAAGCACTGCGGTGATTGCCCGCTCGGCCAAAGCTCCGTGTCCAATCTCGCGACGGCCGGTACCGCCCATGCGGCCCGTTTCGCCCACTGAGAAGGGCGGGAAGTTGTAATGCAGCATGAAATTCTTGCGCTGCTCACCCTCGTAGCTTTCCAGCCTCTGGCCATCATCCGCGGTACCCAGCGTGGCCGTAACCAATGCCTGAGTTTCTCCGCGGGTAAACAGAGCAGAGCCGTGTGTGCGGGGCAGAACGCCGGTTTCAATGGTGATTTCACGAATCTCGTCGAATGCACGGCGATCGGGACGAATCCGGTCCCGCGTGACTTGCTCGCGGAAAGTGCGCTCGCGCAAGTGCTCGTAGTAGGTGCCGAGTTTCTTCTTCGCGGCCGGATCGTCAGCGGGAAGCTGTGCTGCCAGTTCGTCCTTGATCTGCTTGATCAAAGCGTAGCTCTCGGTCTTGCCGTGAGCCTTGGTGTCGAGAGCGTCCTTCAGGCGGTCGCCGATCTTGGCCTTGAGCTCTCCGTAGTAGGCTTCGTCAAACTCTGGAGCAGTAAATGCCCGCTTCGGCTTGCCGGCCTTGGAGACCAGCTCGTCGATTGCAGCCACGATCTTCTTGATCTCTTCGTGCGCGAACTCGATGGCGGCGAGGATGACTTCTTCCGTCTCTTCCTTCGCGCCGGACTCGATCATCACGATACCGTCTTTGTGCCCGACAACCATGATGTTGACGGTCGTCAGCGCGCGCTCGGCATAGGTTGGATTCACGACGAACTCGCCGTTGACTCGGCCGATTCTGACAGCGCCGACAGTAGCGCTGAACGGAATATCCGAAAGTGCCAGTGCCGCGGCGGCAGCATTGATTCCGACCACATCGGGATCGTTTTCCTTGTCGGCGGAGAAGACAAGAGCGATCACTTGGGTCTCATTCCGGAAGCCGTCAGGAAAGAGGGGACGAATGGGGCGATCGATCTGGCGGCAAGTAAGAACTTCTTTCTCGCTCGGCCGGCCTTCACGCTTGATGAATCCTCCGGGGATGCGCCCACCGGCGTACGTGTATTCGCGATAATCCACCGTGAGTGGAAAGAAATCGATTCCCTCGCGGGGATCGGGCGAAGCAACGGCTGTCGCCAGAACGACGGTTTCGCCGGTGGTCACGAGCGCGGCACCGGATGCTTGCTTGGCCATGCGGCCAGTCTCAAAGACCAACCGTTTGCCGCCGGCAAGCTCGACTGCTACTTCATGCTTGGTAGACATAGAGTCCTCTTTTCGTTTTGTTCACTTGGGAAACTTGGTTTGGGAAGGAACAGCGGAAATCTGCGGTGTGCACTGCAATCGCATTGGAGAGAAAAGCTGACGCGCAAACACGAAGAGCCCGGGAGGAATGAACCTCCACAGGCCCCTGCGTCGAGCAGCGTACAAATCTTCTCGGTTTATTCATGCGCAAGCGATAGGCGTGCGAACTACCCGGCGAAGAAATCAATTCGCCAAGTACACCACGGCCCCAGGTTCTGGGTGGAACAGGGGCCGTGACCAGTTTCCGGTCTGGGCGCTTCCGGTTCAATGTCGGCTTTCTGATTATTTGCGGATTCCGAGTTTGCCGATTACGTCGCGGTAGCGATCGGAATCATGCGTCTTCAGGTAATCCAGCAGGCGGCGGCGTTTACTAACCAATTGCAACAGACCACGCCGCGAAGCGTGATCCTTCTTGTGCGTCTTGAAGTGCTCGGTCAGTTCGCCAATCCGCTCACTCAGAATCGCGATCTGAACCTCCGGCGAACCGGTGTCAGTATCGTGGGTGCGGAAGCGTTCGATCAGGGTGGTTTTCTTTGCAGTCGCCAGCACGGCGTCAGTTACTCCTCTTGTCTTCTCAGGTCCACTTCTTAAGTGTCTAGTGTGAGATTACCATGAACCGGCCCCCCGACGCCATTAACAGACCGCCGGGAACCTGGAAGAAAACCCATGTCATTATCCAGGTGTTCCGTAAATGAAATCGAAGTCCAATCTGGTGCCGTAACCAACGGCTGAAGCAGGGTTTGCAGACCGGAACACCCTACGGGTTCGCTTCCAGCCAATAGTTGGCTCGCGCTACGATGCGCGCGCCGTAATCCTGGGCCGTACGTACTCGAATTGCGTGCAGGCCGGGAGTTCTGTCTGAGGGGCTGAACGTAATGAGGTAGCGGTTACGCATATCTTTGGCCGCATCCACCACGCGCTGCTCGAACCGTTTGTCCCCGGTAAACGTGGTGTATTCCCCGCCGCTCATTTCGGCCACTTCTTTTGTCACGTTCTTCTTGAAAGCCTTGATCGCCATCACCAGGACTGAAACCATGCTCATAGTCGGCTGGTCGCCATTGCCTACGAGATCGTCTTTGACGTCATGAGCTAGCTCTGCCAGCGCCGGTGAAAATGAGACGGACAGCACCAGCACGTCGGACCCGCCGATCTTCTCAATGAGCTGTGGAATCTTGGTGTGTTTGCTCCCCTGGTCGCGCTCCTCGCTGATGAGCAGCAGCACCCGCCGAAACTCCTTGGGCTGGGTCTCCAGCAGATCGACCGCGGAACTCACCGAGTCAAGAATTGCCGCTCCGCCATCTCCTGGTTCCAGATGATTCAATGCATCGTTCAGGTCCTGGCTGGAGTGCGTGTAATCCCGAATCAAGTGAGGCTTCGAATCAAATCCCATCAGGGCTGCCTCGCTCCGGGGATCGGTGAGAAACAGATCAAGAAGCGGGCCAAGCTTGGCGAGCTTGTCAAACTCAAGCACGCTCACTCCGCCCTGTTCCACCGCCACCACAAGCGCAACTGGCGCCGAGTCCATCTCCTCTTGCACCCGAATCTTCTGTGGTACGCCGTTGTCTTCAAGCACAAAGTCGCCCTGCTTCAGGCCGTAAAGAATTCCTCCACCATGCTTCTCAACCAGTGTGGGGACCAGTACTTCCGTCGTGGTTACATGCAGCGTCGTTGTGTCGCTCTGGTGGACAGGCATGGGCTTGGGAGGTTCAATGGGGGGCAGCTGCTGGCCAAGTACAGCGGATCCAGTCCCAAGCCAACCAGCCCAAAAGTACTTCGCAATCCCCGGAAATCCAAATCGCATTCGAGATACCACTCCCGCAACAGTTCTCAGCCGGCTTCTTCTTGGACGTCGCACTGACAAATAGTTCTCAATTGCCGATCAGGGGCGCTTGCGGGCCTCGCGGTCCAGCCGGCCCGTCCAGGCGAGGAAGCTCAACAACTCCCAACGTGATGCCCATACAAAGCCCATCACACTCTTGGCCGTCAGAGTCTCAGCGCGTTGGCCAGAGAACGTCTCCACCCGCCAGCGCAGGTACTCGCTACGCCACGGTGTCAATCGATTGCCGCGAGTTGCATTCCAGATAAATCGGAGAGGTGCCAGCAAGCCTTTTCCCTTTTCGATTGAGTATAGACGGGCGAGATGCCGGTCGCAGCACCGAGTCCGCTCAGGCAAACTGCGCAACCGGTCGGGGGCTGCTCTGGCGCGCGTTCATGCATGCAGAACTCGCGGACGGAAAACCGTGGAGATTGTGGCTATTGCAGCTTGCTGAACAAGCTGTTTGAAACTGACTCAAGTTGAGCGATCACGTCTTCGAGAGCTGTCTGCTGCGTCTCCGCCAGCGAGAGTTGCGTGGAGATCTGGGGAATATCGGCCTGCATCAGGCTGCTCTGCGCCGCAGTCAGCTGAGTTTGCTCGCTCGAAACCGCATCGGTGGCCGCGGTGAGGTGGGTGATCGAGTTATCGATGACCACCCTCTGTTGCGAAACGTAGCTGAGAGCGGAGCCCAATGCCAGGGTGTCGTTCACTGCTTGCTCAGTGTTCACTATCCCATTGGAATAATCGGCCACCAGACTGTTCAGTGCCACGAACAGACTGTTTCCGCCTACACCGGAAAAGATCTGATCTCCGGGAACGTTGAGCTGAATTTTTTCACCGTTGGGCAGTTCAAGATAATTGACGTCCTCATCTCCGGCGTATGAGGTAACGGCAGGCGATGTGGTCGTAGAGGTTGTGAAAGGTACATTCGAGGTTTGCCCGCCTGCAAAGATGTATTGCCCCTGATAGCTTGTGTTCGCCAGCGATTGAACCTCGTCGCGTATTCCTGCAATCTGGTTTGCAATCGACTTCACGTTGCTGGAATTCATGGTCCCGTTGTTCGCACTGGTGGCAAGAGAAATCGCCTGCGTGAGTTGCGAGACCACACTGCCCAGGGCAGAATCACTCACCTGAAGCTTGCCGGAAACGAGACTCGAACTTGCAGTAAAGGAATCATCCTGTTGAATCTGGTTCAAAAGGAGCACGTTCTCGCCGGCAGAAATTGGATCCTGGCCAAGCGAAGTGACGCGGACGCCGCTTGACAGCTCTGACGTCAGTTGCTGTTCCACCGCCTGGGACTGATCAAGAGAAGTCGCAAGATTCGACAAATAGTTTGGGTCAACGCGCATCGCCTTCCTCCGCCGGCAAGGTCGCCGGCTGCCTGCTTCGCAAACGCCTTCTAAGAGACCGCTGTCTGATCGCCGATGTTCAACGCTGAGGCCATGATCCTATCCAGCATCGTGAATACCTGCGATGCTGCCTGGTAGCTGCGCTCAAGAGTTGTCATCGCCGAAGCCTCATCATTCAGATTCACCCCGGAAAGGGCATCGTTCTGCGTTTGCAACTGCGTTACCGACGCATTCTGCGCGGTGTTCTCCGTTTGAATCCTGAAAACCGTCGATCCAAGCGTAGTCACAAAGTTGGAATAATAGTTGATTGGCGATTGTCCATTGACAGTTTGCTGGCTACCGAGCTTGGACATCGCCGCCGCATTTGAGCTGTTACCTGTTCCGGCCCCAGATCCCGCTGCAGCAATATGGTTGGGGTCGGTCATCACAACACTCATGGATGCGGCGCTTCCGGCCACCTGCGCAGGCGCAGAGAAGATATTGCCTGCATTCACATTGTCTCCGTCAAGATCGGTTCCGGCATTGTTCAGGCCGTTGACCGAGGTAGAGACGCTGTACGCCAATTGGTCAAGTGAGGCAAGTACGCCTGGAATATCTTGATCACGCGCTGTAAGACTCCCGCCCAGCGATCCACCTCCCGCTACCAGTTGCGACGTGCCGTCAGCCGTGCCCAGATAAAAATGCGTCACCCCATCGACCTTCCCGCTGGTCATTTGAACGCTGGAGTTTTCTGATACCAGCAACTGGCCTGCCGTGGTCGTTATCTCCAGGCCGTTGTTGTCAGTCTTTATCTGGTTGATGCCAATCAACTGCGAAAGCTGGCTCAGGTCTCGTTGCCGCTGGTCCTCGAGCGTGCCTGCGTCGCCGGTGGGCGAAGTTGACTGAATCTGCTGGTTCAACTGTGCCAGGTCACTGGTCAGCGCATTCACTTGACTAACCGCCCCTGCTGCCTCCTGGTCAAGCGCCGAGCGCTGTGAGTTCAGACTGGACGCTGCGTTCGATAGGTCGCCCGCCAACGTGGACGCCGACGAAAGAACCTGCTCGCGCAGCGAGTTGTCCGTAGGATTCGTTTCGAGCGATGAAAACGAGTTGAAGAAACCTGTGATGTCGCTCCCAATATCTCCCGCTGTCGCGCTTGCCGACCCTGAATCAGGTGTAAACAGAGCCTGAATCGTATCGAGCGCCGAGAGCCGGGAACCGGAAGCCGAAGCCATTTGCTCCTGCTGATCGAGCCTCTGCAGAAGAACATTGTCTCGCTGTGACGTCGAACCGGTCTCGGTTGCCCCATCGCCTGATTCGACCCCATTGATGTAAATTGGCTGATTCTCCTGCCAATTCGGGGTCTCGACCGTGTAACCTTTGGTGTTGGCGTTGGCCACATTGTTGGCAACGACATTCAGCGCCGACTGGTCAGCATCGAGCGCACCAGACATCATCGCGAATGCGGAGCTAATTGTGCCCATGATTGCTCCCGACAGGCAGTGGTTGCGGAGATGAGCGCTGCCTATACTCCAATCGTCCTGTCTGCAACTCACGCAAGCGGTTCATCACAGCAAGGTTGGCGCGCGTTGCCTCCAAAACTCTGCCAAATATCGCCATATCCCCGACCGCCGCGCCTGTCTGACGGGAAAGCTCGATGCGCTCCTCTCGTTGAAGGTTCGGCAGGTCCCGGTTCAACGCGTGGCATGATCGCGCAAGCTCCTCCAAACGCTCG
The DNA here is from genome assembly GCA_963820245.1 of uncultured Acidobacteriaceae bacterium. Taxonomy (GTDB): domain Bacteria; phylum Acidobacteriota; class Terriglobia; order Terriglobales; family Acidobacteriaceae; genus Telmatobacter. The sequence goes on along the minus strand of CAWFZC010000004.1, from coordinate 274,550 downwards.
GCATCGAGACAAGCGAGAGCCCGCGACGCCTCCGTTATAAGTTGCTTCAGTTCCGGGTTCATGCGCCTTGTCTCAGCCCCGACCATCGCCCTCGGGCTCTCCCTTCTTCAAATCTCAACTGGCTACTGACAGCTTCCGAGCCAAGTCTGTGATCGCTTGTGGTGGCACAACACCCATTGGGCAAATTGGGCGGCTCGTTATTCTCCCCCGCCCATCATCGCGTCCAAAACTTTTGAGGCTACCGCCGAAGTTGGCACGTTATAGGTTCCCGCCGCCAGTGCTGCTTGCACTGCCGCCACTTTTTCCGTGCGCACGCCGTCTCCACCAGATGTCAGCGATACTTCGCTGCCGGCATTGCTGAAAGTCGCGTGGTCGGCGCCCAGGGCGCTCGTGCCTTGGGATGCGCTGTTCTTCGGGCCGCCGGCTGGAGTCGTTGCGGGAGTGGTTCCCAGAAGTGACCTCAAACCCTCGAGACTATTGCGAATATCCATACGCATTGCTCCTTGCTGATGCTATCGGCCTGGCTGCTAATCACTTTAGTCATTTAAGAGGTTTGAACACGGTATTGCCGTGCGGATTTCCCATTACCTTCCCGGTTTCACCCTGCTTGCCAGAATGGGAGAGGTCCTGCACAATGCGGTTGGCAATCCCAAAGCCTCCCTGCCGGCTGAGCGCCTGTCCGAGCGCCTCGGAGGCAAACTCGCCGAGCGCGCCGTTTGTATTCGCGTCGCCTCCGTCCTCCTCGTCCTCCCCGGTCAGCGCATCCTTGCCGGTCATAGGATTCAAGAGTTCCTTCATCATCTGTGCTTCGAATTCGTGAGCGGCCTTCACCAGCCTTGGGTCAAGCCCCGGGGTAGAACCTGCCACATTTGTCAGGGATGAAATTGCCTGCATCACAGCACCTCCAGGTCGGCCTCAAGCGCGCCTGCCTCTTTCATCGCCTGCAGGATGGAGATCACATCCCGCGCTCCCGCTCCTGTTCGTTGCAATTCTCCGACCAGATCCTCGACCGTCGTGCCCATCTTGAGATCGATGCGGTTCACCGGCCGATCCTGTGCCTGAACGCTAGTCTGTTGCACCACTTGGGTTGTCCCGCCCGCGGACATGGCATTTGGTTGCGATACCTCTGTAGTCGAGATCACGTTGACCGACAAGCCGCCGTGAAGAATGGACACCGGCTGAAGACGAACGGTTCCTCCAATCACGACCGTTCCTGTGCGCTCATTCACCACCACACGCGCTCTCGGGAAGACCTCGACTTCAACCGATTCCACCTTGTCCAGCAATCCGGCAACATCTTCATCGGGGTTGACCGCTATTTCTACTCTGCGGCTGTCGACAGCATGTGCTCTTCCCCGGCCGATCTCCTCATCGATGGCCGTTGCCATGCGCTCGGCGGTGTGAAAATCCGCGTCATTCAATACGACGCCGACCGTATGCATCTGCTTCAGGTCAAAGGCAACAGGCTTCTCCACCAGGGCGCCATCGGGAATCCGAGCCGTGGTCGGGTGATTCATCTGCTTGCTGCTTCCTCCCCCTGCGGCCATATAGCCGCCTAGCACGAGCGCTCCCTGCGCTTCTGCAAAGATCTGCCCATCCGGGCCGTAAAGGGGTGTCATGAGCAGAATGCCGCCTTCGAGCGTGCGCGCATCCCCTGCCGACGAGACCGTCACGTCCAGCTTGCTTCCGGGCTGGCTGAACGGAGGAAGGGTGGCCACGACAAAGACTCCCGCCATGTTTTTTACCTGCATGTTGCTGGCGCTGTTCGAGCCGGTCTGGGGTACCGTGATACCCATCCGCTCCAACACCGAAAGCAGTGTCTGTGCCGGGAACACGGTTTGCGAACTGTCGCCGGTTCCGTGCAGACCGACTACCAGACCATAGCCAACGAGCTGGTTGTCGCGAATCCCCTCGATAGTGGCAACGTCCTTGACGCGTGCCTTTTGCCCTGCCGTCTCTGAGACAAGACTGAATGTTGGCAGCACGGCAAACAAAGCGAAGGCCGCGAGCCAGATGGCCCACCCAATCCTTCGATGCTCTTGTACCTTCCCACTTGCCGCTCGCCTTAACAACTGTGACCCCGCTTTCCCAAGGTGTCCTTTCCCTGCTCTTCCGGGCCCATACCTGCGCTCTTCTGACCCAAACTCTCGCTTGTCTTTCCCGAGCCCCCGGATCCGCAGCCAATACCCGGCGTCTAAAACACGACCAGCCTTTCAAGCAAGCGCACCAGGGGATTCTGCCTGTAGGTGGAGTCATTTACGATGCCCTTGCCCGTTACTTCCAATTCGAGATCGGTCATGGCTGTCGACTGCACCTGATTCTGTGAACTCACATCTTCAGGCCGTACCAATCCGCGGAGCTTGATCAATTGCGTCTGCTGAGAGAAGGTGATCTGGCGCGTCGCCTGGACCACCAGCATTCCGTTGGGCAGCACGTCCACCACTTCGGCCCCAAAGGTCGTCGCAAGACTTGAATTCGTTGTGCTCTGCCCTTGGGCCGTCAGGCCTGAAGATGCAGTCATGCCAGCCAGGTTCTGCAATGCGTTGGCCGCTTTGAGCGCACCAAAAAGGGCGGTGAGGCCGGAGTTGGCATTGGAAGCCCGCGCGTTTTTGACCTGCCCGTCGGTCGACGCCGCCAGGCTCTCCGTGACCACGACGGAAACTACATCGTGCAGGCGAACCGCCTTCGCATCGGTTCCCAGCCGGACAAGTCTGCCCTCCGGACTCCAGATCGAGCCGGACGTTTTTACCTCAGCCGCCTGCTGCGCACGTACCCGCTGAATATAAGTGCTCAGGGCGGTCTCCGGTGGCGTCGCTCTTGCGGCCGCAATCGGTTTCGCATTCTTCCCATGGATGTATGGACCGGGCGCGGTCACGGCACACACAAGGATTGCAATCCTGAAGCTTTGCCTCATGGCCTCATCCCCTCCGGAGCCAGGAACGCAGCACGGCCTTTTCCAAGAGCCACGGCGCGCACAATTTTTCCGCCGATCGCGAGCCGCGCTTCAAACTCCCCACCGCAAACAGCCGGGCCCATTGCCCGGGCCTCAAGGCGCGCCTCAACCAGCGGTGTACTCTCCTCAAGAATGAGCGCATCTCCGGTGTGGATGACCGGTACAGCGGCTCCCTCGCGGCTGTTCGGAATCGTTGCTTCTTGCCCGCCTGTCTGAACCAGTCGCCCGGTTCGCGTGATCCGCACCAGGCGCCCCGGCCCCGCGGGATGGTCGGTGTCCCGAACCAGCAGCCAGCGGTCGCCCGTGCAGGAATCATCAATCTCCTTGAGAACACCCGCTTCGAGTGACTGATTCACTTCGGTTGCCGATCGGATCGAGGCCTTTACAACTTGCGCAGCTCGGGCCCTACAATTCGCAGGCAGGAATGCACTCCAAACGAGCGACAATATGAAGAGTCCAGTGACTGCCCGGCCTGATGCGCGCATACCTCCGTCCTCTCTCAACGCTCAACCAACAGATTTGCTTTAGCGTGTCATATTATTGATTTGCGAATACATATCGTCAGCCGCTTTGATGACCTTGGAATTGGATTCGTAGGCGCGTTGCGCGAGAACCATCTGCACAAACTCGGTGACGACATCGACGTTCGAGTTCTCCAGATATCCCTGCTGGAGGGTCCCCATCCCCTCGGTTCCGCCGGGATTGCCCAGCACCGCGTCGCCTGAACTGAGAGTGGCCTGGAGCAGATTTGCGCCCAGGCTCTCGAGGCCGCCGGGGTTGGGAAAGGTGGCCAGTTGCAGTTGGCCGAGCTGCGAGGGATTCTGCTGCCCGGCAAGCGTCGCATTCACCACCCCGTATTGGGTGATGGTCACAGCCGTTGCATTCGACGGAATGGTGATCGTCGGAATCACGGGATCGCCGTCCGTGGTGACGATGGTCCCCTGGTTGTTGAGATGAAACTGTCCCGCGCGCGTGTATGCGATGGTGCCATCAGGCCGCTGCACCTGAAAAAAACCGGTTCCCTCGATCGCCACGTCAAGAGGATTATCGGTTTCGTTGAGCGCGCCCTGGGTCGTGATGACTTCCGTAGCCGCCGATTTGGTGCCCAGGCCGATCTGCAGGCCGGCCGAAACGGTGTTCTGGCTTTCGGCCGCTCCGGGAGTGACCAGGTTTTGGTACACCATGTCCTGGAACTGCAGGCGCAGCTGGCGAAAGCCGGTGGTCGAGGAGTTGGCAAGATTGTTGGCAATTGTGTCCAGGTTCATCTGCTGCGCGCTCATGCCGCTGGCGGCTGTATACAAAGCACGAATCATGGATCCCCTCGTCCTCGAATCAGATCTTCGGCAGGTCTTCGGTGGCAATCTTGTTGAACTCCGTGTGGAAGACGGTGAGTGCCTTCTGCATCATCTCCGCCTGCCGCTGCATCACGATCAGGTCGAGCGATCCCTGCACCACATCCTGATTGGCAGCCTCAAGGGCTCCCTGGTGCACCGAGGCGTCTTTTGCCTCGATCGGTGCGGCACCAGAAGGCGCAACATACCGGTTGGCTCCCTCTGCCGTCAGTTGGGCTCCCTTTGCAAATGTGAAGACGCCAACAGTGGCCACCGCTCCGCCCGCGGCCGAAACCACCCCATCGGAACCAAACGAGATCTCACCGGGGGGCAACGCAATCACCTTGCCTGCCGAGGAAAGCACAGGCTCCCCTGCCGAAGTGACCAGTTGGCCACTCGAGGAGCGGTGGAAGTTACCATCACGGGTGTAGCGGAGGCCGTTCGCTGTCTGGATCTGAAAAAAACCCTCGCCTTCAATCGCCAGGTCAAGAGGATTGCCCGTCGATTGCAGTGCCCCCTGGGCCATGCTGAGCTGGTCGCCGCCGAGAAGGCCGTAGTTGTTCACCGTGCGACCCAGCTGGGAATTGAGGGCGTCCGGGCCGAGAAGCGCGGACCGGAAGTACTCACGTTCCGCCCGGTATCCCGGCGTCTGCGCATTGGCCAGATTGGCGGCTGCCGCATCGAGAGCCTGAGTTCGCGCCACCAGGCCCGTCATCGCCGCGTAATAACCGCTGTCCATCGCACGCTCTCCTGACAACGAGAGAGCCTGCATATGGTGGGCCGCTTGGGGAGGTAAAGGATTAGAGCGGCTTAGGAATGGCTGGCTGCATCCTGCGACGTTCAATATGGAGCCCAGTCTGAAACAGCTCTGGAGGGCCGGTCCAGGCCTTGTCGCTGCCCAACTCAAGGTGAGCGCCCAGCCCCATTCTGAGATTCGTGGGCCCGCTATCCTGAATACCGTTTTGTGTCGAAATCTATTGCAAGCCGTCGCAGACGATGGTGACTGCGAAAGTTGCCTCTTGAAAGCGGTAAAGATGATGCAGCTGAAACTCCGGAGCCTGGACATGGAGTTTGTAGTCGCGGCCGGTGATCACCGCGGGCACCGAAAGGCCGCAATTTGCGGCCAGTTCAGGGACCTTACCCTTCCACGAGCCGGCCAGCATGTTGCAGATCTCCCCGATTCCATCCTTGACCGTGTCGTCGACCTCCTCGAACTCCATGCCCGTCATGAATCCCGCAATCTGAAGGGCTGCAGTGCGACCGGTCGTGAAAACGCAGGCTCCACTCAGCAGGCCGCCAAATCCAACCACCGCGGTTACTGAATCCTGCTCCTGGTTCGCGGCTCCATGCTCCCGCCGGCATTCAACGCCGAGCATCAATTGAAAGACCTCTTCTACGCTCGCATCCAGATTTCTCGGGTCGGAAACCTGTTGCAGGGATTCACGCAACGATACTGCCATCGTAGGCTCCATTCCCTTCCCGCCGCCCCCACGTCCAAGCGCGATTGCGGCCCTGCGCACACCGTTCAACTGCATGCTGTCTCCTTCTCATCTCAGGCCGCGTGCACGAGAGGCAATACCCTTTCCTTGACTTGCTCCGCGGTGAAGGGCTTGCGGATGTACCCCTGTGCACCGGCCTGAATGGCCTGCTTGACGTGCTCTTCGCTCGACTCGGTCGTAATCATGACCACCGGAATCCCGGGCGCCAGGTTCTGAGCGCGAACCTGGCGCAGAAACTCAAGCCCGTCCATTGAAGGCATGTTGATATCGGAGAGAATCAGGTCGACTTGTCGCGCCCTCAGCACATCCAACCCCTCGGTCCCACTGCCGGCCTCATGCACCACCAGCGGATCAAGGCCTGCCTGGCGCAAGGCACGCTCCACAATTTTGCGCATGACCGAGGAATCGTCGACGATCAAGGCTCGCACTTCACTCATGCCTTTACTCCTCTACTGCACTTTGTATCGGCAACCACAATGAATCCTTGAGGCCTGGTACGGGCGCCAGGTACGATTCGCTGTCAAAAGGAGCGGAGGGAACAGATCAGGTCCCGGACGGAACCGATTTGAGGCAGCGGGCCCTTCTGCGGATCGATCCACATCCTCAGCCAAAGGCAGTCGTGCAACCGAACCAGCCGGGAGGCAACCGGTTTGAGCTTTTCGACGCGCCTTGCTAGTGCCTGAACGAGTGCCGCATCCGAGGCTGCTTCAATCAATTCCACCGGGGGAAACGTTGCGGCGAGCATGCGCGTATAGGCGGGACGAAAAAGCGATTCCTGCACCAGACCGGATTCGGCCCGCAAGCCCGTCATGCGCTCGACGGCCAATGCAAGTGCGGGATCCAACCGGGATTCGAATCCCAGATAAACGATCTTGCCCGCCGCAATCCTGAGCGGCAACGCACCGAATGCATCGACAAACAGGCGCGGCAAAACGGAGGTCAATCCTTCCGGGGCATGCGCTTCAAGGCCCAGGACCGGACAACTCCACTGCAGCCCCAGCGCCCGGGTCACCATCTGCTCACTGACTGCCTGCTGTCGCACCAGCCAATGACCCAAACGGCCGGATCCTGCGGTCTTCTGCGCCTCCAGTGCCTTGCGCAACTGGGCGCTGGTAATCCAGCCCTGTTCAAGCATCGCCAGCCCCAAGGGAATCCGGTGACGGTGGACCTCCTCGGGAATACCGCGAGCTTCGACTTCCCTGAGGAATGCGCCTTCTATCTGCGCCCGTGTACAGGCTGCCGAGCAACTCCAGCCGCCTTCAAATACCGGCACCGAGCGGCTGCGCCACAATTTCATCCATCCGGAATCGCAGGCGGGATTTGCGCAGGATGTGAACAATCCCAGCGTCAATCCACGCCGCACGGGTTCGCTCCGCTCTGATTCAGTTCCGAGAAGCGCCGTCGGGTCGTTTGCCCATCCGGCTCCTCCCGGGTTGAATCTCGGACGACCCCGCTCTGCCGGCTTGCGGTCCTCTCTTAGAAAAGGCATCGGATGCTCTCCAGCCTTTTTCTGGGCGCGGCGACCTCGGTGACACGAAGGCCAAAGTTGCCGTTCACCAGCACGACCTCGCCGCGCGCAACAATCTTGTCTCCCACAATCAGGTCGACGGGATCGGTGACATGCCGGTCAAGTTCGACTACATCTCCCGGTCCCAGATCGAGAATTTCCCCAAGTGGCATCTCCCGGCAGCCGAAGCGCAGGGAGGCATCGAGTTCGACATCCAGCAGCAATTCAAGACCGGGACTCAGGCTGGCAGGCTGGGCCGGTCGAGCGGGCGTGGGCTCTGGGTCGCCTGCAGGCATCTCGGGCCGGGGGGCGCGTACCTCATCGTGCACCAGAACCGTCCAGCTTCGCTCTCCGGACTTCAATTGGAAGGCGCGCGAGATCTGCGTCTGTCCCGAGATCGGCTCAAATCCGGCTACGCGGCATTTCTTTCCTGTCTTTGCCAGCAACTCTCCTGCAGCCGCGTCGCAAGTCTCGCGCAGCAATTCAGCCCAGCTCGCCTTCTGATCCACGCCCTCGCCCAAGAGCGGTACCTCCAGAATCGAACCGTCGAATTGAATAGAAAAGCGGCCCTCCTCATCCCCCTGAATCGTGGCGGCAAAGCCAAACGAGCCGACCTCAAGCGGCTTGGGCACCGCGTCTGTCAACTCGGGCTCTCCGGCAAGAGCCTGGGCAAAAAGGTCGCGTGCCACCTGGGCCCAGCAATCAAGATACGTCTTCATCGTTCTGCCTCGGCAAACGTACGCTCGATGCGGGCCGCGCGCTGGGTGCCCTGACGAACGGCTTGGGCAACAGAGAGAGATTGACCACCCACGCGCCAGACTGGAAGCGTGTTGGCAGCCAGATCCAGGCGGAGGATGCTGCCTGGCTCAAGGCTTTCTAGGGCGCCGGCAGCCAGACGTACCGTCGGCAATTGCAACGAACAGCCAAACTTGATCCGGCGCGCCGCGGCTCCCATCCTCGCCTGGGCATCGCCGCCATGGCGGCGCCGGCGGCCCCAATCGGACGTAAGCCGGCGAAGAATGGTGTTGGCGACCACGGCGGGAAAGGCAAGATTGAGCAGGCCCGAGCTGTGCGGCATGCGAATCTCAAAGCTCAGGCAGAGAGTTTTCTCGTTCACCGAGATTACCCTGGCCACCTGGGTCTGCATCTGCCGGCGTTCGAAGTTGAAACTGAGGCCAACCGGCTGCCAGGCGGCGGTCAGTTCGCGGCAGATGATCTCAACTACACTGCCCAGGATCGATTCCTCGATATCGGTCAGCTCGCGCAGCGGTCCGTCCTTGCCTTCGCCCCCCAGAAGCAGGTCAATCACCGGAGGGGCCAGGCCAAGGTCCAATTGCAACACCGAAAGTGCGCCGAGCGGCTCAAGCCGCACCGAGGCGACATAGCTGATCTCGGGGATACGCAGAAGAAACTCATTGAATTGGATCTGCTCGGCTGAGACCAGGTTCACCTGAAAGCGCGTCCTGAGCCAGGCCGCGAGGTTGTGCGTCAGGTTCCGGGCAAACAGGTCGTTGAGCATGCTGATGGCGCGCAGCTGCTCGGTCGATATCTGCCCGGCGGATGAAAAATTGTAGGGAATGACCCGGGCTCTTACCTCACCCTTCGCTGACTCGGGAGTTGAACTTCGAGCGGCCTCAAATAGCGCATCGATTTCATCCTGCTTGAGCGTCTTCTCAATCAATTCTCACCACCTCCGGCCCTTCTTGTTTCCGCTCACAAAATGCTCTTGTATCCCCGCCCTCGCCTGTTTTCCTGAACATTTCCTCATGGTGCTACGCGCCGCTCGCGTGCCTGCTCGCGGCGTGGGCCGGGTTTCTTAAAGACCCCTTTTGCCGACAGGTCCTTCAGCGCACTGCGCAGATGCACGACAGCCGAGGCATGAACCTGCGAGACACGGGATTCAACCACGCCGAGCGCCAATCCAATCTCGCGCATGGTCATCTCCTCGTAGTAATAAAGAGTCATCACCAGCCGTTCCCGGTCAGGCAGGTGGGCAATGGCCTCACTCAACCTCTCTTCGAGCTCGCCCCGGAGGCATCGGAACAGCGGGTCTTCATCCGGTCGGCCGGGCACGTACGCCAGCTCCTCTTCTCCCGAGTCTTCGTTGCGCTCCATGTGGAGCGTGCCGATCTCGAGCCCCTTCAAATCTCCCAGCAGCTGCTGATAGTCCTCGAGGGCGAGACCCATCTCTGCAGCCACCTCGGCTTCGCCGGGAGCATGCCCCGCCCGCGCTGTCAGCACCCGGATTGCCTCCTCGACCGCGCGGCCCTTGCGGCGGAGTTCACGGGGACTCCAATCCAGCGTTCGCAGGCTGTCGAGAATGGCCCCGCGAATGCGAAACTGCGCGTAACTGCGAAACTGAACCTTCTTGCCGGGGTCGAACTTTTGAAATGCGTCCATCAATCCGACGACACCCGCCGACACAAGGTCTTCGATATCGACGTGCTGCGGAAGGCGCTCGTGGATGCGGCGTGCAAGAAAACGCACGATGGGCAGATGTTCCAGCAGAACGCGCTCTTGCTCGCTGTTCAGAGTTGGAGCCCCGGCCGTGGCCGGGGGGTAGCCCGCAGTGGCCGTAACCCGGCGTGACGACCTTTGGTTACCTCCTGTAACCGCCGCTTCCATCGCCATCGACGTCCCTCCCCTTCTCGCATCCCTCAACGCACCGTGCCCACCGGCCTCAAGCGAATCTCCGGAGGGATCTCCCCGGCGGCAACCACCGAAAGCCGCGGCAAGATCGGATCCAGCCAGCGCTTCACGTGGTAGCGGGCTGGACTAGGGCATAGAAGCACGGGCAGAGCCGATGAGGATGCGGTTCCGATAAGTTGCCTCAAAGAATCGGTGAGCCGGCGCAGCACCGGGACGCCCTCGGTCGATCCGGCCGAGAGCAGACGGTGCCCCGACTCCGGCGCCAGCGTGGTCTGAATTGCTTCTTCAAGCGAGGGGTCGAGCAGCAGAACGGGCAACTGCCCGTCGCCGTCGAGCAAGGGATGGATCAGGCGCCGTCCCATGGCCTGACGGGAGGCCTCCACCAGCGCCACGACATTCTTGTTCATGGGAGCGGTCTCAAGAAGAACTTCGAGAATTGTGGCCAGATCCCGGATCGACACGCGCTCGCGCAGCAGTTGTTCGAGAACACGGCCCACTTCGCCGAGCGTCAGCAGCTTCGGCACCAGCTCTTCCATCAGTTTGGGATGACTCTCGTTCAGGCCGTCCAACAGGCGCTTGGTCTCGGCCCGGCCCAGCAACTCCCACGCATGCTGGCGGACCAGTTCGCCCAGATGCGTCGTGATCACCGTGACCGCGTCGACCACGGAGTAGCCGGCCGCAATGGCCTGGTCCTCCAGATCCGGCGCAATCCAGATGGCCGGAACCCCGAATGCCGGCTCACGCGCTTCTTTGCCCGCCAGTGGTCGGCGCCCGGCGTCCCCTGAAACGGCCAGAAGGTGATTGCCTTCGGTCTGCCAGCGGCCAACTTCAATTCCCCTGAGCGAGAACAGATATTCGCGCGGCTTGAGCCGCAGATTGTCCGAGATATGGACCGGGGGCACCAGAAAACCCAATTCAGACGAAAGATGGCGGCGGAGCGATCGCACCCGGTTCAGAAGTTGCCCGCCCTGCTTCTCATCCACCAGCGGAATCAGTTGAAAGCCAATCTCGAGCGTCAGATCTTCCAGGCGTAGCAGCGAAGCAAGGTCAGAGGCCTGTCCGGGCTCTACCTTCTTCTTTTCTCCTCCAGCCGACTCGGCTGGAGCCGGCAGAACGGTCTCCGCCGGCAGGCGGCGCGCGGCCCAGAAAAGCCCAGCAGCCACTGCCAGGAAAGCGAACTTCGGCAAGCCGGGAATCAGGCACATGGCCGCCGAGACCAGGCTGGCCAGATAGAGTGTTGCCGGCCGCGCCAGCAGTTGCTGACGTATCTCGCCGCCCAGCATGCCAGCGGAGTTGGCGCGGGTCAGCGTGATGCCTCCGGCCACAGAGACCAGCAAGGAAGGGATCAGGGTCACGAGGCCATCGCCCACGGTCAGCACCGTATAGGTACGCGCCGCCTCGCCCAACTCAATCCCCTGCTGCAAGGTGCCAATCAGCAGACCCGCAACAATGTTGATCGCCGTAATCAGAATCGTGGCCAGCGAGTCACGCTGGTTGAAGCGCGCGGCACCGTCCATGGCGCCGTAAAACTCCGCTTCTCGGGCGATGGCCTGGCGCCGGCGTCGTGCTTCGGCCTCGTCGATCAGGCCGGCATTCATATCGGCGTCGATGGCCATCTGCTTTCCCGGCAAGGCATCGAGCGTGAAGCGTGCCGTGACCTCAGCTGTGCGCACGGCTCCATGCGAGACGACCAGGAACTGGATGGCGACCAGCGCGAGAAACAGGACAAAGCCGACGACGTAATTGCCGCCCACCACAAACTGGCCGAAGGCCTCGATGACCTTGCCCGCAGCGGCCGTGCCTTCGGAGCCATGCAGCAGGATGCGGCGGCTGGAAGCGATGTTCAGAGCCAGCCTGAAGAGGGTCAGCAGCAAAAGCAGGGTGGGAAACACCGAAAGCTCGACGGCTCGGCGAATCTGCATCGCCGACAGAAAGACGATGACGGATGCGGCCATTGAAAGAGCCAGCAGGAAGTCCAGCCCCGCAGCCGGAAGCGGCACCAGCATGACAAAGATCACGCTGATGGCCGCAAGGGGCAACAGATATTCGCCCAGCCGCTTCCAAATCGAAACTCCCGGGAGTGCATTCTGCGCCAGCGCCGTGGTACTCATGCGGGACCTCCTGGCGGCCCGAAGGCGGACACATTGCCCCTGAATCCAGCCGTCTGCTGCGTCTGCTGGTCTCGCCGTGCCGCGGATTCGCGCGCTCGCCTCTCCCTCATTTCGGCTTCCACACGCTGCCGGTAGAGATAGGCGAGAATCGCGGCGACTGCCGCATAGAGGTCAACAGGGATCGGTTGCCCGACTTCGACCGATCGGTAGAGCGAGCGCGCCAGCGGCGGGTTCTCGACAATGGGCACACCGGCCCACCGGGCTTCCGCTTTGATCTCCTCGGCCAGCAGGTTTCTTCCCTTGGCCATTACCTTGGGAGCTTCCATTGTGGCGAAGTCGAAACCAAGCGCTACGGCATAATGCGTGGGATTGGTCAGCACCACCGCGGCCTTTGCCACGTCAGCCTTCACGCGGCGGCGCCGCATCTGCCGCTGCAATCCGCGAATGCGGCTGCGAATCTGGGGACTGCCTTCCGTCTCCTTGAACTCGTCGCGCATGTCCTGCTTGCTCATCTTCAGGCGCGACTCGCGGCTTTGCCACTCAACGAGGTAGTCAATCGCCGACCAGCCGAAGAGCAGCCAGGCGGCCGCCAGCAGCAAGCCGTAGATGTCTGAACCCAGCTGCTCCAGGCGGGCCGTCGAGAAGGGTGGAAGGTTCATCTGACGTGCAACCCTCTGCACGGCGAAGACGGCCAGCATCGCCGCCGGGAGCAACGATTTGCTCAGCCTTGCCGCGGCCCGCAGCGAGAAAAGGTTCTTGATGTTTGAGACTGGATTGATGCGGTCAAGTTTGAATCCCACCGCCTCGACGTGCACGTTGAGCCCACCCGTCTGAAGGACGCCTGCGCCAAGCGCCCCGGCAGCGACCGCTGCCATCAAAATTGCAGGGGGTCCGAGAATCGCCATGGCAAGGCTGCGAAGCGCCGCAAGCGTGGGCTCCAGTTGCGCAGGCTCCCAGCGGGCCGCTGCTCCCAGCCTCAGAAATGCGGAGAAGGAGTCCCGCCAGATCAGGAGCATGTGCGGGCCGAGCATTCCAAGTGCTACCACCCCCGCCAGCGTTCCGGCTGCCGCCGACAGTTCGCGGCTGTGCAGCACATCGCCTTCGTTCCGAGCCTTGTCGCGGCGGTGCTGTGTTGCCTGTTCTGTGCGCTCTCCCGGCATCGGCTATCCCCCCGCGCCTGCCGCCGGCCCGGGCAGGCCGATCAGCCGTTCGGCCATATCGAGCAGGCCGCTGAAGCGCGCTTCAATAAACCTCGGCCACAGGCCAATCGCGCCCGTGAGCAGGAGGAATCCCGTGAGGGTTTTCAGGGGCACCGTCATATTCATGACCGGCAACTGCGGGCTCAGTTTGCCGAGCAGCGCCACGGCTACCTCCACCAGCATGGTGGCCGCGAGGATGGGAGCGGCCAGCTCGACCGCTGCCAGAAAAATGCCCGCGGCGGCGCGTACGATGGCCATCGCGGCCGTCGGCGCAAGCGTGTAGGCGCCCAACGGGACCACTCGAAAGCTCCTCACCATCGAGGCCAGAAGGATCCGGTCAAGTCCGGCCGCGATCACGACCAGCGTCCCCATCAGTTGAAACAGTTCGCCGAATAGCGGTGTCTGGATATTCGTGGCCGGGTCGAGCAGGTTGACCAGCGAGAAACTGAACTGCAACCCGGCAATCTGCCCGGCGAACAACATCATTTCGTTCAGCAAGGCGAGCGAGAGTCCGTAAACCAGGCCGATGGCCAACTCGCCCAGCAGGGCCGAGAAACCGAGGTTGACCCGAGCACCCGGCAGCTCCGCCACCAGGGGAGCCAACAGGAAGGCCACCATCCCGGAAAATATGGCTTTGACGCGAATCGGAATTGCCGTCGCCGAGAAGAAAGGAGCAAAGAGCACCACGCCGCTGACCCGCACAAGGGTCAGTGTCATTGCGCTCATGAAAGTGCTCCAGTCGTTCATGTTTTCTCAGTCCAGAAACCGGTGAAAATCCGTCAGCAAAAGGCGCGTGTAATCGGCCAGCCGCCCAAGAAACCAGGGCATGCCCACCAGCAGCATCATGGCGATTGCCGCCAGCCGTGGTACCGATGTGAGCGATTGTTCCTGCAGGCTGGTGAGCGTCTGAACAAGGCTCAGGACAAAGCTCAGACCGACTGCGGCAATCAGCAACGGCGCTGCCAGGATGATGGCCTCCTTCATCAACTGGCGAAGTAGTTCGGCAACCATGTCCGGCGTCATGAGCAAACCCTTCAAAAGCTCTTCAAGAGAGAACTGGCCAGCAGATTCCAGCCATCGACCATCACAAACAGCAGAATCTTGAGAGGCGTGGAGACAACGACCGGCGGCAACTGAAACATGCCGATCGAGGTGGTGATGGCGGCAGTGACCATGTCAATTAGCAGGAACGGGAGAAAGAGCACTGCTCCAATCGCAAACCCGGCCTTGAGTTCGGAAAGAATGTAAGCCGGGATGACGACCCGCATCGGCAAGTCCAGCGGAGTATTCGGGCGCGGAATCTGTCCGGCAGCGGTAAACAGCGCCAGGTCCTTTTCGCGGGCGTAACGCAACAGGAACTGCTTGATCGGCTGGGCTCCCCTGTCGATGGCTTCCATGCCGGTGATCTCGCCTTGGCGGAAAGGTTCGACGGCCTGCTGGTCCACCTGGTTGAGGACCGGCGCCATCAGAAACCAGGTCATCATCAGCGCCAGCCCCATCAACGTGGGATTGGAGGGCGCAGTCTGCGTGCCCAGAGCCTGGCGCAGAAAATGAAAGACAACCAGCAGGCGGACCAGCGGCGTCATGCACATCAGAATTGCCGGGAGCAGCGTAATCAGCGTGAGGACTAGCAGAATGGTCCACGGAGTTGAGTCGGACGGGTGAAGCCGCGCGTTGAGGTCGGGCAGCAGTGGCGCCGCTGCTGTTGATGCCGTTCGCGCCGCCGCCCACATGGCTACCATGAGACCCTCGGCGTGCGCTCCCGTGCCGGCCGATCGGGATTGTCGAGCGGATAAAACACCGGCCCGCCTTCGGTCGAAGTTGCGACCAGGAACCTGCGCCCCTCGGCTTCCACCAGGGCGAGTGACTGGCGGGGAGCCAGCGCAACCCGCTCAAGCAGAGCGAGACGCGGCTGGGGGCGTTCGCCGTGATGCAACCTGGATCGCAACGGGGCAAGCCAACCGGTGAATGCGCGACCAATCAGCGATGGGATCAGTCCGCTGTTCACATCCACTCCTCTTGCGCCCTCGTTTTCCCGTTGTATCTTCATTCCCTGCCCTTCCCAGCCCAACTCTCCCGCGATCGTTCGGCCCACGATCACTCCTGCTTCAACAAAACTTCCGGTCAGGCTCAGGCCAGCCGGGTTACTCGCACTGCCAGCATCGATTCCACGACCTCAAACTCACTCCAGGCCAATTGCACCTCGCCTGAAGCCAGCGGCACATCCTCTCCGTGTCCCCACTGCGACTCGATCAGTTGCCCTGGTTCGAGTGCCAGAAGACTGCGAACTCTGAAGTCGCGCACGGGAACGGCTACATCGAGTTCCACGGGAAGCAGCGCTACGCGCGGACTGAAGACCAACGGTTCTGCTTGCTCCCTCTCCTGCGGCGCAACCGGAACAAGAGCTTGCACGCCAGCCGGCTGATTGCTGCTTAACACGGCGGGGACATGGGTCTGCGCGTTTGCAGGTGCGGGAAGTGGTTGTGCCGTCGCCATCTGACCCGAAACGATGCAGAATCGTAGCCAGAAGCGAGCGGACAAGATTGGATTAGGCTCATTGGGAGTCTTTTAAGATCAAGCCCGCCACGCACACCCGCATCCACATCGCTGTTACACTGGGAAGGACAGTCTCACGCGGCCTTACGGGGTCAAATACTCCAGGAACCGCACCGAATCGAGGTTGAAGTACATGCCAGAAAAGAATGAAAACAAGACTTTTAGTGGGACCGGGCTGCGCCTGAAAATCGGCCTGGCCGAGATGCTCAAAGGCGGCGTCATCATGGACGTGATGAACGTCGAACAGGCACGCATCGCTGAAGAGGCAGGAGCCACCTCCGTCATGGCTCTCGAGCGCGTTCCCGCCATGATCCGCGCCGAGGGCGGCGTGGCCCGCATGGCCAAGCCAAGCCTGATCCGCCAGATCATCCAGGCCGTGTCCATCCCCGTCATGGCCAAGGCCCGCATCGGTCACTTCGCAGAGGCTCAGATTCTTCAGGAGCTCGGCGTGGACTTTATCGACGAGAGTGAGGTTCTCACCCCTGCCGACGAGGCACACCACATTGACAAGCATGCCTTCACCACTCCGTTCGTCTGCGGTGCCCGCAACCTGGGCGAGGCGCTCAGAAGAATTGCTGAGGGTGCAGCCATGATTCGGACCAAAGGCGAAGCCGGGACCGGAGATGTGGTACACGCCGTCCAGCACATGCGCCAGATCGTAAAAGAAATGAAGGCCCTGACCGTCCTGTCCGAGCAGGAGCTTTACGCCGCTTCCAAGGCGCACCAGGCACCGTATGAACTCATCCGCATGGTTGCCCAGACCGGCAAGCTGCCGGTGCCGAATTTCTCGGCCGGTGGGATTGCTACCCCCGCCGACGCCGCGCTCATGATGCAGCTTGGTGCCGAAGCCATCTTTGTTGGTTCAGGGATCTTCATGAAGGAGCGCGCAACCCCGCTGGACGTTGAAAATAATCCCAAGGAACGCGAGGAAGCTGTCTCTCGCGCCAAGGCGATCGTGATCGCGACCACTCACTACAACGATCCGAAGATCCTGGCAGAGGCCAGCGAGATGGTGACCGGGACCATGAAGGGCCTTGCGGCCGCCGCCCTCGAGGAATCGCAACTCCTCCAAACGCGCGGCTGGTAACCATTGCATGGAGCAGACGCTCGCTATTCGCTCGCATGAATCTTTGTCGATCCTTGCGCCAGGAAAAACGCGCGAGGACTCGGTAGCTGGTAACCATTGCATGGAGCAGACGCTCGCTATTCGCTCGCATGAATCTTTGTCGATCCTTGCGCCAGGAAAAACGCGCGAGGACTCGGTAGCTGGTAACCATTGCATGGAGCAGACGCTCGCTATTCGCTCGCATGAACCTTTGTCGATCCTTGCGCCAGGAAAAACGCGCGAGGATTGAGTGTTCGCCTGGTGGGTGAACAGGCTTGGGGAGTTCCGGGGTTGACGAAAACACGCATTCTGCCGCGTATCGGTGTGCTGGCCATCCAGGGCGACTACAACGCGCACGCTACGGCTCTCGCCGATACAGGAGCGGACCCGGTCGAGGTACGCAAACCAGATCAACTTGGAGATTTGGATGGCCTGATTCTGCCGGGTGGCGAATCCACAACCATGCTCAAGTTCCTCGAGAAGCATTGGTTCTTCGAAGCCGTGGGTGAATTCTGCCGCGCCAAGCCGGTCTTCGGCACATGCGCGGGTACAATCCTGCTCGCTCGCGAAGTCAAGCGTCCAGCCCAACGGAGTCTGGGAGCCCTGGATGTTGTGGTCGAGCGCAACGCTTATGGCCGGCAGATCGATTCGGCAATAATCACAGCTGAGACTGAAGTCCCCGGCGGCCCCCTGGAGATGGTCTTTATCCGGGCTCCGCGGATTCTATCGACTGGCGAGGACGTGGAGGTGCTGGCGCGCCGGGAATCCTTCCCGGTCCTGGTGCGGCAAGGCAGCATCCTGGCAGCCACATTTCATCCGGAGCTTTCTGGTGATCGCCGGTTACACAAACTCTTTGTCGAGATGGTTGCAGGGACCAACGGCCAATAGATCCCATAACCTCTAATAGATCAAGGAGTTTTGCCTTCTGCGATTCCCTTCATCGGGCCGTCCCGGGGCCCGCAGACTGATATACACTCTTTTGATTAAAGATGCGTCCAAACCAAAGTGAGAGTAACCTCAATCTCACAGAGGTCGATTATGCCCTCCATCTTCACGCCCACCCCAGCGGAAACGGAACGGAAAGAGCCAGGACACGGCGGCCGACCGCCCGTAGACCGGCGTCCGACCGGCGGCGGCGGTGGTGGAGGTGATGATGATTGGCGATCGCCGCGCAAGGGTCCGCGCGAGGCGCTCCATCGAGCACGGGCCTTTCTGTTCTGCGCGCTGGCCGGAGACATGATGTTCTTCGTCGTGCTGGTGGCGCTCTTCTACGCGCGCCAGGCGGGCACGTACATGGATGCGCGTACTTTACGCCAGGTCGGCGATTGGCACCCGGTACTGCTGCCGCCCATCCTGTTTCTCAACACAGCAGCGCTGGTGCTGAGCAGCCTCACCATGGAAGTCGCCCGCCTGCACATCTTCCGTGAGTTCGATGTACTGGAAGAGTGGCTTGGACTGGGAACTCCGGCGCTTCGCCGCGCAAGGCCATGGCTTGCTGCCACGCTTGCCTTGGGCCTGCTGTTCCTGCTGGGACAACTTGCGGCCTGGAGGCAATTGACCGCGCAGGGATTCGCCTTTGACCGCTGGGCGACGCCGGCGAGCTATTTCTTTTACGTGATCACGGGAATTCATGCGGCGCATTTGGTGCTCGGCATTGTGGCTCTCGTGGTGTGCGTGACCGCATTGGGACTCTTCAAGCGGGTTGAGTCGCGGCAGATTGCGGTGGATGCGACCGCGTGGTTCTGGCATGCGATGGGACTTGCCTGGCTGGTTCTGTTTGGCGTGCTCATCTTCGGGCAGTAGGACCCCGGTCCCTCCGCCGCGGCGGACGAGGGACCGGGGGCACCCGCTCTCTGTTTAAGAGGGAAATTTCTGGATGCATATTTTGCATGCACAAAGTTTTCCAACCAGTACGAGTTGCTGATTTGCACACAAATCGGCAACTCACACGCGACGGTTGGCCAGTTGCAGGTGAAGAAGTGCAAAGTGTCCAGGACCGGCATGACACTTTTGCGTCGATCGTTCAGGACCGTCAAGAGACATTTTGAGCAAATTCGACTATTTAGGCAGTATTTAGGAGTATTTTGGGTGTATTTTGAGCGTTCTTAGCATGTGCTTTGTCCTGGTCTAGGTGGACATCGAGGGTCGTGGCCAGGGGACGATAAGGCAGAGATTAGGGAACAGGAAGAGCAAAAGCGGGGACCTCGGCTGGTTTGCGATTCTGGAAATTCATTTCAAAAGTTGGGGAGCCGAATCGCAGGGCCAGCTTCGACTTTGTCAGGGGGGCTCGGGACTGCCATTGTGTCAATAAATTCCCGCAAGCCCACTTTTGAGGACCGGTCTGTTGTCTACTAGCGACTCGGCGAGTTTGCCGGAACCGAGACCGGACGCTTGGCAGGACCAGGACGAGCTGGTACGGTCCCACCCTTTGCGAAATACGCAAAGGGCGGGACTCCAGATTTGCTCCTGGCACAGGACAGCAAAGAGAGGCAGGCCGCCCGCCAATCGACTACACCGCAACCATTGAGCCCTTTTTCTCGCGAAGCATCTTCCTGATCGTCTGAATTGCGCGCTCGGCCGTCGTCGTCGGTATCTCGCCGCCACCCAACTTCTGAATAAGAGAATCATCTTTGAGCACCATGCTCACAGAGGTTCCTCCAGATGTGGTCAACTTGAATGTTTCAGCCGCGTTGCACTGCAATCCCTGGAGTTCGGTTCCGGGTAGACTGACACTGGCCGTCTCAGACGCTGTCTGAACGGAAACCACATCACGGTAGAAATATTCGTCGGTGGCTTCATTTACGGGATTGCCCGTTAGGAGATCAAGCGCGCACCTGTAAACGAGGAGCTGGTCCTTCGTGAAGTTGATGAGGGTTGAATTGACAGGGGTGAAGCGCAGGACGTTGTCCTTGCCCTTCCGGAAACCGAACTTCGCCGGGCCCAAGTTACTCAATCGCGGACCGGTAACGATCACCCCTTCACCCACCAACTCCGAGGTGTCGATTCCAAGCTTGTCGAGCGAACGCTTGTTCAGCTTATTCAGGTCCTCTTGCGTCCACTCATCAATCTCGCCATCTGACGCGACTTGCGTCGAGCTGTAGATTGCAAATCCGCCGCCAACTATCATGACCAATCCCACGACTTTTACCGCGTTTGGTCCGAGGAGCGCCAGTACACCAACGACGACAAGCCAAATTGCCCACTTGGGAAACTTGCTGGTGAAATACTTCGAAATTCTCGCACGATCTGGTTCCACTTTTTCCTCCTGATGTTAGTTCTGTTTTGCAACAATCGCAGCACTGAAGGAGGACTCGGGAATGTGCATGAGAGCCAGCCCTTGTGCAATTTCGTTGTGGTCTAAATGCTTGCTTTGTGCTCCCAGCAGCAAATCGGCCGGAGTCGGCTCCGGCACGCGAAGACCATTTACAACGTAGTAATCGTGACGCATGGCCGCTAAAACAACATCATGGCGCCCGTTGCCGGGTTCGATTGTCATCGCCGACAGCAGAAGTTGCTCTGCCGCGCGAACCACCGTCAACGTCACCACGCGCGGACGCCTACCCCGA
The DNA here is from genome assembly GCA_963820245.1 of uncultured Acidobacteriaceae bacterium. GTDB lineage: Bacteria > Acidobacteriota > Terriglobia > Terriglobales > Acidobacteriaceae > Telmatobacter. The sequence goes on along the minus strand of CAWFZC010000004.1, from coordinate 254,074 downwards.
AGAGATGCGATCGCCTTGTAGTAATATCCGGAGGCTGACTCTGGGTGAGCATCAATGAGTCGTTCAAGAAATTTCTCAGCCATTTCGCAGAGCCCAAGCCGCAAATAACACAGGCCCATGCTAAGCAGCGCATCATGATCTTCCGGGTCGCGCTTTAACACCTCTGAATTGCGGGCAATGTACTTTTGAATTGCAGGGCGATCAAACTTCTCAAGGTATGCGACCGATGTTATAAGGAGCGCAGAGCGGCATTTCTTGCAAGAGTTTGCCTGTAGCGCTTCGTTATCGAAAGTCCAGCCGCATTGAGGGCAAATCTCAGCACTACTCAATCGCTCATCCTCTAATTTCTGCGCCTTGCCAGCGCCTCAATACCGCTTATTAGCCTCTGCGCCTCGCCCAGTGCCGGCTCCTGCGGAGTCGACTTCGTCAAGAGTTCAAGCTCCACCAGTAATCGATCTACCTCGGAGGGCAAGGCCGGATCGCGGCGAAACCCTTCTGAAAACCGGATAAGCTCGGAGCATCGATGTATATCCACGTTCCACCCCAGGCTGGCGGCATTGAGGGAAATGGCGTCGCACATCCGGACTAGATCATCGATCGTTGCCCGGGACTGCAATGCCTCGATGTGGCCCACCTTATGCGCAACGGCAACCAATTGAAGTAGCACCACATAAGCTGCGGCAACTCCAAGTTCGGCAACGCAGATCACGTAATAGGTGCGAGCGCTGGAATAGCGCGGAGTTAGATATAACGTGAACAGCAGCATGGTCAGAACGGCGGCCACGTTATAGAAGAAGGTGGCAATCACCGTTGCGGAATTGACCGGAATCACCGATCCCGGATGACCATCTTTGATCGCCGTATAGATCAGTGAGGAAAACAGAAGAACCACTTGCGCAGCGCTGAACCATGCGGTGAATACGAACGTCTCGCTCCTCGGTAACGGCATTGATATTCCGTAAAAGAGAAAAAGAACCACGGCCGTCAGCAGCAGACCGGCGGTAGCGAGAATAGCGACGCCCTGAATGCGTGGGTCTCCCGTCATACTTTCTCCCCGCATTCATTGCAAAATTTCGATGTACGCTGAAGTTCTGCCCCGCACTTGCCGCATTTTCGCGCAGCTATTGAGGCTCCGCAATTTGAGCAGAACCTTGAGGCTGCGGGATTCTGGGTTGAGCACTCCGGACACGGCTTCGTTGTTTGTTGCAGGCTTTCGCCGCACGAGGGGCAAAACTTGGAGGATTGGGTTGTGGATGCTCCGCATTTGCCGCATTTCGACGTAGTTTCAGCCATTGAATCCTTGGCCAGGGCACCTGCGTGGGAGGCTACGCCAAATCCCATTCCGATACCCATCGCAGCGCCCATCACGGAACCTGCGGCGCCCCCGGTTTCCGCCGCTCCCTCTAAAACATTGAACTGCCGCTCAGTGCGGTAAAAGTCAAGATTGCGGCGGTATGCGTCGCCAACCACGTCGAGACGCGCTGCCTCATCCAGCATTGCCCGTAGACGTTGGACGCTCTCGTCCTTGCTGTCGAAATTGATGCTCTCAAGAACAAAATTGACGAGTTCCAGTCCGAAGGTCTGAAAGTTGGATTGGAGAATTTCATGTGTTTTCTTGCTGAGCGCAAGCACCTGCGACGGCAAATCCAGAACAGAGAGTTTCTGTTCGGTCAACAGACTGCCGACCGATTGTTGAAGGCAGGTGACGATGAGTGACTCAAGCAGATTGCGCGCTGTATCGTTGGCGGTGGTCCCAGCTACATTGACTGTCTTTTCGTGTTCGAAGTCCGTGATATGGGCAACGAATAACTTCGAGTCAAGATCGGCTCGAACACTACCCCTCGTTCCACCTCCGCTTGCGCCGGCAATCTGGGTCACGAACTCGCGGGCGTTTACCACGCGAAGCCCGAACTGGCCATAAGCGCGGAGAGGAATCGTAACCCTATACCTTGGATCGAGGATCATGAAGGGGGTCTTCGTCCCCCAGTCCTGGCCCAGAGCGACGGACTTGTTTATGAAATAAACTTCGGCGGAAAACGGGGTTTTCCCGCCAAAAGGAAGGTTTACCAATCGCTGCAAGAAGGGTAGATTGGCCGTTGTGAGCGTATGTGTGCCGGGACCGAAAAGGTCCAGAGCCTGTCCACCCTTATAGAACAGGGCTTCCTGGCTTTCATTGACAATCACCTGCGCTCCGAGACTTAGCGAATCATGCGGCCATTTCCAGACCAGCACATCCGATGGTCCATCGAACTTGACCCTATCCAGAAGCGCCATGCAGAGCACCTGATGAAATTGTTATCTCGTGATTGACGAGAATAGGAACATACCCATCGCTGAAACGATTGTGTCCACAATCACAGTTCAGAAGAGGGACTTGGATTCCCACAGTTCTCTGGCTCTGAACCTATGTTGAGATCTGAATTGGCGAGATTCGACGGAGGATCCCCGACACCTTGAGATTCGACCAATCTCCTGCATGGTGTGCACACGATTTGTCTCTGGGGACTCGGACCTGGGGCGCCCGGCTACTTCGGCGACCCTAAGATTTCCGCGCCCGACCTCGTTCAAGAAACTATTGAAATTCGAATTGTCCCTCGATTGCAGCCGGAACCCGGTTCGTGCTTCGCGTAGGTATAGTTCTAGCAGCGTCCCCTTCCGCACGTGAGGCTCTACCATGGCACGACCACTCTCCACTGTCCTCTTGACCACGGCATTTTTAACCTGCTGCGCAGTTGCGTCAGGGCAGCAGCAACCACACTCAGGCCCGCCGAAGAGCGCTGCGCTCATCACCTTCGGCGAATTCGCTGAGCCGCTCAACGGTCCATGGAAGTTCCAGACCGGCGACTCATCGGTCGACCCGGTGACCGGACAAATGCTATGGGCTGAGCCGGACTTCGATGACTCGAAATGGGGCTCGATGGATCTGATGCCTCCTCCCTCCCCGTCGAACGCAACCAGCAGTTCTGCCGGCTTTGTTCCAGGCTGGACCGCACGAGGATATACGGCCATTGCGGGCTACGCCTGGTACCGGTTGTCTTTGACCGTTCGCAGTCATCCTGATTCCTCTACCACGCAGCTTGCGCTGATGATGCCCGCCAGCGTTGACGATGCATACCAGGTTTATGCAAACGGTCAGCTCATTGGAGAGTTCGGCCATTTCAATGCCGGTGGAGTGACGTGCTATCGGGGGCAGACGCGCGCCTTCCGTATCCCCGCTGGGTTGCACGACGGCGCGTTGACGCTCGCCATCCGTTTCTACATGGCGCCGACATCGATGGCCAGCAAACCGGCAGCCGGTGGTTTGCATGCGCCGCCCGTCCTCGGCCAGGCTCCCGCGATCTTCGCTATGGCGAATCTGTCCCGTCATGCCGAACTCCTGTTTGCAAGCAGTTTTGCGGTTGAAGCTGTTGTTTTGATCTTCGTCATTTGTCTTGTGTTCGTGCTCTACCGGCTCGATCGCACCGAGACGTCCTATTTATGGCTCGGGCTCGAGTGCTCCACCATTTTGCTTTACTCCTACAGCCTGGTTTCCATGGAGACCTCTGAACGGCTCAGCCAGCCTTCTGCACATCAGATCCTTGCCATCGCGGCAGCCCTGGTTCCTGTCTTCTGGATTCTGTTTTTTGCAGTATGGTTTCGGTTAGACCGAGTAAATAAACTGCACCGAATCGTTTGGCCCCTGGCGTTGCTCGATTACCTGTGCTCTGCGACTGTGCTTCAGCCGCTCTATTCGTGGATGGTTCACTTCGGAGCACCGAACTGGATGTTTTCGCTCAGCCAGTTCTCTGATACGCCGCTCGTCGTTGTTCTCGTTTGGGTGGGATACCGAGGCATTCGCCACAACCGGTCGGAGGGCCTACTGGCATTGCCTGCGGTTTTTCTCGTTGCTGCTGGCCACGTTCAATGGATCTTCAACGCCCTGCATGTGCCGGCCGGGTTCCAGCCGTTTGGAATCGATGTGCATTTCTATCAGTTGGGCACGATGGCGGTTCTGCTCATGTTTACGGTCAGGCTGCTCCAGCGCTTTTTTCTGGGCCAGCGCGAGCGAGATCAACTGCAGCAGGAGATGGAGCAGGCGCGCCAGGTGCAGCAGATCCTTGTGCCGGATGCAATGCCGGTCCTTCCAGCATTTACCGTCGAGAGTGAATACCGGTCTGCACGGCACGTGGGCGGCGACTTCTTTCAGATTCTTCCTGAGGACAACAACAGCCTTCTGCTCATCATCGGCGACGTGAGCGGCAAAGGGCTCAAGGCAGCGATGCTGGTCTCGATGATCGTGGGCGCAATCCGGGTCGTTGTGGACCACGCGAAGGAGCCGCTGAAGATTCTCGAAGATTTGAATGGCCATATGTGCGGACGGTTCGGTCAACAATTCGCAACCTGCCTCGTTATTCGAATCGCGGCGGACGGGACATGCATCGCAGCCAATGCGGGTCATCTCGCGCCTTATCACAACGGCTGCGAAGTGCCCCTGGCAGGCAGTATGCCGCTAGGTCTGGTCGAAGGCGCCGACTTCGAGGAGGTAGCTTTCACACTTGAACCGGGCGGCCGGCTCGTGATGATCACAGACGGCATCGTCGAAGCAACGGATGCGAAGCAACAGCTTTTCGGCTTTGAACGAACGATGGAACTTGTGGGGCGGAGCCACTCCGCGGCGGAGATAGCCGCCGCTGCGCAACACTTTGGCCAGAATGATGACATTACGGTGTTGTCAGTCGTAAGAACAGCTTGATTATTGCGATTTTGCCACCGAAGGGCATAGGTACGGCGAAATCGGAGTGAGCCACTCCGGCGTACCCGCCAATTCCTGAGTCATTTTCGTGTTGTCGCCCACCGGGAAGGTCTACATCGGTACGTAGTACGTATCTGTTGTTTTCAGTGAAAACGGGCGATTGCGTCGGAAAATGGTGATGCTTTTGCCTGTAAATCCCGGTTCGTTGGTCTACACCTTCGTGGATTCGAGGGAATTGGAAGCCGGTACCCGAACGGCAGGTCCCCATTCGACTACGCTCGGGGATTGGCGAAGAGCAACCGCAAGAGCAACCGCAGGTCCCTGCCTCGGCGGGCAGGCTTTCGGCTACGATTGGCGCAGAGATGACAGTCAATTTTGGAGGATGGGCAAAAAGCGGACCGCAGGGGATGAAGCCCCTGCTAATTTTGTCGGCCTTATGCGGGGCTGAAGTCCCGCGCCTCTCTCCGTCAGTTCTAGTCCATGTGCAGCAGCGAGAGGATGCGCTTGCCCAAGGGTGGGATCTCAGGGCACTCGAAATAGACCTCGCGATTGACGGCCATCAGCATCTGGACCGCCTGGAGTTGGGCGTTTTGGGCGGAGAAGGTTCCACCCTCATGCACGAACTCGTCGGTGAGGTACTCGATGGCGTGGCCAAGAATCTCAAGGGCGTGGCCGGCCTGGGGACTGATGCGGCGGCGGCGGTTGACACGTGCGGTTAGAACTTGAGCGGGGGACGCTGTAATGGGAACGAGAAAGCCGGACGTCGTGGAAGCTGCCATGGAATTTATCCTCACTCAGTTCTTCGGCCTCCAATGGCATTTGTTTCAGATGACGAACGTACCGCTTCCCAAACGGGCACGAGTCAGTATTTCGTACCAAAACGGAACACTGTGTGACGACGCTCACATTTGTTGCAGAGCGTCTGCCCGGATGTGAACAGATTCGAGACGAAAAAGACTTGAGCAAAGCCGCGAAAAATGGGCAGAAACTGCAAGTTGGACCGGTTTTCAACAGGCGCGCCTGCGGGTGGCGGCCCTGCGCCCCTGCCTTGACGGGATGAGGCGTAAAACCTAAGCTCAAACCAGCACCCTGTCGGAGCGGAGATGTGGGTTTCGCCGTGGGGCAGGTGCCATCTTACTGGTTTGATCCGGACTGGGCGGCGATGACCCCGTATTACTGGCAATATCTCCCGCTGTTGATGCAAATCTGTGCCGCAATCCTGCTTGGAGCGGGAATGGTCACAGCGTCGTGGTTTGTGGGCAGGCATCGCAATACCAAGGTCAAGCTGGCCACCTACGAGTGCGGCATTGAGGCCGTTGGGGATGCGCGCGGGCGATTCAGCGTGCGGTTCTACCTGGTGGCCGTGCTGTTTATCCTGTTCGATGTGGAAGCTGTGTTCATGATGCCCTGGGCGGTGATCTACCGCAGGCTGCCGGCGCTGACCGGGGTGTCGCGGCTGTTCGGGTTCTGGGAGATGCTGGTCTACCTGGGCTTTGTGGCTGTGGGCCTGTTCTATATCGTGCGCAAAGGCGTCCTCAACTGGAGCCAGGACAAGGCGGACCTGTAAAGATGACTGAGGCTCAACAACCCCCATCGACAAAGAAGGCTGCGATTCTTGAGTCGATGCCGGATCACCCTGCGATCAAGGCGATCTTGGCGTGGAACGCGGTGGCGCTGGTGGATGCGCGATTCGATTTTGGCGAGTTGACGCTGACGATTGCGGCGGACCAGATTCGGGCTGCGGCGGCGACGGTTCAGGCGGCGGGATACAACTTTTTTGAGGACATGACGGCGGTGGACTGGTTTCCGTCGGTTCCGCGGTTTCAGTTGAGTTACCACATTCTTTCTCACGCATTCAAAGAGCGGATCAGGCTGCGGGTTCTGCTGGAGGACGGCGATCCGACGGTGGAGTCGATTACTTCGGTGTGGGTAGGCGCGAATTACTACGAGCGCGAAGTGTTCGATCTATTCGGGATTCGTTTTGAGGGGCATCCCAACCTGCGGCGAATTATGATGCCCGACGAGTGGAAGGGGCATCCTCTGCGCAAGGACTATCCGGTTGAGGGGTATCGCTGATGACTGATCTGGCGGGCATGCCCACTCTCGAACCGGCTCAAGGCGCCAAAGACCAGCACATGGTCATCAATATGGGGCCGCAGCACCCAGCGACGCATGGTGTGCTGCGCCTGGTGCTTGAGATCGATGGCGAGATTATTGTCAGGATCTACCCGGAGATCGGGTATCTGCACACAGGCATCGAGAAGACGTGCGAGGCGAAGTTCTACCAGCAGGTTGTTCCGCTGACCGATCGCATCAACTATCTTGATCCGCTGTCGAATAATCTTTGCTATGCGCTGGCCGTTGAGAAGCTGCTTGGACTTGAGATTCCGGCAAAGGGGCAATGGCTGCGCGTGGTGCTGGCTGAGTTGAGCCGCCTGAACTCGCACCTGATCTGGCTGGGCACGCACGCCATGGATATTGGCGCACTGACAGTGTTTCTGTATACGTTTCGCGAACGCGAGGACATTCTGCGGTTGTTTGAGGCCGTGGCCGGACAACGGATGATGACCAGTTACATCCGCATCGGCGGCGTTTCGATGGAGCCTCCGCTGGATTTCTTCAGCCGCGTGCAGGGATTCATCACCATGTTGCCGGAAAAGATTGACGAGTACGCCAATCTGCTTACCGGGAATCCGATTTTCAGGAACAGGCTCAAGGGCGTTGGCTATCTTTCGCCCGCGGATGCGATTGCGCTGGGCGTGACGGGTCCGCCGCTGCGCGCTTCCGGTGTGGATATCGATCTTCGCCGCGACATGCCCTACAGCGGCTACGAGAATTTCCAGTTCGAAGTGCCTACTTCGACTGACGGCGATTGCTGGGCGCGGTATGAAGTGCGACTGGTGGAGATGCGCGAGAGCGTCAAGATTATCCAGCAGGCGCTGGATGGCATGCCTGAAGGAGCCGTGAAGGCGGACGCGCCGAAGATCGTGCTGCCGGACCGGGAGAAGATGAAGACGCAGATGGAAGCGCTGATCCATCACTTCAAAATTGTGACCGAAGGATTTGAAGTACCTGCCGGCGAGGTTTATCAGGGCATTGAAGCCGGCCACGGACAGACGGGCTACTATGTGGTTTCAGACGGCACGGCGAAGCCCTACCGGGTTCACATGCGGTATCCGTCGTTTGCCACTTTGCAGTCGCTTGAGGTGATGTGCAAAGGACGCATGCTGGCAGATCTTGTGGCGGTGATCGGATCGATCGACATTGTGCTTGGGGAGATCGATCGATGATGCGGTATGAGAGTAATCGACGGGCTGGATGACATTGGCATCTGGAAATAGTCCGTTGCATGAGGAATTGTTTCGCGAACTTTGGGTTTCACTGGCGTCGTTGCTGAGAAGCTACACGGCACTCCACGGATTGAGGGGAAATCGACAGGCAGCGATTGAGCACGACGAGCGACAAGATCCTGGTTCGTCACGGGAATCAGTGGTTGGAACTGAACCGAACCGGTGCAACCGTACTCTGGAACCGCGCTGATGGAAGCCATGGGGCGCTTGAATTGACGGAGACAGGGCGATTGCGGAACGAAACGGGCGAGGAAGAGATGGATATGGCAGCGGAAAGCTGGGCACGGGAGCTGATGCAATGAGCCCTGAAACGATGACGCTCTTTTCGCCAAAACTGGCGGCGCGCTTTGACGCGCTCGTTCTGAAGTACCCTGTCCGCCGTTCCGCGCTGGTCCCGATGCTTCTCTACGCTCAGGATGAAATTGGCTATCTCTCCGACGCCGTCATCGCCGAAGTGGCCGCGCGCATTGGCATTACTGAACTCGAAGTGCGCAACGTGGCTACCTACTATTCGATGCTGCGCTTCAAGCCGGCCGGAAAGTACAACGTGCAGGTGTGCACCAATATCAGCTGCATGCTGCGCGGCGGGTTCGATGTGTTTGAGAAATTCCAGGAAGAGCTTGGCATCGGGCACAAGGGTGTGACGGCTGACGGCTTCTTCTCTCTGGAAGAGGTTGAGTGCATCGGCGCATGTTGCTGGGCGCCTGCCATCCAGGTGAACTACGCGTTTCACGATGAGGTTACGCCGGAAGCGGTTCCCGCGCTTCTCAAAAGCTATCGCGGCCAGGTGAAGGCAGGAAGGAAAAAGCCCCATGCCTAGGCTTGTCTCTCATCCCGACGAGGTCAAAGTTGTCTCGCGCCGTTTTGGCATGGGCGCGGCCGAGATCGACCGCTACATTGAGCTTGGCGGATACACCTCTGCGAAGAAGTGCCTGGAACAGGGCGCCGACTGGATTATCAATGAGATGAAGGCCTCGAATCTTCGCGGCCGTGGCGGCGCGGGATTTCCCACAGGCATGAAGTGGTCGTTTGTGCCCAAGCAGTCAGCCAAGCCCAAGTACGTGCTGGTGAACGGCGACGAAAGCGAGCCCGGTACCTGCAAGGACCACCTGATTTTTCTGCACGATCCCCACGCCATCATTGAAGGCACCATCATTGCCGGATTGGCGATCGGCGCGAAGATTGGCTTTATTTACCTGCGCGGTGAATACCGATATCTTCTGGAGATTATGGAGAAGGCTGTCGCCGATGCCTACGTGAAGGGCTGCCTGGGCAAGAACATCTTCGGGTCCGAGACCGAATTCCAAATCATTACGCAGACCGGCGCCGGCGCCTATGAAGTGGGCGAAGAGTCGGCACTGATGGAGTCGCTCGAGGGCAAGCGCGGCGTTCCGCGCATCAAGCCTCCCTTCCCAGCCGTGGTCGGTCTTTACGGCGGACCTACGGTGATCAACAATGCCGAGACCATTGCGACGGTTCCGCATGTGATTGAGATGGGCGGCGCTGCATTCTCGACCATTGGCTCTCCACGCAACGGCGGCACGCGGTTGTTCAGCGTGAGCGGCCATGTGGAGCGCCCCGGCGTGTACGAATTGCCCATGGGCTACAACCTGAAAAAGATTGTTTACGATGTGGCCGGCGGGATTCGCGGCGGAAGAAAACTCAAGGCCGTGGTTCCCGGCGGCTCTTCGACCCCGGTGTTGCTGCCGGAAGAGATTGAAGAACTCGGCATGGACTTCGACCAGGTGGGCAAAGTTGGATCGATGCTCGGTTCTGCGGGCGTCGTCGTGCTCGACGATCAGACCTGCATCGTTGAGTTTGCTCTGAGGACCATCAGCTTCTATCAGCACGAAAGCTGCGGCTGGTGCATTCCCTGCCGCGAAGGAACGGACTGGCTGAAGAAGTCGCTGACGCGCTTTCACGCGGGATTTGGTGAAGCGAAGGACATCGATAACATTCAATACCTGGCCGAAAACATGATGGGCCGCACCTTCTGTCCGCTCGGCGACGCAGCGGCCATGCCCACGCTGGCCTTTGTGAAGAAGTTCCGCAAAGAGTTTGAAGATCACCTGAACGGCAGGCCATGCCCGTTCGCGAAACATGTTGAGATGGCCGTAATTTAACGGGCGCTGGAGACGAATGGCTGACGTAACTTTCATAGTCGATGGAAAGACCCTCACCGCTCCCGCGGGAACGCTGCTGATTGAGGCCTGCCGGAAAGCGGGCATCGAGATACCGGCGTTTTGCTACTATCCCGGACTGAGCCTGCAGGCGGCCTGCCGCATGTGCGTGGTGCGCCAGGAAAAAGTGGGCAAGCTGCAAACGGCCTGCACCACGACCGTCGCCGAAGGTCAGGTTTTCATCACCGAATCCGCAGAGATTGCGCAGGCGCGCAAGGCGACGATTCAATTGCTGCTCGGGAACCACCCGCTTGATTGTCCCGTGTGCGACGCAGGCGGCGAATGCGAACTGCAGGACATGACCTTCAAGTACGGCGCAGGAGAAAGCCTGTACGCTGAAGCCAAGCAGCATCGAGAGGAACAGCAATGGTCGCCTGCTGTCTACTTTGATAGGCCGCGCTGCATCCTGTGCTACCGGTGCATCCGCATGTGCGGCGAGGGCATGGACGTGTGGGCCCTTGGCGTGCAGAATCGCGGTGTCAGCTCGTCGATCATGCCCAATGGCGGCGATCAGCTGGATTGCGAGCAGTGCGGCATGTGCATCGACGTTTGCCCCGTGGGAGCGCTGACCAGCGGCAGCTACCGGTACAAGACGCGGCCATGGGAGATGAATCACGTGTCGACGGTTTGCACACACTGCGCTGACGGCTGCAAAGTCACGCTGGGTGTCCGCCAGTCGAACGACGGCTCGACGATCGTGCGCGCGGACAATCGCGACAAGAGCGGCATAAATGGCGACTTTCTCTGCGCCAAGGGCAGATTCGGCTTTGACTTTGTGGAGAGCACTGAGCGGCTGACCACACCGCTTGTTCGCAATGCAAAAGGAAAGCTCGAGCCGGCAACATGGGAGCACGCACTGCGTTTTGCGGCTGGCAAGCTCAAAGAAATTCGCGACAGCAAGGGCGGCTCGGCTATCGGGGTCATCGGCTCCAACCGCACCACGAACGAAGAGAACTATCTGCTGCAGAAGTTTGCAAGGACTGTGCTCGGCACCAACAATATCGATCACGAACGCTCGACCGCGTATGCAGACTTTGCACGCGCACTTGCGGGAACCGAGGGCAAGACCGCGGGGCTACAAGAGATTGCCAAGGCGCCGGCCATCCTGCTGGTGGGAGGAAATCCCACTGAGGAGCATCCGCTGTTGGCCTGGACGTTGCGCACGAACGTCCGCTTGAATCGTGCACGGTTATATGTTGCAAACTCCGAGACCATCAAGCTGGAACGGCAGGCAAAGGCTACACTCACGCTTGCGCCCGATGGATACAAGGATCTGGCGGCGACGCTCGATCGAGCGGACGACGAATTCAGCAAGGCGGTGATGGCCGAAGAATCACTCGTCGTCATTTTTGGCGAGGAGTTCCGCGGGCAGGCTGTTGCGGACCTGGTGAACTGGGGACTGAAGCGAGGCAATGTCCGCTTCGCCTATTTGGGCGACCACGCCAACTCGCGCGGCGCGGCCGACATGGGCCTCTTCCCTGACCTGCTTCCCGGTTATGTGCCGGTAACATCTCCGGGCGGTTTCGCCGAATATCCGGGTCTTCCTGCAAAGCCTGGCAAGACACTTAAAGAGATGCTTGCCACGCGGGACAAACTGGGCGCGCTGCTCATCGTTGGGGCCAATCCTGTTCCAAAACTGAAAGCGGGGGCGGAGACATTCTTCGGCACATTCGTTGTGGTTCAGGATTTGTTCCTTACCGAAACCGCAGCGGCCGCCAACGTCGTGTTCCCGGCAGCAAGCCTGTATGAAAAATCCGGCACCGTCACCAACACTTTTGGCGATCTGCAGCTTGTCCGCAAGGCCGGTGATCGCGCAGGCGTCAAGTCGGACTTCGAAATTCTGGTGCGGCTCGCGGATGCGATGGGCGCCAACATCAAGGCACTGGTCCCGTTTGGAAAAAGCAGCGGAGTCACAGCGGACCTTGGCCAGACGCGTGGCGCGCAATCAGGAGAGGCCGACCGTCACGCGGTTTGGCTGGAAGCGAACGGCATGGAACTCCGGATGAGCCCCTTCGATCCGCTCGCGCTACTCGATGAAATCGAGCGGCTAGTTCCCGGCTACAAATTGGACCGCATGAATTTATTCGGTGGGAACCCTTCAGCGACGGAGCCTGGAGCAGGGGCAGGATTTGTTCCACTCTCTGCGCTCAGCGATGCTGCAACGGTGGTTCCCGCGCACGATACTCTTTTCACTTCAGGAACACTCGGCAACTACAGCTCCGCACTCCGCGAGCTCAAACAGCACCAGGCAGACGATGTGGCAGCGACTGCAGCAGATTAGGTTTAGTTGAGACGTGGTTTTTGAAACGATGAGCAGGCAGCATACGAATTTGATTCGATTCGGCCTGGCTCAAGTGGACAGCACTAGAAGAAGAGGCTGAAGGCAAGTGACGATTTTAGAGTTTTTCCTTTGGAGCCTGCTCAAAGTGGCCGTGGTGACGGTGGTGATGCTGCTGGGCGTTGCCTACACCGTGTTGCTGGAGCGCAAGCTCGTAGGCCGCATTCAGAATCGCTGGGGGCCCAGCCGCGTAGGCCCCTTTGGCCTGCTGCAACCGCTTGTTGATGGGGCCAAGTCGTTCCTTAAAGAAGATCTGATTCCGACGGGCGTCTACAAGCCGCTTTATCTTCTGGCACCGATTCTTGCGCTCGGCTGTGCGCTCATTTCCATTTCTGTTATCCCGTTTGGCGAACCTAAAATCGGGCCGCATGGATTTGATTTTTTTGAAATCGCCAACGTCAACATCGGGCTGCTCGTCATTCTTGGCATTACGTCGATGGGTGTGTACGGCATCGCGCTTGCGGGCTGGTCTTCGAACAACAAGTATTCGCTGCTGGGCGCGCTCCGTTCCTCTGCACAATTGATCAGCTACGAACTCGCGTTGGGGCTATCGCTCGTCGGCGTTGTGCTCCGCGCTGGGTCGCTCAATCTGCGCGTAATCGTGGAGCAGCAGGCCACCAAGGGATTTCTCACCTGGAATATTTTTGGCGGGCTGCAGTTTGTGGCGTTTTTTATTTACCTGATGGCGGCCTATGCAGAGACCAATCGTTCGCCCTTCGATTTGCCTGAGGCGGAAAGCGAACTGACGGGCGGCTATCACACGGAATATAGCTCGATGAAGTTCGCGATGTTTTTCATGGCCGAGTACGCCAACATGATCAACGTGGGTTGCGTGGCAACTCTGCTTTTTCTGGGTGGGTGGACGAGCCCGTTTGGCGACTACATTCCGCCGCCGGAAAATGTCTTCGTCCATGCGCTGTTTCCGATCTTCTGGTTCGTGGCGAAGGTATTCTGTTTCCTCTTTCTTTATGTGTGGGTGCGTGGAACGTTGCCGCGCTTCCGGTACGACCAGCTTATGAACTTTGGGTGGCGCGTGCTAATGCCGTTGGCCATTCTCAACATCGTGGGAACAAGCCTCTGGCTTGCCTACCGCTGATTTACAATCGGGAAGGAATTCGAGGAGTTTGCGTTCCTCACTTCACTGTCCTTCCCCCTAACCGGCCGGCCTTTTTCGGCTCCAGCCCGTACGCCAGGGAACGATGCACCTGATTCTGTTTTTAATTTTTGCCGGATTCTGCCTGGGTGGGGCCATCAACCTGCTGCTGCAGACCCATCCCATCAACAGCGCTCTCGCGCTGATCGTGGTGATGACCTCGCTGGCCGTGCTTTATTTGCTGCTCGGCGCGGAGTTTCTGGCTGCTGCGCAAGTGATTGTCTACGCCGGCGCCATCATGGTCCTGTTCACGTTCGTCGTCATGCTGCTCAACGCAGGACGCGAAGAACGAACACTCGGCAGCCGCGCAGCGCGCTCCATTGGCTTCCCTGCCGTGGTGGCTATACTGGCCGTGCTGGCCACCATCATCCTTCACCTGCAGGGACTCGGCAGCGTGCAAATGAGTGACGGCATCACCACCACTGAGGATCTGAGCCGCGTCCTGTTCCACGAACTGCTGCTTCCGTTCGAGGTGACCTCCATCTTGATTCTCATCGCAATTCTTGGCGCGGTAGCGCTGGCCCGTTACGGGCACGGAGATACGCCTAATGGCGGAGAGAGGACGGCCGGCAAATGAACAATTTCCTTTCTCAGGGAGTCCCCGTCTCCTGGTATCTGCTGCTGAGCGCCGCGCTGTTCTCGTTGGGCGTTCTGGGTTTTCTTATCAAGCGGAATCTCATTACAGTTTTCATGTCGATTGAGCTGATGCTCAATGCCGTGAATCTCTCGTTTGTGACCTTCGCCCATGAGTGGCATGCGGTGAAGGGCCAGATCTTTGTGTTCTTTGTGATGATGGTTGCGGCCGCTGAGGCCGCGGTCGGACTGGCCATCATTATTGCTGTTTTCCGCGCACGCGCAACTTTGGCCGTCGACCGAATCGACCTGATGAAACTATGAACGTACATCTACATCTCTGGCTGATTCCACTTTTGCCGTTTGCCGGATTTCTGCTGAACGGAATCCTGGGTTCGCGCTTGCCCAAGTGGGCGGTGACTACGATTGCGCTGCTGGCGCCCCTCGTTTCATTCGGGGTGGTGTTGAATGCTGCGAGATTCGTTTTTGGAGTCGGCGGTGTCTCCGCTCCCCTTCCTTATATTGAAACGTGCCCCATTCCCTGGATTAATGCCGGCACACTGCATATCAATTTCAGCTTTGTCCTCGATCAGCTTTCACTCGTCATGCTGCTTGTGGTCACCGGCGTGGGATTCCTCATCCACATCTACTCCGTCGGTTACATGGCCCACGAAGAGGGATACGCGCGCTACTTCGCCTATCTGAACCTGTTCCTGTTTTTCATGACGGTGCTGGTGCTGGCGGGCAATGCGCTTCTCATGTTCGTTGGGCTGGGAGGGCGTGGGTCTGGCTTCGTACCTGCTCATCGGATTCTACTTCAGCAAGGACTCGGCAGCGAAGGCGGGCAAGAAAGCATTCATCGTTAACCGCATCGGCGACTTTGGTTTTCTGATCGGTATTTTCCTGCTGCTGGCCAACTTCGGCACGCTCACCTTTAGCGAAATCACCTTGAAGCTGATGGCGAATCCAGCCTGGCAGGGCGGCGTGCTCACGACCATTGCGCTGTGCCTGCTTCTCGGCGCAACCGGCAAGAGCGCGCAACTGCCCCTCTATATCTGGCTGCCAGATGCAATGGAAGGCCCCACACCGGTCTCGGCGCTCATTCACGCGGCAACCATGGTCACGGCGGGCGTCTACATGATTGCGCGGACGCATGTGCTTTTTGACCATGCACCGTTCGCACTCGGAGTCGTCGCAATCATTGGCGCGGCAACGGCGCTGTTTGCCGCAACCATCGCCCTCGTCCAAAACGATATCAAGCGCGTGCTGGCCTACTCCACCATCTCGCAGCTCGGCTACATGTTCCTAGGCTGCGGCGTTGCAGCCTACTCGGCAGCCATCTTTCACCTGGTCACCCACGCATTCTTCAAGGCGCTTCTCTTCCTCGCGGCAGGTTCCGTGATTCATGCCATCGGCGGCGAACAGGATATGCGCAAGATGGGCGGCCTACGCAAGCATCTCCCGGTCACGTTCTGGACCATGACCGCAGCGGTCTTTACGATTGCAGGTTTTCCGCCGCTTGCTGCGTTCTTCTCGAAGGATGCAATTCTCTACGAGGCCTTCCTGCATGGAACGTTCGGCGTAAGCCTCTGGTTTGTCGGCCTCGTGACGGCTCTGCTCACCTCGTTCTACATGTTCCGCCTGTGGTACATGACCTTTATGGGTGAATCACGCAGCCCGCAGATTCATCCGCACGAGAGCCCGTGGTCGATGCTCGGCCCGCTGGTGATTCTGGCGCTGCTGTCGATTGGCGGGGGCTGGATCGGCATTGAGCGCTTCGCTGCTTTCCTTTCACCGGTCACCGGCCCGCGCACTGCGGAGTCGGCCATAACAAATCTCGACCTCATGCTAACCGCGGCGGCCGTGGCAGTCGCATTTCTGGGCTGGTTCGTTGCTGACCGGCTCTATCGGCGGAAACCGGCGCAGGCTGCGCAGCTCGCCGAGGCTCTCCCATTGGGTTATAAGACTCTCGACCGCAAGTACTACGTGGATGAGATCTATGGCGCTACCGTCGTGAAGCCGTTGTTCGCTTTCTCAAAGTACGTGCTGGGATGGGTCGTGGACGTTGGCCTTCTCGGCGGATTGGCGTGGCTCCTCGGCGGGATCGCGATGTTTTCGGGAGCGGTTCTGCAGCGTTGGCAATCGGGTAATTTGCGTTCTTATGCCGCATGGCTCGCGGCGGGTGCTGCCGCGTTGTTGCTGTTTGTGCTCGTTCCATGGAATGCCGTCTGGCCGGCATCCATGGACTTCATCTGGAATGTGGCGAGGCATTGAGCATGAACGCGATCAACCAATCGATTCTCACCTGGATCCTCCTGGCCCCGCTGGCGGGTGCAGTGCTGGTAGCGCTGGTGCCCGACCGCGCCAAGCTGCCCAACTGGATTGCGCTGCTGACGACGCTCACGAGCTTCATGCTCGCGCTCCATCTGCCGGCTCACTTCGTCCTTGGCCAGGGCGGTTTTCAATTCGAGACCAGCATCCCATGGATCAGCCTGCCGGGGAGCGATGACCCGGCGATCTTTTACCACGTTGGTGTGGATGGCTTGAGCATGTGGCTCGTGGTGCTCACCGGCCTGCTCGGACCTGTCGGCGTGGTGGCAAGCTGGAATGCCATCAAGGAACGCCGCAAGATTTTCTATTCGCTCTTCCTCGTGCAGCAGACCGCGATGGTCGGCGTGTTTATCTCGCTCGACCTGATGCTCTACTACGGCTTCTGGGAACTTTCCCTCGTGCCGATGGCCATATTGATCGCCATGTATGGCCGTAAGGATGGCGCTAAAGCGGCGCTCAAGTTTTTCCTATTCACGTTTATTCCTTCGGCTCCGCTGCTGGTTGCGATCCTGTGGCTCTACGCACGCACAGGAACCTTCGATTACGTAACGCTCCAGCTCTTGCTTACCCATGGAAACTTCCCTGCAACCGCCATGTTCTGGCTGGCCCTGGCGTTTCTGTTAGCCTTTGCCGTCAAGGTTCCGGTCTTTCCGTTGCACGGCTGGCTGGCCGACACGTTCAGCGAGGCCCCGGTCGCTCTGGCCATGGTGGTCGCCGGAAAGCTCGGCCTCTACTCCATGCTTCGCTTTCACGTGGGGCTCTTTCCGGTGCAGGCACGCGCCGCTGCTCCATATCTCATCGCCCTCGCCGTCATCGGAATCCTCTACGGCGCATGTCTCGCTCTCGTGCAGCGCGACTTCTGGCGGCTTATGGCGTTCGCTGCTCTCAGCCATCTGAGCCTGATCACGCTGGCCATCTATGGCCTTACATTTACGGGCTGGACCGGCGCCGTCTACCAGATTCTCAATCACGGTGTTGTTGACGCAGCGCTGTTCCTGTTGCTGGGCGCGCTCGAAGTTCGCTACGGCACCAGCCAGATCGATTCCTACGGCGGGCTCGCAGCCCGGCTTCCACGCACTGCGACCTTCTTCGTCATCGCCACACTGGCCATGATCGGCCTGCCCATGCTCAACGGATTCGTTGGCGAATTTCTTATCCTCTCCAGCACATTTACCGGCGTCAGCCGCGGCTGGACCGTCGCCGCCACGCTGGGCGTGATTCTGGGCGCGGCCTACATGCTCTCGCTGGTGCAGCGAATCTTCTACGGATCTGAAAGCAATCTCTCGCAATCAAAACCGGCCACCGATCTTCGCTTTGGCGAACTTGCGGTGCTTGCGCCCGTCGCGCTTCTGATGCTGGCCATGGGTCTTGCGCCAACGTTCTGGACCACTTCGATTCAAACCGGAGTCCATCCTCCGCAGTTGAAGGAAACCATCGATTCGCCTCCGTCTGTTCATGCAATCTCGTCCCAAGCGGAGGTGCAACAGTGAATCCTCTTGTGACAATTGTTTTAAATATCCTTCTTGCTCATCCGAGCCTTTTCCGCATCCTTCCCGAAGTCGTGCTCACGCTTACCGGCGTGGCAGTCATGCTGATCGACTCAGCACTGCCGCCAAGCTTGCCGCGCCGTCTGCTGGGCTGCATGGCCGCCATCGGGACGACGCTTGCTCTCTGGGCCAGCCTGTGGCAGCTTTCACTGCCGGTTGGAACGAGTTTCTTCAGCACGGTTGAAACCAGTCCCTTTACAGTTTTCTTTCACGTCCTTATATGCGGCATCGTCCTCGTTGCCTTGCTTCTCTCGCTCGACACACTGCCTGAAGACAGCCACCATCAGGGCGAGTTTTATGCCCTCATCGTTTTTGGCGCGGTGGGCATGTGCCTGCTTACCGGCGCAGTTGAGTTGCTGCTTGTTTTCATCTCGCTTGAAATTTCATCGATCGCCACCTACATTCTTGCCGGCTATCGCAAGGAGACGGGGCGCGGTCCTGAATCGGCCATCAAGTATTTTCTGCTTGGCTCCTTCGCCACGGGTTTCCTGCTCTACGGCATTGCGCTCGTCTTCGGCGCAACGGGAACCACGCAGATCTATGAGATCTCCCGCCTTGCTCCGTTGGCCCAGAATCACTCCCTGGTGCTGGCCGCGCTTGCGCTGATGCTGGTGGGGATTCTCTTCAAGGTCTCGGCCGCACCATTCCACGTGTGGACCCCGGATGTGTACGAGGGCGCTCCTTCGCCAGTAGTCGCGCTGCTGTCAACTGCGCCCAAGGCAGCGGCCTTCGCGCTGCTGCTGCGTGTCGTCTACGAGATGTTCCCCTCGCTCCACAATCTCTGGGCTCCACTTCTCTGGGTCGTCGCCGTGCTGTCCATGACGGTGGGCAATCTTGCGGCACTGCGCCAGCAGAATGTAAAACGCATGCTTGCCTACTCGTCCATTGCCCACGCGGGATACCTGTTGGCGGCCTTTGCAGGCGCTGGGACCAGCGGCATTGCAGCGGCCAGTTTCTACACCGCTGCGTATGCTGCCATGAACGTGGGCATCTTCGCCGTGATCACGCTTGTGAGTGGATACGACGACAAGCTGCCGATGATCGACGACTTCCGCGGCCTGCTTTACCGGTCACCATTGCTGGGCGGACTGCTGCTGTTCTTCCTTGTGTCGCTGGTCGGCATTCCCTTCACCGGTGGGTTTTTCGGCAAGTTCTACTCGTTCTCTGCGGCAGTCGATGGCGGCGCCGTAACACTGGCCATCATCGGTCTGCTGAACTCCGGGTTGGCAGCGGCCTACTACCTTCGCCTCGCGCTTGCGGCAGCCGATCGTCAGCCCTCCGCGACGGATCGCTCGGCACTGCCAGCACCGCAAGTTGGTATCGCAGTGGGAGCGGCCCTATTGCTTGCCGTTGCGGCAACACTCGTTCTCGGCATCGTCCCCGGCGAGGTTTTGCGTGCAGCCCAATCAGGAGCGCATACACTTCAAGCTCCACCTCAGGATGTTGTTCCATCTGGCGATGCTATTGTGCCTTAAGAAGATGGATAAGGGACGAACCGTGCGTGGAAGTCAACCGTTCGGCGAGAACGAGGCAAGGCCCCTTCCGGTACAATTTCATCGATGAAGCTAGGCGAATTAGCAAGTCGGCTGGGCGCTGAACTACGCGGCAACGCGGAGTTGGAAGTGACAGGCGTCAAAGGGATTGAAGACGCTGGGCCCACGGAAATCACTTTCGTCGCAAATCCTCGCTATACGGCCCTGGCGCGCGCCACACATGCCGCAGCCGTGCTGGTAGAGCCCGACTTTCAGGAGATCTCTGCCGCCACTCTCCGCATCAAGAATCCGTATCTTGCTTTCTCCCGCGCATTGGCCATCTTCTATCAACCTCCAACCTATGCGCCGGGAATTCACCCGACAGCGGACATTGATTCCACCGCGGAGATTGGTGCCGGCTCCCATATCGGCGCTTATGTTGTCGTGGGTCCTCACGTGCACGTCGGACCTTTCGCCACGCTCCTGCCTCACGTCGTCCTTTACCCAGGAGTTCAGGTGGGCAGCCACTTCTTCGCGCATGCTCATTCAGTTGTCCGCGAGAATTGCGTTCTTGGGGACCATGTGACGCTCGAGAACGGCGCAATCATTGGAGCAGACGGCTTCGGTTTTGCGAAGAACGAACTCGGCCAATGGGAGAAGATCCCCCAATCCGGGCCGGTGCGTATGGGAAGCCGCGTGGATGTGCAGGCCAACGCGTGCATTGACCGCGCAACTGTTGGCGCAACGGAGATTGGCGATGGCACAAAGGTCGACAACCTCGTGCAGGTCGGTCACGGTTCGCGCGTGGGCGAGAATACGCTGCTGTGCGGCCAGGTTGGTGTGGCAGGTTCTTCCGTGATCGGCAGCAATGTGATTCTGGCCGGCCAATCGGCTGTCGCCGGACACTGCACGATTGGGGATGGGGCCGTGTTGACCGCGCAGTCAGCTGTCTCGCACGATGTGCCGCCGGGCAAAATGATCTCCGGGTCGCCGGGATTCGATAACCGCGTCTGGCTTCGTGCCGTCACCATCTTTCAACGATTGCCTGAGTTGCTCAAGCGGCTTGACCGGCTGGAGAAACAGGTCAGTACTGCCGCACCAAACGAAACTGAGCCTGGTGCGGATCGAGGTTCAAATTGATCGGTTGCAGAAGGAGTTCGCGGTGGCCTGCGGCAGCAGTGCTCCTGTCGGTGCTTATCGTATGTTCAGGTTGCCGTTCGTACCACGTAGAGACGACCGTCGAAAATAAGACCGGCGCCGCAATTCAGCTTCTTGAGGTCGATTATCCGAGCGCGAGCTTTGGAGCTGACAGTCTGGCGGCGGGCGCGGACTTTCACTACCGGATTCAGCTTCAAGGGTCGGGCACTTTGAAAGTGCAATACACCGCATCAGGCGGTAAGCAAGTGCAGATCAACGGACCTATGCTCCATGAGCGTCAGCAGGGTTCGCTGAGTATTGTTCTGCTGCCGAACGGTAAGGCAGAATTTGGACCGCAATTAACTCCGTGATCCTGAATTCGACGAGTGGCCTATCGCGCCGCTGTTAACTCCTCGGCGCGTGCGCTCATCACCTGCTCGTGAATCCAGTTGTAAGTCTTGGTCATTCCTTCATAGAGCGGCCGCGTCGGCTTCCATCCCAGCTTGTCGGCGATCATGTGGTTGTCCGAGTTGCGGCCGCGCACGCCGAGCGGGCCTTTTATGTGACGAATCGCAAGTTTCTTTCCGGCGATCTGCATCACCATCTCGGCAAGCTGGTTGATCGTCACCATCTCTTCAGAACCAATGTTCACCGGTCCGCTGAAGTCGGACTCAACCAGCCGTCGCACTCCCTCCACGCACTCGTCCACGTACAGGAACGATCGCGTCTGCTCGCCGTCGCCCCAGATCTCGATCTCGCCGCCCTCTTCGGCCTCGGCAACTTTGCGGCACATCGCCGCCGGAGCCTTCTCCTTGCCGCCGCTCCACGTGCCCTCAATTCCGAAGATGTTATGAAAGCGCGCCACGCGTACCTGGACTCCGTAGTTCCGCATGTAGGAGAGATAAAGACGCTCGCTGAAAAGCTTCTCCCAGCCATACTCGCTGTCTGGCGCCGCAGGATACGCCGAGCCCTCACTACACTTCGGGTTCTGCGCGTCCTCCTGGTTGTACGCTGGATAAATGCACGCCGACGAGGAATAGAAAAACTTCTTTACGCCCGCCTGAACTCCGAAATGAAGCGTGTTCAAATTGATCGTCGCCGAGTTGCGCATCACGTCTGCATCGTGCTCGCCGGTGAAGATGTATCCCGCGCCACCCATGTCCGCCGCAAACTGGTAGACCTCATCGATTCCATCCACCGCGTCGGCGATGACCCGTTGATCGCAGAGATCGCCTTGAATGAATTCATCCGCCACCGACGTCGCGTATTCGTGATGCTTGATGTCCACACCACGCACCCAATGACCCTCACGTTTCAGGCGCTTCACCATGTGGCCGCCTATGAACCCGCCCGCACCGTTCACAAGTATCCGCTTCATCGATTCTCCTCGTTGGGGAAAGCTCTATCTCGGCACAGTATAAGATCGACAGCAAAACCGGGGCACTACTCCTTTCGGGGTACCAAGGTACTGCGGATCTTTGAGAAGCACACAGGTCACAGGCTATCGGGGCTTGCTTCGGGCATGAAGCGGAATTCTTCTAAGTTGCCATTAATCAATTTAGTAGCGATGGTTCTTTGCGTAATACACCAAGGTGCCCGCTTGCCTTCCAGGGTTGCAAGGCGTCCCGGCTCCAGCCTTCGCGGCCCGCCAAGGTGAACCAACATCGGCAGGATGTGCCTCAGTCTTTTCGTGGTATCAGCTGGTTTCAGCTTTCCGGAAAAAGGGCTCAAGCGGACTGAGACGACATGTCGGGGACGCAGACGCAATATCGAACACGCACTGTGAAGCCTCAGTTCAAGCCAAGGGGATTCGCGGCCGTAGCCCACTCCATGAATCGAGCCGGCACTCGTCAATCGCAGAGGTATTCGTGCAGCGTTATTGAATCAGCCTGCGCTAGCTCTCCAGCTTTCTGATGTAGAGCCACAGTCCGACGAGCATGAAGGCGATGGCGATAAGGCAGACGCCGAGCCCTATGCGGCGGTGGTTGCGTTCGATCATTGCATCGTCGCCGGCCTTCTTGTTGGCAGCGGCGATCTTCATGCCGACCTGAACGTCCTGATTGACAAGGTCAGCATGGAAGCTATGGATGGTAACCCGGGCTTTTGTAAGGGCGTCGCGGGCCTGGTCCTGGTTGAGGCGCGCTTCGCTCACTTCCATCCCGGCTGACTCTGCCAGACGCAGCGAGAGATCCGCGCTCTGAATGGAGTGGTCAAGTTCGGTGAGGTTGGTGAGGATTGTGGCGCGGGCGCGATCGCAATGGTCGCCGGACGCATGGCAGCGCATGCACACTCCCCCCGGTCCGGTACCGAGCATGGCATCGGACGGCATGTGGATGCCGTGGTTTGTGTGGCAGACGACGCAGCCAGGAAGACCCTTATCCGCAAAGGCCTTGCTGTGTGTGCTCTTCTGATACATCTGCGCCTGGAAGACGTGGCAGTTGGCGCATACGTTCTGAACCTTGTCGACGCCAGGAGGAACGGCGCCATGGTTTCCGTGGCACGTGGTGCATGTGGGCGCGGTCAGGTCGCCGCGGACGGCAAGCGCCTCGTGATGAACGCTGGTGTTGTAGTTGGCGAATTGATCGGTTGGGATGCCGTAGGACTTCATGTAAGCGGCATCGGAGTGGCATCGGGAACAAGTTCTGGCCACGTTGACAGGATTCACTGTGGAACGCGGATCGCTGGGCGGACGGATGTCGTGAACGCTGTGGCAGTCGATGCAGACCGCGACCTTGCTATCGCCGGCAGCGAGGCGCTTGCCGTGAATGCTGGTGTGGTACTGGTCGAGCTGATCAGTGCGCAGGCCTGGATTGTAGGTGCGCATGAGGGCCGGGTCGGAGTGGCATGATCCGCATAGTTGCGGAATCTGCTTGCGATCGATTTTTCCCTTCCATCCCTTGCTGCGGTTCATCGCCACCGTGGGGTCGTAGCTGGACGCGTCGCCGCCGTGGCAACTGGTGCAGGTAAGGCCCTTTTGCGCGTGAATGTCCTGGCTGAATTTTTCGGATGTGACCTGAAGATTGCCTTCCATGGCGGAATGGCAATCGAGGCAGGAGTTGACGGCCTGTCCGGAGGCAAACGACGTTGCAAGCACGAGAAGTCCGGCCAGCAAAGACGAGCAGGCTGCGAGAGACGGCCGGTGATTATTTCGCGACATAGCCATAGACACTCATACCTATCACGTAAAAAAGCGCAAAGACTGAAAGGCCCGTGATCCAGGCACGGGTGCGCGTAGGCTTATTGCTTTCAAAAAAAGGCAGCAGGAGCCAGAACAATCCGGCGAGGGAGCAACCGAGGACGCCGAGGACCTCGCCGTCGATGATCCAGACTTTGGACGGGATAAGCTTGAGCGTCTGGAACATGAAAAGGAAGTACCATTCAGGCTTGATGCCCGCCGGCGCAGAGACAAACGGATCAGCCTTGGTGCCGAGTTCCCATGGAAAGAGGGCGGCGAGAACGCCAAGGGCGCCGATGGCAACGTACCAGGCCATCATTTCGCGCAGCATGAAGTTTGGAAAGAACTTCATCTCGCGGCGCGCAGAGGGGTTGGCGTCCCATTGAGCTTCGACCTTGGGCGGAACACTCATGCCCTGCCGCTGGACGAAGAACAGGTGGATGGCGATGAGCACGGTGACAATGCCCGGTAGAACAGCAACGTGGAAACCGAAAAAGCGAGTGAGCGTAGCGCCGGTGACTTCTTCGCCTCCGCGCAGGAAGATCATCATGGGCTTGCCGATGATGGGAACCTGTCCAGCGATCTCCGTTCCTACCTTGGTGGCGAAGAAGGCCAGCGTGTTCCAGGGCAGCAGATAGCCGCTAAAGCCAAACCCCATGACGAGAAAGAGCAGCAGCATGCCCGTGACCCAGGTGAGTTCCCGGGGTTTGCGATAGGCCTTGAGGAACGTGACGCTGAACATGTGCACGAAGGCGGTGAAGATCATGAGGTTGGCCGACCAGGAGTGTATGGAACGAATGAGCCAGCCGAACTGCACCCGGGTCATGATGTACTGGACGCTTTCGAACGCTTCGTTGGCGCCGGGGCGGTAATACAGCAGAAGCAGGATGCCGGTGAGCACCTGAACAATGAAGAGGAATAAGGTGATGCCGCCGAAGAAATACCAATAGGACAGGCGGTGGGTTGGAACGGTTTTGTGGCGCAACGGCTCCAACAGCCCGTCAAGATGAAGGCGTTCGTCTAGCCAGCTAACGATTGCAGCAATCACGGCTACCCCTCACGCTTTCGGTTGACGACGATCTCATCGCCGCGCACGTGGACATCGAAAACATCCAGCGGCCTCGGTGGTGGGCCGGAGATATTACGTCCATTGAGGTCATAGGTGCCGTTGTGGCAAGCGCACCAGATTTCGCGCAGATCGCTGCGATATTGCACCGTGCATCCGAGATGGGTGCATGTGGCGGAAAGGGCCTTGTACGTACCGTCGCTGTTCAGGATCAAAAGGCCCGGCCGGCTCCCGAAGCGGAAGATCTTTCCGCTGTTGGGCTTCAAATCGCCGGCTTTGGCGGCGACCACTTCGTCTCCGCCGAGATCGACGACAGCCGGCGGAACAAAGTAGCGCATGACGGGATAAAGGAAAGAAGCCAAAGTGGCGAGAACGCCGCCGCCGAGGAAGAGCTCAATGGCGTGGCGGCGCGTGGTCAAAGGTTGCGGAGTGTGATCAGTGCACATCTACCGTACCCCTCGAGGCAGCTGCCTGCCGAAAGACTCTGAACCCTTTGAAGATTTAGACACCAAGAGCTAAGTCCTCCCACGAGACATTCAAGGTCAAGTGCCTCAGTTCTGAAGCATGCCGATTGTTTGCCGTGAGAGCACCGTATGAGTAGCGGAATACGATCGTCTGTGATGGGAATCACGAAACTTTCGATTGACGCGCCTCACAGGTCGATTCTTGTGAGGGAGAACACTTTCCCCGTCCTGATGGCATGAACCGAGGAAAAGGAGCGGCGGACGCGCACTATGCCGCGTCCGCCGCAAACTGGTGAAACAAATTCTCGGGTGTAGAGAGTGAAGGGAGCGGTCTTCCCGAGTTCCCGGCCCGGTGCGCGCCTATTTCTGGAGGGTTCGGATGTAGCCGATCGCCGATTGAATCTGCGCGTCCGTCAACTTACCCTGGTAAGCCGGCATCTTATTCTTGCCTTTTTTTACGACGCCAATCAGTTCAGCGTCAGGTGCTTTGACAATCGCCGGATCTTTGAACGATGCCGCCTTCATGGCCTTGCCTGGCGGTGTATCCCCGAGGCCAGTCGCGCCGTGACACATGAGACATTTCGCCTTGTAAATATCTGCCCCGCCATTCTGACCGAATACCGGAGTGACGATCGAAACCGCAAGACACAACATCGCAGCACGCTTCAAAATGACCCTCAAAGTAGAGCTCCTTCTCACCGTATTTTTTTGATCGTTCCTGATGCGGCGCCAGTATAACCCCACGTTCAACCGAGATTGCTGATTTGAGCGGCGCGACGGTCCCAATGATTGCTTCAGAGTGGACTCCAGGGACACCGCGATCCGGACTCCCGAATCATCTTCACCAGTCAAACGCATGTGTTTGAGCGTGAGAGCCTTAACCCTGAATCCCTGGTGAAACAAATCGAAGCGCCCGGGAGGGGCTGCTTCTGCGCTCTGCGATCAACTCCAAATGTGTGATTACGGTCACATACGCATGTTTCTTCAACTAGGCTCTGCCGGGAGCAAATGTGACTGTTGTCACTAAGACTTTCGTCCAGCCCACCCGCCTCGTGAGATTCAACTCATCCGTCGCCGCTCGCCGATTCTTGTTCCATCACTCTTGCCTTGGCAAACAAAAACTCTCTGCTGCTCTGCTGTAGCCGGAGGATCCATCCGATACATCAGCCAGGAGATCTGAGGTGTTCGGGGAAACTACATCGATTGGTGGCCGCACGCGCGTTCCATGGATAGGGATGGACGCTCCGTCTTTGAGGATGGTGAGCTGCTTCGCACTGATCACGGCAGCGACCGTTGTTTCCGGGCTTTACGAGCGGTGGGAACAGACCGCCAATGTGTTTTGGATTGCCAATGGAGTGCTTCTTGCCTACCTCCTTCTGGGGCAGCGCCGGCGCTGGCCAGTCTTTTTGGCTGCGGGATTTCTGGGCATGTCCCTCGGAAGCGCCCTGATTCATGAGAACTGGCGTCTGGCTGCACTGTACAACCTGCTGAACCTCGTTGAGGTTCTCTCGGGCGCACTCCTGCTCCAGTTGAAATCGAGGGAAGCTCCCCGGTTCACAGAGCGGGATTACCTGCTCCGCTTCATCGGCTATGGGGCACTCGCCGGACCGACAATCGCCGCGAGCCTCTTGTGGATCATCCTTGTGCTGGCAAAGATGCCGGATGCGGCAAGCAGCTTTCGCCATTGGATCGTCGCGGACGGGTTAGGAATCGCGATTGCGACACCCGCGTTTGCAGCGGTCTTCCGCACGCGATTGCGGGATGCCCTGGCATGGCGGCGGAACTGGATTTACCCCGCGTTCCTGCTGGGTCTGGCCTACGCAGGCTTTGCGCAAACCAGGATCCCGATGGTCTTCCTTCTCTATCCGGCGCTCGTTCTGGTCATGTTGCGGCTTGGGCTCGGATTCACTTCCCTTTCCCTGTTATTCTGTGCCGCTCTTGGAGGGTGGCTGACGATCCGCGGGATGGGCCCGTTCGCGGCAGCGGGCTTTGGCGCTCCCGGGATGGCGAGTCTGCTCCTGCAACTCTTTGTCGCCTCTGCAATGGTCATGCTCTATAGCTTGTCCGTTGTGCTTGAAGGGCTCCAGGCCACCGAGCGCCGTTTGCGTGAGATCGCGGCACTGCACAACCTGGTCACCGAGAACTCGCGCGACGTGATCATGGTGGCGGACTTTGAAGGAAACCGGAGTTTCATGTCGGCTGCCGGCGAGAATTGGGGAGGATGGGCGAAAGCAGATTTGAAGACGGTCAAAAGCATCGACCTGGTTCACCCCGACGACCGGCCTATCGTCCAGGCGGCAATTGGCTCACTGCGTACCGGAAAGGACGGCGCATTGGCCGAATGCCGCGTTCAGACCAGGGATAGAAGTTACGTTTGGGTGGAGGCAAGCCTGCGGACCATACGCGACACGGCAACCGGCCTGCCCAGGGGCATTCTCAACATCTCCCGCGATATCACCGAGCGCAAGAAGGCCGCTGAATCGCGCGAGTTTCATCTTTCTCTGATCCAGGCAATACACAAGGTGACACTTGATGGAATCCTTGTCGTAGACGACCAGGAACAAGTGACTTCCTACAACAAGAGATTTCTCGAAGTATGGAATATTGCGGATCTTCCGTTACCTTCAGGCGAGATCGGGAGCAGTCCGAAGATTCATGACAACCAATTGCTTGCCGAAGTCCTCGATCGGACAAGCGATCCGGAGAGCTTCCTGAAGCGGGTCAGAGAACTCTATGCCGATCGGAGTGCAAACGACCAATGTCAGGTTGAGTTGAAAGATGGCAGGACACTTGAGCGCTATACAACCTACCTTCGCAGCGACGCGGGCGACTACCTGGGACGCGTGTGGTTCTTCCGCGACATCTCCGATCGCAAGCTCGCTGAAAAGCGGCTGCAGGAGGCCTACCGCGCCGTAGAAGCACTTTCGGTCACCGACGCCCTGACCGGATTGGCGAATCGAAGACAGTTTGACCGGTGCCTGGCAAGCGAGTGGCGCCGCGCCATGCGTGAGAGCAGGCCGCTTTCCCTTCTGCTCATCGATGTGGACCTTTTCAAGCCGTACAACGACATCTACGGACACCTGAGCGGCGACAGTTGCCTCAAACAGATTGCCGAGGTCGCGCGTAACGCTGTCACACGCACAGGAGACCTGGCTGCGAGATTCGGCGGCGAAGAGTTTGCCATTATCCTGCCGACGACGAGCAGGGACGGCGCCGCGGAGATTGCCAATGCCCTTTGCGAGACACTGTACGCGCGCAAAATGGCTCACATGGGAAGTCCAATCGGAGTCGTAACCGTCTCCGCCGGGTGCGCCACGGTGACGCCGCAACTTGGACAGAGTTCCTCGACGCTAATCGAGCGCGCAGACCAGGCACTCTATCGAGCCAAGAGAAACGGCCGCAACCAGGTCTGCTCCGCCGATGAGGAAGTTCGCTCCGCGGAGCAACAGAAAACCGTCTCGATCAGAAAAGGCAAGGTCAACAAGGCGAGTTGAGGGGGCGTAACTCGTTTTCACATGCTGCGCAATAACCGTGAATTCAATGTCTGGCGAAGCCTCTGAAGGCCGGAAGGCCCTCAGGACAGCCGATCTGGAGATCGGCGCTACGATTTAGTGCACCATGCTTTGAAACAGCGGCGACTGCAGCAGCGCGTTGAACTGGCCATCCGAGGTAGAAAAGTGGACTGAAAGCTTGCCTGAGTCGGATGCAATGGTGGTTGCGGTCAGGGCCTGCTTCTCGGCGTCCGATCCGCTCATCTTGCGAATCATCACGGCCGCCGTCAAAAGCGATGAGACTGTGGCCGCGGTAAACGAGTCGCCTGTCGCAATGGTCAGATCGAACTTGACGCCGTGCTGAAAGTCCATTGAGTACCAGGACGCCTGCAGGCGCTTGCGGACCATCTCAAAATCCGTTACCGAGCCGGCCTCACCCATGAGCTGCTTCATCATGGTCTGGGTGCCCGCATCATCGAGGATGCTCCACAATGGCTCAGAATCCACGCTCCGCATCGCATCCATCATGGGTCCGTTGCTCAGCAGGCTCTGCGCCTGGCCATCGCGCGCGTCGAGAGCCTTGGTGACGGCATCCTTCTGCCCAAAGACCATGGTCGACGGGTCGACGAAACAGAGCACCATGCCCGCCTTCAAGAGCGGATAAATGCTGTTCGTACGCACCATGGCCGGCTTGATCTTCTGCTTGCGGAAGTTGGCAAGAACGTCATCGACGGAGAACTGGCCCTGGGCGATCCCAACGGTCAAGAGCGCATCACTGCCCGGCGAAGGGCGGAAGAGCGCGAAGGCAAGCTGGTCCACGTCGTGGTTGTCGTTCAAGCCGGACTTGCGCAGCGCCTCGTCCAACTGTTTCAGCTCAGGGGGCATGACCCGGTCGCGCAAATCCATCGCCGACTGCGAGTTCTGCATGGCCCTGTAATCGATAACCACCAACTGCTGTACGTCGCGAGGGATTGCTCCGCGCGCGTCGGTGGACAACTGCGCCGCGGGAGCCAGGGTAGCCGCCGCAAAAACCATGGGTGCGATCGAAAACTTGACGAACGCCTTAAACAATTTAATCCTCCAAAAGCCTTAAAAACAGAGACTTAACAAATCTTTCAGCAGCTCCAGGCGTGCGGCTTGATCAAGCGCTTCCCAACACAAATCTGGCCGAGTCCCGACTCTCTCATTGTACGCGCGACTGTTTCGCAGGTCCCGTGACCAAAGTTACTGGAAACGACGCGGCTCCGTCGGCCATGCGAGTGGAGACCCTAGCCGGTGTTCCAGAATCTTGGTCATCGGGTCGAACTCATTCAAATGACGCATCCACTCACTCTCACGCTCGCAGGCTGCCTCCGGGATCAGTCCGATCACTTCCCCCTCGGCGAGGTCAACCTTGTAGCGGAGTGCCAGGTTTGAGACCGTCCGGTAGACATGGGAAATCGGCATCGCCTCAAAATCCGTGATGTTCATTGAAAGCTGCGCCCTGCCGTGGGCCAAAACACCCATCGCCTTGACGCCCTTCAGTCCTCCTGAAGCGGCGCGAATTTCGCGGGCGATGGCCCGGGCGGCCGCCACGTCGCTTGAGCCGAAGTAGATGTTGTAGGCCACCAGGAACTTGCGCGCACCCACGGCGCACGCCCCGGCGGTGGGATGCAGGCCTGGGCCGCCGAGATCGGGTCTCCTTGCGGCCTCCTTGCGGACAGCTTCTTTGAGCCCCTCAAACTGCCCCTTGCGCAGGTCCTCAAGGTTGGCGCGGTCCGGCCTTGCCGCTGCTGCTTCGTAAAAGAAAACCGGGACGCCAAAACGACGCCAGATTTCCAGTCCTGCCTGCCGGGCCAGCATGACGCAGTGCTCCAGCTTGATGCCGGAGATTGGAACAAAGGGAATCACGTCCGCGGCTCCAATGCGGGGATGCACTCCCTGCTGCCGGGTCAGATCGATCAAATCCACGGCCTTGCCCACGCCTCGCACGGCGGCCTCAACGATTGCCGAGGGCTCTCCGGCAAGTGTGACCACGGAGCGGTTGTGGTCCGCATCCATTGACCAGTCCAGCAGATGCACTCCCTCAACACACATCGAAGCGACAATCGCCTCGACCTTCCGGGCGTCACAGCCCTCGGAGAAGTTGGGAACACATTCAACCACCGGACTACTCATTGCTGCTCACGCGTCATTGCTGCTCCGCCTGCGCGACTCAATCTCTGCTCGCGTCGGGATTACTTCCAATAGGTGTAACCCACTTGTATTTGAATACTCGCGTTTACGCCTGGATTTTTGTCGCCCAGCGAGGCTGAAGAGATATGGACCGCGTTCACGCCGAGGTCGATGGAGCGTTTCGGGCGAACAAAATAATGAACACCGATTCCACCCTGCGGAGTGAAGTTCCAGACCGACGTCCCGCCGGGGGTTCCCTTGGGAACCAGTTGGTCCGGCGGAAACTTGTGGGTGGTATAGATGAGCCCGCCCGCTCCCTGAAACCACGGCTGGATTCGCTTTGAGCTGGTGAGAAAGTTCCAGCGAAAGATTACGGGCGTGATGCTTACGCCGTGATAGGTGCCGCCGCCCTCGGGCGCAACAACGCTGCAGGTGCCGCCACCGCCTGGGCAGGGATAGAAGAAGGTCTGATTATGAGGAGCAGGCGTGTAGGCCTGCCAGAGCGGCATGATGTTGCCGCCGAGTTCAAACTGGCCGCTCAGTTTTCCGGCGTGCATGACCGGAGTGATCGGTTTTCCGAGTTGAAAACCGCCCCAGAAGAATTTGTAGTCAGAGCGATCACCGACGCCGGTGCCCCAGTTGACGAAGGGGCCCATCTCCCAACTGCGCGCGTCGCGCACTGCGGCAACTGGATTATCGGAAGCAGTTTTCCCGCTTGAAGGAGCGGCATCCGGTAGCTCGGCACGGGCGATCAGAGCCCCGGTAACAAGGAGGAACAGCAGAATCTTTCCAGTTTGCGTCAACGCGCTTCCCTTCTCTCGATCAGACCTTTTACATCCCCAAAAAAAGACCGCCACAACCGGGCGGCCTTTCTTGAACGCCTGGTTCTCAACGGCTCAACCGGCCGCATGTTCCATCTGTTCGGCATCCATGTCGAAGTTCGAATAGACGTTCTGGGTATCGTCGCAATCTTCCAGCGTTTCCAGCAGCCGGATCATCTGGTTTGCGGCCGTGCCCTCGAGCTTGGTGTAGGTCGAGGCCACCATGGTCACCTCGCTCATCACCGTCGGAACGCCCGCCGCCTTGATTGCTGCCGCCACGGCTTCATACGAAGCCGGATCGGTGGTGACCTCCCAGGTGTCGCCTTCGTCATTCAGATCTTCGCCGCCGTGCTCGAGCACGATGTCCATCAGCTGCTCTTCAGTAGCCGCCGACTTCTCAATGGCGATGAGGCCCTTCTTTGAGAACATGAACCGGACTGAACCCGACTCGCCAAGGTTGCCGCCATTCTTTGAGAACGCGTGGCGAATCTCGCTGACGGCCCGATTGCGGTTGTCGGTGGTGACGTCCACGATGATGGCTACGCCGCCGGGGCCGTACCCCTCAAAGGAGATCTCTTCGTAGCTGACGCCTTCCAGTTCCCCTGTGCCGCGCTGGATGGCGCGTTTGATGTTGTCCTGCGGCATGTTCTCTGCCTTGGCCGCGGCAACGGCGGTTCGCAGCCGGGCGTTGGTGTCAGGATTGCCGCCGCCCTTGGCGGCTACAGCAATTTCCTTGAGCAGACGGGTGAATATCTTGCCGCGCTTGGCATCCAGCGCGCCCTTCTTGTGCTTGATTGTGGCCCACTTGGAATGGCCGGACATGGGAACCTCAAACTTCGAATAGAGATGGTGGCGCAGGCTCGCACCGAACCTGCCAAGTATACCATTTGGGCGGCTTGGCAGCCTACCGGTTCGCCGGTCCCCTGCCCTCTGCCCCGCACCCCGCAAGGGCCCGATTTGAGGACGGCTGGGTGATCGATCGTGCGCCCCTGCTCTCGGGCAGAGGCCAACCCTCTGGGCATGGATGCCATCGAATTTGACTGGGCTGACGACGGCATTCCTGGACCCATGGCGACGAACTGGAAGGATTGAATCGTCTTTTTCCCGGGGCCGCCGAGTGCGGCGTTCAACGCAATTTCCCAAAATCTCCGAGAGGGATAAAGGGGGACAAGAACTGCTTAATCCCCAACATTCATGCATCACAAATTGCCATGTTCTTCTCGCGGAAGCTATGATCTTGGTGGTGAGAACGGGCTGATCCCCCCAGCCGTCTCAGGCCTGTGAATCTCAAACGGGATTTGCAACTTGCAATGATGCCTTGGCGTCCTGACGACGTTCGGTTCGCTCCAGATAGTTTATTTTCATTGTGTTGGGAAAGGTCCAGCATGAATCAGGCCTTGCAGGCGAACCTTGAAACAACCTTGGGAAAGGCCGGCAAATTCACGGCTATATGGCAATCGGAGCCGAACGGGCGGGACTGGCCTCTTTACACCTGGCTGTCGAATCTCTTTGAGCCCTATGTTTCAGAGACCATTTTCGACGGTAGCCACCAGGTTGTGAAGGATAACGCCATCCTGTTTGACGCCTGGATCTACGCGCGCGACCCGGCTTACTACGCCCGGTTTCAGGGAAAGAATGCATTCCTCGTCCATCCTTTCGACGAGTTTCTCGATCTGGGAGTCGACCGCTACCAACATTTCCGCGGTGTCTTCCGCATGATCTGGTCGTCGGTTTTTAATCCAAAACATGTGATGGTGTTTCCGCTGGGCAGTTATATCGACGAGCCTCCGGCCATTGTGGTGCCGGCGTCGCAGCGGCGCTACGCATGGTCGTTTATCGGCGAAGCCGGAAAGGTTTCGCGCCCAGACATGGTCCGCGCTTTTTCTCCAATTGAACCGCATATTTGTTTCTCAGAGACACCCGTCCGCGGAATTACGTTCTTTAACTTCAGTAAGGACTCGCTCGGGCAAAAGCGAATTCCGAAACAGGACTTTTATCAGATCCTTGGGCAATCCGCGTTTGCGCCCTCGCCGCAAGGGAATGCGACGCTCGAATCTTGCCGTCCCTATGATGCCCTTGAAGTCGGAGCCATCCCCATCGTCGAGCGGCGTTTGACGTTGGATTACTACAAGAGCCTGCTGGGCAATCATCCGCTTCCGACCGTCAGTTCCTGGTCCGAGGGACGCAAGCTCGCCATCAAGCTCCTGAAGGATCCGGCCCGGCTCGATGACTTGCAGCAGACCTGCGTCGAATGGTGGAAAGGCTACAAGGTCGAACTGATCGGCAGAATCGGATCTTTCCTTGAAGCGCGCTCAAACACCAACGACGAATTGGCGCCGCTGCAATCGAAGCTGCCCAACCTGCCGTTTTGGCAATATGCCGAGCTGCTGCGCCACCACGACCTGGCTGGATTCGGCAGAAGAGTCGCTCAGCAGGCACAGAGAATCGTGCAGCAAAAGAAGTGGCGCATGGCCATTACCAAGCATGGCGACGTCTAGACTGGGAAATTTCTAAGCGAAAGTCTCGGCGTCGCGTAGCAGCCGGCCTTCGCGATCCTTGTCGGAAATCACCACATCTTCCGGAGCAATCGGCCAGGAGATCGCCAGTTCCGGATCGTTCCAGCGGATGGTTCGCTCCCCCGCCGCGGAGTAGTAATCGGTCACCTTGTAGGCGAATCCGGCAACCTCGCTCAGCACCAGAAAAGCGTGGCCGAAGCCCACAGGGATCCAGAGCATCTTGCCGTTCTCGCCGCTCAGTTCAACTGCCACATGTTTGCCAAAGGCGGGCGAGCTGCGTCGCAGGTCAACTGCCACATCCAGCACTGCGCCATGGGTCACCCGTACCAGCTTTCCCTGGGGTTGCTCGATCTGGTAGTGAATTCCGCGCAAGACGTTCTTTGTTGAGAGGGAGGAATTATCCTGCGCCCACTCTTCAGGCAGGCCGGCTTGGGCCATCGCGCGCTTGTTCCAGGTTTCGAAGAACAAACCTCGATTGTCTCGATGCATGCGCGGCGTGATGACCAGGACGCCCGGCAACGATGTCTCATCGATCGTCATGGCCTCTCACTCTTGGGAATCACCAGCTTCTCCTCGAGCAAGGCAAGCAGATATTGGCCGTATCCGCTCTTCTTAATGGGCTGTGCCAGTGCCTCCAGTTGCGCGGCCGTGATAAATCCCTGCCGGAACGCAATCTCTTCAGGGCATGCAATGTTCAGCCCCTGCCGCCGCTCAATGGTGTGAACGAACATTGCGGCGTCGAGCAGAGATTCATGCGTGCCCGTATCCAGCCAGGCCATTCCGCGGCTCATGATCTCCACGTCCAACTTGCCTGCTTCAAGATATTTTCTGTTCAGATCCGTAATCTCGAGTTCGCCGCGTGCCGATGGCGTCAGCGTCGCGGCAATCTCCGCAACCTGGTTGTCGTAGAAGTAGAGTCCTGTCACCGCGAAGCGGGATTTCGGTTTCGCCGGTTTTTCTTCAAGGCTGATGGCGCGGCCCTCGCCGTCAAACTCAACCACGCCGTAGCGCTCCGGGTCTTCCACCTGGTAAGCGAATACCGTGGCGCCCTCTTTGAGCTTTGCCGCCGACTGCAATTGCTGCGAAAATCCCTGACCGTAAAAAATGTTGTCGCCAAGAATCAGCGCGCTCGGTCGGTTCGCGATAAATTCTTTGCCGATCAGGAACGCTTGCGCAAGGCCGTCGGGGCTGGGCTGCACCGCATACTGAATCTCGATTCCCCACTGCTTGCCATCGCCGAGCAACTCCTTGAATCGCGGCGTATCGTGCGGCGTGGAAATCAGGAGAATCTCGCGCAGCCCGGCCAGCATGAGCGTGGTCAGCGGGTAATAGATCATCGGCTTGTTATAGACCGGGAGCAGTTGTTTCGACACCACATGGGTGACGGGATAGAGCCGTGTTCCGGATCCTCCGGCAAGGACAATACCCTTCATAGTTGGCCTCGCTCCGAGTAATTCTTCGAGATCCAATCGCGATATGCGCCGGTTTTCACGCCGTCCACCCAGGCCGTGTTTCCGAGGTACCATTCGACGGTCTTGCGCAATCCATCTTCAAACTGCGCTGCGGGTTTCCATCCCAATTCCTGCGATATCTTTGATGCGTCAATTGCGTATCTCCGATCGTGGCCCGGACGGTCCTTGACGAACGTGATCAGATTTCTTCGAGGCGTTGAAGCAGCACGGGGACGCATCTCGTCCACGAGGTCGCAGATCGTCGTCACCACATCGATATTCGCTCGCTCGCTGTTGCCCCCGATGTTGTACGTCTCTCCAATGCGGCCGTGTTCCAATACCGTCCGTATCGCGGTGCAATGATCCTCGACAAACAGCCAGTCCCGCACGTTCTTCCCATCGCCGTAGACAGGCAGCGCCTTGCCCTCGAGTGCGTTCAAAATCACGAGAGGAATGAGCTTCTCAGGAAACTGAAAGGGCCCGTAATTGTTGGAGCAGTTGGTGGTGAGTACGGGAAAGCCCCACGTATGGAAATAGGAACGGGCGAGATGATCGGAGGCTGCTTTCGAGGCCGCATAGGGGCTGTTGGGCGCATAGGGCGTCGTTTCGCAGAAAGCTGGGTCCTCCGCTCGCAGCGATCCATACACTTCATCCGTGGAGACGTGCAGGAATCGGAAGGTGCTCTTGCTTCGATCATCCAGGTCGGCCCAGTAAAGCCGTGACTGCTGCAGCAGATTGAATGTGCCTTCCACGTTGGTGCGAATAAATGCACGAGGGTCGGCGATCGAGCGGTCCACGTGGCTTTCCGCGGCAAAATGAACGACGGCCCTGGGCCTGTGTTCGCGCAAGAGCGATGCGACGAGTTCGGAATCGCAGATGTCGCCCTGCACCAGGCGATACCGGGAGTCGCCCTGAAGACTGGCCAGATTTGCAGGATTGCCGGCATAGGTGAGCAGGTCGAGATTGATCAGGGGGCCGTCGGTCTGCGCGAGAGCCTGCAGAACGAAATTTGAGCCGATAAACCCGGCGCCGCCGGTTACGAGAATAGCGTTTGAAATATCCACACTCACGCTTGACGACCTTCGAAACGGGGTTCACTGGAGAATCGGGCGGTTTGGTTGATCGCAGAGCAGCCGAAAACCATATATCTGCGAATTTTACCGGGCCGCTCCCCGCAAATTGCTCGTGCCCGGGTACTTACAGGCGAGGCAAGTTTAGCATACCCGTCGGCAGCTCGAAACCGGGCGTTCAAGGCCTGCGGCAAGCGTTTTTGCCAAATCGGTGATGGTGCAAATGCGAGATCCACGAATTAACTTGCCAGCGTGCTAAACCCTGGTCCGACATGGAACTGAGGTCCATATGGCGGTGCATCGGCCAATCGAAGTGAAGGGGATTGAACAAATGCAGCAAGTCAGCCTCCGCAAAGCGGAGATAGCGAGTCAGCAAGTCAGCGGGTGCAGTCGCCTTGAGTCTCCTGCGCGCAGGTTTCGGCAAGTGGCAGAAAACAGCCCTCCTATGGCGCTCCGGCGCAGCTTGTGGATTATTTTCGCCTCACCAGGGGGAAGGAAATTCGGCAGTCTTTTGAAATTTTCGTTATATTAGGGTTAGTGCAGTTTCCGACGCGGCTGCACCTGCTCAGGCAACCCTCTTGAAGTTTTAGGCGATTTTCCCTACTGGAATCGCGCGCTGGTTGTGTCTCCCAAATTGCAACCGGCACATTGCTATCAAAACGGTCATTGAAAAGGCTGCCATGGATCAATCCAATTATCGTCTCCGCACTCCTCATCCGCAAGGGCTCTATCATCCACGGAATGAACACGATGCCTGTGGCATGGGGTTGGTTGCCAGCATTCGTGGCGAACGCACCCACGACATTATCCGCAAGGGTCTTGAGGTGCTCATCAACCTCACCCATCGCGGAGCGGCGGGCTGCGATCCAGAGACCGGCGATGGCGCCGGCATTCTGATCCAGATTCCCCACGCCTTTTTCCTTCGTGAATGTGGCGAACTCGGCATGAAGTTGCCG
This sequence comes from uncultured Acidobacteriaceae bacterium, assembly GCA_963820245.1. GTDB lineage: Bacteria > Acidobacteriota > Terriglobia > Terriglobales > Acidobacteriaceae > Telmatobacter. Next base: position 216,097 of record CAWFZC010000004.1, on the reverse strand, counting down.
GAGATAGGAGCCTATGGCGTCGCCATGTGCTTCCTGCCCGTCGAGAGGCACAATCGCCTCCAGTGCGAGGGCGTGTTTGAGCGCATCGCGCAGGAAGAAGGACTCACCATCCTCGGCTGGCGCGATACCCCAGTGAACGGCGATGCCATTGGCCGCGAAGCCCGCGCCTCGCAGCCTTATATCCAGCAGCTTTTTGTCAGCCGCCCGGCTGCGCTTGATGAGGACTCATTCGAGCGGCTCCTTTACCGGATTCGCCGCCGCACTGAAAATGAGATTGCCGCTTCTGACATTGAGGACAAGGAGACGTTCTACGTCCCTTCTTTCTCGTGCCGCACGATTATCTACAAGGGCCTGATGCTGGCTCCGCAGATTGAGCGCTTCTACTTCGAGCTGGCCAATCCGCTGGTGACCAGCGCGCTCTGCCTCGTCCACCAGCGCTTTTCCACGAACACGTTCCCCAGCTGGAAGCTCGCCCACCCCTACCGCTACGTGGCGCACAACGGCGAAATCAACACCATCCGCGGCAACGTGAGCTGGATGAATGCCCGCCAATCCGTTTTGCGGAGCCCCAAATACGGTCAGAACATCGACAAGCTTTTTCCCGTCATCACGCCTGACGGCAGTGACTCCTCGTCGCTTGATAATGCGGTCGAATTCCTTTACCAGTCCGGACGCTCGCTTCCTCACGTCATGGCCATGCTCATTCCCGAAGCGTGGGCGGGCAATCCTGATATGGACGAGGAAAAGCGCGCCTTCTACGAGTACCACGCTTCCCTGATGGAGCCGTGGGATGGTCCCGCCGCCATCGCTTTTACCGATGGCAAAGTCATCGGAGCCACGCTCGACCGCAATGGCCTGCGCCCCGGCCGCTACATCGTCACCAAGGACGACCTGGTGGTGCTCGCTTCTGAAGCGGGCGTGATTGAGGTTCCAGCTGAAGATGTGCGCAAAAAGGGCCGACTCATGCCGGGCCGCATGTTCCTGGTCGATACAGTCCAGCAGCGCATCATCTCCGACAGCGAGATCAAGAAGCAGCTTGCGGGCCGTCAGCCTTATGGCGAATGGCTCAAGAAGCAGCAGGTCACCATGGACATGCTGCCCGAACCGCCGCGGGTTATTGCATCCAACTCCGAAACTCTGCTGCGCCGTCAGCGTGCCTCAGGCTACAGCGAAGAAGACCTGCGCATTCTTCTGGCGCCCATGGGGGCCTTCGGCGAGGAGCCGATCGGCTCCATGGGAACCGACGTTCCGCTTGCCTGTCTCTCTGACCGCCCGCAATCGCTGTTCAACTACTTCAAGCAGCTCTTCGCGCAGGTAACGAATCCGCCCATCGATCCCATTCGCGAAGAGATGGTGATGTCGCTCATCAGCTACATCGGCACTGAGCGCAACATCCTGGATGAGGCGCCTGAGAATTGCCACACTCTCAAGCTGCCCCACCCGATTCTGACCAACCGCGATCTTGAGAAACTGCGCCGCGTTGCTTCCGGCGACTTGCTGGCCACCACGCTGCCCGCGCTATTCCGCGCCGAGGACGGCGAAAAAGGCCTGCGGCACGCTCTGGAGGATCTGAGCAATCGAGCCTCGCATGCCGTCAAGTACGGTGGCTATACGCTATTGATTCTCTCTGACCGCGGCGTCGATCCAACCTATGCACCCATTCCCAGCCTGCTGGCGATGGCTGCCGTACACAATCGACTGGTGAGAGAAAAAACCCGCACCCAGGTCGCACTCATCATTGAGAGCGGCGAACCTCGCGAGGTGATGCACTTCGCCTTGCTCATCGGGTACGGCGCCAGTGCCATCAATCCTTACCTCGCTTTCGAGACGCTCCACGACATGAAGCGCCGTGGACTGCTGCCCGAAAAGTTGACGGCTGAATACGCCGAGAAGAACTTCATTAAGGCCATCAACAAGAGCCTGCTGAAGACCTTCTCGAAGATGGGCATCAGCACGCTGCAGAGCTATCGCGGTGCGCAGGTGTTTGAGGCTGTGGGCCTCAACCAGTTCCTTGTGGACTCTTACTTCTCCGGCACCGCAAGCCGCATTGAGGGCGTTGGCCTCGACGTGCTGGCCAAGGAAGCGCAGATGAAGCATGCCTATGCCTTCCAGCCTCTCACAGAATCCGAGACCGACCTGGTTGTAGGCGGCCAGTATCAGTACCGCGAGGGCGGCGAGTATCACCTCCTGAATCCGCTCACCATCAGCAAGGTGCAGCACGCTGTGCGCCAGAACAATCCGGCCACGTTCCAGGAATACACAGACCTGATTGACGATCAAAACCGGACCCTCTGCACGCTGCGCGGTCTGCTCCAGCTCAAGTATGCCGAACAGCCTATCCCGGTCGAGGAAGTGGAGCCAGCCAAGGAAATCGTCAAGCGATTCACCACCGGCGCCATGAGCTTTGGCTCGATCAGCAAGGAAGCACACGAGACGCTGGCGATTGCCATGAACCGCATCGGCGGCATGTCGAACACCGGTGAAGGCGGCGAGGACGAAGCACGTTTCAAGCGCGACGCCAATGGCGATCTTCGCCGCAGCGCCGTGAAGCAGGTCGCCAGCGGACGTTTCGGCGTCACCACAAACTACCTCATCAATGCTGACGAACTCCAGATCAAGATGGCGCAGGGAGCAAAGCCCGGCGAGGGCGGTCAATTGCCCGGCCACAAGGTGGATGAGGTTATTGCCAAGATCCGCCACTCCATCGCAGGCGTCGGCCTTATCTCGCCTCCGCCTCATCACGACATTTACTCCATTGAGGATCTCGCCCAACTGATTTACGACCTCAAGAACGTCAATCCTCAGGCCCGCATCGCAGTCAAGCTGGTCTCGGAGGTTGGCGTGGGCACCGTTGCCGCGGGTGTCTCCAAGGCGCACGCCGATGTGGTGCTGATCTCGGGCGACAGCGGCGGCACCGGCGCATCCCCGCTCAGTTCCATCAAGCATGCAGGCCTGCCCTGGGAACTGGGTCTGGCTGAAACGCAACAGGTGCTTTTGCTGAACGATCTGCGCAGCCGTATTCGCGTCCAAACCGACGGCAAGCTCCAGACGGGCCGCGACGTTGTCATCGCCGCGCTGCTTGGCGCCGAAGAATACGGATTTGCAACGATGCCGCTCATCTCAATGGGCTGCATCATGATGCGCAAATGCCACCTGAACACCTGCGCGGTGGGCATTGCCACACAGGATCCGGTGCTGCGTGCGCGCTTCACTGGCCAGCCGGAGCACGTGGTCAACTTCTTCTTCTTTATCGCGGAGCAGATGCGCCAGCACATGGCCAAGCTTGGTTTCCGAACGGTGGACGAGATGGTTGGCCGGGTAGACAAGATCGATGCCGCGGTTGCTGACTTGCACTGGAAGGCAAAAGGCATCAACCTGTCCTCGATTCTCTACACGCCCACCCTGCCCTCGCGCGTCGCACGCCGCCGCATGCAGGCCCAGGATCACGGACTCAACGCGGCACTCGATCATGCCTTGATCGCAAAGGCCGCACCGGCCCTTGAGTCGCAGACAAAAGTCACTGGCAGCTTTGCCATCCGCAACGTGCACCGGACTGTGGGCGCCATGCTCGGCGGCCAGATCGCGCGCAAGTACGGTTCTGCGGGCCTGCCTGACGAAACCATCCACTACAAATTCCAAGGTTCAGCCGGTCAGAGCTTTGGCGCGTTCGTTCCGTCGGGCGTAACCCTCGAGTTGGAAGGCGACGCCAACGACTATCTTGGCAAGGGCCTTTCCGGCGGACGCATCATCACCTATCCGCCCAAGACCTCAAGCTTCCTGCCTGAAGAAAGCATCGTTGTCGGCAACGTGGTCCTCTACGGCGCGACATCCGGTGAAGTCTTCCTCAACGGCATCGCCGGTGAGCGCTTTGCGGTGCGCAACTCCGGCGCAACTGCGGTTGTTGAAGGCTGCGGCGATCACGGTTGCGAATACATGACCAACGGAACTGTGATCGTTCTTGGCAAAGCTGGACGAAACTTCGCTGCCGGCATGAGCGGTGGCATCGCGTACGTCTACGATGGCCGCGGCGACTTCTCTGTAAGGCGTTGCAACCGGACCAGCGTCGATTTGGAACCGCTGGCTCTTGAGGCCGACGTGGAGCGCGTGCGCGAACTGCTTGAGCGCCATCGCGATTACACAGGCAGCCCCCGTGCCGCGTGGATGCTGGAACATTGGGCCGCTGCTCAGCCCGGTTTCATCAAGGTCTTCCCGCATGAATACAAGCGCGTTCTCGGAGTTCCTCGTGTCGAGACCGTCTATTCTTCTCCCTCATCTTCGTCGAACTTGATTCCGTCAACGGCAGAGGTTCTCCATGGGTAAGGTTACTGGTTTTCTCGAAATTCAACGTGAACAGCCCACGCGCCGTGATCCAAAGAAGCGCGTCCAGGACTGGTTCGAGATCTACGAGCCCTTCCCTGAGGAGAAACAGCGCGAGCAAGGCGCTCGCTGCATGGACTGCGGAGTTCCCTTCTGTCACACGGGCTGCCCGGTCAATAACCTGATCCCCGACTGGAATGACCTTGTCTACAACGGCCGCTGGGAGTCGGCCATCCGCCGCCTTCACTCCACCAATAACTTCCCTGAATTTACGGGCCGCATCTGCCCCGCGCCCTGCGAGGCTGCCTGCGTCCTCGGCATCAATCAGCCGGCAGTTTCCATCAAGCTCATCGAGCGCTCCATTGTCGAGCGCGGCTGGGACGAGGGATGGATCCGCCCGGAACCGCCTGAGCATGCAACTGGAATGCGGGTCGCTGTCGTCGGCAGCGGTCCCGCCGGCCTGGCTGCCGCCCAGCAGCTGCGCCGCGCCGGCCACTCGGTCACCGTCTATGAGAAGAACGACCGCATTGGCGGCCTGCTCCGTTACGGCATCCCCAACTTCAAACTGGAAAAGCACGTCATCGACCGCCGCATCGATCAGATGCGCTCAGAGGGTGTGCAGTTTGTGACCGATGCTCACGTCGGCGTCAACATCCCCATCGAGTCCCTTACCGGTCAATACGAAGCCATTCTGCTTTGCGGCGGAGCGGAGCAGCCCCGCGACCTCAAGATTCCCGGACGCGAGCTCAAGGGCATTCACTATGCCATGGAGTTTCTGCCTCAACAAAATCGGCGCAACGAAGGCGATACGGTCGATCCCTCCATTGAAATTCTCGCCACGGGCAAGCGCGTCCTGATCATTGGTGGCGGCGACACAGGGGCCGACTGCCTGGGTACAAGCCATCGCCAGGGCGCAAAGAGCGTTCACCAATTCGAAATCATGCCCAAGCCACCGGATCAGCGGGCCGCATCGACGCCGTGGCCGCTGTGGCCCATGCAGTTGCGCACAGAAAGCGCGCACGAAGAAGGTGGCGTACGCGGCTGGAGCATCAACAGCATCAAATTCACCGGCGACGAAAACGGCAACGTGAAACAGTTGCATGCCGTCACGGTCGGTCCACCGCCCAAGTTCGAACCCACTGCCGGCTCGGAATTCACTCTTGACGTTGACCTCGTGCTGCTCGCTATGGGCTTCCTTGGGCCTGTCCGCTCCGGCATGATCGAGCAGCTTGGCCTCGACCTGGACAACCGCGGCAACATTGCCACCAAAGACTACATGAGCTCCGTGGATGGCATCTTTGCCGCCGGCGATATGCGCCGCGGACAGTCGCTGGTCGTGTGGGCCATCGCCGAGGGCCGCAAGGCGGCAGCAGCCGTGGACGCTTATCTCAGCAAGCAGGAAGAAGCCGTTCCGGTCGCTCATCGCGTGATGGCGTAGTGGTCTCTAAAATCTTTTGAACGATTGAAAAAGGGCAATTCATTCATGAGTTTCTTGAAGGAACTGCCCTCAGTTTTTTAGAGGGCCCCGGACAGCGAACTCTGCCTGAAGCAGAAAAAGAGCACTGCCATGAAAATGGACGCGCTCTTTCTAATTCGCCTTCAAACGCAAACGGCCTATGCCGTTCAATTCAATCAGTACCCGTAGGCAGGTACCGCCGCCAGCCCCGGCTTGGGCACTGGCTTGCTCAGAACATCCAGCTCATCGAGCCCTGCCTCAAGCGAGAAGGACTGACGAACTGCCGCGAGCGTAATAATCACACGGCATTGCTTGCGGAGTTCGGTGACCACGCCTTCCACGCCAGAGAACACGCCGTTCCGCACCCGCACTTTCGTCCCCACAGACAATCCAAGATAGGGCCGTAACGGAAGCCCGCTCGCCAGGCCGGTGCGGATCTGCGAGAGCTCGTCATCGCGAACCATGTCGCACGACTGGTCGCCAAGGAGACGAAGCACGCCGGGTGTTGAGATGACTGAAATTCTGTCGTTGGGTGTGAAGCGGACAAATACGTAGCCCGAGAAAAGCGGCCGTTCGGCCACTACGGTGCGGTCAGTCCACCTTACGCGTTCTGAATAGAGCGGAAGATAATGCTCAACGGATCGAACCACCAAGTGCTGTGCTACGCGCTTCTCATGATTTGAAAGTACATGCAATACATGCCACGAACTGCTCTGCATTGATCGCTCCTTGGGGGATGTGCCGGGGGCACAAAAAAGCGGTTCAATTACTCGTTGCAGGTGCCTAACTTCTCTTCGGCATAATTCCAACGGGGTACAGCATGTGCTTCACAGACAAACAAGTTGATGTCGATACAGAGGGCTCGGTTGTTCCCTTCCTGCTTATTTTACATCGTTTACAGCGGCTTTTCGGGCAGAACTCGCAAGCGGAGATTACTAAAGGTTGGTGTGGAAAAATGGGTGTTTTCTTTTGGTACACGGTGCAACCAGAAGAGGCAATCCCGAATCAGAGTCGCTGCGGTCCCCACTCCCTCAACCGTCCACCGCAACGTCGGTATACTTGCAGCGTGTCCAATGAGCAGCCAGGAGAACCTATGCAGTTCGACCAGCGGCGTTCGCTACCCGGGGCGCCTTCTCATGCGCAGAAGTTCCTGCTCTGGTGCCTGCTCTTTCTCATTTGCATCGGCCTTGGATATCCCACTCTCAATCGTTACGATCCCCGCCAGGTGAATGGCCTCTACGACACACGCGCCTACTACGCGATGGTCACCGGAGATCAACTCCAGAGCGATCAGACCGATCTGTCGCATCGCGTTCTCGTTCCCTGGCTGGCCCGGCCCGTCTACTGGCTTGCAAACGGCCACTTGAAAACCTGGAACCCTGTCTTCTTTGCCCTTCTCGTCTCGAACTCATTCTTTATCGCGACCTCCGCCTTCCTGCTGGTTGGCCTTGGCTTTCGCATCGTGGACGATTATCCCATTGCCCTGCTGGGTGGCTTGATTTACCTCGCCAACTTTGCCATCGCCAACTTCAATCTCTCCGGCTATGTGGACTCCTCGGTGAACTGCCTCCTGCTTCTCGTTGCTTATGCGCTGTTTTGGGAGCGCTGGTGGCTTCTGCCGATTTTGGGCTTCGTGGGCGGGTTTTCAAAAGAGACGTTCGTCCCGCTTGCCACTGCATTCGCATTCGCATGGTGGTTGGCAACCTGCAAGCGTGGCGCGCTCAAGCTCACTCGACTCGCGTGGGTCGGCGCCATGTCTCTCGTCGCGCTGGCAACGGTGTTCTTCATCATGTCTAGAGGCGCATATGCCAACACGCCTCTCACTTTTGCAGCTTCAAGGCAATCGGATCTGGGCTCCGGCTATCTTTACCTTTCCGGGCTGGTTCGCTGTCTGATCGCGCGCGAATTCATCTTTGTGTTTGCCTGGCTTCTGCCCCTGGGACTCCTGCGGATCGGCCGGCTGCCAGGGCCCTGGGTTGCGGCATCGTTTGCTGCCGCGCTCACTGCCCTTGCCCTCGGCGCCTACGACGACGCGCTCGGCAATGCGACACGAGCCATCTTCAGCGCATGCGGGCCGGTGCTCAGCCTCTCCGTCGCACTCTTCCTCGTCCAGGCCTCAAAGCACAAATCCAGTGCTTCGCTGCAGGATCGAATGTGACAACATTGGAGTCCTTTGGCTCTCGAAAGCGTATGCTATCGTGAACTCAATGCCGACCCTCGGAGCGAAGATGCCTCAACCCTCGACAGGCAAACGTCTCCGCCGAGCCTATCTCTTCCTCCTGTATGCGTTGCTCGTATTTGGCAGTGTCACCTTCGCGCTTCAAAGCTTTCACAAAGTCTTTTACCCCTTCGGTTGGGATGATGACGAAGGCGCGGTTTGGTGGGAAGCAGCTCACGTAACTGACCTCAAAGTTCTGTACCACCCCATTCAGCAATACCCTTATTTCGTCGTTCCCTACCCGCCCGTTTTTCACGCGGTAACCTGGATCGCGGCAAAAGGCATCGGCGATTTTCTCATTGCAGGTCGCTTGGTCTGCGTCCTTTCCGCCATCGGAATCAGCGTGCTCTTCGGCCTCCTGGTGTGGCACGTCGCGCCGAAAAGAATTTCTGTGCAGATCCGAGAAAGCGGGGCTGCTCTCGCTGCCATGCTCTGCTTCCGCCTGGACTCGCTCAATATCTACATCCCGGAAATGGGCGTCGATCTCCTCGCTCTTTTCCTCACATTTCTCGGCGTCTATTTGTTCATACGCCTCCGGCAGAAGCCCGTCGCGATCTATGCAGCATTCGCCTGTTTTGTCGTCGCAGTGTTCACCAAGCAGACCATGGTTGCTGCCCCGCTGGCGTGTCTTGCGGCCGACGCCGTCATCAGCGCAGGACGGGCGCTGCGTCATCTGCTATTCAGCGTGGCTCTCGGCACCATGGGTTTGGGCTGCCTGGCCTGGGCCAGTAATGGACAAGCGCTGCGCCACCTGTTTCTCTACAACGCGACTCAGCCTTTCTCCCTTACGCACTGGATGGTGGGCATCCAGGAAAATCTCATCGGTATGATGCCGATCGCAGCGGTTGCTTTGCTCGCGCTCCTACCACTCTTGAATCGCATCCTTTTGACCAAGCGAGTGAACCTGCACGCCCGCATGGGAGCGGACCTGCAAACCAGTGCCTGGCGTCTCGCGCTGTTTGTTCTTGGCCTGCAACTTGCTCTCGCCTTGCTGATCTCCTTGACCTACGGAAAGAATGGATCGGGCGTTCATTATTTCCTTGAGTGGAATTTCATCTGTTGCGCCCTGGCCGGTTTGCACTTTGTCCGCATGTTGAGCGACTGGCGGGCTCAATCCTCCTACACCGTCGGAGGTGCGGCAGTGTTTCTCTTGCTTTTTCTCGCTGCGCTCACTGGATTTCCGGATTCGCTGCGCCGCATTGATAATGTCTACCGCCTGACCAGTAGCGAACGCACCACCCAGGACGAGCTCTATGCAAGCGACGCCGCCGCACTCAGCATCCTTGAGCAGACGCCCGGACCGGTCCTCTGCGAAAACATGCTCCTCACGATGAAGGCCCACAAGGAAATCCCCATTGAGCCGGGCATTCAGGGCTTCCTTGGCAAAGCCGGCATTTGGGACGAGTCGGGATTTGTCGATATGATTGCCCAGCAAAAGTTCGGGGTTATTATCATGAGAGATCTCAATCGAGACTTCTGGACGGAGCCCGTTGCGCAGGCAATCGAAGATCACTATATGGCCACACAACAAATAGGCGACGCGAGTGTCGATGAAGGCCACTACACCGTCTACAGGCCGCGGCAGACCGCACACTGACAGAACAGTTCAGCGCACCATGCTTTGAAAGGTTGACGTTGCCAATGTCCGAAGGCCGCCCGGAACTCGAGATACTCCTGCCCGTTCACAACGAGGCAGAGAGCATCGAGAACACGATCAGAGAGATCTATCTCGCCGTGTCAAAACAGGCGACGGTCAGATTTATCATCTGCGAGGACGGCAGTGCCGACGACACCAAAGCAGTGTTGACCCGGCTGTCCGCAACGTTGCCTCTCAAGCTCTGCATGAGCGATGAACGCAAAGGCTACTCCCGCGCAGTCAAGGATGGTATGGGGCTGCTCGAAGCTGATTATCTCCTGTGCCTCGATTCAGACGGACAGTGTGATCCGATGGACTTCAGCAAGTTCTGGGAGGCGCGCGGCCGCCAGGACGTAGCCATCGGCTGGCGCGTCAACCGCGCAGACACCGTCCTGCGCAGAATCCTCTCGCGCACTTTCTATCTTGTTTATCAAGCCTTCTATCACGTACCAGTCCACGATCCAAGCTGCCCATTCATGCTCGCGAAGAAGTCCGTAATCCAAACTCTTCTATCCGAACTCGGAGAAATGAAGGAAGGCTTCTGGTGGGAGTTTGTTGCCCGCGTCCATCGCCGCGGATTTTCAATTCGAGAGTTTCCGGTGAACCATCGCAGCCGGGCCGCAGGCCAGACGCAAGTGTATCGGTTCAGTCGAATGCCCGGCATTGGACTTCGTCACTTTATCGCGTTATTCAAGATATGGAATCAAACCCGAAAGAAGCCCGCAGAAATCTGAGCTTCTCGAAAGTGTCCAGGCGGATGACGAATGGCTGGAGAATCGAAAATTCGATCGAACATCCCGGCCCTCAGCCGTACGTGGAGCGATCGCCTGATGAACGGCATGCTCCTGCTGTATCTCGCCGTTCTCGTGATTGCTGCCACGTCCGTTCTATTTCTTGACGATCGCTCGCAAGTCATCCAGATCGCGTTCCTGGCCTGTGCTCTGCTCTGGGGTTTCGAGTTTCTTGAGAGCCGCCGCCCGATCGCCGCGCGTTCATTCAACCCTTTGTCGGGTTATGTCCTCCCCATCGCTCTGATGCTCTTAGCAATATTGGCAGTTTCCTTTCCCACGCTGAATGGCTATTTCAGCGGAGATGAGTTCGCTTACATTCCACTCTTCCAACATCTCTCGCTCGCACAGTTCTTCGCGTTATTTCATTCTGACCTGTCCCAGGGCGTTCTTGGATGGGATCCGCACGAACTCCGTCCTTTCTATGGACTTTCCTACAGGCTCAGTTATGCGCTGTGGGGCCTGCACCCGCTCGGCTATCACCTCACCGGTATTTCAGCGCACGTAATCAACTCCACGATGGTCTTCTTCATCGTCAGAAAGTTAGCGCCAGGCGATTCCTGGACGGCTGCGTTCGCGGGCCTGCTCTTCGCTGTGCAGCCAATTCACTCATGGACAATTTCCTGGGCCAACGGCTCACTCACTGAGGCTGTTCCCTCGTCGTTCTACCTGGCTGCGTTCCTGTGCTTCGTGCTCTACCGAGCCACGGGCCGGCTCCAGTATTTTGTGATTTCCGTAGCCGCCTTCGCTGCGTGCCTGATGAGTAAAGAGACCGCTGTCACGCTACCCATCCTTCTCGTCGCCTACGATCTGTTCCGGATCTTCGTGAGCGAAGAGTCGGATGCAGGCAAGGCAGAGCATTCAGCCCGGAAGAAAATGACGTCCATGGCCGTCGTCATGAGCCCTTATCTGGCGCTGCTCCTGGGATATCTTGAATTGCGGCGGGCCGCCTTCACGAGTTACTTGCACGAAGATCAGTGGGCCGCGCACATCCCGGAGGCTGCAGCGAGCCCTGCTGGATTTGGGATGCGCCTCGCGCACGTCCTGCAACACATCGCAGACGTGCAATCATTCAATATCCGCCAGTTAATGCTTCCGCTCCCAAATGTTCAGCAGGGCCTAGTCCTCGGTATCTACGCGGTCTCCGCGATTGCACTCTTGCGGTTGCGGCACACTGCCCGCTGGTCCATTCAACTCATTTTCTTTTTCGGAGTTGCCTGGTATCTGGTCACCAATCTGCCATTACTCGTTGTGTATCAGGACCCGCATCATCTATATCTTCCATCCGTCGGCACTTGCATCGCGACTGCATTTCTCATCGCACCGGTCTTAACAAGGTCCGGCCGAAGTATACGCTACGTCCGTCTCCTTAGCGCACTTCTGCTGGTAGTGTTCTGCGCGATTCAGTTATGGAGCGAGGACACGCAGTGGGCCCGCAAGGCAGAGGTGTCGCAAAGAGGAACGGCACAGTTGGCCACAGCACTCGAGAGCGCACATCCGCGCTCATTGGTTGTCGTCTGGTTTCCCAATGAGTCTTCGCCGACAGAATCATGGGACGAGAATCTTCCCTATTCGCTGCAGCAGCCGTTTCAATCCGCGGATCTCTATTCCGGCGCCGCAATCATTGAGGATCCGGATATCTATTGCTGTCCGCTGGATCACTGGTGGGCAAAAACTAAGCCGATACTCGACAGAGTATCGGCTGGTGATCCGGACGGGGCGGTTGAGATAAGCCAGTTTGTGTGGGATCAAGGAACGACGTCGTTTCAAGTCACAACACAAACGTTACCCCGGAAACTTCTTGAGGCCAAGCTGGCTGAATTCCTGAATCAACCCGCAGATCAGGAAGAGCCGCTGAGCTACGACCAGGCCAAATCTCTTGTAGCGCGGCTTGCACGCTTGAAGGCAAAGTCTCCATAGCCGACTAAATTCGCGGTCGATCACGCCTTGGCTGAAACATCAAGCCTTTTATGGGGCTGATTCGTCCGTACGCAAAAGGACTACACCCTGATTCTCGGGCACTTCAACGGACCGATAATGCAACCGTAAATATGCGCGCAGCGGAGCAAGGTGATCATCTGGATGAGTCGCCACGTCAAGATCAGGTGGCAAGATAATCACCCGCACTCGATTTCGTTCAACACTCTCGACCAGGTCCTGTGCTTGCTCCGGCCGCATGTAGTCACTACCCGAAAGCATTGAGACGCGTGCGGGCGACCGCAATCCGAGCAGGAAGTATGCCTGCCCTGAACCATCAAGAAAAGTATCACCACTATGAGTATGATCAGCTACCCATTTGTATCTCTCGTAGGCAGCGGAGTCAGCAAATGCCGCACGGCCGGTCGGCGTCTCAAGAGTCTCATAAGCTCCATGCTGTTGCGCCACGACGATCATCACCATGGCGGCTCCTGAAGCTGACCAAAGTCCCAGGCGCGCAAATTTCCAGATTCGTCCTGGACGATTCAGGAACCAGACGAATACGATCATTCCCGGCAATGCCACAATACACATCCGCCACGCCGTTGGTGCTGAAGCAATGCTGAGAAAGAGAAACAAGCCAACCAGACTCACGAGCAACAAGCGGTCCCACGGCTTCTCTGGCTCACTGCGCGCCTTGCGCCAGCAGGCAACAAAAACAAGCATGTACACCAGCGGGACAAGCAGATGAACCAGAAACCAACTCGGCTCTGGAACATAAGGCAGGCTTCCCCATCCAGGCGGCTTGAACATCGATAGATGAAAACGATTCAATTCCGAATCGGCCGGATAATATTTCAACGGAAATACAATGATGCTCCACACGTATCGTTTCAAACCAGTCTGCAGAACGAAATAAGTATTCAGGCCAATCGAAACGAAAATGAAAGTGGCACACAAGACAACTTCTGATTTCCAGAGCGGTCGCCTCTCTTGAGGCTGCGTCTGATGCTCCCACAAAAGAAACAGCATAATTGCGAGCACAACCGCAACGCCCCTTGTCTGCGTGAAGAAAGACGCGGCAGCGCAAAGTGCTCCTGCCGTCGCCAGATGTTGCAGGCTTCGCTTCTCAAGGACGACAGCCGTCGCCGCCATCGCCAGGAACATGCTGAACCAATGGTGTGAACCATCCATGGCACGTTGAAAAGCAAACACCAGGAAGAGAATGGCCGGAAGGTACACCGTGGGTCCGCTGAGAAGCCTCCTTGAGATAACAATGCAGAGACCGACAAGGCCTACTCCCAATACGGTGACGGTCGCATTTGGAATCCATGCGTGTACGCCGAACAACTTGAAGAGACAGAAATAGACAATCTCCGACCCCGGCGTCGTGAACTGGAAGAAGTCGCGGTAAATCATTTGGCCGTCGAGCATTCTCGTCGCATTATGCAGATAAAACGATTGGTCCAGGTCGGTCCCTGCGATCGGAGTGCATGGCAGAACGAAGAGGTTAATATAAAGAAACACTGCGGCCACAACCAGCAACACGTAGTCGCCCCAGCGCGTCGTTTGTTTCACGCTCGATTTCACCATTGCAAGCTTCCGCATTTTGGTCTGTATTCCTGCGCGCGCCGGGCCTTTTTTCTACTTTTCTCTGGAATCGGGCGGACTTTTGACCCGCACTGCGACTCTTGTAGCGGCGCGCTTCAGACGTTCAAGCAGCGGATGTTGATGGGGCCACATCCTTCGCTTCATGATCGACTTCAATTCCGCATCCAATTCGCCACGCTTCGACAGGAACTCCTGCACCCAATCCAAGAAGAAGTGCTCTGCCTCCGCCTTTCGCCCATGTCGAATAACGGTCGCACAGAGTTGGTCAGGATGTACTCGATATCGATCCCAACATTCGCTGGACACGTACACCGGTCGCTCCGCGAAAACCTTGACAAGGAATGACTGATCCTCATACATCGAAAAGATGCGAAGGAACGACTCGTCAAACCCGCCCAGGCTGCGAATACTCGCCGTGCGAAACATGAAGTCGGAAGGACAGGGAGATACGGCCTGGCTCGAGAGGGTCAGTTTGAGAAGTTCAGGCGGCTCGTAGATTTTGTCGCCGGGAATTCCGAGCGGCGCCAATGCGTCCACTTCCGCATCTTCCCTCCAGCTATGCCAGTACTGGCTCGCGCCGTACACCAGGTCAACCTCAGGGTGCGCATCCATGATTGCGACCTGGCGCTCCAGTTTGTTCGGCAGCCAAACGTCGTCTGCATCGAGGGTTGCAACAAACTCGCCTGAGGCGTTCTCGATGCCCACGTTGCGCGATACGGGCAGGCCGCGATTGCTGTGCCCGTCATGTTCAAAGTAGCGAACAGCCTGAGGGTACTTTTCAGCATAGGCGCGCGCGATCCCCGTGCTGCCGTCGGTCGAGCCATCATCCACAAGCAGCAGTTCCCAACTCTTGAACGTCTGGGCAAAGACGCTCTCAATCGTCTCCGCGAGAAATCGCTCTGCGTTCAGAAAGCTGACAACAACGGAGACTCTCTTCTTCTCATCCATGATTCCACCGGCAGCTTCTGTCAACTTGTTTCGCTCTCCGCCTGTCGCGAGTTCCCGTTTTCAACTGGCCCGCAGAGCCGAAGTATTCCCGAGCCTTAAGCCACCCACTCGTCCTCTTAGCCCATCCACGAACCCTCTCAAGCTGAACCACAAGAGCGTAAATCGGTCTTGATCGAAGAGGAGAATCTTGACGTGATCCATCCAAAGCCTTCGAAGGATCCAGATGGTTATACCGGACTTCAAGGGGAAATATTTCCTCATCAGATAGAGAGTGTTTCGCGTCAAATAATAACGTGCCTCTTTACTGTAGCGGTCATAGAACACATCGCGCCAAATGAATCTCATGTGCTCTTTCGTGCCTTCTTCATGCAGTAGCACTGCATCGGGGCAAAGAAAGACGCGGAATCCACTCCGCTGAAGGCGAATGCAGAAATCGATATCGACATAGTGGACAAAGAGCTCCTCATTAAATGGCCCGACGGTATCAAGAGCTCGGCTTTCGATCAAGCTCCCTGAGGAGATGACTTCTCCCTCGTCG
This sequence comes from uncultured Acidobacteriaceae bacterium, assembly GCA_963820245.1. Classification (GTDB taxonomy): domain Bacteria; phylum Acidobacteriota; class Terriglobia; order Terriglobales; family Acidobacteriaceae; genus Telmatobacter. The sequence goes on along the minus strand of CAWFZC010000004.1, from coordinate 200,668 downwards.
ATGAGGGCGCCGGTTCCGGTCGGACTGCAACGTGTAATGAAATACTCAGCGTTGATATCGTACGGATTCGCCCCAACCACACCCACATTCTGAATTCCCTGCCGTTCGAGCGTGGCCAAGGCATTCAAAAGCTTGTCCACCATGCCGGGGGTTGCCTCGCTATCGTGATCGAGGGTAAGAATCCGCTCAAATCCGTTGCTACGCGCCCATTCCACGCCTTGGTTAAAAGCGCGTGCGATCCCCTCATTGCGCTCGTTCGGAATCAGCGTGACTGAATCGGAAGCGGCGATTTTGTTTAGTTCATCCCGAGTGGGTACGTCCGAGCCATTATCGACAACTACAACGTGGCCAACCTGGCCTTTTATTGAGTTAAAGCAGCGGTGGACTAACTTGCCGATGTTGTAGGTGACAATCACTGCGCATACTTCCGATCCCCCAGACGAGTTGAGGACGTTGGATGCGCGTTGATCTTCGTCTGTCACAGCATCTCCCGAAATCATTTCCGCACATAGCGGCGTGCGCCGACCGGCTCGACCTTTAAGAACTGCGTAAGCGCCCTAGTCAACCGACTCCATCCGGCCCATCTTGCCTCTTACTCCATCAATCAAACCTCGCAAACTGAAGAAGAGCACCTGGAAACGCTCTCTGTCGAACAACAGAATCTTCAGATGGTCCTTGCATGATCTGCGTATCATCCAGAAGGTGTCCGTCGCGCTTAGCTTGCAGTTCTTGATCAAATAGAACGTATTTCTGGTTATGTAGTATCGTGCCGTTTTCCCGTATTGGTCGTACAAGGCGTGGAGCCACAAAAATCTCACGTGGGCCTTCGCTCCCTCCCTGTGAAGCAACACGGCCTCAGGGCAAACAAAAGTTCCGAAGCCTTTCTGCCTGACGCGCATCACGAATTCTGTGTCCACGTGATAAACGAAGAGATCCTCATTGAAGGTACCAACAATGTCAAACACCTTGAGTGGGATCAAGCTACCAGAGGAAATCGGATCCTCGTCCGGTAAGGGCATACCGCCCTCTTCGCGAGGGTGGTATTGAAAGAACGATTGAACGTTTTCGTCGAATGGATTGGCGCCCACAACTCCAGCCGGAGATGCGCCCCGCTGCTCAATGATTTTGTATGCCGCCATGAGCTTGTCAACCATGCCCGGCGTTGCTTCGCTGTCATGGTCCATGGTCAAGATCCACTGGAATCCCTGGTCTTGCGCCCACTGTACGCCCTGATTGAATGCGCGCGCGATGCCCTCATTCCGTTCATTGAGGATCAGAGAGACGCCATCGGAAGCTCCAAGGCTCAGCAACTCTCGCCGGGTTGCTTCGTCGGAACCGTTGTCTACGATCAACACATGACCGACCTGATTTTGTATGGAATCAAAACAGCGGTGGACCAGCTCTCCGATGTTATATGTAACGATGACTGCGCAGATGCGGGTCCGCATGGAAGGATCTGAATCCGGGAGCCCGGCGCTCGATTCGTCTGTCATGCCGATCGCCCGAATGAGTTCACGCAATGCGCGACATACTCAACCTGGTCGCCGCTGAGCGTTGAGAACATCGGAAGCGACACGATCCGCCCAGCCACCCGCTCCGTGACAGACAAGTCGCAGCATCGATGCTCAATTTCTCGCATGGCTGTCTGAAGGTGGCAAGGAGTGGGGTAGTGGATCAGCGTATCGATGTTGTGATCGCTCAGATGCTTCATCAGCCTGTCACGCTCGTCGCTTTGGATCACGTATAAGTGATAACTATCGACGTAGTCCGCGTGAACCTGAGGAGCAATAAATCGTTCATCCAGTTGAGAGCGATAATCCGCAGCCAGCTTACGGCGGGCATGGTTCGATTGCTCCAGATGAGGTAATTTTGCTCGAAGGGCCGCAGCCTGCAATTCGTCCAGCCTGCTGTTGTAGCCCATCGTTTCGTTGTGATACTTGCGCGCCTCGCCATAGTTGCGCAGACGTCGAAGCCGCACCGCTAACTCCAGATCGTTGGTCGTCACCGCACCAGCATCGCCAAGCGCGCCCAGATTCTTGGTCGGGTAAAAACTAAAGCACCCCAAGTTACCCATGCTGCCAGCCTTCCTGCCCTTGTAGGTTGAACCGTGGGCCTGCGCAGCATCCTCAATCACGTAGAGATTATGGTCCTTTGCAAAATCGATGATTCCATCCATATCGGCGCAATGGCCGTAGAGGTGAACAGGAATGATGGCATGCGTTTTTTCCGAAAGCGCATCCGCTAGCCTGTCGGTGTCCATCGTGTAAGTAAGAGGGTCAATGTCGACAAACACCGGCACGGCGCCTGTGGCAGCGATAGCCAGAGCAGTAGGCATTGCAGTGTGAGAAGCCGTGATCACTTCATCGCCCGGGCCGATTCCGCAGGCAAGCAGAGCAAGTTGCAGGGCTTCAGTTCCCGACGCAACTCCGACACAATGGTCCACGCCGCAGAAAGCTGCGAATTCTTCCTCAAAGCTCTGAAGCTCCCGGCCCAGAATAAACCAGCCCGAACTCATGACGCGCTGAATCGCCTCATTAAGCTCAGAAGCAATTGTGTCATTGATCGACTTGACGTCGTTGAACAGGACTTTCATCACAGCGCGGCGCCAACCACTCGACGGTACTCCTGATAGTCCCTGATATATTCGCCCTCGTCGTAATAGGTAGAGGCCAGCGCGAGACAGACGCCGGCGGAGGAGAAGTTGACGAGTTCGCGCCAAACCATGGTGGGAATGTAGACACCCTTCCACGAACGGTTCAAACAAATAGTCCTGCGCTCCTTTCCGTCGTCAAGAATCAGATCGAAACTGCCCGACGCCGCAATGATGAATTGCTCGGTCTTCTTCAGCGCATGTCCGGCGCGTGTCTCTCCGCCAGGGACGTCATAAAGATAGTAGACGCGCTTGATATCGAACGGCACATGCCGCCCGCCTTCAATGAAACTCAGATTTCCACGCCGATCCGCGACCTTAGGCAACTCTACAATCCGGCATTCTTCAATTCCCATGACTTCAATCCTTCCTTGGATCCGTGACTCACGCTCAATAGGCGAGAAGGCGCTGTGACGAGGGTGATTCAGAAAAGTCGATTCTCACGATTCCAGATCAAGTTCATAAGAATCGTAAACTGTCGCCCGCGCACCATAACTTTCCTTGTTCCTGATCAATCCAGAATTCAGCGTGCGCCCATCGTCGACTGTGGAAATGCCAAAATCGAAATAGGGTTTTTCACGGTAGACGTCATTTAAAAGCAGATCCACAACGATGTCCAGGGCTCCGAGTTCCCTTCCAGCCGGCGTGCTTCCGATGTATTGAACATGGGCAACATTCGCGCTCTCATAAACAATTACGCCACCCAGCATTTCCCCGTCGCGGTACGCTGCAAAGAGTTTGATATTTTCCGGAAATCCGTGAGCTAAAAGCTGCATCTCCTCACCTGAATGCACTGGGCTGACTCCATGACGCGAACGCAGATTATCTTCTGTGATTGCCATGAATCGGAGAAACTCCTGCGACCGCCATGCTCCAATTCCGCTCGCTTCCCGTAGCTTTAGTTTTCTAACCCGATTTGTCGAAAGCGGCAGCCTTCGGCGTGCGTCGATCGTTGATGAAACATCCCTGCGGAACAGTCGTGCATTGTGCACAAAGAGTGCGTAGAGGTCTTCCTCCGCAGGAAGCAGATGATATATATGCGGAACAGCTTTATAAACCAGCTTCTGGACGCCTGCTTTTTGCAGTTCGAGGATCAGCGTCGAAAACACATCAAGCATCCGGCCTGTGGTCATCCCTTCGTCAGAGACAATCCCTCCGAAGGTAAGCCCGCCATGCGAAACCACCGTGCCTTCAACTCGGTTCGCCGGCATCAACCCAATCAGTTGGTCGTCTTGAAAGAAGAGATACGAGCAGTCGCTGAATCGGTCGGCGTGATACTCAAGGTAGTCTCTGTAAAAAAGAAAAACCCCGTTCCTAGATCGGCGAACGAACTCATCCCACTTCGCTTCATCCCCGGGCTCATAGCGCTTAGCCCGGATTCTGTTCTGATTGCTCATCATGGCTCGAACCGGTCTTTCAATCCGTCAATGAGTGTATTCATCAGTTAGGCTCGCGATTATGCAATCGGCAGGCAATTACGGCCGTCTGATCAGCACATCTTCGCGACGATTGGCCATGGGCAGATCGCGGCGCATGGGCAACACGTATGCATCAAATCCCTGGCTTCTTGCCCGGTTCAGCAGGGCCAGAATGACTGCATCATCAATCTTGTGCCTATCCAGGCCGTTGAACCTGACTTCCGGCAGAGAGTCTGTGTTCATAAACTGCTGGTGGAACTTGATTCCATTTCTGGAGCTGAAAAATCGCCTGCGTTTTGAGATGTTGGGAATGTCGCCAAGAAGCATCTCCCCACCTTCCGCCAGAAGTTCAAGCGACCGATCCAGAAACTCCCATATGTTTCCTTGAACAAAGACTAACTGGAGCACACTGTAGGAGAGCAGAACATCCACCTTTGGGGCGTATGCTTCAAACAGTGCATCGCATTGTGGATAGCAAGCCGGGAACTTCTGTATAAAATCTTCGTCAGGCAAATGCGCCAGCATCTCTTCTGAATCCACCAGCAGCAGCTTGTGACCTTGCTTGCGGCAAAGTTCAATCATCTTGCGGGGCAGCTCACTGCATCCAGGGCCAACGTCCAGAACAACCTTCTCTCTTTCGTTCAGCAAAGGCAGGTTGTCGACGATGTTTTGAAAGATGAACTCCTCTTTTCCCTGGCGATACGAGTCAGGAAATCCTATTTTTTCATATTGGCTCAGTGACTTATCCTGAGCCATCTTCCGGAAATCATCGAAGGTCGGATTGGCAAATTTCTGATACTGCTCGTCAGAGACACTCATTGCATTCTCCAGGGAAAACAAGCTCATTTACCAACGGCCTTGAAGCATATTCCACTGCGTATCGATCTTACAGTTTCGAAAGAAACGGGCGCAACAAGCTTGCAGTTGCGATAATCACAGGTCTCGGGAGTACAGTCTTCACCAGCCTCCTGAAAACCAGGAATCGTTCCAATCCGTTTCCATCCTGCTCCGTGTCGAACAACAACGGCTTGATTGAACGCCGGATTGCATACCACCGAATTCGACGATCCAGGTCCGGAATCTCCAAGAGCGTTGCAGCGAGAAGCATACTTGCCGGACTTTCATCTCTGGGTAGAGTCGCAAGCGCAGAAATATCGTCTGCAAGGTCTCCTACAGCTTCTTTTGGCGGTTCCGCGATTGCGGGTTCGCTGAGCATGAGAACCTTCAGAACTGGCTCGAGCCACTTATTCTTCCAGTCCTCGCCACAATGCTCATGGAGTACTGCGCTGCGAAAACGCTCACCGAGGGCCATCCGCTTTGGCTCGGACCACAGCAGCCACTCCAATGCGCTCGCTATGTATTCGTCCTGTTCGTTCACTCCCGGGAGAACAGAGTCGAGTGCAGGGTCATCGCTCCAGAGAATTGGCAAGTAAGGATTATTCAACCTCTGGACCGGAAGTGCCTGGCGCGCGGCATCAAGGAGACAGGTCAATGAACCACAGGGAATTGAATCCAGATACACGTCGGCGGCCATGTAATAAAGGTCAAGAATCTCCGGATCGTGAACGAACCCAACCGGGCGGAAGCGAGCTCCGCTCAAGTGATTCAAATCAGAGTTATCCTTTAACTCTGAGATGCCGACTGCAACAACAACTACGCGCGCGTCAGCCGCGCAAATGAAATTCAGTGTTTTCGCGAAATCGTATCCAAGCGTTGGCTGATATTTGTACCACTCTCCTATGGTCAGAGCGATTGGAGCGTCAAGCGGGAGCCCAAGTTTTCTGCGCGCATCCGCCTTATCTGACGGGAACGGCTTATCGTCGATGAGCGGAATCGGCAGCAAACACTTATGCGGCCCCTTCGAGCGGAGTCGGGTTGAGATATCCTGGCCTGCGAGTCGAATATCCGCAATTGCAGTTGCTACGTCTGTGCCCAGTGAGAACACGTGATCTGCATGATTAAAAAACAGCACTGGCCGTGGATGATCGAAGAAAGCCAGATTAGGGAGCGGATCGTTCGGATGGATGTGAAGAATAATCGCATCGAACTCCATCGACATCGCCCGCAAATATACGGCCTTTTGCAGCCAGCCCATCTCTCGCGGGCACTCGATGAGCTCTCCACCCGTTTTCCGCGCGGAGCAAGCCAGTGGTGGAGGGATGGGTTCCTCGCCCTGATTTGAAATCAAGATCGAATGCGTCTCCCCAGGCGAATGCTGTGCGCAGATTTCAATCCAGCGGTAAACGGTTCGAGTGTGCCCGCCCCTCTCATAGGCGGTGCTCATCACATGCAAAAAACGGCGCGGAAAATCAGTTGATGAAACTGGCTCCGAGGCGGGCCCCATTGAGCCACGGCCAATCTCCCCGAGCAGTTGCTCCATTTCACAGCAATAAAAGAAGCCCGGATTTACTCTCCAGGCGATTGAAGCTGCAAAGAGGCACCACTCAACCGCGAACTCGGTCTGACCGCGTGCTGCGGCCTTTTGCGCGTGACGGAGTGCGTAGTGGAACTCTCTCGAAGATTCACGCTGGAGCTTGAGCGCCCGACTTTCGAACCTCGAGTACTCCGAACTTTCCCGGTTCGTCGTATTCAATCGCATTGCTCTGTCACGGGTCTTTGAAAACGGATGGCGCCCCAATCGTTTCGCCACTCTGAGACGGTGCCGTCGACACCGGGCGGCGCCATCACCTCAAAATACAAAACCTCAGGCGTCGCATCAAACAACCGAAAACCTGCCTGTTCGTCGCCTGTTCCCACACCAAGATCCAAGCGGTAAGCTCCCGGAGCTAAGTGCGGATTCTGAAGCTGCATCCTAAATGTCGCAATCTCGCCCTCCCGAATCGAATGAATCTGCTCTCCAAAGCACGTGCCCAATGGACCTCCATCCACAGAATGGACCGTGAGCGAAAAACTCAGTCCACTGGCCGCCTGGTTTCCACGAACCCTCATGAGCACGGTAAGATCCGCATCCGCCGGCATGAGCTTTGCTGAAACGCCTTCAAGTTGCAGGCTAAGAAACTCAACCTCGCGGCGCAGTGAAGGGTCCGGACGCGGAATCCCCTCCATCTGGTACACATCCGTGTTCCGGTCCACGTGGCCGATCAGGTATTCGTTAATGGATCGCTCGCTGTCCCCTATTGCTTGAATGCGGCCCTGGTCAAGAACGATCACCGATTTGCAAAGCAACGCAACCGCGCCCATGTTGTGGCTCACGAACAAGACGGTGCGCCCCTGCCGCGCAACATCCCCCATACGCCCCAGGCATTTTTTCTGGAAGGCGATGTCGCCTACAGCGAGCACCTCATCAACAAGCAGAATTTCAGGTTCCATATGGGCTGCGACTGAGAATGCCAGCCGGACGTACATACCGCTCGAGTAGTGCTTCACCGGCGTATCAATAAATTTTTCGATCTCCGCGAATGCGACGATCTCATCGAATCGCTGCGCGATATCTCTCTTGCTCATGCCGAGGATTGCGCCGTTTAAATAGGTATTCTCGCGTCCCGTCAGCTCGGGATGAAAGCCCGTGCCAACCTCAAGCAGACTTCCCAGTCGGCCTCGTATTTGCGCGTGCCCAACAGTAGGCTTGGTCACGCGCGAAAGAATCTTCAGCAGCGTGCTCTTCCCCGATCCATTGCGGCCGATGATCCCGATCACTTCGCCGCGGCGCACTTCAAACGAAACGTCCTTCAGCGCCCATATTTCGTTCGACTCGTCGGAACGCCCCGAGGCGCCCGGCGAACGAATCCCCCGCAACGGCGCAGTGATGACGCGGGCCAGTGCATCGCGCAGCGTAAGATAGGGCGCACGCTCGCCAATACGATACCTCTTGCCAAGATTCTCGGCGCGAATCACAACATCGTTCATGCGCTAGACCACGTCCGTGATCGTGCCTTCAATTCGGTGGAAGAATGCAAGGCCTCCAAGAAGTACCGCGAGCACGGCGCTTGCTGACACCAGCAGCAGAACCGTTGGCGGATCGCCGCGTCCCGTAAGCGACCATCGGAACCCCTCAATCACACCGGCCATCGGATTGAGACCGTACAGCCAGCGCCAACGCGCCGGCACGATACTTGCCGGATACACAACCGGCGAAACGAACATCCATATCTGGACCAGGAAAGGAACAATATGACTGACGTCGCGATAGAGGCTATTCAAGGCAGCAAGCCACAACCCGAGGCTGAGTGCGGTGGCGATCGCCAGGAGTAGAAAAACCGGCAGCATGAGGATCGACTTGCCAGGAGTCAGATGATAGAAAAGCAGCATCGGTAGGAAAAGACAAAGGCCGATTGCGAAATCAAGAAGCCCAGGGATCACCGCCGAAATAGGCAGCAACAGCCGTGGAAAATATACCTTCGTTACTACGTGCTGTTGCTCAACCACACTATTGGTGACGTTCTGCATGGCTCCGGCGAAATAGGTCCAGGGCAGCAGCGCGGTGAAATAGAAGACGGGGTAAGGGAGACCGTCGGATGGAATCTTCGCCAGATGTCCAAGGAAAAAACTGAAGACAAGCATGGTCGTAAGCGGCTGAACCACGGCCCAGGCGGCGCCGATCATGGTTTGCTTGTAGCGAATTTTGACGGCTCGCCAGACAAAGAAATAAGCCAGCTCGCGAGATTTCCATAGTTCGCCGAAGTCAATGTCAAGCCAGCCGCTCTGAGGAGCAATATCGATTACTTCCTCAGCGGCCCATGCGGGAGTCGCGCCCATACTCACGGTTGCATTTTCCTTATTCAACCTTTAAGTCCATTTCAGTCGGCATCTGGTTGCCAAACTAACACCTTCCACTCTGTAAGTCATCGTCTGCGGACCTAAACAGTTAGCCCTTGAAGGAGTTTCTCGTAAACTGTTTCCGCTCGTCTCGCTGGCCCTATGAAGTCTTGCCGTCCAGCAGCTCATCGTAAAGCTGGGCGAATTGACCGGTCATCTGCGCGATGCTGAAATGCTCTCGAACCCGCTCGAAACCAGCCGTCCCCAGGCGCGACCGCAATTCCCTGTCTCGCAGCAATGCACGCAGCGCGCCCACTAACGCATCAAGATCCCGAGGCTCTACAAGCAATCCGTTCGTTCTGTCCTCAATCAGTTCCGGAATCCCCCCTGCCGTCGTGGCAACCACGGGCAACCCATCCGCCATCGCGTTTAACGCGGCAATCGGAAATCCCTCTTCGCGCGACGGCATCACAAAGGCGTCCCAGGAACGAAGCACTGGGCTCAGGTCCTCAATCCATCCCAGAAATCGGACGCGCCCTTCCAATCCAAGGCGCGAGACTTCGGCCTGCAGTTCGTCGAGTTCCGGACCGGTTCCGGCAATCTGCACTTCCAACGCAGGGAACTCATCCTTCAGTCGCGCGCTGGCCTTCAGCAGGTAGTCAATCCCTTTCAACTTCACTAGCCGCCCGGCCGTACCCAAGATGAATTTCGAGTCCGTTCGCAGTTTCGCTGGTCCCTCTTCAGCCACCGCAACTCCGGCATAGATCACCCGAGCCTTGCCATCAATCACCCGCTCGGCCACAGCCTTTGAAACGGCAACGACCGCATCGGCGCCCTTGCAGGAAAAAGTGACAGGCGCAAGCCCTTTCGGCTCGAGAATCCGGCCATGAAGGTGGCGGACGATCTTTGCCCGTGTTGCGGCGCGCGCCAGGGCTCTCACCGCCCTGTCTCCGAAATGAACATGGACAATGTCGAACGGCTGCCGATGCATGAATCGCCAGAATCGCAACGCTCCCACTGGGTCCCGCATCCCTCGTTGCCAGTCGATCGCGTATGCAGGTGTGCCCTCCGCGTTCAGCGCGCCCACCAATGGCCCCGTTCCCGCGAGAAACAGCGCGCTGACCCGATAGCAATTCGGGTCCAGCCCCGCGGCGAGTGAACGCACAATGTGCACCATGCCCGTGCCTTCTGGCTGCGCTGTGCCCAGGATGTGAAGTACCTGCTTAGCCATCGTGCTTCCGATTCCTGCTGTTCAGTGCCGGCGTCTCTCCCGCGGTCTGATGGAGCCTGCGCGATCAGAGCCTCGCATCCCTGCCTTGACGCGACCAACTGCCTCCTTGAGAATAAGCGAGAGGCACACCTTCAGGACTGAGGCGAATCATCCGGCAGATGCGGGAACGCCCAGGCAACCTTTCAATCGCGGCACTTCTCGTATCCGCGACACTCCAACTTTGGACGCCCATGACAGCCATGGATCTACTCAAAGCGGTTCTGCCTCAATCGACGCGCCGCTGGTTAAGGCGCCAGCCTCGCCGGGTCCTGAGTTCCCTTTCATGGGATTTCGATCTCTTCCGCCGAACCTCGCCGATCGATAAGCACTGGGGTGGAAAACGCGGGCAGATTGTCGATCGTTACTATATTGAGGCCTTCCTTGCCCGGCATGCCAAGGATGTACGCGGGCATGTGCTCGACTTCGGTGATGATACGTATGCTCGCCGATTTGGTGTAGACAGAATCACGAAGGTCGACGTTCTCCACCTGACTCCGGATAACCCGAACGCAACTATCGTTGCGGATCTCGGAAACTGCGATCACATTCCCTCAGACATCTTTGACTGCATCATCTGCACACAGGTTCTGTTGCTGGTCTTCGACCTGCGCTCTGCAGTTCGCGCCCTCTATCGAATACTCAAGCCGGGAGGTGTTCTGCTGCTGACTGCTCCCGGCATTCAGAAAATCAGCCGTGGAGATATGGAAGCCGGTGGCGAGTATTGGCGCTTTACCACGCTCTCCATGCGTCTGCTGTTTGAATCCATGTTTCCTTCCGAGTGTGTCGAGGTCACTGCCTCGGGCAATGTTCTGGCGGCAACGGCATTTCTGTATGGGCTATCCGTTGAAGATGTCCGTCGCAAGGATCTTGATGTTTCAGATCCCGATTTCCCGGTTTCGATTGCGCTGCGTGCCGTCAAGCCAGATGCGCTGCGAACACTCGCACCCTGACCAGTATTCGCTCAATCACCACCCACCTATCCCATCGCGATTGCAGATTGCTTGTGTATAGTGAGGATGTTCGACACACTTTGTATTCGCGTCAACCCTTGACCAAGGCGCCCGAGATCATGCTGAAAGACCTACTCCCATCCGCTGCCCGACCATGGCTCCGCAAGAGGAGGTTTCAGGCTGAACGTTTTCAGCGGAGCGTCGGGATGGGGCCCGGACCGAGTCTTCTGCACCGCGTCACTCCCATCAATCCGAACGACTACGGCGAGAGCCGCGGCCAGTGTATCGACCGCTACTACATTGAGAACTTCCTTGCCGCGCACGCAGCCGACATTCAAGGCCACGTGTTGGATTTCAGCGACGACACCTACGCGCGCAGATTTGGTGGAACCAAAGTCAGCAAAATTGATGTGCTTGACCTCTCCGCCGATAACCCGCATGCAACCATCGTTGCGGATCTGGCCAAAGGTGACGACCTTCCTTCTGACACCTTTGACTGCATTCTCTGCACTCAAGTGCTTCATTGCATCTTTGACGTCGATTCAGCCGTCCGCACCCTTTATCGGATCCTCAGGCCCGGCGGCGTATTGCTGGGTACCGACGCGGGCATCCAGAAGATTGACTCTGTCGATCTCGCAAATGGGCAGGAATTCTGGCGATTTACGTCGCTCGCTCTGCGTCGGCTTTTTGAGCAGGCGTTTCCGGCTAGTCACATCGAAGTCAACGCTTATGGAAACGTTCTCGCCGGTATAGCTGCCTTGCACGGACTCGCGGTTGAAGACTTGCGCCGAAGTGACCTTGACGTGCGCGACGAGGATTTTGAAGTCTCACTTTCTTTGCGAGCAGTCAAGCCACGTTGAAGAATAAAGGAAGCGCGCATGCCTGATCCTGAAGCGTCCGGTAAAACACGAACAGCCCTCTCCGGCGCCTACTGGCAGACGCGGCACCTACTCGCACGCATCGGGTTTCTGCGCAGCACCTGGTATCTTCTCCGTTCCATTCGTGAGGCCATGCTCGACAGCCCAACCCGCGGCCAGGCTGAGTTGAATCAGGAGTTCGCATCCCGCGAGGACCCCTGGGACTATGCGACAGCTCCCGACCAGGTTGATCGCATTGGTCGTGAAATTGAAATGCTTCGTACTGTCAGCCCGCCGGCGCACTTTGACAGCGCGCTTGAGATCGGCTGTGCTGAAGGCCTGTTCACTGAGAAACTCGCCCCGCTATGCAACTCTCTGCTTGCTGCTGACATCTCTTCCGTCGCATTGGAGCGCACACGCAAGAAGCTCGCCGGACAAAATCAAGTTCAGTTTGCCCTGTGGGATCTTCGCGTCGATCCCCTGCCGGCAACCTACGATCTCATCGTCATCGTCCACGCACTTGAGTACATCCGCAACCCGTTTCACATTCGCCGGGCTCGCGCCAGGCTGGTCAAAAGTCTGCGCCCCGGCGGCCACCTCCTCATCGGCACCATGAAGGTTGCTGATATCTACGAGGACGCCTGGTGGGGCCGCTTCATGCTCCGCAGCGGTCAGCACATCAACCGTTTCTTTGCCCAGCATCCGGATCTGAAAGTGATCCGAACCGAAGAATTCCATTTAGGCAAAGACTATATTGCTTACGACATCCTGCTGCAGAAGGAATCCTGAGATCGACGCGAATCGGCGTGCCTGCCGTTCGATCAAGTTGGCTCCGCCTGAAATGAACCTACTCTCTAATCCCCGTGGCCATTGATTCAAATCAAACTCTGGTAACATCCAGAAAGGAAAACGCTGGAGTTTTTCTCGACTCCAAACAAGTTTCCGTGAGTCGTTCAACTTATTGCTTAGCACCTAAAGAGCCGCATGGCGACCTCGAAGCGAGTCGGATGAAAGATGAATGAAGCAACGCTGGTGCCTGAAGACGGATTGCATCACGACCCTTCGCCGCTCGCTAACGCCGCCGCACTTCCCATCAAACTTTCCATCGTGATTCCCACGCGCAACCGGCGCCATGTGCTCGTTGCGCAGACTCTGCCTGCCATGTTCAAGCAACAGATTCGAGGCGGCCGATTCGAGATTATCGTTGTCGTGGACGGATCCACCGACGGCACCGCAGAGGCCCTCCGCGAGCTGCCCCTAACCAGTCCCCTGCACGTCATTGAGCAGCCGGGTCGCGGCGCAAGCGCCGCCAGAAATGCCGGCATCCGTGCAGCCAGCGGCGAGTTCATTCTCTTCATCGACGACGACATTATCTGCGGGCCAGATCTTTTTGCGCAGCATGTTGACGCGCATGCCGAAGCGGAACCAGCTCTTGTCTATGGCCCCATTTCCATCGCGCCCGGAACGCCGCCTTCTGTTCTCAAGTATGCCAATGAGGCGTGGTACCAGCAGTACTACGGCCATCTCAATGAGCAAAACGGCCTGATACTTCCCCAGGACGACTATCTCATCAGCAACAGTTCCATCCCACGACAAATCTTGATTGATTGTGGCGGCTTCGACGAAACCATGACGGCGAAAGAGGACTACGAACTAGGCCTCCGCCTTTGGAAGCAAGGCCTCCGATTCAAATATGTTCGCGAGGCCATGGCTTATGAGTACTTTGTCAAATCAATTCAATATGTCCTCAAGAGCGATGGCAAAGCCTTTGGTGAAACTGAAGTCCTGCTCGCTCATAAGTACCCCGACTATCGTCCGTACTCAACCCTTGCAGTGCTCGGCAAAATGGCCGGGTGGAAGCGTGGTCTGCGACGGATCTATGCTGGCCTTCCTTTCAATCCCGTCAGCCTGCTCAATGGTCCGCTCTGGATTTGCGACAAGAAGTGCGAGTTCCCCATCATGCGCCGCATCAGCCGCTATCTTCTCGGGCTCGGGCGCGGCCTGGTGGAGTTTCGCAGCGCTGCGCGTCAACTGGGCTCATGGAACGCGCTGATGCGTGAGTTCGGAATGCGCCTTCCCGTGCTTCTCTATCATCACGTTGGCCCTCAGCATCCGGGGGCTATTCCCGGCCTCACCGTTTCGCCTGAGCACTTCGAGAAGCATGTTCGATACTTGGCCCGTCGAGGCTACAAGGGCGTCTGTGCTGCGGATTGGCTCCAATGGCGGCGCGAAGGCAAAGGCCTTCCGGAAAAACCGATCCTGTTCACCTTCGACGACGCGTATGCCGACCTCGCCGAGTACGCGCTCCCGGTGCTCCATCGTTACGGTTTTGGCGCGGCCGTCTATGTCGTCACCGGTCAGCTTGGAGGAACGAACGCTTGGGACGAAGCGCGCGGTTGCGGCACCCTTCATCTCATGACCGCGGACCAGATTCGCGAGTGGGCTTCAAAGGGGATCGAATTCGGCGCCCACTCGCGCACGCATGCAAATCTGCCCACGCTCTCTCCTGCCGAGTTGACCGATGAAGTCGTGGGCAGCGGCAACGATCTCGCATCGGTCATCGGATCGCGCGTGGTCTCCTTTGCTTACCCCTACGGATTCCACAACCGGGCCGTCGATGACTGCGTTCGCTCCGCCTTTGACCTGGCCTTCATCGCCGACGATTGGGATGAAGGCATGAACCACCTGCAAACTGACCCGCACCTGCTGCTCCGCACGATGGTCCAGACCAACGATTCCCTGCTCGCTCTCGCATTCCGCGCCAAGTTCGGATACTACCCGTTCCTCGAGCTCTGGAATCGGCTCCGCCAGCGAGTTGCTTTTCGCACGCGCCTCAAGCGAGCTGGGCATTCCATCTCCGGCAATCCCAAGCTATAAGCGGTCCGCGCAACCGCTCATTGCATCGACAAACAGCAATGTTTCGAATCTGAAAGGTTGTACGATGGGTGCAGCAATGACGGCGCAACCTAAGCTCTCAGTCATCGTATCCACCTACAATCGGCGGGATGTCCTCATCTCCCGATGCCTCCCATCGATCTTCGCACAGGACCTTCCAACCGATCAGTTCGAAGTCATCCTCATCGTCGATGGCTCAACTGACGGCACAGGCGCGGCACTGCGTGAGCTTGACCCGCCCTGCACCCTCCGCATTGTCGAGCAACCCAACGGTGGACTCAGCCGAGCCCGGAACAACGGAATCACCTTGGCCAAGGGCGAGCTGGTCATGTTCATTGACGATGACATTGTCTGCGAGCCCGATGTTTTTCGTCTTCATGTCGAAGCCCACGCGGGCAAAGATTCTGTTGTCGTTCACGGCGCCATTTATCAGGCTCCCGGCTTGTCTCCATCCATCCTTGGCAACGCCAATGAAGACTGGTATCGGCGCTACAACGGCCGCCTCGCTGCCCACGGTGGGGCCATTTGGCCTGAAGGTGTTTTTCTCATCAGCAATAGCTCAACGCCCCGTTCGATCCTGGTCGCCTGCGGTGGGCTCGACGAAGATCTGCCGGCCATGGACGATTTTGAATTGGGCCTTCGCTTGTGGAAACTCGGTGTGAGGTTCGAGTATCTTCCCGGCGCCGTGGCTTATGAGCTCTCCGTCAAAAGCTGGCGATCGTTCCTGTTCAACGACGGCAATGCATTTGGTCGAAGCGAAGTTTTGATCTGCCGCAAGCATCCGGACTATCGGACGCGTTCCGGATTACTCAGCGGTCTGGGAAGAACGCCATTGTCCCGGCGCGTGCTCAGAAGCCTCTTTCTCCGCGCTCCTGTCTCGCCGGCGCATCTCCTCAGCCTTCCCATTTGGATCTGCGAAAAGCTGTGCACGCTTCCACCCATGCAGAAAGCTGGCCTGTTCCTGTTGGGCATCGGACGCCGCATCACGGAACTTGAGGGCGCGCTCCGGGCCTGCGGTTCCTTGAACAATCTCAACAGCGAGTTCGCCGTGCGTCTGCCGGCTTTGTTGTATCACCATGTCGGCCCGCTGCAGCCACGCACGCATCGCAGTCTTACGGTCTCGCCTGCTCAGTTCGAACGCCAGGTGCGCAGGCTTGCCCGCAAGGGTTATCGCGGCATCTCACCAAGTGAATGGTTGCGCTGGCGCCTCGATGGAGAAGGGCTTCCGGAGAAACCAGTGCTGCTCACGTTCGATGATGGCTATGCCGACCTGGCCGAGTATGCCTTCCCCGTTCTCGAACGTTACGGATTCAAAGCTGCGGTCTACATCGTCACGCAACAAATGGGTGGAACCAATGAGTGGGATGAAGCGCGCGGCTCCGGCACCCATAGCCTGCTCACCGCAGATCAGATTCGATCCTGGGCCGGGCATGGCATCGAATTCGGCGCCCACAGTCGAACGCATTCCGACCTGACAGAGCTTGCGCCCTCGGAGTTGGAGGACGAAGTCCTCGGGAGCAAGACCGATCTTGAGCAGTTCTTGGGCCACCGCGTGGTTTCCTTTGCTTACCCCTTCGGATTCCACAACGCGCCAGTTGTCGAGTGTGTTCGAAGCCTGTTCGACCTCGCCTTCACCATCGATCCGCAAATGCTCGGCATCAATCATCTCTTGACCGATCTTGTTCTCCTCAAGAGAAGCATGGTTCAAACAACTGACACCGCGCTCGACGTCGAACTCCGCGCTGTCCTGGGTTATAGCCCAATCCAGCGTCTTCGTGCACGTCTGCGTCTGCGTTCCCGTGCAAGACATCTGCTTGCCACAATCTTCGGCAGGCGCACTGGCACTTAGCCACAAGGGACACGCCGTAGCTCCGCACTCCAGTCCCGTTCGTTTCAGAACCAGTCATCGAGATCGTCGGTTGTTGTCGAGAAAATGGGGTGTAACGAATCGTCAGTTGGAACGAGCTCGCTAACAAATCCGTCTTTGGCCGATGCGCGGAAGGAAAGTCGACAAAATTAGGTTAGGAGAGATTGACAGAGCGGCGAGCACGTTATTTCATGATGGGGCCAGAGCTTCGAGCCTCATTTGCTTCGCGGCCTTTTGGTTCTTATGTAGAGCAGAGCCGCGCTGAAGGTGGCTGAAAGAAGAACAAACCATCCGCTGGTAATGATCTCGCCGGGATCAGGTGAGTCGCGGGGCCATGTCAACGGTTTTCGCCGCAAGCGCCGGAAGAGGAATTGCAAAAGCTCAATCCGTCGATCGGGGAACTCCGCCAAAAGCAACATGGAAAACGCAATCAGATTGCGCGCCTCATGCTTGATGTCTCCCTGTTTTCCCGGCGGATGGAAAACAAGGGCATCAGGAAGATGGACCGCCGTTCTCCCTCTCGACAACAGCAATGCAAAAGCGTAATGCTCTTCGGCAATCTCGAACGGAGCTCCTCTGCCCAGCCGTTCATCGAAAATTGCCCCTCCCGCACATGCGTTTCTGCGAAACGCCATGTTGCTTCCGAGCCCGAGGCCGCCAAAAGTGGCTGTCTCAAACCACTCGGGGTCCTTGTTGCTCAACGTGCGCGGTTCCTGCCTCGTTTCGTTTTCAGGCAGGGTCTCCGCCCTCACAATTCGGCCGGTGACCACGGCCACAAGTGGATCGGCAAAGGGCTCGAGCAGCATACCAAGCCACTGGGGATCCGGAGTGGCATCGTCATCAAGATAAGCAACAACCTCCGAATGGCTTTCGGCAAGCCCACGATTGCGGGCCCGGCTCAGGCCCGGTCTCGGCTCAACCAGATACAAGGCACCGAATTCTTTTGCAACCGCCTCCGCCTCTTTGTCTCCGGCGGTGTTGTCCACAACAACGACCTCATCGGGCGCACGATCAAGATGAGCCAGTCCCTTCAGGCAAGCCCGCAGGGATGCTGGCCGATTCCTGGTGCACACGACTACTGAGGCGGTCAGAAGTTTTTCCTCGCTACCGGGGGGAGATTCAAGCGCAATCGAATGGCGTGCTGACGGCTTCAACCAATAACCCTTTCGTTTAAACCAATGGAGCGCATGTTAGTCGTTCGGAGACATAACCGTGCTCCTCTTAAATCAGGGCAGGCTCGGCAGCCGCAGCTCGCTCTAATCGCTACGAAATTTTAGCAGAGACTTTGTTGAAATAACCCGGCATCATGTTCATCCTTAAGATACCTGCCCGAATCAGTCCTGCCTCGCGCAACAGTGGAAATCAGAGGACAAACAACGTCACTTCGTCCCGATACCGCGGGGCTTTTTTGCAATCCTTCACAGAGTTTAGCCATCTTACGAGCTTGCTAAGTTCGCTTAACCGCTATGTTAGAAACTTACCTTCCGGCCCGGAAACCAGGTTACCTGCACAGTTGTCGTTGTTACATTCTGCTGGCCGGGAAGATAGATAGGAGCCTTATAACGTTCATAAGTAAAGTTGCCCTTGATCTCAAGATCTTTGCGGATCCGCTTGACCACTTGGACTGTGATTTCATTCAGTGTTGTGCCGCCGGGAACAAAATCCTTCGCGACTTTTTGATTGCGAACTCCAACTTGAACTTGTTCATTTCCGCTCAGGTGGTAAGTGATCCATCCCTGACCGCCCTTGCCTTCCCGGCCGATCCAATCGCCCAGCATCTGGCCATTGTTCGTATAGCCCTGGCGCTGGAGCGCCTCCCAATACATAAATTTGCCGCCGCTGCTGGTTGAAACGGGGGGATCGGTCGAAACCGCTTCGGCCCTTACATCGAGTTTGGGGAGACCGGGCACGCGGGTAAGATAAATTCCCGGCCGCCACGATGCTCGCCGCGGCGCATCTGCTGGGGACACATCGTCGTGAACCTCCGAATCGCAATAGACCGTGAGCCAGTTGCGCACGAACGGCAGTCGATAGGTAAAGTCAAATGCGCCAAAGCGGGCGCCTGGATCCTGCGCACCTGCTTTCACAACGTTCGTTGGTGCGCTCAAGCTGAAAAAGCTCCTCAGAAAGCTTTTCACCGTGATCGGCTCGTGATTCACGCCGCCCCAAATCACCGTCCGTTCAAATCCGAACTCAACATTTTCGGTGGGCTTGATGCTGATTTTTTCTGCATGCACCCAGGGATCTCTGGGATAGCTGTGCCCCTTCAGCGACCCAACCATGAACTCGTACCGTATGGGGCCAATAATCTGTGACAGAAGAGGTATCGTGAGCGGCTCGATTCGATTGATCCGGAACGAGTAAATGTTCTCCGCGTTGTTCGAGTACGACATCGCGCCACCCATCGCGGGGCCCTGCCAAAAATCCTGCTTTCCAAACGAGAAGACGTGATTCAAATATTGCGCCGAGACATAGGCCTCAAGCACGCGTCCGCGCGCAACCGTCGCAATCGGCCCTTCCGGTATCGTTGCCTGCACGCTGGTTGGCATTGGAACGCATCCAGTCCCACTCAACCAGCAACTCGGGCTGAAATAATTTGTTGTCAGGTCAATGGCCGCAAGTTGTCCAGCAAGCGCAGCGGAGTAGCCCGCCGTCGAAGGAGCGCCCTGAAACTCTCCGCGCACATAAACCAGGAACCGGCCTGCCGAAGCATAGCCGCTGGCTCCCGTGTAGTTGTTCACGCCCGTAGCGAAGGGGCGTCCGTAATCATTCACGATCGACGAACCAAGGTGAAAGCTGTCGCGCAACGGCGTGCCGCTGATGCCGCGAATGACGCTATAGGTTGAATCGACGTGAACGGTGCCGTGTTTCATCTTGCAGGGATCGTCGGTCTCGTCCCGCAACTCGCGCTTGAGAGAGTCGTAGATCCCTTCCGCTTCGCTTTCACCCGGCTCCCCTTCCGAGTCCTCGAGCCGCTCTTCGGTATCCTCCAGCATGTTACTCAAACTTGCGCGCGTCCATGGGCGCAGATTCAAATAGGCCGTGGGCAAATATCCCAGCGAGTAAAGCCGCAGCGCTGCCGGATAGACCCAGCTATCGACCGGGATATACGCAGAGCCCACAACTTTCTCGTTGCAGTCGAAATCCTCGTCGCTCATGGGGGCTGGAGCCTGACTCTGAGCCGTGTTGTCCACCGGCTGATCAATGCTTAGCGGGCCCGCAGCCATCCTCCCCACTCCGGCAAACAACATCGCCAGCAAAATCGCGGGCTTCATCGCAATTGAATTATTCAGCTTCATTCTCCAATGCACCGTTGCTGCGCCTCGATCTCTCGCGCTCCCGGTATTCCTTGCCCTTGAATTTTCACTTGGCTTTTACGGAATCACATCAACTGCTTCACTAATTGGACTGGGCAAGTCGCCTTGGGGTCAACGCGCATCCCGGCATTATCGCGCCCGGCCGCCCACTTCCCTGCCTGCATCTTTGCCGGCCGAACTCACACCAATTTCCTCGCCAACCTCAATCCGCATTCCTTCTTCGGCGATGCGGTAATTCACCATCCCGCTGCTTGCGGGCGCGTCTTCGATCAGTGCTTTCTTCAATTCTGTCGCTGCCTGTTCATCGCGGGCAAGCAGCATCAGAAATCCCCCGCCACCCGCGCCAGCGAGCTTTGCCCCATGGATAAAGGGGCGCGCACGATTCAGAATCGCATTGATCGGCGCATTGGCTGTGTGCGGATCGAGTACCTGGTTCAACTGCCAATGCCTGTCGAGCAGGCCGCCCAGGTGCTTCCAATCGCCTTCAACCATGGCGTAGGACATTTCCACGGCCAGCGTCTTGATGCTGTGCAGCACTTGAATGGTCGCCGTTTCGCGGGCCAGGTAGCGCGAGACAACCTGCCGCAAAAGGTCCTTGGCCATGCGTTGAATGCCCGTGTTGTAGAGCACCAGGTGTTGGCTGAACTCCGCTTGCCGCTCGCGGCTCCAACCCACAGGCTGAACGCGAATCCGCTGGCGGGCGCCGGGTCCGGTGATTAGAAGCTTGGCGCCGGGAAAAATGCCACCCGCCTGGTCTTGCCAACCGCCTCCGGTCGTCATCAACTGCTCAAGCTGCATCACCGCTTCTGAAAGCGCATGATCTCCGAGCACGCGTCCCGACATGACGGCCAGCGCTTTAATTACGGTCGCCGCAAGAATGCTGCTCGTGCCCAGCCCCGAACCGATCGGCAACTGAACGCGGCAACGAATCTCAAGGCCGCCGCCAAAATCGGCCAAGGTCGCGCCGAGCGTCTTGTCCTTCGCCGGCAGCCCGTGCAATTGCAATGCCGCGCGGGGAATTGAAAAGACCGATCCCGGCTCACAGGCTTCAAGCAAATCCTCGCGAGTCCGGTACTCCGCCATCGTCGCTCCAGTATCGGCATAACAGCGAATCACGGGCTCGTCGATCCGCCTGATCTCGGTCTCAATCGGATATCGTCCGTCAATCTCGAGTGCGCAGTTCAAAACGGTGCCGCCCCAGTCGAAACAGAATGGCGGCGTGTCCGACCATCCACCGCCAAGATCGATACGCGGCGGCGCCGACACGCGCACATGCTCGAAGATCCATGGGGACGGAGCCGCATTTACCTCGCTCGTCACGCCGGCACGAACCGCTTTCTGAATGCAGGCAAACGCGCCGTGTTCTGAAGCAGCGGCCTCATGCTCCAATCCGGCTCGCGACATTAATCGCGCGGCCTGCATCATGTAGCTGGCGGCCTGCGTAAAGTTCTCGTCGCTTCCTTGCTGCATTCGTTCAGCGCGCGTTCGCAACGAACGCCCCGCCTTGGCCGCGGGCGCCAGCCCAGGCAGGTTCGCCAGCAACGGCCGCAGGTCCGCGCCGGACTCAGCCAATTCCAGCGCCGTGTCGTGCCATATCCCCTGCAACCGATGGTTGTGCGCTTCGGCCAGCGCCCTGCCATCGGCGCAACCTGCGCTTTCCGCCAGCGAAATGCGCCGCGCAGTGCGCCAGCTTGCCAAATCGTATTCGCCCGCATAGCCCATCATCCATCGCGCGCAGCGCCAGGCCTCGTCGGCAGTGGCAACGGGAAACAGCGCCGCGTTCCACAAAGTCGGATCCAGTTCTGGCCTCCACGCATCGTCAACCTTGATCCCCAGCCTTTCAAAGGTCTCGAGGATCGGCCGGTTGAACCATGTGGCCTTGTCCAACGGCTGCTTCGAGTCGTCTTCGACACCATAGGCGCGCGTCACCCAGCCGCGGCCCTCGGGCAACTCGACAGGCAACTGGTGAACCACGGTATTCTCAGGAACCTCAACGGCCCCGCTCAATCCAGTCAGTCCGTGAAGAATGGCGCCGCGGCTGGCGAACACCGGAACGTCCACATCGCATTCAAGAATCACGGCGTCGTGGCCAACCTTCGATCCCTCGCCAATCACGCTGTCCAGCACTCCGCCGGAACCGGATGCCAAACTGCGGAACGAGCGCGTCGTCCCCGCGTGAATGAACTCGCCTTCGACGACCGCGCAGTGAAATGCGGCCAGCCTTTCAGAAGAGCGAAGTATGCGGCCCAACTCCAACCAGAATGAGCCTGCATGTTTCTCCGGCTTCCATTGGCCCGTGAGCCCGCGCGTAATCTGATCGTAGAGATCCACGGCGGGCAGATCCTTGTAACCTGCAAGTGTCGTCAGCGCGTCCGTCAGGTCGGCGTCAAAGCGCAGTAGCCCGATGTCGACGGCAACCCGGCCATCGTCAAACACGCCACCGGCCGCCTTCACCTCCTGCAAAGTCGGCTTCTGCAGAAACGTATAAACGCGCTCGCCTTCGCCCACCACGTACACACCGTGATGACTGCCGGTCTCGGCATCCAGCCGCATCGCCACGCCGGTCACGCCCGGCCGATCCCATTCCACGAGGCTCGCGTCAAACCGCAAAACCACGTCGCCCGACGCCACCAGCAGTCCGCTCGACACTCCCTCTGCCCAGGCCGAAGACAACGTCATCGTCTCGTCGAACACGGTCGTGGTCCCGCGCGGCCGCGTGCGCGAAGGCAATACGCCAAACAGTTTGCCGATCGGCGAGTACTGAGGCAAGCGTCGCGAATCGCCTCCCGAGTGGACCAGCAAAGCCCGATGCGTGTTCCACCACGCCTTGTCCTTACCCAGCACACCCAGGGCGTTGATCGTGGCGCCGCCGCTGCCAACCCTTCGATCGGCAGGGTCGGGCACCACTAGAAACTGGGCTTGCTCCGGCAACATGCCGTTCAGCCTGCGGCGCTCGATCTCATCGCGATAGAGCGCTGCCTGTCTCTCCGATGAAGCCGTCACCAGCACCACGTCCCAGAAGTTCAATGCGTTTCTCCGCTCCGCTTCGATGCCCGATACCAGTCAATGGTCTTGCGCAAGCCAATGTCAAACGGCGTTGCCGCCTTGAAGCCGAATTCCTCTTCGGCACGGCTCACTTCGAGGCAACGCCTCGGCTGGCCATTCGGCTGCCTCGTGTCCCACGTAATGCGCCCTTTGAAGCCGGTCATCTCCGCAATGGTCGTCGCCAGATCGCGTATCGAGATCTCCATGCCGCTTCCAAGATTTACAGGATCTGATTTGTCGTACTGTTCCGTTGCGCGATAGATGCCCTCTGCCGCGTCCTCCACGTAGAGGAACTCCCGCGTCGGCGAGCCATCGCCCCAAAGCACAATCTCTTCGCGTCCCGCTTCTACGGCCTCAACGCACTTGCGGATCAGCGCCGGAATGACGTGTGAAGACTGCAAATCAAAGTTGTCCCGCGGACCATAAAGATTCACCGGCAAAAGAAACACCGCGTTCATTCCGTACTGCTCGCGATAGGCCTGGCACTGCACCAGCATCATCTTCTTCGCCAGCCCATACGGCGCGTTGGTCTCCTCGGGATAGCCCTCCCACAGCGCCGATTCTCTGAAAGGAACCGGGGTGAACTTCGGATAGGCGCATATGGTTCCCAGCACCACTGTCTTTTCCACCCCGTAGCGCCGCGCTGCTTCAATCAGCTGAATGCCCATGATCGCGTTATCGTAAAAAAACTTCCCAGGATTCTCGCGGTTCGCGCCAATCCCGCCCACAACCGCCGCCATGTGGATCAGCACTTCCGGCTTGTGTTCGGTAAACAGCTGCTCAATGGCCTCCGCGCACGTCAAATCGTATTCGCTCGATTTCACGACGAAGACATCGCCACAGCCGGCCTTCTTGAATCGCTCAATCAGGTGGCTTCCCAGAAAACCCCGCCCACCCGTCACTGCGATTTTCTTGTTCTTCAAGTCCATCATGAGTCTTAGCCCTCCGAGGCGACCGCTAGCCGCAATGCCTCGGTGCCGCCCTTGCGCCGAGCCTCCAACTCCAGAATGTCAGCCTCCACCATCAGGCGGACCAGCTGATTGAACGTGACGGTCGGTTCCCATCCCAGCGCCTTGCGCGCCTTCGACACATCGGCAAGCAGATAATCCACCTCTGCGGGGCGAAAATAACGCGGGTCCACTTCCACATATTCGTGCCAGTCAAGATCGGCACACGCAAACGCCAGTTCAACAAAATCCTTGACCGTGTGCGCCTCTCCAGTGCCGATCACGTAGTCGTCCGGCTTGTCCTGTTGCAGCATCAGCCACATGGCGCGCACATAATCGGGCGCATAGCCCCAGTCGCGCCGAGCATCCATGTTGCCCAGAAACAATTTCTGCTGTACTCCCTGCTTGATGCGCGCCACGGCGCGCGTGATCTTGCGTGTCACAAACGTCTCGCCACGACGCGGCGACTCGTGGTTGAACAGAATCCCACTCGAGGCATGGGTTCCATAGCTCTCCCGATAGTTCACCGTGATATTGTGGCCAAACAATTTCGCGCAGGCGTATGGACTGCGCGGATGAAACACGGTCGTCTCGCTCTGCGGCGGCGGAGCGCTTCCAAACATCTCACTCGACGATGCCTGGTAGAACCTTGACTTGACCCCAGTCAGTCGAATGGCCTCGAGCATCCGCAGCGTTCCCAGCGCAACCACATCGGCTGTGAACTCAGGCACCTCGAAGCTCACCTTCACATGACTCTGCGCGCCAAGGTTATAAATCTCGTCCGGCTCGAGCTCATGCAGGACCGAGGTCAGCGAACTGCCGTCGGTCAGATCGGCATAGTGCAGATAGAAGCGGTTGTCAGTCTCATGGAAATCGCGAAAAATGTGATCGACGCGATCGGTGTTAAAGCTCGACGCGCGGCGCTTCAGGCCATGAACCTCGTAGCCCTTTTCCAGAAGAAACTCGGTAAGATACGATCCATCCTGCCCGGTACATCCTGTGATCAGTGCCTTCTTCATATGGAGAACCCTCCACCGCTTTCCTGACTTCTGTCCAGCGCGCCCTGCTCGGCTCGCTCAGTTGTTATGCGTTGGCTACTGGCAGCCGGTCCCGATAACGAATCATCAGCGGCGCGAGGTACCGCGCGTCCCAATAGCGCGGAATGAACCGCCGCGGCTCGGAGAAACAGCGCCAGAGCCAGCCGAGCCCCATGTGATCGACCACTGTCGGAATCCGCACCTGATCGCCTGAAAGAAACGCGATGGCCGCGCCAATGCAATGGATTGCCGGCCGATAACTGAGGTTTTGCTTTAAGTAATGCCCCAGCCTTTCCTGCGTCCCGCCGCCAACTCCAAGAACCACATGGCTTGGACGTTTCTCTTCCAGTTGGCGCAGCAACTCCGGATCCGAGATGGTCTCGCCGTACATCGGCGCCAGGTGAATTCCCTCATCGGTCAAGCTAATGCCCTGCTTCTGCAGCCAGACCAGATTCCGTTGTGCCGAAGCCGGCGAAGGCATCACCCAGAAACTGGCGCCCGGTTCGCAAAATCCCTTCAGCTCAATCAAGGCGCGCAGGTATTTCAGCCCTGAGATTTTCTGGATATTATCCCTCTGAATCAGGTTCCACAACAGCACCATGAATGCGCTATCGGCAATCGCAAAGTCCGCCCCAAGCAGAGCCTCACGATACCTTACATCGTGCGCCAGGTTCTTGAGCGCCGGTGCCGCGGGAACCACCACGACTCCACCATTGCGCATGATCTCCTCAATCGCCTCGTGCACGCTGCCTACAAAAAATCGAACGCCGAGAATCCTCTGAAAACGTGCTGGCTTGCTCATCCTCTTATCCTGGTCAGGAACATTTCGTCTCGCCATGTCAGTCAACTCCTGGCCGCCGTGAAGAAATAGGTGCGATCGTCGGCGTACAACGGTTCTGTCTCTCCCGGCAACGGTTCCACTGCCTCTCCCTTTGGCGCGTAACCAAGCGAGCTGAGAATCTCAAGAAGCCTTGGTCGCGAAACTCCATGATGGATTTCGAGAAACAACTTCGGCCTCGATTGCTTCAAAATCGACGCCATGCCCTCCAGCACACTGATCTCCATACCCTGTACGTCGATCTTGATTCCATCGATGCGCGCATCGTTCCCTGAGATCTGGGGCCAGAGCCAATCGAACCGCGAAACGAGAAACGTCTCTTTGAATCCGTCCACTACCTGCAGGGTGCTGTCGATCATGCCTCTCACCGAATACAAGCTTTCGACACGCAAATCTTCGCCGTTCCCCAGGCCCATGGGAATCACGGTTAATTGCGTCAGGTCATTCAGAAATCTTGCCCTCGCAATCGATCCTGCCGTGTTCAGCATCGGCTCAAACGCAAACACGCGGCCCTTGCCGCCCACCAGTTTGCTCAGCGCAATCGCCGTGTAGCCGTAGTGGGCGCCCACATCCAGCCACGTCTCGCCGCTCGATGCGTGTTTGGCAAAGTAGGCAAGCAGTGCTCCTTCAGTCCGGCCAAGAATGGCAGCGGGATAATCATGCCAGGAAGTCACGATCGTGCTTCCACGCAACGGTCCGCCCTTGATCCGATGCGGGCTTACTGATTGCGGGAGCATCTTCCTGATTGCTCCCTTCAAACGTTTATTCATTCACTTGCCTCTTCAAAATTGCTTCTGCCGGATGATCTTCCCATGCGCATCACTTCAGCTACTTTTTCGCCGCCGTCATCTCCATGGCGCGCGCGCTCATCACCTCTTCGTGAATCCAGCTGTAAGTTTTTTCCATGCCTTCGCGCAAGGGGCGCGTCGGCTTCCATCCCAGCTTGTCGGCGATCATGTGGTTGTCCGAGTTCCGGCCGCGCACACCGAGCGGGCCTTTTATGTGGCGAATCGTCAGCTTCTTTCCTGCGATCTGCATCACCATCTCGGCAAGCTGGTTGATCGTCACCATCTCTTCAGAACCAATGTTCACCGGTCCGCTGAAGTCGGACTCAACCAGCCGTCGCACTCCCTCCACGCACTCGTCCACGTACAGGAACGATCGCGTCTGCTCGCCGTCGCCCCAGATCTCGATCTCGCCGCCCTCTTCGGCCTCGGCAACCTTGCGGCACATCGCCGCCGGAGCCTTCTCCTTGCCGCCGCTCCACGTGCCCTCAATTCCGAAGATGTTATGAAAGCGCGCCACGCGTACCTGGACTCCGTAGTTCCGCATGTAGGAGAGATAAAGACGCTCGCTGAAAAGCTTCTCCCACCCATACTCGCTGTCAGGCGCCGCAGGATACGCCGAGCCCTCACTGCACTTCGGGTTCTGCGCGTCCTCCTGGTTGTACGCCGGGTAAATGCACGCCGACGAGGAATAGAAGAACTTCTTTACTCCCGCCTGCACTCCGAAATGAAGCGTGTTCAAATTGATCGTCGCGGAGTTGCGCATCACGTCTGCGTCGTGGTCGCCGGTGAAGATGTACCCGGCGCCACCCATGTCCGCGGCAAACTGGTATACCTCGTCGATTCCATCCACCGCTTCGGCGATGACCCGTTGATCGCAGAGATCGCCTTGAATGAACTCATCCGCCACCGACGTCGCGTATTCGTGATGCT
Source organism: uncultured Acidobacteriaceae bacterium (assembly GCA_963820245.1). Taxonomy (GTDB): domain Bacteria; phylum Acidobacteriota; class Terriglobia; order Terriglobales; family Acidobacteriaceae; genus Telmatobacter. The sequence goes on along the minus strand of CAWFZC010000004.1, from coordinate 173,143 downwards.
TGATGTCCACACCACGAACCCAGTGACCTTCACGTTTCAGGCGCTTCACCATGTGCCCGCCTATGAATCCGCCCGCACCGTTCACAAGTATCCGCTTCATCGGTTCTCCTCGTTGCTCACTGCCAATTTCCTGCCATCGTCATCGTGCCCCATTAGCCACCATGGGAGCCAGGTTGGCGGGCAAGGTACGCCTCTCCACAATGCTCGCAATCGTCGCGGCCACCTTGGCGCCCGTCTCTTCCTGGGAATACTGCGGCGCAAACTGTTTCCCGCACTCGCCCATCTGACGTCGAAGATCTGGACGATCCAACAGATTCACAATCGCCGCGGAGAACGCTTTCGCATTCCGCGGCAACGCAACGCCGGCGCCGCTCGCGGCAAACTCGCTTGCGAAGTTCAACGTCTCGCTCACCACAACGGGAACTCCGCAGGCCATCGCCTCAAAAACGCTGAATCCGAAATTCTCAGCATGCGATGGAAGCACATACACATCGCTATCGGCAAACGCTTCCAGTCTCATTTGCGCGTCAGCATTCCCCGTCAGCACGGTCTCGGCCTCGATCCCCGCGTCCTTCACCCACTGCTGCACCTGTTTCTTGAACGGTGCCGGGTCTGCCGGCCCAACGATCGCAAGCCGCGCATCGGGCTTCTCGCGAATTACCTCCGCCATCGCCTCGATCAGCAGATCCAACCCCTTCTTCGCATTCAGGCGCGCCAGAAAAAGTACCAGCGGCCCCGTGTGTCCGCCGAAGAAGCGAGCCCTGAATCGCCCGCGCTCTGGAAGTACCGCAAACTCACTCGCATCAAATCCATCGGGAACAATGACTGACGGCGCTCTCAGCCCCAGCGGCTTTGTCTCCTCCCGCTCGCCTTCTGCGCTGAAGAAGATCACGGATGCGTGGTCAAGAATTCGATTGACGAACAGCTTGTTATAGAACGCTTTCTTCTGCACGCTCACCTGGCGCTGGAAAGGCGCAAGCACGCCATGCAAATAAATCCCATATGGCTTTCCGTAAAGCCGCGCCAGCACGTATCCGGCCAGCACCGGAAAGGAATAGAGCGAATGCACCATCACAAAGTCTGCCGAACGCACCAGTTTTCTAAATCGCCACAAGATCTCAGGGCAAAATCTCCAATGGGTCCAAGCTTTCAAAATCACAATGCCGAAGGTTCCTTTGCCTTGCTTCCGGCTCAGGGCGCTCTCCGCGTCAGGGACTACAAAGCCCTCTCTTCCCGCATTCACTGCCCCGCCCATCAGCAGAACAACCTGGTGGCCGTGATCTGCTGTGCTCTTCAGGATCGTCGGCACACTAACAATCCCGGGTGAGTCGCCCCTGGGTCCCTCCGAAAATCCGACGATCTTCACAACAGGCCAGCCTTCCAGCCACGATCTGATCGAACGAATCCGCCCGCGCTCTCCAGATCAACCCGCATCTTCATTCCTTGATCGCGGCCCCAGCAGATATCGGCTACCAATAACATCCGCCCTCGATGAGTCCTGCCGTTTTGGGCGTTTCCTCTTCGCTCGGTTTGATCCAGGTGTCCTTGATGAACCGTTTGAAGTCCGGATTCCAACTCCAGCGTCCGCCCAGAATTCCAAACAGGATTTGCAACGGCCCACCCAGATGAATCCCGACCTTTCCCGCCTGCTTGGCATGCACTACGAGTGGCAGCGAGAAGGCGCCCGCTCCCACAAGCGCCACATCGTAATCCAGTAGGCTCATCTCGCCCTTCAGTCGTTCAAGCGCCGAGGTCCAGTCTGCATCGACAGGTTCCACCAGCCCGGCGCTCAGCGGCACGCGCAAAGTCAAGAGCTCGAACGCAGGCAGCACGTGCGGATCGTCCCAGAGCGTTTCATACCTGTCGTGCTGTCTCCTGATCGAGTCGACGAAGGGCGACACAACAAGCACCTTCTTTCCCTCGAGCGCCGCAGACCATGGGTCGGAAATGAAAAAAGGATAATGAAGGCTTATGACATCCACCAACGTCGCGCTCTTGCAGTAGCGGCCCAATACCTGGGCTTCTCCGGCGACATTCCATGAGGCAAGCATGTCACATTGCTGCACGGTCTCAAGAAAGGTGGCGCCGAATTTGTCGTATTCCGCGTCCTGCTTCGGGAATATTCCCGCATTCAAGTGCATCTTGATTGAAAGAAATCGACCGTAGCCGGGAATGCTCGCGCCTTGTGAGCGGGCCTTTTCTCTTCTCAGATACGCCGTCAACCCGGACACTTCCACCGAACCCATCTTCCCCGCCGCATAAGGGCCTGCCTTCACGATCGCATCCTTCAAGTGTTGGCCGGCTTTGACAATGGGCTGCTTCACCAGCATCATCCGTTCCACCTTGTGATACCGTGTCCTCGCCGCCCACTGCGCTTTGTGGATGTACGGGTTCGAGAGCACACGCCGCGCCCGATGAAAGATTGCGTCGAGGTTCATGCCGGCTCTCTTTTCCTTTGCGCGCGCAACCATCCTGGGCCGAGCAAACCTCTCCGCTCCACACAGGAATGTGTTGATTCTCGAAACGTCAGAGGGTCCTTAATCAACAAAACCCTTCGTTCGCGTAAAGTACTTGCTGTCGCTCGACAACTGTTTCACGGGGCGAGCTGGATTGCCCGCGTACAGGAAATACGGCTCGGTATAAACCTTGTTCAACAGCGAGTTCGCTCCGAGCACCGAATAATCGGGAAGCCTGGTGCCCGGCAGAACCACCGCCGCCGTGCCCACAAAACAGTACTCACCAATTGAGACAGGTTGCGCGCGCTGCTTGCATGTCACCAGGTCGATGCTGTGGCTGAGCACAATCGAACGGACCCCCGCGAATGTGGTGAAGCGGCCAATCGAAACCGTATCGGAACAATCGAAGGAATGACGATTGGTAATGGCAGCGTAATCATGCACAATCAACTCCGGGCGACGGTCCGTCTGATCGTGAAAGTGGGGGCTGTTCTTGAACGCCACAGCTCCAAGCCAATTCAGATTTCCCACGATCGCGCCCTCGCCCAGGTGCAGGAGTTCGAGCCCCGGCCTGCACAGTGTCAAGTGTCCAATCAGTGCATACTCGCCCATCTCCAGACGGGCAGGACAGATCAGCGAAAATCCAATGCGCGCTCTCTTGTGGATGGAATATCCGAGCACATGCACAAGCACCAGGCGGCGCAGTGGCCATGGCAAGAGCATTGCTGCAAGAGAAACCAAGACACGAAACGTCATTTACCCTCGCAGAACATTCCGAAGAGCTGGCTCATCCTTGAGCGTTGGTCGTCGATGCGCATTGAGCATCTGAAGAGTTTAGTCATCGAGCGGGCGTCCGAATACGGGTCCTCGACGGAGCCGCTCCCACGTATCGATCGGGTTAAGGATATGTTTCAGGGTGCGATAGCCCAGCGAGACGATCTTGTCCGACTTGCGGGGCTGCCGATGCATCACTCTCAGAAACATCGCCGCATTCGTTCGCTCAATCTTTTCCGTGTTTGCCTTTGACCCGCTGATGCTCTGCCGATGAATGCGGTACGCGCTCCAGAATTGATTGGTCACGGCAAACCTGCCACCTGCGAGCGCCATGTCAAGAAACAACTCTCCATCCCAGATAATTCTGTTGTTCACATTGAGCCCGCCAACGCGCTCGAAGATTTGCCGACGGAAGAACGTTGAGGGCTGCATAATCACGACGCCGCCATAGAGGAATGGCTTCACCGACATGCGGTCGGTGTAAAGCCGCCTCAGAAATCGATCGTCGGGGCCGATCAGGTTGCTGTGGCCGCTGACGATGTCCACGTCTCTACGCGCATCGAGAAACCTGACGGCCGAAGATACTGCGTTAGGCAGCAGCAGATCGTCTGAATTCAGAAATCCGAAGATCTCACCAGTCGCCTCGGCAAAGCCTCCGTTCAATCCGTCCGCTGCCCCCTTATCTGGACGGAAGATCACCTTCGATATGCGCGACCGATAGCGCTCAATGATGTCGCGGCTGCCATCCGTTGAGCCAGGGTCGACCACAATGTATTCGATATCCGGATAGTCCTGCCGAAGCACTGACTGGAGCGTGCGCTCAACAAATTCGGCCTGATTGAACGAGATTGTGACGATACTTACCCGCGACATCGATCCTCGTGAATGCGCAAATTCGGCATCTCAATTGCCTCTACCGAGTTACTCATGCGGCGTCGCCTGTCCCATCCGCTAACTTGCGCGTGCGAGGGCGCGAAAGTGCCATGGTCTCAGCAGGCTTCACCGCTTTCCGCGGAACGATCTCCAAACAGCTCATGAAGATCACCACATAAAAAGGCGCTGTAACCCGGCTGTACGTGCCATAGGGACTGAACAGAATGTCCCAAAGCAGTCCTAACGCGCAAAACGTCACCAGGGGAAGTATGTAAAGCGTTCGCGGATAGGCTCTGAACAAGGCGCGCGCGGTTAGACTCCAGACCCAGGCCCAAAACACCGCGCCCAGCACACCAGCCCAAACCCAGGCACTGAAAATGTATGAATGCGTCGGGATGGCGCCGCTGCCTTCTTCAACTGTCTGGTCGAAGCCCGCTGCTACTTGGTCGTACCCAAGCACTGCAAGGGTTTCTTGCTCCATCATCAGATACTTGGGTTCCTTCGCGTCGGAACCGTGTCCAATAATGGGCGAGTCGTAGATTGCGGGAATCGATCCAAGCATTTCCGTTCGTCCGCCTAAAAGAAGTCCGTATTTCCCGACCGATTGCGTCCTGAACTTGCTTTGCGCGTCTTCACCCAGCATGCCGTGCCCTGCAACATACTGATAGGCCCAAACAAGCCCTCCTACACTCAGAAGCATCGAGACCGCAATGGCTACTTTGGTCCTGGTTCGCAGTTTCACGCCAACTTTCTTGTTCTTGTGAACGTTCCGGGCGAGAAAAACGTAGACGGCCGCGATAAGGCAGACCCCTCCCATGCTCCTGGCGCCTAAGAACATATTTACGATGCCGATGATCACCAAGAATTGGACCGGCAAATTCCCGCGGACTTCCTTGCGCGAGGCCAATAGAACCGCCGCCAACGTAACAGGCATTGCCAATCCGAACTTCCAGGGATCGTCTGAGGCAAAGATGCTTGGGTTTACGAAAAACGCAACAATTCCGCCAAAAACGCACCCCCATCCATAAGAAACGATGCGGCGAGGCCGTCCGTACAAAAACGTGAAAAGCACCATAAAGGCGACAAGCGTGACCGAAATACTGCTCCAGGTGCGCGCAAGGTTAGGGAAAGGTGTGTGCCGGATGAGATCCGTTGCAATCTGCGAGAGCAGCCATAACAGACAAAGAATAATGAATCTCTTGGCGAGTGCTGTTGAGACGCGGAGCCTTAATCGAGCCGCGAGATAGAGAAACGCGAGAAGAAACAGGACATCGGATCCGGTCAACACGCCGATGATTTTGATCTGAGCCCACTGAAAAAACGGAATAAAGAAGACAAATATACCAACAGCGTCGACCTTGCCAGGCCGATTCCTCTTTGGCTTTTTGTCGATGGGTCCAGTTTGCGGCGTTTCAGAATTCATCTTGGTCCGTATTGCGGTTTAAGGAATCATTTCCAAGAACGGTGCACTTGTCGCAAGAGCGCCCTGTTGGGCAACCCCTGATACCGAGCGATACTCTGCAATAAGTTCCTCATTGAGATCTGCGTGACTAAAATAATATAGGGGAATGACTCTGGATCGCGGTTCGCAAAAAATGTCCGATGAAAACATCTCACCCGCGAGCAAGACCGAGCATTGCTCAGGCTCAATGCGGACGCAGATGATTGCCGGCTGGAGCCTGCTCGCACTCTTTCTCGTAATCAACTTCGTTCTGATGTTGGGCCGGGCGCCGACCTGGGAAGACGAAGTATTTGCGCAGTCGACAGCCTGGTCGATTGTTCATGGAAGTCAGCCGAACCTCAGCGTGATTGCAATGTATCCGGACAGCATTTCTCCTGAACGCTTCTATGGTCCAGTTTCGTTTCAAGTTGCGGCGGCATTGGAGAAAATGTTTGGCCTGCAGACTTGGCCATGGCGCATGGTCTGCTTTCTTCTCGGCATCTCGCTCATCGTACTTTCCTCAGCGTTGATCCTTCGCTTTGTAAGTGCGGGGCGATGGGTCGTACTTGCAGGAGCGTCGGCGGTTGCAATCTCGAGTGTCTATTGCAGCTCGCTGCCGGGTCGCTGGGACCCGGTGACGATCGGCTTAATTCTCTCTGGGATTGCGCTCCTGCTGCGTGCGTTCACAGCCTCGTGGCGGGGCCTCGCTTGGCAGGCATGCAGCGCTGGCATTCTCTTAGGGCTGGCAGTCGGGTCCACTCCGCGTGCGCTTCCGCCGCTGGCCGGGGTGGCCTGTGGCGTATTGGCGGCAGCGTGCCTTGACGCCGGCAAGAGAAGCCGTCTCATGGTTGCGAGTCTTTTAGCCGGGATATTAACAATTGTAGTAGACGCAATTCTATTGGCAACGATCGGAATGACACCATGGAGCTGGCTCCGGTTTGCCGCTACGTCGAGCAAGGGCGACCGGATCAACAGTTCCCCATTGCTTGGTGGCAGCTGGGGGATGGACGTGGTCAACAATAAATTGGTCCTCATCCTTGCCATGGTCCTGCTCACTTTGGGGTTGATTTCCGCTCTACGACAACGGCGACTTGGTCTCGATACACAGATCAACTGGAAGGTCACCTTAACGGTTATTGCGCTGGTAAACATGGCAGTCGATGGCCTTCTGCTCTCGCGCGCGATCTCAGTCGCGATCTTCTGGCTACCACTTCTAGCCGTTTCCTCATTCTGTTGGCTTGATCCGAAATTTGTTCGGGGATCGAGGGAAGGCTTTCTTGTTCCGTTCATGGTCAGCCTGGTGCTGCTGCTTCCGGGGATATTGGAGATGGATCGCGTGTACAGCGCGGTCAAACTCTGGAAAAGCAGAGATCCGCAAATGCTGCTGACAGAGATAAAGGAGAACATTCCTGCCCGGTCCATCGTTTTTGGACCGGTCGGCGGCTATTTCTTTCCCGTAGAACAGAGCGGCTCACGATACCTCTACCTGACTGAGCAGACGACACCCGGTCTTTCCTCGGGGGCCGACTCCCCAGCCTACCGAATACGTTCCATCGACCTTGCTGCATGCACTGCTCCGACTTTTATTGTTTGGCCGAGAGGCCGAGCCGCGCCCCCGCTACCGGAGGAGGTCATCAACCATCCAAAGAGCCAACTGCGTTCAAGAACGGCGGACATCGTGGAGAACCCGATCATTTATCGGTTGGAGAGGCCCGCAAGCTGTGCGGCGATCGGGGTGACTGCAGACACAATCAAGGCCTTTGGACCGCTTTAGCCCGCATTCCTGACGCTACTACTTCAATGCGCATGTCCGCCCCCCGGCGCTATTCATGGGAATGATTCAGATGAACAGTTGTGCCCAACTGGTGCGCAACTCAGTGTCGAGCGGCTTGTTCAATCAAGTTCAGAAGATTTGAAACTCCCGCGCTCCAATTGAGCGTCTGTTGATACCGTGCGAGTCCCGCAATCGAAAGGCGGCGGTATTTGTCAGGATCGGCAAGCGTCTCCGCAATTACGTCTGCATAGGCACTCCCTGGAGCTGTCATGGGAAGGCAATATCCCGTTTGCCCGTCCTTCACATAACTCTCAACGCCACCCGTCCGCGTCGTGACAACCGGCAGCCCAAAAGCAGCCGCCTCGCAGAAAACGATCCCCGCCGCCTCGGCGCGCGTCGGCATCACAAAAAACGTTGACGTCGCCAGCAGCTGCTCGATCCGGCGCCGCCCGTCATCCGTTCCCTTGCTGATAAAGCCCAGCCTCTCCACAAACGGTGCATCCGGTGCATCGCAGCCAACCACCTTCAGCACTGTCTTGATCCCTCTCTCATTCAGCAGTCGGGCCGCTTCAAACGCAAGAGCTCCACCTTTTCGATTCCAATCGACGCCGATGAACAGGAGAACGCAATGTTGCGCCAGCCGCTTCTCGTTCCAGCGCGCAATCTCCGCCGCGTCGTGATCGGCAAATAGATTGGCGCCGAATTCAATTACCCGGACCTTGTCTGGCGGCGCCTTGTAGAGGCTCTTCACCATCTCGGCGGCCCAGGTCGAAGCAAATACCGCATACGAGGCATGATCCAGGGCCGACTTTTCCTGATCGTGAGCAATCTTCAGTTCACTCGCAGACATTCTTGCAAAACTTCCCGAATAGTAGCCCAGCATTCCTTCAATCACGGCGTCCGTCCAATACAAAACCGGAATCTTCGCGTCCAGTCTCGATATCGGAATCGACGATGGCGAGAACACTGCATCGAACCTGCCGTCTTTCAGCCTTGCTTTTATCTGGGCCGCGTAGTGGTCCAGCGCCAGCGGACGGCGATCTATATGCAGGTTGGTCCCGGTAACCTTGGAAAGAATCCTTTGCGGAAGAAACCTGTACCGGAGTTGCGATCTTTCCGGCGCGATCACCTCAACGTCAATCCCTCTGCGGCGCAACTCGCTCAAAATGAAGTAAGGGATACCGGACCATTGTTTCGGGTCTTCCGGATCGTGGATTGAAACAAAGGCTAGGCGCATATCAGATCTCTATGCGCTCTCCCAGATCTCGCCAGCACTACAGGCAACCACGAAGCCCCCATGTCTTGCCGTAACCATCACACCAGGCACCTTCGTTCTCATTCCTGGGTTGCCTGCGCGCGAGCCAGCTTTAGACGCTGAAAGTTGAAATGAGAGAAATCGAGCATCGAAGCAAAAAACGCCGGCCAACTGTCTGAGAGCAGATCGTTGCTTATTTTCACCACAACCACATCCATGCAAGCTTCGCAGGCGAGTAGTGCGATGCCGGCCCCCACCAGGCCAAACGATTTGATCAGAGGATACCCGACAAGAATCGACGTGATTGTGAAGACCAGATAAAGGCTGGCCACGCGCTGATGCTTGTTGGCTGCCAGCGGCGCCGCCGAACTGGCGCTCCACGCCGAGTTCAGCAGAACAACTCCAAGCAGCAAGTAGAACGCGTGGACATCCATCACGATTCTGTGGCGTGTCCAAAGCATGAAGATCTGGTGTCCGAAGATCGCCAGCGCGGCCACGCAAGCCAGCGTAAGAAAAAATGCCGCCTGGCATGCGGACCGATGCAACTTGCGCGCGAGTGCCCAGTTCTGGGCTCCCATTGCCGCGGAGAGCTCTGGAAGCACCGATATTCTTACCGCCTCAGACAGTTGCAGCGATGCGCGCGCCAGCGTGCGCATGGGGTTGAAGACGGCAACGGCCACCGGGCCCAACAAGGCTCCAATCAGTGTCGTCATCCCTTGCAGGCTGATGGCGCTGCCGGTTGGAAACGCAAGATAGGCAATCGCCGGTCTGAAGAGTTCGCGCACGCGCTGCCGGCTGGCGTGGTTGATCCCCAAGGGCAGCCATGGAATCAAGCGCCGCTTCAGAAAAATGAGCCAGAGCGTCCCGATCACGCTGATTCCGGTCATCACCATCGAAAGCCCCAGCGGGCCTGCGTGCGAGACAAGCAGGATGAAGACGCTCACGCCTTCAAGAATGCGCACAATGTTCATTGAAAGTTGTGAGAGGGCAAACTTTCCCACGCACTTGAAGGCGGCGGTCAGGTACGTCCACTGGATCGCCAGCAGGCTGTTGATGCAAAGAAATAATGCCGTGCTTCGTGCTTCAGCCGGAGTCATCACGGCGATGTGCAGATAGCGGTAAAACGGCGTCAAAAGGATAAGCGCGGAGAGCGCCACGCCGAAGAAAAGGGAAATCAAGAGCACCACAACGGCGGTGCTCTGGAATGTCTCGATCGCTCCATCCCTGTCGCCCGCGTGCAGGCGCAGAGTCATATCACTGCTCGACACGTTGCCAAAACCAAGATCTGTCAGCAGCAGATATGCCGGTATGGTGGTGATCAGCAGCCACTCACCAAGCAAATGAACACCCCAGTAGCGCACCATCACTGGGATGTTGATTAACTGGATGAAGATGCTTGCAACCGGACCAAGGCTCGACGCGCCGAACGATCCCAATAATCGACGTCTAACCGTCACTGAACCTGCCCACGCATCCATGCCTCCACCCAAGCTTCGGGCAAACATCCGCTGCCCCTGCCCAAGACATGGTGTCGCCGCTCATCAAGAAGCGACCGTACAGTTCCCACTTGCTTTCGCACCCGGAGAAGCTCCTTCCCTTGCCCGTACATTGAACTGTCTGAATTGATCCGGTTTCCACTCCGTGATTAGCTGTTCAAGCTGGCTTTCCGCCCGCGCATTGCGCTGAAAGGCCTCATGACTCCACCAGCAATTTCGAGAATCAGTTTCTTTGGTTCGGCCTCCGGGTCCATTTGCTCCCAGAACTTCAGACCAACCACCAGCAGGCAAGCCAAGACGAAGGAAACAAGAGTGCCCACGATCATGATCATGGAACGCTTGGGGCCGGACTTGGATTTGGGAATATCGGCGGCGTCCAGAACGCGAACGGTGGGCATCGATTTCACTTCTTCCACCTTCGCCGACTCATATTGCTTGGTCAGGGCCTCCCAGATTGCCTCCTGCACCAGCATCTTGCGCTCCAGGTCATAGTAAGTCACGCCCAGAGTCGACAATTGCGCCGCCGAAGGATAGCCCGCATTACTCGAATCAGCTTTGCCTTCGCCCGACAGGCCGCCCATTGCATTGATTTCCTGTTGCAACTCGCCAATCCGCGCTTCCAGTGCCTTCACCCTGCTGTTGTCTTCCGAGTAGACCTGCCGCATTGCCGCCAGTTGACTCCTTCCGTCCACCAACTCCGACTGCAGCCTGATCCCGGCATCGATCATCGACTTGGCCTGCGAACTCGCATCGACCGTCCGGTTCTTCCTTGAGAACTCGCTCAGCTGCTCGGCCGTATCGTCGAGTTCCTTCTTGATTTCGTTCACGCGCCCTTCGAGAAAAATTCGTTCCCGCCGCGCTGCCGATGTTGAATCGTCACTCAAAACGCGATTCAGTTCCGTCACCATGGCGTCAGCTATCTTGGCTGCCATCTCCGGTTTCACATCCTGAACCGAGATCGTAATGATGCCGCTTTTGCGGTCGGGATCTGCCGAGACCTCTCCATCCAAATCCCTGCGCGCCGTCGCGGCGTCTTTCTCATCGAAGTACTGCACAAGATTCAGCCGGGCCACCACTCCATCCTCGACGTTCCGGCTCGACAGAATATCCACATACAACTCTCCGGGCGACTCAAGTCCCAGCGCGCTGCTTCCGAGGCTGGCCGCTCCGCCTTCACCTGAGAGCATGCCCATCAGGCCTGAATACGATGAACCTTGGTCGGGTGGCATCAGCGTCGTTGTCGAGGTGTAGATGTTCGGCTGCCTGATCGCATCCACGAAGGAAAACAGGATGCCGGCCACCACGATCACCAAAACGAGCCGCCATCTGTTCAAGACGATGCGAACAAACTCGGCAAGGTAGTAGGTAAGCGGTTTGCCTTCCTCTGATTCTTCGGGCAGTTCAGCATCGTCTGCCTGAGGCCAGAGGTCGGTTTCCGTTGTTGCGTTTCGAGAATCGCTCATGGAGTCATCGTTTCCTGGTAAGGTGTTTCGGTTGTCGCTTTCTACCAATTGAATAATGGTTCGCGCAGCCGTGCTGACCTCTGTCGCCCTTCAGCAAAGCTGCGCTACCTGCTCCTGCGCTGCCGTCCCGGCGCGTTCAACACGCCAACAGCGTCGCTGCCATTCGAACACTCTCCCGCGGTCAAAGAACTCCCGATACCGCCAGCGGAAGCGCGGTTGCAGACATCACTTGCGCCGAGCCCAACAGTGCCTGCCAAACTGTGGACCCGCCCGAAATCTTCTCGGGAACAAAAATCGTGTCTCCGGGCCGCATGCGAAGGTCCATGAAGTTATTGGTGAACCAGCCTCTTCCCCTTGGCACAACCGATCCGTCGGAGCGCAGAACGTAGATGTCCTTCTTGTTCCCTGACCGCATGGCGCCGCCGCCCTTGCGCAGGTACCAGCCAAGCTTCTTGCCGGGCGAGTAGCTGATGGCGATCGGGTTGTACACCTGGCCGGTTACTGAAACAAAACTCGGCCGCTTGGGAACGGTGAGCGTATCTCCCGCCCGCAATTCGATGTCCGCAGAGGTATTCTCCCAGCGGCTGATGTCCGGCGTAATACTGATGACCAGCCTGCCGCTGGCCGGGCGATTGCGAAGCGTCGTCAGAATCTCGGTGCGCTGCGCTGTCAGGGATGCCAACTGGTCGCCTGACCCTTGCCCCATCAGCCCACCCCTCACCTCGACCGGCGTGTCCTCGATGCGCTGGATCATCTGCTGGCGCGCCTGTTCGCCCAATTCCCTCACCTGCACGCGTATCAGGATGGCGGCATACGGATAGGCGTCCTGCCGAAATCCGCCTGCGCGCTTCAATACTGAGCTCAGCCGCTCTCCATCGACAATCCCGTAACTGCCGGTGTGCGTCACTTCCCCGGTCAATGTCACCGCGCCGCCAATGTCCTGCCATCCTGCCAGCTGCCGGATGTTGACCGTGTCCCCCGGCTTTAGCGGGACATCTGCACTCTTGTCGCCCTCGAGCGCCTTTTCGATATCAACATCGGTGCGGCTCAGCACCACTCTCTGGCCATCCTGCACCGTGTAGCTCACCAGGCCCGCTTTCGCCCGATATGCACTGCGCCTGAAGCCTCCCGCCATCTTCACGAGACCTGCTACCGTCATGCCCTCTGACATTGGATAACTGCCCGGCCGGACGACTTCGCCCTCGACCGAGACCGTCGGGGAATCGACGTCATATCTGCCGTAGATACGAATCAGGTCGAGTGGCTGCAGGGGTATTGAGTTGTTGCCGATCAACACATCCGGCAGGTTGAAGGGAATCGTCTCCGGCCGATAATCTGGTGGCTGCAGACGGATCAGTTCTCCGCGTTCGGCGGGCTCCGGCATTACGTCCTGATAAGAACGAAGCACGTCTGCAATCGTCATTCCTTCTTTGTACGGATACTTCCCCGGATGATAGACATGACCTTCCAGGTACACGGCCTGGCTGTTATACGGCTGGATTTGGGTAATCACCACGTCATCGCCGTCCTTCACGTTGAACGCGGCAAGCTTCGCGGCTGCCTCCGCTGGATTATCCGGCAGTTGCAGATTGAACATCGTGCGATTTTCGTGAGCTTCAATCCGTTCCACGTGAATCTGCTTCAGGCTGGCCGAAACCATGACTCCGCCGGCAAGATCGAGAACCTGGCTCAATGTTTGTTCGCCGTTCAGCTCGTAAATTGCAGGACGGTGCACCATTCCCTCCACTGTCACCTGCGGTCCAGCCGGCGGCACCAGGATCGTATCGCCCGCCTGCAGCCGGTCATCGTTCGACCGGACCCCGTGCAGAAGAAAATCGTAGAGATCGATCTGACGCACCAGCTTGTCGCCGCGCATCTGGCGCATGATGCGCAGGGAGCCGCGGCTTGTCGGGCCGCCCGCCGCATAAAGCGCGCTCAGCGCCGTCGACAACGAGCTCACGTCGTAGGCGCCGGGGCGCTGCACATCGCCAACCACATAGACGCGCACCGTACGCAGCCGGCCCAGCGAAATTTCGACATGCTCGCCGTGAAACTGCGAATCCAGCGTTTTTTGAATCGCCGTCTGCGCCTGATCAATCGTCATCCCGCTGATCATCACCGGGCCCGCTTCAGGAAGTTCAATCTGGCCCTGTCTGTCGATGTTTCTAACCAGCCGCTCCGGCAAGCTGCCCCACAGATTCAGCGTCAGATTGTCGCCCGGCCCAAGGACGTAATCCGGACCTGCCGGCAGGTCCATCGGCAGCAGATTCGCATTCCCCGTCCCAATCAGAAAGGCATCGCTGCCGAATCGCCTCAGCTTCGCCCCCGCCCCTGAAAACTGGGAATAGACATCAGTAAGCGATGGAATATTGGTGTAGGGAATCTTCTGGTGCTGCACCTGGGGATTGTCGGGATTCTCATAGGGAGCCGGCGCCTTCCGTGCCGGTTGCATCCCCCTCCCGGCGGTCGACGAAGTCCGCGATCCGGCCGCGGTCGACGATGGGGTAGCGCGCTCTTCGGGATTCACGCTGTACCCGCGAGCCACCAGTTCCTTCGTCGCCAAAACCCGCGTCTGCTCGCTTTCCTTAATGCGTTCCGTCACCGATTGATCGGTAAGCGTGGTCGGATCAACGCCCGACTCCAGCGCAATCTGGTTCTTGAGGGCATCCATCAGGTCCGGTTCCGCCTGCACAATGCCGAGAATCTGCGCTGCCGACATTGTCTGGTTGTCTTGCGCCGCATCGGCCGGCAGTGTCGGCATTGGCTCCATCTGCGGTGGCGGCGCCACATCTGTTGGCGCTTCGTCCGAATCCTGGCCCGACGGTTGCCCCGGCTGCGGTGGGCCCATCTGCATCTGCGGCGTCGGATTCTGATTTGTCTCCGGGGCGTCGGGAGCCTGGGCCCAAGCGCGGGTCGCCGTAAAAACAATGAGGACCAAAAGGGCCAGATTCAAGCGGATGAACACTTCACTGACTCGGTTCATGCGCGTCCTGGAGCTGCGTGTAACCATGTTTTTAAAATTCACTTCGTTCATCCTTTAGCGTTTCTTGAAACGCTTTCAGCCGACTGATTTTTGCTCTCGCCCCATTGAGAAACGTGGCAGATTCGCTCGCTCCCCAATCTCTTGGCCTGACAAGCCCGCTCGTCTCTTGCCGATGCTTCGCTGACCGGTTCGCTCACTGGGAACTTTGCGCTTTGTAAATCGTGATGAGCGCTTCAAGCTGTTCCACTTTGCTCTCCAGGTTCTTCATGCCCGCGCGGAATTCCTCGAGATTCGCCGTTGCCGGCTCGTCCCGATTCGCACCCCTCAAAACATTGCGCATTGCGTCGCGCGTCAAATCTGAAACGCTGCGCGCTCCGGTCGCGGAGCATAAATGCCTGAGAGCCAGATACTCCTCCTCGGAGAGACGGACGCTGATCATCCGTGACCGTGGCTTCATCACTGTCATGATGGATTCAAACTCCGAATGGAAATAGTGTGCAGATTCCTGCCGAGTGCAGATTTGGAGAATGGGTTCTGATTGAGAATTGGTCCTGAATAAGGAAGGGAAAAGCAGCCTGGGATTCGGGTACCGCAAAGTCCAGATCGTCAATTCAGGGCAGGCTTCGCCCCCATCGGTCCCATCCATGCAGCAGGGCCCCACCTGTTCCGTATGCGCTGGGCAAACTTCCTGATGGAGTGCTTGCCTAAGCACCGGCTAGGACAACGTACATGTCTTATGAACTGGACCGACTGTGTCAAAAATAGCACGTAAGGAGTAGCGTGGCAAGAAAATGCGATAGACAGATGATTGACAAACTTGATGCGCCGTAAAGCCAGTAACATACTCATTAAAATACCCTTAAGATAAGAGCTTCATCTCAGCTTCATCCGGCGCGTAATACAGATTTGACCCTGTGGAAGACCTGTCCTTCTATGTGCAAAACTATGCATAATCCCTTCCAGCGCCTCGCCTTAGTGCGCTGGCGATCTCGCCGTCTCACGTCCGCTGAGGGCCGAATTCCGTCAGCGTTTCCATCACCAGGTCAAGTGCCGGCTCCCAATCCGGCAGCCGCACGCCAAACCTCTCCGCAAGCCGCTGGCACGAGAGCCGCGAGTTGGCCGGGCGTTTTGCCGCAGTGGGGTAGTCGCTTGTTGCAATGGGAGTCAACTTCGGACTTGACTGCCCCAGGCGCGCCGCAGCCCGGCTGAAGATCGCTTCGGCAAACCGGAACCAGCTAGCTTCTCCGCCGCACGCCAGGTTGTAAACGCCGCTAAGTCCCTCAACCCTGAAGCCTTCCTTCGTCCCCAGACGAGCCAGCACGTCGGCGGTCGCCTGGGCAATACACTCGCTGCTGGTCGGTGAGCCAACCTGGTCGTCCACAATCCGGATCTCCGGGCGCTCTTTCCCTAACTTCAACATGGTCAGCAGAAAGTTCTTCCCGCGCGTCCCGTAAACCCAGCTCGTCCGAAAAATCAGGTGATCGCAGCCGCTCGCCTCGATCGCCCGGTCGCCTTCCATCTTCGTCTTCCCATAAACTCCTAGCGGATTGACCGGATCGGTCTCAACCCAGGCACCCTGCTTCGTTCCGTCATACACGTAATCGGTCGAGTAATGAATCAGCAAGGCCCCCAACCGCTTTACTTCCTCCGCCAACACCCCGGGCCCCGTCGCGTTGAGCGCAGTGGCCAACTCGGGCTCCGATTCGGCCTTGTCGACCGCGGTATAAGCGGCGGCATTCACTATCACCGCAGGCTCATGCGTCCGAATGGCTGTCCGGATCGTATCCGGACGTGCGAAGTCAACTTCCGGCAAACCCACCGGTAATATCTGACCCAGGCAGGCCAATTTGTGGCGCAGCTCCCAGCCCACCTGTCCCGTCCGCCCAAAGATCAGAATCCTTTGATCTCGCAAATCTCCCTCGCATCCCCATCTCAAATCAATCACTTCCGCAACGGAAGAATACCACCGCCAAATCCATCTATTGCCATTGCTTCAGTACAGCAACTCCCAGGCTCGCAGGCAGAGCTATCGGGCCGGTCCCGCCGCCGAGCTCACGTCCCGCCGCTTCAAACAGAAAATCTGGCGATGAAACGGCGGAAGCCACCCGCTGTAATCCTGCGTGAATTCATCCATCCGTTCGTAGCCGGGCAGATCGGAATACGACAGCGCGTAATCGCCGCTGATGGTGAAGGTCGTCTTCCTGAACCACCAAGTCTTCCAGTCGCCCGCGAAGTCATTTGAGCAGGAAGGTCCCCCCGCAGGAGGATTTGCCGTGCAGACTCTCAGGTAATCCGCCTTCCGCAGGTGGTCCGCGCCGTCGAGTTCCAGCCCCGCAGTCACTGCGTAGCGATCGATTCCCTGCTGCTCCATCTGTTGCAATGCATGAACCGACGCACGCCGCGTAGCCGCATAATCGTGCGTCAGGCAAACACCGAAAAGGGCGAAGAGGATCAGGGCAAGCCAACCAACCGCAGCCGGCTTTGGAGGCATGGGCCACAGCATGACAGCAAGAATGAAAAGAAACGGAAGAATCTGAACGATGTACCGATCGAATGGGGAAATTCGTTGCAGGATGAGCGAAAAGAAGCCCGCCAGTGAAAGCACCAGCACCAATGCCCTGGCCACCACCGCATCGTCGGCTGCGAACCGACGCAGCCTTTCCAAGTTGGACCGGTTGAAGACCACAAGTAAGAAGAGGATCGGCGCGAAAAGACTGAGCAAAGTGAATACGAGCCTGAAAGGATGAGAAAGATTGACCGGCCTGTGCCCAAGCAGATCGGCTCCCTCGCCCAGGATTCCGTAGATGGTGACCATGCTTCCGGTCCACGGCAATTCACCGGACGGTACGAGCCCCGTCGCTCCCGGGGGCAGATGCGGCGTGATAGTCAAAAGCGCGAGCGCGACAATCGCCGTCACCCCGCAAGCGACTGCAACCAGCCTCCAACGCATGATCGCCTGCCTGAAAGTCCCGCTTACGGCAGCAAAAAATGGAAGAGAAAAAAGGAAACAGGTAAGTATGTATCGAATGAGGTTGATGGCGGTGTGTGCCGATAGAAGCATGCGAAGATCCAAACCCTCATATTGAAAATTAGGCTGGGTCTTAAGCCAGTGCATCGTCGCCCAGATCGCTGCGAAGAGCAGAACAGCATTCGCAAGAACCATCGCAAGGAATTTCGGACGCCTCCGGTGAATGACGATCGCGGTCAAAATCATGACCAGGGGCGCGAGCCATACGATCTGGCGATTCATGCCGCCGACGATCCCGATGATCGTGGAGAAAAGAAACCATCCGCCGGCACGAACCAGCGATCCGTTGTGCTTCAAAGAGGTTAGCCCCGCCAGCAGTGAGGCGTAGAAGATGAAACATCCGTAGATGTCGGTCATGAAGCTGGTTGCCAGCGGCAGCGTCAACGGGCTCAGCGCAACTGCCAGAACGCCAAAGAATGCGAACGCTTTTGGAATTCCATACTCGAGGAAGAAGGAGTAGAGCAGGACCGCCCAACCAATATAGAAGGCGATGGTCAGCCAGCGGAGCACGTCATACGAGAATCCGAATGTGCGAATCAGCAGCCCGCCCAAAGGAACCTGTACCAGCAGGCCGCTCGTGTTCCATCCGTTGAAGGCGATGTGTCCGGTATTCGCCCAGTGCAGGGCAAGACTTGAATAGGAAAAGTCGTCGTTGAATCCGAAATCTCCAAACGGATTGGCAAGAAGGACCGCGGCCAACAAGACAAGGGCAATCAACAACGAGCTACGCAATCTGGTCAAAGTCAATCCTCGTCTTCGGGCAGCATTTTGCCCGGCGCGATCGGCGAAAGTGCCCGCCTTTTCAAACGCATAGAGGGGTCGCCTGCTGTGAGGATGCGCCCCTTACCTTCGTGCGACACTAAGGCTCGTCTGGGAGATTGTCAACCCGGGAAAACCACTCTCAACGGCCGAAGAATGTGCCGCGCCCCTTCGTTCAAAAAAGCGCAGCAGACGTAGACAGAAGCCAAGGCCAAAGCGGCCGGATAATCCTGCAACCACTCAAGTTGAACTCTTGCTTTGGGTTTGGCGCCCCTTGTCAATTTCTCCTCTCTTTCCGATGGTACAAAAGATCGGATAGTCCTCCAAAAGTACTACATTCCCCCGCCAACGGATGATGCTAGCTTCTTCTGTAGCTCGAACACTTTTGAAGGTGCTGTGATGGGTGTTCACGGTCCCACATTGATCGGGTTTTATGACTATCGTCTCGTCACCGTCTCCGTTCTGATCGCAGTCCTTGCGGCTTACTCGGCACTTGATCTCGCGGGACGGGTGACGTCTGCGCGCGGAAAATCTCAATTTGCATGGTTGAGCGGCGGCGCCCTGGCAATGGGGTTCGGCATCTGGTCGACGCACTGCATGGGCATGGAGGCCTTCCGGCTACTGGTCCCGGTGCAATATGACTGGCCGACGGTTCTGCTCTCGATGCTCGCTTCGATCTCCGCTTCGGCGGTTGCGTTGTATGTCGTAAGCCGGAAGACCATGCGGATGAACGCTGCTTTCATGGGCAGCCTCCTCATGGGCAGCGGCATTGCAGCAATGCATTACATCGGAATGGAGGCCATGCGGCTACCCGCAATACGCGACTATTCCACCCGCCTGGTGATTCTCTCCATCGCTCTCGCGATCGTGATTTCGTTTGTGGCAATGTGGCTGATGTTTAGGCTCCGCGGTCAGACAGCTACATGGAGTTGGCGAAAGTCTGGATGCGCATTGCTGTTGGGCCTGGCGATCCCTGTGGTGCAATTCGTAGGGATGGCGGCGGTGAGTTTTACCCCCGCACCACTCCTTGATTCTGAACTGAATCATGCGGTCAGTATCTCAACTGTCGGGCTGGCTCGAATAGCACTGTTGACGCTGATCATTCTGGGGCTGGCGTTTCTGGCGTCCTTACTCGATCGGCGATTCTCGCAGCTCGTGACGGAATTGGAGTTGAGCCAAGAACGCGTTCGCCTGATGGAGCAAGCGAACGAGGAAAGAGAGCGGGCGAAGATTGAGGCGGAGTCGGGGAGCCTTGCGAAGAGTGAGTTTCTTGCGAATATGAGCCACGAGATTCGCACTCCGCTGAATGGCATCATCGGGATGACAGACCTTGCGCTGGCGACCGAGATGACGCCCGAGCAGCGAGACTATCTTGAGACTGTCAAGTTGTCCGCAGACGCGCTGTTGAATGTCATCAACGACATCCTCGATTTCTCAAAGATTGAGGCCGGCAGGGTAGACCTCGAAGAGATCGATTTCAACTTGTGCGACTGCATCGAGGGAGCGCTGAAGACACTCGCACTGCGCGCCGATGAAAAAGGGCTCGAACTGCTCTGCGAGGTCTCCCAGGAAGTTCCGGAGATGGTGGTGGGCGATCCCGGCCGCCTCAGGCAGATACTAATCAACCTGATTGGGAACGCGCTTAAGTTCACGACGGAAGGTGAAGTAGGTCTGTGGGTCCAGGCTGATGAAGCCGATGAAAAAGGGACAACGCTCCACTTCATCGTGACCGACACAGGAGTCGGAATCGCGTCAGGCAAAGTGGATACCATCTTCGAGTCGTTCAACCAGGCAGACACATCAACGACCCGTGAATACGGTGGGACAGGCCTGGGCCTGACCATCTCCAAGCACCTGATCGAAATGATGAGCGGCGACATCTGGGTTGAGAGCGAGGTTGGGGTTGGTTCTCATTTTCATTTCAGGGTAAGGCTGGGAACTTTTGGGTCGCGCGAAAATGCAGACGCGGGGACGGCAGCACCATCAAGACTACGCGGGATCAAGGTCCTGATTGTGGATGACAATCGCACTAACCGGAGGATTCTTGAACGTCTAGTGAAACGATGGGGGATGAATCCGACCACGGCATCAGACGGAGAGGCAGCCCTGGCCGCACTATCCACCGCGCTCGAGGCCGGCGAACCGTATGGCCTTGTCCTGACCGATGTGCATATGCCTAACATGGACGGGTTTGATCTTGTGGAGCAGATAAAACGAAAAATGGACCTCTCCACCTCGACGATCATGATGCTTACTTCGGGCGGCCGTCGGGGAGATACGACGCGCTGCCGGGAGTTGGGGATCTCTGCGTATCTTCTGAAGCCGGTGCGTCAGTCGGAGTTGCGAGAGGCGATTGCGCGTGTGTTGAGCACGAAAGATCGAGTTCGAACATTGCCTTTGATTACCTCGCGGTCGCCACAGGCGCAGAGCGGGCCGAAGAGGAGCCTGCAAATCCTTCTGGCGGAAGACAACCTCGTGAATCAGAAGCTTGCTGTGCGCCTGCTTGAGAAGCGAAACCATAGCGTCTCAGTGGTCACCAACGGAAAAGAGGCGCTGTCGGCACTGAAAGAGGGATCGTTCGATCTGGTGCTGATGGATGTGCAGATGCCCGAGATGGGCGGGATCGAAGCAACCAAACAGCTTCGCGAGCAGGAGAGGCTCACTGGACACCATCAGGCAGTGATCGCAATGACGGCGCTGGTGATGAAGGGGGATCGTGAACGTTGCATGGCGGCCGGCATGGACGGTTATCTTTCCAAACCGATCCGGCCGCAGGAGTTGGATGAGGCGCTCAATCTTCTTCAGAGCACCGATCCCAGAGGAACTCACGAATTCAGACGCTTTGATCCAACCCATACCGCAATTGCGACCGAAGAACTGCTTGATCGGATCGATGGGGATCGCGCTTTCCTTTCCGAGCTCCTTGCCCTCTTCCGGGCAGACTATCCATTGCAGATTCAAGCCGCGCGGATGGCGATTGAGAACAATGACGGCGCCGAGTTGCAAAAGGCCGGACATGCGTTAAAAGGCGCGCTGGGAAATCTTGCCGCAACAACGGCGTCCAGGATGGCGAGCGAGCTTGAGTCGATGGGGAAGACACGCAACATGACGGCAGCGGGAAAGAGAGTGGACCAACTGGAGGATGAGTTGATTCTCGTGTTGGAGGCGCTGGAGAGTCTGTCGATGGAGACTGTCCAATGAAGATCCTGGTTGCCGATGACGGCCCGGTCTCGCTTCGCATGATGGAGCGGACACTGCAGCAAAGCGGATATGAGGTGATCACGGCAAAGGATGGTCTGGAGGCTGCGCGCCTGTTGTGCGAAACAGACGGGCCTCGCCTGGCATTGATCGACTGGATGATGCCGCATTTGGATGGACCCGGAGTCTGTCGCGAAGTGCGAAGCAAACGGGACGGCGCATATGTCTACATCATGCTTCTGACAGCAAAACAATCGAGCGAAGACATCGTTCAGGGATTGGAGGCGGGAGCCGACGACTATCTAACCAAGCCCTGCTATCCGCCTGAGTTGCAGGCAAGACTGCACACTGGCCTACGCGTGCTTCAACTCGAAGACAAGCTGGTGGATGCGCGGGAGCAGATGCGCTTCAAAGCGACCCATGATTCGTTGACTTTATTGTGGGACCGGGGTGCGATTCTCTCCATGCTTCGGAGTGAACTAGGCCAGTCAGTTCGAGAACAAACGACTGTGTCGTTGCTGCTCTGCGATATTGACCATTTCAAGAAGATCAACGATGTTCACGGTCATCTTGTTGGAGACGAAGTCCTGCAGGAAATGGCCGTACGACTGCGGGATGCGGTTCGTGCAAACGACGCTGTAGGCCGCTATGGGGGCGAAGAATTTCTGATTGTGCTCAGCGCCTGTCCTTATAACAACCTGCAGAGCTGTGCTGAAAAGGTTCGGGAGGCGATCAACTCAAACCCTTTCGAGACGGAGTGCGGACCAATCTCCGTGTCTCTGAGCATTGGGGCGATTACCATTCAGAACTGGGATTCGTCGCAGTCGATTGAGCCGTTTCTGCGCCAGGTGGACGCAGCGATGTATCGTGCAAAGGCCGCTGGCCGCGACCGCATTGTGTATGCAGAGTCGCCGGACTCTCTCTGTCAATGAGCCTCCATCCGTGCGCGTTGTGCCTCCCCAGGAAATTCATGTTGCATGGACTATTATCGTTGTTACCCATAGGAAGTGACAGGGCAATTGAGCCACCCCTGAGGCAACATTGAGTTGTATTGTTTATTGGCTGCCCCCCAGGGATTCATATCGTCAATGTTTATGCTGGTTACACCTCCTCCTGTTGAAAAGTGCTCACAAATATACCTCGATTCCGTTTTGCCGGGTTTATGCAGCGAACGGAATCCTCGTCAAGGAGTCCACGTGGGCTTCCAACTGAGATAGGCGGAACTTGTAGAGGAACTTTCCCGTCTTCCCGATCGGGAAGGCAATAGTCGGCAACTTCCCTGCCCTTGCCTTCCGGAGAACCGTAATCGGGGCGAAGCCGAGAAACACGCTGGCAGCCTTCGCGTCAATGAGCGGCTCCGCAGCAGGTCGAAATTGGTTGATATAAGTCGTGTCCATATCAGGTAGTACCAACGAGAACGCGTTTTCGCGGGTACGCCCCAACATTTATCTTGAGGTGTCACTGTAACGCGTGCACGCGAAACGGCGCAGCGAAGCGACGCTGGTGATGTGGTGACCATCTCGGACGCACAAGCGTCCAGCCCTCAATCACTTCCCGAAAAGCAAGCGATAGAGCGTAGCCAACTGAATCCCGATGGCTAAGACAGTCTTAGTTATGGTGAATGATTTACGCAAAACGGCACTCATTTGCATGGTATTTCTTTGCGGACAGAGCGCCAGAGCAAGCTCTCTGGGTGCATCTCTGCACCCTGATACTTGTCTATTAGTGGAGCACGGTTCCAGTTAAAGCGCAAGATCTAGGTTTGGCTTGTAAATGTGGAAAATGGGGCGGTTAACTCCAACTGGGGGCGCTTCCGTACTAGTCCCGTCTTCTTGGCAGTAACTGACGGTTGGGGCGACGACAAGGCCGGGATAGCACTTTTAATTTGGTCATGGTAAAAGGGGTAGCGCTATTGAACCTGCGCAGCAAGTCTTCTCGTTGCGCAGTTATCTCGGGTATAGCCATCCCCTGCGTCACCTACTGGACTTGAGATCAATCCTTTGATTTCCTCAGAGCGAGAGGTACATATCGCTCAATCGGCGTCTTCCAAGAACGGACAAATTCGAGCGGATCCTGTGTACCGACGAACCCACGAGCAAGTTGAAGGCGTCTAAGTAGTTGCTCCTTTTGCCCTTCCGGCAGAGAGGTTGCGCGTTCCTCTGCGCTTTTGAAGAACTGCTCGATGCTCACTACCGCCGCCCACGATTTGATCACTTGCGCCAGTTCCTCGTGACTTTCCTTGACGGATTGAGCAATTTGTCGCTGATCTTCTTCAATAAGCCATCGTTCGTGCCGCGCCTCTTGCTCTTGTCGACTTAGCTCGGCTTGGATGTCTGCCTCTGTGATCTCCTTCCGTACCACCTCAACAGAATTCTCAATTGATTTCACGATCTTCGTAATGTCCTGAGTGAGTGTTCGAGTATTCGTTTCTTGAAATGAAATCGACCATGATACGCCTGGATGCAGCGAATAGACAACAAGACGCAAGCGACCGCAGGCAAGGTCCTGCGTCGTCGTCCAGGTGTGATCAACGTATCCACGTTGAACCTTCGGCTGTTTGTACTCTGATTCGCGGATGTATCGTCCGTTCGCATACCGCATCACTATCGACTCGGTCATTTCAACCACTGCTAACCCGAATTGAGTGGTGTCCACAT
The DNA here is from genome assembly GCA_963820245.1 of uncultured Acidobacteriaceae bacterium. Classification (GTDB taxonomy): domain Bacteria; phylum Acidobacteriota; class Terriglobia; order Terriglobales; family Acidobacteriaceae; genus Telmatobacter. Next base: position 148,986 of record CAWFZC010000004.1, on the reverse strand, counting down.
ACACAACGGTGGAACGGTGAGGTGTCCAGAGATAATTGTTGTAAGGGTTTTCTTGACGGCGAGATTCTTGCTGCTCCTCGTGTTCGTCTATGTTAGGCCGATGATAGCGCCCGTTTGAAGGCGAAAGGCACACACGGTTGCCGGCGGACTCCAATGCGTTGAACAGATCATTCGCAAACGAGAGCGCCTTATCAAGGCCATCTGCAGACGCGGATACGTCGACAAGCAATCTTTTATGGGGGCGAAGCAGTTGGCCGTCATCTACCTTGTAGCCCTTCTCAAAATGCTGCTTTGCGCCTTGGATGAGGCCGTGAATGCCTGTAACCGAAGAACCAACCTTCGGTTTTCGCGGTGCAGTTGTGGCGATTTCCGCGTTGATGTGGGGTGTCGGATGATCAGTCGCCTGCGACCAGAACAGTTGGTCGCTAGGTAACGCTTCCGGCAATGCCGGTCGCGCCGGTGCTTTTCCGACTCCAAGCATTGCCCAATACCCCACCTGTGGCCGCGGAACGCGGAGAACTGTGCAAACACGCGCCATATAACTTCCTGAAACCGCATACTTCGTTGCCACCTTCGTCATCGGCATCGACCAGACGAGTTCGTACAGTTCCTCTCGCGAAATCATAGCTTCCCCTTTGGCGGAATTCTATTCGCAGTTAGAGGAACGCGATGAATGGGCACCAAGCGCCAAATGCGCCGATTTTCCACTTCAGCAATATGAGCTTACTTTCTATATCCACTCGTCCCCGTGCTCGTACGCTAGGTTCAGAATCGTCGGCATCAACCATTAGCTGGTTGAGCCGATCCCGGCCGGCGACGTTCAGCCCACTTCGGCCATGGTCGGAATAGTCCAGAACGATTTCCATGGTGTTGGTCGCCGCATACTGTCGAATCACGTCATCCTGGTTCTCGGCCTAATATTGCTGATGTTCCGTTGACATGCGCACGTAATGAGCCGCGCGAGAAAGAACTTGCGGGTCAGTGGACGTGCTAGCCCCGGATTCAACCTGTAACGCGGACTTGTCATCTTTTCGGCGAGAATGCTCCTTTACGTCCACCCGGGTCCGGCAGCTATCTGTATCGGGAAGTTTGGCGGATATCGTAGCGCCTGTGCAAAAACAAACAACGAAAAATCATTTGACATCAAAACCGACTTAAGATAATTTGTGTCGAAAGCGTTAGCCGTTCAAAACGCACGCCCTGCACCAAATGATTCGGCAAGGGCAATGAGCAGCACCCGGATTTGGCAATGTAGGCACCGTTAGCCTGCAGTCCGAATCTGACTCGTTTCCCAGAATCTGCGAGCAAGGCGCTGAACAGATCGCAAACCATTGCGATCTTCCGGCCTCCTGGGTCCAGCTTCCTAAATCTCGTACAGTCACAACCAATTGTGATTGTGATCGCTGTTTCGAGCCTAAGTCTCGCGAACGAGAGTAAGTTCGTCGTGCGGTTCATTAGCCTGCTCTCACTATCGAGTTGAACGAATTTGGACGGAATTTGTGGTTATGTCTGGGGGAACTAATGAATCGAAGAGATGCGCTTGTTCGACACAGCGGCAATTTCGCAGAACTCATTCAACGCCTTGATTTCTTGTCAATGCATAGCCTTTGCCGAATTGGTTTGATCTTTGTACTTTTGTTAGCCGTTTTCCCCAAATCCGCCCTGAGTCAAGGCCTGCCAGGCGTTCTCCCATTCTCCACCAATGAGTGGGGCATTGATATCGCAACCGGAAACGTGAATTTCCAATTCCCACTGCGGTCGAAGAAAGGCAAGATACCGTTTTGGAGCCATATTGCAGGCACGAGCGGTATGACAACTGGAGGCGACACGGGATGGGAGTTGATCGAAACTTTGAACTGGTTGAATCAATATGAACAATGGCCATATGCTGACCCCACTACGACCAATTTCACTGATGCTGTGCTTCGTAGTTCCCAATGCAACTCGGGCAATCGCAATAATCCCTACTACTATTCGAACACGCTGTTCGAATTCGCAATGACCGACCCCACAGGTGCAATTCACTACTTTGGCGGTCAAAAACCATCGGATTCCTGGCGCGTTGGAACTGGGACCTCTGGCACTTGTTCGTCGCAGACAGGAACCCTTGGGCCAATTTCAAGTACAGATTTATACGGGAATAGCGATGGCGCGGGCTACACGTTGGTCATTGCCAACGGAATACCGACTGTCTACGATAAATTCGGAAATTATTGGAAGGGCTCCTGCGACTATGGTGATGGGTGTGTTCTTAATCCGACTTATTACGATGCGGATGGTGTTACGATTTCAGCGGGAATTGGGGGAACAACCGACACACTGGGAACAACCGTTCTGACTGGCCTCTCCTATCTAGACTCAAATGGCACCTCTCAACAGTACTCACTTGGCTCCACAAATCAGACTCTTGCCTACACCTTCAACTGCGTTAATTCGTCAGGATATCCCTCGCCACCCGACTACACGAGCTCCTCTGCAACGCCCTTTCTTACGAGCATCAGTCTGCCACAGGGCGGAGCCTACTCGATCACTTATGAGCCGACTCCTGGCATGAGTGGGTACTATACGGGGCGTGTAGCCAGCGTTACTTTTCCATCTGGCGGCTCAGTGTCTTATCAATACTCGGGCGGGAATCAAGGGATCAACTGCACGTATGCCACGGTACCAACGGTTGCAGTGACCGTCAACGACAACAATGGAAACAGCAATACGTATACCTATTCGAGTTCCTTAAGCACTGCACCGGCTCCCTCCATGTCTCCACTTGACGTAAACTTTACTGTCACAAAGACTGATCAAGCAAACGGGAACCAAACTGTCTATAGCTTTTCGGGCGAATATCAAACTGAGATTCAGTATTATCAGGGTTCCGCGACCGGCACGCCGATCAAGACTGTCATCACCTGCTACAACGGCAATCTCAGCAACTGTACTTCTCCTGGTACTTCGCTCCAGCTTCCAATCACGCAGAAGGACGTCTATACCTCATATGGCAGCGCTCCGTCTGATCTCGTCCAGACGACTTATGACACAGATGGCAATGTCACAAGCGAGATCGACATGGACTATGGCAACGTCGGCTCCGGAGGCCAATGCCTGTCGGCTACTGCTGGCGTCTGCAAACTGACATCGACCACCTACGGTTCATGGAATGGAAGCAGTTGCACTACACTCACCACGATGCCCGGACTACCCTGTGATGTGAAGGTGTCAAACAACAACACGGGGGCGTTGGCCGCTGAGACGCGTTACACCTATAACAGTGCCGGACATCCAACTGCGGTTGCCAGGTGGGTTTCAGGAAGTACATGGCTGACAACGCATAACACATACAACGCGAACGGGACCTTGGCTTCGACGACTGACCCGAACAACAACACAACCCAATATGGTTACGCGGCGACCGGCTCCGGCGGATGCAACAGCGTTCTTCTGACTTCAACGACTTTTCCGCTGTCGTCTGTCGGCTCGAGTTCTCAAACCTGGAATTGCAACGGAGGGGTGCTGGCGTCGAGCACTGATGTGAATGGAAACACAACCTCCTATACATACAATGACCCTGATTGGAGATTGACAGCAACCAATTCTCCCGATGGCGGCTCAGTTACGGATTCATACAGCACCGGTTCGTCCCTTCCGTGGTCGACAACAACAACAAGGGCGATCAATTCAAGCACAAGCAAGACACTACTGACGCAGTACGACGGTCTTGCGCGGCCAATTTTGGCTCAGACTTCTGATCCTGGAGGCGCAGATTCAGTCAACACGACATACGACGCCGATGGTAACGTGCGCAGCATGTCGAATCCTCACCGATCGACGTCGTCACCAACAGACGGCACGACAACCTACTCGTATGACGCACTAGAGCGGTTGACCAAGACAACCCAACCCGACGACAGCGTCGAGCAAATTTGCTACAACGGCATCACTCCGGGATCGAACTGCAGCGCGCATCTGGGAACTATGCCAGCAGGCGCATGGATCGATTTTACTGACGAAACGCTAAATCATTGGCAGCGTACGACGAACTCACTTGGAGCCCTGTCTGAGGTAGAGGAGCCGAACGGGGCATCCCAAGCGCCAAGCATGGAGACAGATTACGGCTATGACCCGCTCGGTAACCTTTTGTCGGTCACACAGTGTGGCGGGGCCTGCCCTTCTTCGGGAGCAGAGGTGCGGAGCTTCACTTACGATGGATTGTCACGCTTGGTGAGTGCGTCCAACCCGGAATCCGGTAACGCAACCTACACATACGATGGCGACGGCAATGTGATTACGAAAACTTCGCCAGCAGTGAATGCTTCATCGGGGACGCAAACCATCAGCTACTGTTACGATGCAATGAACCGTATGACGTACAAATTTTATTCCGCGTCATATAGCTGCACGAACCCGAGCGCCTTTGCAGCATCGTTCGTATACGACTCGTCTTCTTTGACTGGCTCCGTTTATACCAAAGGTCAATTGACAGATGAGAAGGCCTACGTCGGAAGTACGCTTGTCACAGAGCGGAGCCCCTACAAATTCGATCAGATGGGCCGAATAATTACAGAGCAGCAAGTACCCTACAGCCCAGGAGGAACCGCATATCAGTTCCTATATGGCTATGATTTCGCTGGGAACTTGAACTGTGCCAATAACGGTCTTGCGTCCGTTAGCTCTGGAAGCTCATGCACAAATCTCACACCATTACCATCGACCCTTGTCGAGCAATACGTATACGACAGCGCCGATCATCTTCAGACTGCAACGACGACAACGCAGCCTTCCTCCTGGAGCACATCGATCTATCCACCCGTCCTGCTGCAGGCGAACCAGACAGGCACACCCGCCTACGATCCGATGGGTCATCTGGTCAACGGCCAATTGGGGCTGGTTTCCCTTAACGGCTCAGCCGCAATTCAAGTGACCAATCAATTCAACAGTCGCGGTTGGGTGACGTCGAAGACTGACGGCACGCTCTACTCGTACTCCGTGCCATCTGGAGGATATGCCGCTAATGGCAATATCAACGGGCATACGGACTCTGTGACTGGTACTTGGGGATTCGGATACGACTCGCTGAATCGACTCACTTCGGCGCACTCCACAAGTGGCCTATACAACGGCATTTATGGGTGTTGGACATACGACCCATTCGGCAATCGAGACTTGGAAGCATTCTCTACGGTAACCAGCACACCCTGTGCTCAGGGAGCAAATGACAACGCGCAGTACACCCCCACGACCCCAACCGCTCAGAATCAAGTGTCAGGCTTGCCGTATGACGTTGCAGGCGACACGACGAACGATGGGCGGAATGGCCTTCTATACGACGCCGAAGGACGCATCTGCGCTTTGGCATATCCGCGCGTGGGCGGCGGAACATTCTATGTCCAATATCTTTACGATGCGAGCGGCCTGAGGGTGGGCAAGGGTTCCGTCTCAAGTTTGAGCTGTGCAGCGCCGGTGAGCGGCAGCGGCTTTCAGCTTACGAATCAGTATCTGTTGAGCTTGGGCGGAGAACAGGTCACAGAACTGAATGGTTCGAGCACCTTCCTTCACTCGAATGTCTTTACGGGAGCGAACCTGTTCGCAACATACGATTTCGTCAATGGAGGAGTACACTTCGATTTGGGTGATCCGCTTGGCACGAAACGGGTGCAGGCAAAAGTGACCGGAAGCGGGCAGATCTCCGCCGAACTCAATTGTTTCAGTCTCCCGTTCGGCAACGACTTCGGAAATACAGTGACCACGGACTGTTGGCAGGTTGGCTCGGGCGGCTCGGATGCGACTGAGCATCATTTCACCGGCAAAGAACGAGATTCCGAGTCGGGGAACGATTCCTTCGTTGCAAGATATCATGAAAACAGTTGGGGACGATTCCTCACCCCCGATCCAGGATGGTTCATGGCTGCAGACCCCAAAAACCCGCAGAGCTGGAATCAATATGGGTATGTGAGCAACAATCCGCTGCGATATGTCGATCCACTTGGGCTACAGCAAACAGGTGTTTCTGGTGTAGGCGGTTGTTTCATTTCCTGGCATACAGAAAATGTCGTTGAACTTGTTTATGGGTCGGAAAATAGCAATGAGTATGCTAAGAATACCGTGTTTGAATATCGCGCCTATCCTGTGCAAAGGATCGACGGAATTTCTTGCCCAGCAGGCGGACAGATGGCAGTTCAGAGTGGTTCGACCGATCAGTTGAACATCTCCGTCGCAAGACGTGAGGCTGCCTACGAATTTAAGTCTTTGATGAAGGACATAAAGTCCTGTTTTGTCGATGGAGGACTAAAGACATTGGGTGAGGATCTAAGTCCTCTTCCTACGGATGCACCAGGACCTTCAGATGTGGGGGATCTTGCAGGCGGCGCGCTCAATTCTCTGAGCAATCAAAGGATGCTTGCGGCGTATAGCTATGCCGCAAGCAAGGGGTTGCCATATGCTGCGAAGTCCAGCGTATTTCGAGGAATTGTGAGCCAAGCTAGCCTGCTCGCAAAAGCCTCAGACGCGATTCCGATCGGACTCCTCTACTACGGAATATTCGATGCCTACGTCAAGGAATGGCAACAATGCGGTTGGTAATGGGTACATCAAAGATGAGCCATCGACGAGAGTTTGACCCTAACGCGCTTAGAGCCCGCGACATACTGGTTATTGTGCCGGTGATCGTGGCCTTGGGAGCATTGATCATCTTCTTTGGGCTCTCCGTGACCCATGACGTGTACATCCGATGGGGCGGATTGGCGCTCGCCACCGTGGTTCTGTTCGGTCTCTTTATCAACGACAGCCGCGAGTTTTTCCGAAAGTGGCGGTTCTGGGTGCTAACCGTGCTTCTACTGGCGGTGCATCTCACGGCGTTTGGAATCGTTCTTACCCATATCGGAGAGTGGAAGCTGATATGGTTCATGGTCATGATCTTGGAAGTTCCGGTTCTGGTGTTCTTCCGAAATCGATTCGGGGACGACGCGTAGGCTTGAAGCGGCGATCCCGGTTTGCGGCAGCAGGTGTTGATGGGTGGCCCCGGTCCCACTGGCCTGAGACCGAATATTTCTTTGCCACCTTTGGCCCGCCCGATCTTTTGTACCAGCGAGATTGTTAGTGTAGCGCGGAAATTGAAGGGACCAGTATTTCTGAACCAAGTCCAGAGTTAGTCATCGGGCGGTTTGGGCTTCAGCCAGATCGCGGCTAGCCGCGATCTGGCTGGCGAACTCGCTTGGCGTCTTCTCTCCGAGAGATCGGTGAGGACGACTTGGCCTGCCCCCCAGAATCCGTCCACTTAGGAATACGATTTGGACGAACAATGGAGTGAGGTCACTCAAGCGCACTCTCCCCAAGGAAAGTTCTAAAATCGTCCTCTAGCGCCGACCATTTAAATCAGTTGAGCGGAGGGCGGCCTTGATGGCCGCATTTCTGTTTTTGAGGGGATGTCTGACAGTGGCTGGCGTGAGTGATGAAAGTAATAGCTCCGGTACGTCGTTCGGGCGGCAGGTCTACATTGCGGGGATGCGGGTGTGGGTGATGGGCTCCAGCAGACCCCACTCTTCGTACTTCTTTCCATACATTCGTAAGCGTCCAGTCATCCCCACTGGACTGAGGGCCTCAAGTCGAGCGAGTCTGAGTTCATGGGAGAGCCAAGGACTCGCATGCGATGGCCAGTTGCAGAGAAGCGTCGGATCGTCGAGCTGACCTTTGCGCCGGGTGCAAGCGTGGCGCGTGTTGCGCAGGCCGAAGGTGTGAACTCACACCAGGTATTTCAGTGGCGGCAGTCATATCGTCAGGGTGGACTCGTGCTTCCGGATCCAGGCGCTCCATGTTTGTTGCCAGTTGTAGTGCAACAGGAACGGCTCGACGGACCTGATGAACGGAGCACCGCTGTTGAGCAAGTAGAGGACTCTAAGCCAACGAGCGGTTTGATTCACATCGAGATCCCTGGACGTGCATTGATCAGCGTGGAGCACAGCGCCGATATGGCGTTGCTGCAAGTGATTCTTGAGAGCCTCCGCAAGTGATCGAACTGCCGATTGGAACCAGGATCTGGCTTGCGGCCGGGGTGACCGACATGCGCCGCGGGTTCCATGGACTAAGCGCACAAGTTCAGACGGTTCTCGAACAGCAGCCATACTCTGGTCACGTCTTTGTTTTTCGCGGACGCCGTGGTGACATCGTTAAGTGCCTCTGGTTTGATGGCGACGGTCTTTGCCTCTTCTCGAAGCGCCTCGAACGCGGCAGATTTATCTGGCCGAAGGTACGCAGCGGATCGATTCATCTGACTCGAGCACAGCTTTCGATGCTGCTTGAAGGGATTGATTGGCGCAGGCCGGAGCGCACCTGGACGCCACCGGTTGCAGTCTGAGTGACGAGCGTGATTCCCCAGTATTCACAGGCCTTTTGTCGTTTTATCGAGCCACGTTTTGTGGCATACTGCATGCATGGATTCGGCTCCTCTGCCCGATCTTGATTCGCTCGATCGTGAAGCGCTGATGGCGTTGTTGATTGCGCATCGCACCGAGCTTGAGTCTCAGCAGTCGGAACTCGCCAGTCGCGAAGCAGAGCTTGCCAGTCGTAATGCGAAGCTTGTTGCACTCGCCTCAGAACTTGAGAGCAAGAAGAAGGAACTGGTCGATCAGGGGCGCGAGTTGTTAAGCAGGACCGAGTACATCGAACATCTCAAGCTGCAGGTGGAGAAGCTGCGGCGGATGCTGTTCGGCACCAAGAGCGAGAAGATCATCATCAAGCTCGATCAACTCGAACTGCATCTCGAAGAGATGGAGTCGGCCCGGGCGGAACTTGAGACCGCGATAGAAGCAGTATCGCCAGAACCCGACGTTCGGAAGCCCGCACGCAAGCCGCTACCTGAACATCTGCCTCGCGAGATCGTGACACACCTTCCTCAGGGTGAGTGCTGCACAGAGTGCGGTGGCCAGTTGCGCCAGTTCGGAGAAGATGTCAGCGAACAACTGGAGTACATCCCGGAGAACTTCAAGGTCATCCGCCATGTGCGACCGAAGTTCGCGTGCGCAACCTGCGATCGCGTCGTGGAAGCTCCGGCGCCGAGCCGCCCCGTCGAGCGCGGCATTGCTGGACCCGCACTTCTTGCGCATGTGCTCATTTCTAAATATGCCGATCATCTTCCGCTCTATCGACAGTCGGAGATCTACGCACGCCAGGGTGTAGACATCGGCCGTTCGACGCTCGCTGGATGGGTTGGAGCTGCTACGGAGTTGCTCGCACCTCTGCTGGCCGCGCTCGAAAAGCATGTCATGAGTGGAAGCAAGCTGCATGCCGACGATACGCCGATTCCGGTGCTTTCACCGGGCAGCGGCAAGACTAAGACGGGCCGCTTGTGGACCTATGTGCGCGACGACCGTCCTGGTGGCGAGGACACGGCCCCGGCAGTCTGGTTCACTTACTCGGAAGACCGCAAGGGTGAACATCCACGCCGGCATCTGAAGAACTTCCATGGAGCGTTGCAGGCGGACGCATACGCAGGATTCCACCATCTCTATGGCGATGGCGATATCTACGAGGTTGCATGCTGGGCTCATGCGAGGCGCAAGTTCCACGAGATCCAAGTGCTGCATGCATCCCCCACAACGGGCCAGGCCCTGGAACGCATCGGCGCACTCTACGCAATCGAAGATCAGATTCGCGGTAAGCCGGCCGAGTTGCGACGGGAAGTTCGACAGACTCGTGCCAGGCCACTGCTCGACGAGTTCGAGAAGTGGATGGAGAAGGCATTGCGTTCGCTGTCGCCGAAAAGCGAGACTGCGGCTGCGATCCGCTATGCGCTGTCACGATGGCGAGCTCTGACGCGATACGTTGACGACGGGCATCTCGAGATAGACAACTCGGCCGCCGAGAGGGCGCTGCGCGCTGTCGCTCTGGGCCGGAAGAACTATCTGTTTGCGGGATCTGACGCCGGCGGAGATCGCGCCGCTGCCTTCTACTCGCTGATCGGCTCAGCTAAACTCAACGGACTGGATCCGGAGCACTATCTGCGAACGGTTCTTGCCCGCGTTGCTGACCATTCTGTTAAACAGATAGCCGAGCTCCTGCCCTGGAACTTGGCAGATGCACGCGCTAAAGACGAAAACATGGCTGCCTGACCAGTCCTTCTACAAGTGTCCACTTAATTTAAGTGGACACTTCCCCTAATCAGTCCTTATCGCAAGTACCACTCCGACTCTGTGTGTCAACCGGGGCCCGCTGGACGCTTACTACATTCCGCCCTGCCCTGGTGCCTCAATGGTGTTGCTCGACCCGCATGGGATTGTGGTAGTTGGGTGGAAGATATTCCTGAAGGTCCTGTTTGATATAGTGGCAGGCGCCCACTTGCTGCAGCAGATCGAGCATCCGACTTGTGTAACCCTGCCAGTCTGTAGTCTTGACCATCGGCAGATAGTTGGCCTTCCCAACCTTATAGTGGTCAACAAACGGATGTGTCTCCCGCACAATTGCGAGGGAAGCTTCCACGTCTAGCGTGGGCTCCAAGGACACCCAAGTGAAGATGCCCGCGTCGTGAAATGCTCGAAGCGCCTTGAGACGATCAGATGGAACAGCAGCCCCGCGCTCCCACTTGCGCGAGAATGACTCATCCAAGCTAGTCAGTGTCGAAGCGAAAGCATCACGGTCGGGACGAAAGAGATCAAGGTCCCGAAGCGCCCGCGTGCCGCCTTTCGTTAACGTTGCGAAACTGAGGCCGTGGTCCCGTAATACCGTCAACGTCTCTCGCGTCAGTAAAGAATCGCCGGGGTGGTATGGATCGGAGGTGAAACTAAGCATTACCTGCTCGTTGATTCCAGCGGCCTGATATTTTTTGGCGTCTTTCGTCAGGTGCTTGATGTATTCCGGCCGTGAGATGGCGCCCGCATCGAACAACGGACGCTTCATCTTCAGGACGATAGGAACATAGCAGTATGCGCACGCATGCCCACAACCGCGATACGGGTTCGCCGCCAAGGGAGCGTACTCTCCTGCTCGTCCCTTTGGGGCATAGATATACGTGCATCCAACAACGGCGGTATGGATGATTGGGAGGGTGTCGGTGACCACTACTCCACCTCCGCTGCATTGCGCGGCTGCAGGTCAAAAGTGATCCCGCAGGCACGGAGGAATTCGATGTCCGCGGCCTGTTCGGCTTCGGTGCGGCCCTTGATCTTTATGCGCTTGTGGACTCCACGCTTGATCGATGCCGCATACATGGTGTTCCACGCTTTGTACGCCGCAATCGAACCAGGCAGGACGCCTGTCTCCGCCGTGATCTGCCTGGTGGTGTTGCCCTCGGCCAGCATCCGCATCACGATCATGCCATCGGTTACGACCCGGAGCTGCTGGCAAACGTTCAGCCATGCGACCGGTGAGTAGGCATCATGCATCTCCAGGATGCTTTGCAACTCATTAACCTCGCCTTGAAGCTTGGTGGTCATTTCGATGGCAGCTTTCCGAGCTTGCGCCCACTCGACGCTACCCGACAGCACAGCGTCCATCATTTTTGCTTTTCGCATAAAATCTCTCCTTGGCAGGTAATACGCGCAACTAGGGCACTTCGCGGGTTCGCGTTCAAAAGTAAATGAGAAAGTTTCCTGAGCTACTCAATGTGCACGTAAACAACGTACGATAGCGGGAAAGGCGCGGCCCCGAAGACTTCGACTGAACCGCGAAGACCTCCGGCTTGGTCGAAGACTTCCCGCCGGCAGAACCTGGACTGACCTGCGAGGTTGGAAGAGACAGTTGCGTAGTGAGGTCGGCATCCCGGATGCGGTTGAGCCAATGAAATGTCCTGGCGTTGCGCATTCAGCGTTGCCGGCTGTCCGCACTGCAATGCGTTCCCGACCACCGGCGCCCAAAAGAAATTCCCGTGGATTACGCCGCCTCCTCCAGCTCAGCTGCGGTCTCACGTAACTCGGCTAAGTAGTCCTCGGAGGGATGCGGGTTGAATTGGATAGAGATAAGCTCTCTCAATTCTAAATTTTCATACATAAACTCTTCAATAGAGGTGATCAGCTCTTTGAGCTTCTTCTCTTCTGGGACTATATCTAACTCCGTATAAATCGTCGATTTAATGTGCTCACGGCGCTGTTCCTCGGGAGTATATGGGGGAGTCCGTCTACCGTACTGCCAGGTTACCGGAACTACCTCTGAGGGCTCCTTCGCGGCCTTCTCCAAGTGCGCTGCGTGCTCCTTCTCGGCTCTTTTTGTTTTCTCCGCAGCCTTCGTCTTGTTGAATGCCTCGATACCGGTCGCCACCGCTTTCTCCGGCGCCGCCTCGACCTCTGTGCGCGGTATCGCACCGATCGCTTCGACAATGGGTTGATTCTTTTTTGCAGCCGGATCGATCCCTTTCGCCTCAAGCTCAACGATCGCCACTTCTGGGAGTTGTGACGCTCGCTCATAGTCCGCCACGATCCGAAAGATCGTCTTTTCATCGCGGTGGATTGCCTTCCCAATCACCTTTGCCGCCGCGACCCAGCCTCCTTCTTTAATAAAGAACACCTTGTATGCTGCCAGCGCCCTGCCGAAGCTGAAGCGGCTGCCCAGATAGTGGTCGAGGAACTTCACAAGCTCTTCCCTGGCACTGATTGCAGTGCCGTCCGCGTTATCAACATGCTCGACTTCGATCTCCCGAAGAAGAGCGCTCACGATAGACAAATTGTCTACGTCCGTATTTCCGCTGTTTTTCATACCGTTTTCCTCTCTGAGTGCCGTTTCCGGCAGCGACGCATCCGCCAAATTTACCCGGCCAAAAGCTTCACTACCGGGTAATACTCATCTGGGAAGGAAAGCTGGGGTAGGATTCGAAAAAAATGTTAGATATTTCTTGCCGATTGCGCCGGCACCTGGTCAGGCTGACCTGCGATCGCCCGCGCTGTTGGGAAGTGGCCCATTCGGGACCAAAGGAATAGAACAGGACAGGTTGGAAGCTTCCGGCTATAAAAGATGAGGTATTGGCCCGCGCGACGCAGAGTCCGGGCGGGCCATTACCTGTGGGCTTCTAGGAGATTGCTGTCAATTCGGGGAGAGGACCCCCAAACAAAGGCAGGTAATTATCCGAAGTCCCGACATAGACCCGCACTTCACAGTGTGAAAATCCATGTCTGCGCGCATTGATCTGATGAGACCGGATCACCAAATCACGGGTGGAAAGGCTACTCCCGGTCGTGCCGCTGAAGGAAAACGGACTATGCAGGTCGCAGTGGGACATGCATGCAGCGTCCCATAAACCTGCAGACCACTGTCCGACGTATGCCAATTTGCCGGAATCCTCATCGATCACTTCGCTTTGCGAATGCCTGAGGGCAATCACACACGTACTGGAATGTTCAACTTGATTGCGGTCGTGGTGTGACATATGCCAGTCTGGCGCGACGTGGTACATACCGTAATTGGGTAATTTCCGCCGGCTGCAATAGAAGGCACTAGCGGCCGGGTCAATGGTTGATCCCGAGTTTGACTTGTTCAGCTTAAGGCGCACGCGTTTTTTGGGCGTACGTGAGTTATTGTTGCGTGTCAGCGATGAGCCTTCTGTCCTAGTTCTGTTTGGGCGAAGGTTCTTGTTTGGTTTTCCAGTCTTGCGTTGTGTCTCCATAATGGGAGTCCTTTCAAGTTGCCGATATCCCGGCGGCGATCTTCCCAGCCGGTTCCTGTTCGGCTAGAAACGTATCGTCACTAGGTAATACCGCAGGGAAAGGAAAAAGCGGGGTAGACTTCGAAAATATCTCAGATATTTTTGGACCGTCTGCCGGCGTGATGTTGAGTTGACCATCAACCGCCGCGTTGCGCTGGGACAATCCTTCCTGAAGGTGATCCGTGGCAGGCGTTCCAGAATCCCTGCCAGCTTTCGCCAGCAGGCCCATCAAGGTGTGCCACATCGACTTCCCGTCCTCGTCTTCGTAACGGAGTGGATAAACACACCGTTTCGTATCTGCTTCCAGTTCGAAGCCAAGAACTTCCCTGCTCGCCTGACGCCAGCAATCGTGAGCAATGCGCACCGTGTCCTCCAGCATGTCCATTGGCGCCTCGACCATCACCGCGTCGTGGACGATCTCGCATATCGCGATTCCGCGGTCCGCCATCAATGCAACGGCACGCCGCATGATGTCAGCGCAGGTAGCCTGAGGATGGAAGTTCTGTAGCGTGCCTTCTTTGGTCCTCGCGTTGACATCCATCCTCCAGCCGCATACGGTTTCGATCTTGCCCCTGCAGTGCGCGTGGACTATTTCTTGACGGGTCCAGTGCCAGAAAGTGCTGTATCTCCGTTTGAACGCGTCCTGAATCACCCGGGCTGAACTGATGGATATGCCAGCATCCTGGGACAGGCCTTCGGGTGATTGGCCATACATAATGGCGAGAGAGGCCGTCTTCCACAATCTACGAACTGGTTTATGGTCGGCCACCTTCGCATCCATCGGGACCTGACCGGAAGACTTAGCCAACTCGAAGTAGACGCACTCGATGCGGCCTTCAATCATGTCCCTGTAGTCCTGCATCATATTGGGATCACGGGAAAGACCCGCGGCGATTCCAAACTCAGCGGACTTCAGATCGACGTAGGCCACGCCCCTTCCTTCTCCAGGCTTGATGAGCCATCTCACCCATGCGGGCATTCCGAAGATCGAACCCTTTCCGGGGGAACTGCGGCCAGTCACTTGGACCCAGGGCGCATACTTCCCTCGGCAGCGGCCGTCCTGCTGAATCGGCAAATCGAAATTCTTGAAGGTCTCCAGAAGCTTCCGGGTTTGGCGGAGGTCCTCGAGGTAGGGGTTAAGCATGGCCATCCGCTTGAAGGGTTTGTCGTCGTCATCTCCGCGCTCCGGGCCTGCGAAGGAATACCTCCGCTCTTCTGTGCGTGGCCAGATGTCCTGCATGCCAAGCCGCTCCACGAGTGCGATCATCCTGGTCCGGTCGAAATGAGCAGAACCATCGGCATCGAAGCGGAAGACGTCGTAATGCCGACTGTCCTCAACGGCATGAGCGAGGCCGGAACGGATACTGTCCCAGTGCGTCCTCAGGCGCGACGCAATTGCCACATCGATCGGAAGACCGTTGAGGTCACGGACGGCGAACCCTCGCGTAGCATCGCCACGCATAAGAGCTTGCCCTACGTTACTGATATCCCCACTGTCGAGCATGGCGGTGAAGATCAGCTCGGCGTCCTCAACGTCCTCCGCGTTGTAGCGCAGGATGGCGCCGCGCTCTTCTTCACTGAACGGAGCTCCCTGCAAGATGCGCTTAACAATCGATTGCTTCTCAATGCCGGCGCGAGCCTGAAGGCCATAGCGGATGCATGCGGACAATAGGCCGTACTTGGTTCGGCCATCTGACTCTTTATGCTGGCCGTGGCCAACCCTATCCCCCGACTGATCGAATCGTCCGTTGATCGCCCGGCGGTATTCAGCGTAGAGGTCAATGATGTTCGTGGGCAGTTCCCATCCCTTCGCCAGGAAATAGCTCCACTCAGCCGGGGCCTGGTATGCGACGAATAGGACATCGTCACCGACCGGCACTGGGCAGGATTCTCCGGGACGTGACCAGGCGGAGACTATCTCCCCCGTGGTCCACATCTTGGCAGACAGGCAGACCGGTTCAAGGGTGTCGGGTACGATGTCAGCCGACAGCCCATACTTTTCGTACCCGGATGGGTCCGAGGGCCGGAACTCGGCATCAATGATGTAGATTTCATCGATGCCGAGCGCCGCGATTTGCTCTGGTATTGGCCGGTGCACGTTACGCCGCCCTCTTACGGCGCCTGCCGATGAGGTCGAGGAGGATGGGGTCATTGTCGTCATTAATCGCGGACGAGCCGAGGACTTCGTCAAGGATTTCCGACTGCGGGATCGGCCAGTCCGGTACCCATCGCATCAATTCAGGGTACGCACGCGCATCCTCGAACCTGTACGACTGAGCGAACGAATCGGCCTCGATCCTGATCCACTGTGTCTCGGCCTCACGGACCATCTCGAGCGCAGACTTGTACCAGTCGCGCCCTGACGTCTTGATATGCCAGACGAACGCCTGGCCCCTTTCGTTGATACAGGGAACGAGCCAGTGTTGGAGGATCAGCTTGTCCAGGCGAGCGTCCCGCGTAACGTTGGAGCCGATGACGTATGCCTTCCCCATCTCGCCCTCGATCACATCCACGTGCATCCTGGCGTCCGGATCATTGCTCGCACGGAAGAAGAGCCTACTGCCGGGTTTGCGGATCGGAAACTTCGTCTGCCTGGCTTCGCTAGGGCCCGTTGCCGGCTGGCTCTTGCTGATGAACTGCGAGCGGTCAACCGTCTTCTTGGGAATCGCGGCCTGGGCCGCTTTGGTTGTGGGTACTACGACAGCGCGTACTTCGTCAGAGTCCTTGGCCGCTTCACGTGCCTTCGACTCCACATCGACCCGGTCGTTCTCCTGAGAGAAACGCTCCTGGCCGCAATTTATGTCAAACTTCAACAGTTCAGGCATACTTACCTTTCAAGTCGCAGACAAAGACCAGGGTCAACCTCGCCTGTATCACAATTCGCGCCCAGTGACCCCGTTCTGCGCAGGAAGATACAGGTTGGAACTGTTCTTTCGCCGTCGCCGATCCGTTGTCCCATGCTGTGTATTACTCGAAAACGAGCAATGCGCGGGTTGGCGGAAGGCATTTATTTTCAAGGCGGATGCGAAAGGTTGGTGATTGATCACGGCCACCGGCTCAAGCGGGGTAGAGCGAGTATGGGGGGACAACTGGGGTGGGGCCGGTAGGGTAAGGGTGGGGGGCCGCCGGGATGGAGAGAGTCGTTTGGCGTCATCAAGGTAGGGGGGCTCTCCCGCTACTGGTTCCCTCGACTATATATAGATAAGAAATACCGAATGTTGTCGTTCTTGAGCTACCGAAGACTTGAACCTGTTGCCACTACGACAGTTCAATGGCGAGAATCAGTTTTCGCGCCAGCGAGGATGCGCGGGCAAGCGGCCTCTAATTTGGATCTCGACCACTGGCCCCTATAGGAGGAGGAAAAACTTCGTTGCAGACGGTGAGTTCAGTCGCTCACATCAACCGGAATCTCCGGTTCCTCCTTATCTGGAGGCGCTAAAAGGCGGTTTTGGCTGCAAGTTTGGTCAAAAATATTCTTGCTCACAACCCGCGAGTTTCGCATATCGCAGAATCTGCACGACTTGTTCGGCTATCGTTCGCCTGTGGGAATGTGGGCCAAACTGTCCATCACGACAGCCGTCCCGATTGCATTTCAATTCATCCGCCAACAGAATTACACCCGCCGACAGGGTTAAAGTCGCCGGCAAAAATGGACAATTTGTCCACTACTCCTATTGGGTAAACCGTGCGATCCGAGCATGAGCAGCACACTGTCGACCCCTGTCCCCCCTCGGACGTCTGGTACAAGCGGTTGCGCCAAACGTCGCAGTTCGACCCTCCGTCAAGCGGGCACGCACGCTTTCTCGACCAGTGATTCTGGGCCGAAGCGATACCACAAGCATCACCCCTATTTCTTGAGGTCGTACTTTCGCAACACGTCGTTGAGCGACGCATCGGCCTCAAGCCCCAGGCGCGACTTCAGAGTTCCGAGTTGCATATCTGAACGGAACTCCGGCGCGAGCTCCTCACCGTATTCGTTTCGCAACGTCCGCACGAGCGTGTCGTTGCGTTTCCGCTCTCCCGTACCGTCTTTGTCCCTGTGCCGATTTAAAGCCATCGCTTCCTCCAGTTCGTAATTCACTGATATGAGCCTCGTGCTAAGTATCCAGGGCGATCGCCGTATGACCTTCAGCATAGTAAAGGGACAGAAATAAGCCGACCGGAAACGACTCCGTGCCTGCTATCAGCAGGACGAAGCCGTTCAAATGATGCTTCGACTTCCTGACGGCTTGTCGGATGCTATGGACGTCAGACGCGGAAGGTAGTGGTTTAGGCTCCGGGTGAGTATGCCAATCGCCGATGAACTGCAGTCCGCGTTTATGCATCCCATCGATCTCTGCCTGTTCACGACTGTGATCTGGCACATACCCGTACCGCGATCGTCGGTCAGATACCCGAGGTCCAGTTGCTCGTTCGATACGGATCTCGGCTTCGCTGAATCTGGCAAACAACTGGCCGCCAGCCTCTGCGGAGACAGATCCAATTTGTTGGTGAGCCGCTATATGGTTGAGAACGGCTGGCGTAACGATGAGGCGCTGTCCGGAATCTCCGATTCTGAAGCGGAGGCTGCGCCAATATTGTTTCCACCACAGACAGGGCAAATCTCGTCTTTCTTCCAGTCCAACTCCACTTGGAGTCCCCCGTTTTCCCTCTCGGGATGCCCATCTAACCATGTTTTAGCCCACTGGCCTCCAACGTCGAATAAAAGCGTTTGTGGACCGGTCCAGACCCGATGAACGGGTCGATCAATCTTCCCTAGAAGAGAATCTATTGCTAAGGATGCAGCCAAGGATAGGATACCTTGGAGCTCAACCGGTCCATACGGTTGAAAAATTGCGCCGCACGCCGGCTCGAAATGCGTCGTGTTTCCCTCCGGCCATTCCGTAACCTGAGATCGCGTCTCCCCTCGCAGCGTCATGCCGCACTGCAGGCAGGGACTGGGCGATGGAAGCAGTACGGCATGCCCCGCACACGCGTGCGGCTCCGTCCAGGTATAAAGAAGCGGCCCAAGGATCTCGCCCTGAATATGCTGAAGATTTAAGAAGCTTTCAGATTCCCATTCTGCGGTGGCCGAAATAATCAAATCTGCGTCTTTCGCGACCGACGACTCCTGTAACGCCAACTCCTCATAGGAGACATCAAATCCGCGAATTGAAGCGTGCGGGTAGCTCCTCTGTAATTTTTCGGCGAGTGCTTCTGCCTTGTTCCGACCAACATACTCTGCGCCAAGTGGGTGTCGTCCAACGTTCGCCCATTCGAGAGTCCCCGGATCAACAAGGTCCAAGTGACCGACACCTGCCATCACTAATTGCTGTGCTATCGGAGCCCCAATTGATCCGCAGCCGACAATCACTACATTCTTCTTCGATAGCGTTAAGTGATATGGGTCGTAGCCGCGACCATGAAGCCAAGACGAATCCACGCGCACAATCCTCAAATGCGAAGCCGTACTGGCGTCGGAAAACAAACGAGAAGTCAAGATCGACTCCGGAATCTTACCATGGCGAAAGCCGTTCAGCGTGCCGTTCCGTCGCGCTCCTCGGACGTCCACGGTCGAAGGTGTGTGCGTCACGACGCCGGCTAGACAAGGCCCGTTTCCGGTGTCAGCCCCCAAGATGAAGTGGAAGGGGCTTGTACCCTTCGCGCTGAAGCGCTCCAAAAGGAGTTTGCCGCCAGGCGCAGTCTGAGCCAGACGGTAAATATCCCTCGCCGTACGCGGATACTGCTTCGGTAATAGTGCTTGCGGCAGCCAAAGCAAGCACGCGATATCGGCCCTTTCGAATTGGGGCTTATTTCCGTAGCTGTGCCTTAACCACAACAGCACCTCTTCTTCGGACTCTCCAACTACCGACCAAGGCTCTCCACGCCATATCTTGACTAGTCTGCTTCGGCCATCCAAAGACAGCAGGCTGTAAATCCGATCCTTGGAATCTCCCAGGTTGTAATTCCAATAGGAGTTGAACTCGGTTCGAAAATCGTCTTCGTTCGAGCCATTTTCGCATTCATGGATCAAATCCATGGCTTCTCCCAACAGAACACCCGCAATCTCTGCGGGATGGTCGGGTTTTGCAACTTTGTTGTCAGCTCGAAGACAGAGCCGTCCATCCACTTCAATGTGGGGCCACGTCAGAAACTCCGGCCGGTCAACGAGAAAGAAATGAGGTAAAGAAAACGGAAACCTCTGATCGAGCAAAACCTGGAGTCGTCTCGTCATCGAGTCGGTCTGGACGTGGAGTTCCCAGCCTGAGCTCAACGAGCGGCCCTCGTATGCCCCGACCTCCTCGGAGCAGAGTCGCCTCGCGCTGCATACCCGCGTGAGGAAGGAATCAAGCTTGCAAATTCCTTCCTCACGTAAGCGCAGCGCAATCCCGGTCCCTTCAGGCATACCGGCTATTGCCACCCCTCTGGACCGGCTCGGCTTCGGCAGCTTTGCGGCGGATGTCGTCGATCAATGGCTTCGTCAGCACATACGGAGCCTCAACGGATGCCTGCCGAACGGACCTCTTGAGCGCTTGATCGGAAACCGTGAATTCCAGAGGTGCTGGACTTGCCTCAGTCGGATTCTCTCCTGTACAGAGGAATTCACCTTTGGCGCCTTTGACAATGGATTCATACTCCTTCTTCGCGGCGTGGTTGGGAGGGTCACAGTCGTCGTCTTTGATCGCACGGCTACTGGAGACGATGCGGCCACCATTGCGAATCTGCGACAGTGCCGATTTCGCGTCAGGTGACACCTTCGCCTTATCCCCGAGATCTGAACGACTATCATGCGACAGGGAGTGCCATGAACAATGATGCGGCGTCTGAAGAAGATCGTATTTGAGAACGGCCGGCGCCTGTTTATGCTTTGCCCACAGCTTCTCCCAGATGACGACTTCGGCATCCCCGCCGCTCAGAAAATTCTTTACGGTCCCGCGGGCTTCATCGTCTGCCAGTTCCATATTCAGAATGACGCTGGAATGATTCTTGCGGAACTCTTCTTCCTCCTCGTCACTCTCTGACTTCGGAAGCGGGGCAAGGAGCCTGCCCTTGAAGGCCTTAGTTTCTGAACCATTTACCTTCGTGATGTCCTCATCGACCTTTACCACAATCGCCAGAATGTCATCTGTCTTGCCATTCTCATCTTCACCCAGGATCAAAACGCGATCCCCGTCATCAATACCTGAACATTTCTTCTCTCTTGCGACCGCAACGCGGCGCTTTGCCTCCGTGTTGAAAGCCTTGGCATCGTCACAGAGTGTATGCCCGACGCCCGCACGCCTGAACACCATCGGAGATGACCACATCTCTCCGATCATGATGCGCTTTTCATTGTCCGGCTTTTTGTCATCGGCGTAGTCCGCGGGAGCACCAAGGTGGAAATGCTTCTTGAGGCCGCGGCAATGATCCTGATCCGGGTGGCTCGACAGCAATACATCCAGGTAGGGCCGTCCATTTACGTCCCGCTTCAATCGTTCGCGAAGATCCGTCGCAACATCGCGGGTATTATCGTCCGGATCGTCCGCTGCAGCCCGGATATTGCAGTCGATCAAGATGGTTTTCCCGGACTTGTCTCCGAGGCAGATCAACGTCATGTCCCCGTTATCGACGGGAAAGAATGTAATCGTAGTCGCCATGCTGAACCTCCTAAGGAAACAGCCTCGTCTGAATTTATGGCGGGGCCTTCCGTCCATGAGTTAGAATTAAAATAATTATACTCCATCTAGTTATTAGATGGCGAAGAAAAATGGAAACTGGAGGCATTTTGGCGGAAAATCAGCTTTTGCCGGCGAGATGGGGGCAGGAAAGGAGACTGGAATTCATTGAGTTCCGGCTTCAATGGGAAGGAAGGGTCAACCGCACCGATTTGATGAACTATTTCTCAATCTCGACACCGCAGGCATCCCTCGACTTGGCGCGGTACAGAGAACTTGCACCGACAAACGCCGTCTATGACGTTTTGCAGAGGACCTACGTTGCCAGTGAATCTTTCAAACCAATTCTCGTTCGGGACTCCGCAGAAGACTATCTGACTCGCGTCTGGTCCACTTCAGCCGGAACGACGAGCGGAAACTCATCTTTCCTGGGGTGGATGCCAAACACTGGAATTGTCCGCGACCCGGCGCGGGCGGTAGATACGGCGGTCCTCAGAACCGTATTGCTTGCATTACGTGAGCGAAGATCAATCCGAATCAAGTACCAATCGATGACCCAACCCGATCCGTCTTCGCGACTCGTCTCTCCGCACGCTTTAGGGTTCGATGGTCGCCGCTGGCATATGAGGGCGTACTGCCATAGTCGAAATGAGTTCCGAGACTTTGTATTAGGGCGCGTTCATCACGTCCGTTTAGAGGGTGCTTCGGAGATCGATGCCAAAACCGATTCTGAGTGGAACCATTACATTGAAGCTATCATCGTGCCCCACCCACAGCTCTCGATCGATCAACGCAAGATCGTCGAAGCCGACTACTGCATGGAGAACGGGCAGCTAACACTTCGCGTCCAAGAAGCGCTCCTTCTCTATCATTTGGATCACCTCGGTCTTCTCGAACTGCCCGAGAATCCGAGGAAGCACCTTTCTCTCGCGAATCGCGATGCCCTTCAGCACTTCTTTCAGAAACACAACATCGACCAGCAATGAGGCACGGATGGCACGATCTCTCAAACAGAAGAATCAACCACAACTCATCACCTTTGTCGTCGCGAACGCGATTGGCTTGGGCTTGATCGCTTTAGGGCCTTCTCGGCTTCTGGACTCTATTCAGGAACTCACTAAAGGCAACTGGACCATACTGGGAAAACTAATCGCCATTCCAGCCTTCCTAGCGCTGGTGACCGGAGCAGTGGGCTGGGTCATGCCCCGCGCAGGAAAAGAATTCCTGGTCTTTTGGAAGACACGCGATTGCTTGCCCTCCAGTAAGGCTTTTACTGTCGTTGGTCCCCGTGATC
The DNA here is from genome assembly GCA_963820245.1 of uncultured Acidobacteriaceae bacterium. Lineage (GTDB taxonomy): Bacteria > Acidobacteriota > Terriglobia > Terriglobales > Acidobacteriaceae > Telmatobacter. The sequence goes on along the minus strand of CAWFZC010000004.1, from coordinate 126,446 downwards.
CACGCGTTGACATGCAGCACCTCGCGGACAAATTTGGCCCCCTTCCTGGAGTGTCTGACCGACAAACAGCTCTGTGGTACCGGATATATCGTGCACATGGTGATGAAGCTGCCGTCGAGGATGCGCATGGTGCCTACCTGCGATTTCGTGAGATTGCGACTCTGTCCAGCGTGTTACTCGTTGTCGGCATTGTCTGCGCTATCTATTTCAATATCCGCGGAAAGCAGATCTTCTTCGGGGTATTACTCCTAGTCGTTGAATACTTAATAGCGATGATTGCCGCACGTAATGCATCAACTCGCTTGGTTTCGAACGTTCTCGCTATCGAAAGTGCCTCTATTGATCACTAGATAAACCGCAGCATCTATTCTTCGTGAGATCAGGGCGTCGGCGATCCGCCAAGCGTTCAGTAGGATACGATCGGTCTCGCTGTAATTCGCGCAGAAGTCAAACGAGCCGAAAAGTCATTTTCATGTGCCGCTCCTCTTTCGCGTAGAATTGACGGGATCATGGTCACTGGAGGAAAGCTATGGAGTTTCTTTCTCGCTTCTGGCACAAGTTAGTAGGCCAAAAGAACTCGGTCATTCGAGTGCTCGATGAGGTCGCCCGCAGACTGGAATCCTCGCACGCGGAGACCCTTGAGCATCTGAACAACGCTTTCCATCCAACCAGTGCGGAAGAATTAGAATCTCTGCGTGTGAAGGTAGCAGCTGATCTCCGTGCAGCAAGCAAGAATGTGCACAGCGAACATCACGCTCGGGACGACGCCTTCGAGAGTCACGATCAACACGCAAGCCTGGCGCAGTCCACACTTAATGAGCAACTCTCTACTCTTGAGGTGACGCACAAAGGAGTGGGCGATGACGTCGACGCTTTCTTCAATAAATATGGAACAGCCGATCTGGGCGGCTGGGTTCCAGTGTTCCTCAAGATCGTGGCCGAAGTCATCCACCTGCAGCTGAAGAGCGAATTTCCATATGTGGATCCCAATAATCTCGAAGCTCTTGTAACAATTCTGCCAGATAAGTGCAAATTGATTCTGATCTCAGATTGGGGTGCTAACAACGATCATGCGGCTAATATTCGAGATCTCATCAAGAAAGAAATTCGGGAATCAACTGTCCCGGTTTACCTAATTCACCTTGGCGACATCTACTACTCAGGCACACGATCGGAGTGCCTCACCTTTTTGCGAAATTGGCCCCTGAGAGATGAGAACGGCCCTTTGAAAGGGAAAAGCTTCTCTCTAAATGGCAACCATGAGATGTATTCGGGCGGAGACGGATACTTTAAAGTTGTCCTTCCGCAGTTGGGCCAAAAGGCCAGCTACTTCGTCCTTCGATCACCTAAATGGGACTTTTACGGGCTTGATACCGCTTATGTGGGAGGGTGCTTCCATAGCCCCCAGGATGCCCGTCTCGACGCGCAGTGGAAATGGCTCCAGAACCAAATGGACAGTTCCGTAGATCGCAAACATGTGTTCCTGACCCACAATCAACCTTGCTCGGCAAACCTGCCTGAGCATAATGCCGGTAAAACGCTTCGTGATCAAGTGGTAGAGCTGCAAGTTGGAACCATTCGGCCAATTGAAGGGTGGTTTTTTGGGCACCAGCACAAGTGCTACATCTACGAGGACAAAAGACTGCCATATCGCGCTCGCCTAATAGGTCACGGCTCCTTCCCGCATGACATTCAAAAAGAGAAATTCCCTGATACTGACGAGTCAGGCGAGCCGCTCATGGCGTTCGCACAATTGAAGTACACAGGGTTCGAGGGGGGACTTGCCTATAGCGGTTATGTGAGCATTGATGTGACCAATGATTTGCTCTCTGTCCGCTATATCGATGAAGATGGTGCGCTCTTCCATGAAGAGGGCTGGCCTTCGCACTCCTTTTAGACGAGTCGCGCCATAAACCAAGTTGAAACGCCCAACCTTCGGTCTCTGCTCCCCGTCATATTGCAGGGGTTGTTTTTGCCATTTAATATAAGACAACTCCTTCAGAAAGCTGCACGCCACTGTTTTTGTATGGGGCCATCTAGGGTGTCGCATGGCTAAAAAAGGCACGACCATATCTGTCCCGCCAAAGACGCTCACCCCTTCGTACACTCCAGAGGTTGAGTTACTTCGGAGCACCCTTAATGCCTCCGCCAAACCGGTGTCAGCACGCAGCGAATACTCAGCGAGAAGACGAATAATCCGTTCTGACTCCGGTTCCTTTATTGCTTTCGGAACGCGCTGGTTCTGCGACTTCCTCGGGGATGAAGAATCAGCCTCATAAGAACTCGGCTGGGAGGTTTTCGCCTTGCGGCTCAGTCGGCGTCCTTTAGCATCGGTTCTCTTAGCTTTGGTGACTGCCAGTAAGAGACCGACAAAGCATCCGATGAGCACGGTACCGATTGCTATCCAAACGATCCAGACAGCCGGATTATCCGGAAGCCACACTTGAAGCCATTCTGGCATTTAAGGCCCGTCCCTTTCATGTCTGGCGCCCTTTGGTGATGCAGACAAAAGGTGCCCGAACGTCTCGCGTTTACCGCGCAGGTTAGGCGCGGAGGAAAGACATAGTTGGAGGTTGAGCAGATAATTTAAGGCTTCTTTACGAGCATCGGTTTGCCACACTTGGGGCATTTCCGCATGCCGGGGTGCGCTTGATAGGTCTCGGTGTATCGGCATGCAACGTTCATGCAAGTTGCTTGATAGGTCAACTGTTTCTCCATTTCCTACTGCCTGACCGGAGCAGACGAGCGGGAGCCGCAGAGCAATTTGCTCTCTACGCTAATCTGCTCGTGGTTAAGTTGCACGTAGAACTCTATAACCCTAAGCGTGAAGAGTCAAGACCAATTCTTCCGAGCATTGGGTTCCAAGGCTCGCGAACTCCGAAAGAAGTGCGGGTACTCACAAGAGGACATGATGTCCTTCGGCTTCTCGACCCGCCATTGGCAGCAAATTGAGGCAGGCAGGCCTATCACGGTGACCACTCTTCTGCGGATCTGCGAAGTGTTTGAGATCACAATGGAGAGGTTAGTGCGCGGTCTGGACAAAGGGATCTACGAAAAGCCCAGCTCAGAAAGGGTGCTAGCTCCGAGGCTGCGGAAATAGACGTTTTGGCCGGAGATCGGCCGCTGAATCACACCACTACGCCTGCGTCTTCCACGCGGTCAGCGCTTCGATGAATTGATCCACATTCTCGGGTGTCAGCAGCGCTCTGCATAACCCGCCGTGAAGCCCTTGGTTGGGCAGATCAACCACGCAAATGCGGTCAGTCCCGTCCTCATTGGCTACGGCTTTGATATTGAAGCTCACACTGGCCTCCAGGGTCTCCACTGAGAGGTGAAACCGCTCGACAGGCGGTGCGGACTTCATCTGCAGAAGCTTGGCTTTCATAGTTATCTCCCCAATGGCACTACCAGAAGGTTGGTTGTATTCGCCGGTCTAGTCGGCCTCAAAAATCCCAGTCCGCTTCGTCCTGTTCCAGCTGGCTCTTGGACCTAGTGCAGCCAGGGCAAATGTAATGGGGGTCGGTATCCGCAATCGTGTTCGCTGGCAGGTGCATCGCTGCCATGATCCTGGCTACCGTCGCTGGGTCCTTGAGGATGCACCTGTCTGCCAGCAAATAGTATGTCCGCAACCGTGTGTTGTATGTCACGCGGCCTCGAGGGGATTCTTCGTACTCGATTTCCCGAGGGAGTGCTCCGGTTCGTTGCTGCTCCGACCAAAAATCGATATGGCTATGGTGGTGTGTTAGGCAAACGTTGTAGGGCTCGGCATCGCTCAGTGGACTTGTATCAAGGATCAGCCGATCCCCCAGCAGCCAGAAAATCCCGACCAAAGGTTGCTGCTTGCCGGTCACTTCTCCTCCTCATCGCTCAGCTTCTCGGCTCGATCAAGCATCGCTTGCAGCACGGGAGGCATGCAGTGCTCATCTTTCAGTTCCTGAAACGCCGGGCAGTTTGCCATGTCGTCTGCATTGTGAGCTTCGACCTCTTCCATGGAATAGAAATCCCTACCACACCACAGGCACATTCCCACCGTATGGCATCCCTCCGCGTCTGTGAACAGTGGCGACGGTTCAGACTCCGCTGAATCCGGTTCCTCAGTGTAGCCGAGATCGTATCCCATCGCTCGCATGTGATCAGCACGGTGTTCGGGGCAAGAGAGAAGCTCGACGGAACACTCGCTGTGGTCTCCAATCTCCATCGGAACGCCACAATTCAGGCACATGCATAGGGTCGGTTCTGGGGCGAAGAGACGGGTGGCAGTACCTTCGCAAGTAAAATAATGGCCCGTGTACGGGCAGTAGTGGCTATGTGGCATGGCTTCCCCTTCAAAAATCGAAGCGTTTGGTACCCTTCTGCTGTTGTGGCGGCACGCCTCGGCAGAGGACGTGCCTCCGGTTGTTTCCGTGAACTGACTACCGAGTTGACGCAGCAGGAACGGTCCAGCCCTTCTGACGCGCTGCTTCCCTGCATTGTTCGATCTGCTGCTCGATGGAGTTGTTGCCATTTGGGGTTTGAGTGCCCGTACGCGCATAGATCGCGCAGCGGACAGGTTGGTGGGATGGCTCACAATGGTTTTCCGTGTTCATAGCACTCTCCGTTTCATGTTGCTGTGGGAGGCGAATCGATCTTCTCGCCCCTTCACCTAAGGGTTCGGTATCAAGTTTCCAGTCATCCAGTTTCAGATTGACTCTCTGGTGACTGAGTTACAGGGTGGTTTTCTCCATGGCCCGTTTCGTGTTCGGGTACCTTCACCAGGGCGGCCGTACTCAACGGCCGAATGCCCTGTAATTAGTTACTACCGAGCTGAACCCAATCTGGGGACAAGTCAAGTGAAAATATTTTTGGGCCTGCGTCGTATGCCGCCACAGCCGTTCATTGATCAAACAGCCGGCGGTCGCGGAGGCCGGGTACATGTAGGTTGCGTTCGAAATCTGGGTAGTACACTGGTTACGTTCTCAATCTAGTAGCTGCCATAGCTGGATACAGCACGTCATCGGGATGCACGTCCACTGGGTACCTGGTAAGCCGAATTGCTCGATGACTGGGGGAAACCTTCAACCATATTGGTAAGCAGGGGTGTGCCACCAGACATGGAAAACCCGTTTTTTGAGCGCCCGATCCTCAATTCCCCATACGAGTGCCCAGCCAGGCACTGGGAGTTGGATGCTGAAGGGCAGCCGACACAGCAGACCATCGAAGCTCGGCGCGAGGCGAAGTACATCACGCCGGTCCCCAGGGCTCGTAAAAGGAAGAAGGGTGCGGCTGCCCAGGAAGCTTTGGTCTTCGATGAAGGTGCTGGCGTTTCCACGGCGGAACAGCAGTACGACCCCACGCCCATCATCAACGAACTTCGCTACCATGTGGACCAGTGGCGAAAGTGGCCCGATCCAAAAGATTGGCATGTCACGCCCGAGACAGAACGGCTTCTCAAGCACTGGCGCCACCACAAGTTCGCGGGTACTCGGCTCCGAAGTCTCCGACGTGGACGGAAACTCGGAAGAGCGCGAGGGAACTATATCTGTCTTTGACGGACCTGCCCCGTCCATTCAAGTCATGCCCACAGTCGAATCCGAAATCAAGACAGTGGGCCAATGGATTGCGGGGCTCACGAAGGCCGGGGTCCCAGCCCAGGAAATTGCGATTTTTGTTCGATCCGATGCGGAACTCAGCAGGGCCAGAGCCGCTGCAGACGAAGCCGCACTCAGCTACGATGTCCTGGACGAAAAAGTCACCACTCCAATTGGACGCCTATCCATCAGTACCATGCACCTCGCCAAGGGGTTGGAATTTCGCGCAGTAGCTGTGATGGGATGCGACGATGAAGTGATTCCGCTCCAGGAGCGGATTGAGACGATCACCGACGAATCTGACCTTGAGGATGTGTACAACACCGAGCGTCAGTTACTGTATGTCGCTTGCACCCGTGCCCGCGATTATCTGCTTGTGACGAGTACAGCACCAGCATCGGAGTTCCTGGACGATTTGAGAACTTGAAGTGAGAAGGTGATTGATTGTATTAGTAAAGCGAGGTAAACATGCCAGATGATAGAGCGGGTGATAAGAAGCTAATTATCGAATGTATAACAATGATTGAGGATCAACTGCGTCACATTGTCTTCGATCTCCGTGAAAGATTTCGCCAAGAATTCCGTGAGGACTTTCCCGGGCCTTGGCCGGAAGTAGAACGCAGGTTTGAAGTTGCTCGTAAGCAGATTGCTGAGGACGACATCGATTGGCACTATGTGGAAGGCGTTGGACTAACGAGCTCGGCGTGAGTTTGGCAAGTAATCTTGGCCCACTTGTGGCAGTTAACTCTGGCCCATCTGTGGCAGCTTACTGGGCAAGGGATAGGGATGGAGATGCGCTGTGCTCCGGGCTGGAGCGTAGCGAAAGCCCGGAGCACAGCGCGGGCATCGATCAGCCCGTGGTCTTGGGTCTACCTTTCTCGACGGATCGCCGGAAGCGGAAGCTGTCGGCGCCAGTTTCGATGATGTGCGCCCGATCGGTGATGCGATCCAACAGCGCCTTGCACAACCGAGCGTTGGGGACCACCTGGGTCCATTCGGAAAAGGGCAGATTCGTTGTGATGATGACGGTGGCCTTCTCGGCTCGTTCGGCGATGACCTGGAAGAGGAACTCCGCTCCCAGGTCGGCCATCGGCACATAGCCCACCTCGTCGATGGCGATCAGATCGTAGCGTTCCCATCGGGCCAGCACGCGGCGGAGTTGCAACTGCTGCTTGGCCTCGACCAGCTCGTTGACCAGCGCCGCGGCGGTGGCGAAGCGCACTCGTCGCTTCTGCCGGCAGGCAGCCACGCACAGGCCGGTCAACAGATGCGTCTTGCCGGTGCCGCAATCACCAATCAAAATGATCGGCTCGGCGCGTTCGATGTAGCCGCCCTGAGCCAGTTCGTGGATCTTGGTGGCCGCGATCTGCGGCGCCTTGCTGAAGTCGAACTCATCGAGCGTCTTCATGCGCGGCAATGAGCATCCTTGATCCGCCGGGCAATGGTGTTGCGTTCGCGCTCTTCCAGTTCAGCAGCCAGCAGTGCTTCCAGATATCGCAGGTAAGTGAGTCGCTGCTTGATGGCCTCTTCGGCCAGTGACGCGCACTGGTCGGCCACAGCAGGCAGGCGCAGGGCGCGGCACTGTTGCGCCACGGCGGCCTGTTCCAGGTTGTCGATGGAGGGCTTCATGCATGCACCTCCACGGTGTTGGATAGTAGCTGGTCATAGTTGGTCATCACCGGCAGTGGCCGTTCGTAGCGAGCAAGATCGCCGATGGCGATGGCCGCGATCAAGGGACGGTTCATCTGTTCAGCAGTGAGCAAGTGCCGGATGGCGGCGGCATCATGACAGCCCATCGACAGCGTCTGTTCGACAGCAATACGCAATCGGTCCCAGCCGTGGCCGGCGCCGAGTTCGAGCAGTTCGATCATCTGCCGTGTCCCCTCGGATCGGCCATGCCGCAGGTTCAATGCGTGCCACAACTGATCGAAGGATGCCGGCCATCGCCCCGCCTGCCGCCACTGTGCCAGCGGAGTCGAGCCCACCAGTGCGCCCGGCTTCTTGCGCAGCACGTCCAGATAATGCTCCAGATCGAGAATCTTCTGCTGTCGGCTGTAGCAGCGATCGTGCCAGGCAACACGCTTGCCTCCATGACATAGCTCGACTGCAGCAGCATGAACTCTGGCTTCTACCTTGGTGCCCGGCGGCAGCGGAACCGAGTAGCGGTTGGTCCGTACCCGCACGCAACGCAGGCTATCGACCGTTGGGAAGCTGATCTCGGCCAGGTCGAACGGTTCAGCGGCCAGTGGCAACAAGTGCGGCTGTTCGTTCAGCATCGCGGCGCCCACTGTCTCTGTGCGCCCGCTCAGAATGCGTCGCCGGTCTTCGTTCGAGCAGCGCTCCAGATATCCATTTAACTCATCGAGGCTGCGAGCTTCCGGCACAGGCACCCAGTGGTTGCGGCGAAAGTAGCCGCCCTCGCCTTCTACGCCGCCCTTCTCGTTGCCGCGAGCCGGGTTGCAGAACTCGCTCTGATAACGCCAGTGAGAGCGGAAAGCGATGAAGCGGCTGGTCTCTTCCCGCCGATGGCCGCGTAGTATCTTCTTCACCGCACTCGAAAGGTTATCGTAGCGGAGGAGCCGGAAAACTCCGCCAAAATAGCGGAACGCCAACTCGTGGGCTTCAAGAAATGCCTGCTGCGTGGCGTGCGTATAGGCCCGGTGAAATGCCCCGCCGCTTGCCATCGAACGCATCTCGAACACCTGCAGCTTGGTTCGCACGCCATCAATGTCAGCGTAGGCTTCATACCAATCCACTTGCGCTTCCACGCCCCAGTCGTAACTCTGTGGAATGAAAACTTCGTGTCCGCCCAGCCCCGACAGCCGCCGCCGTTGGTGAACATAGCCGCGCACTGTGCGCTCGCTTCCCGTGAAACCCGGCAACTCTGCGCATAGCCGATGCCAGATCCGGCGAGCCGTGTGGCGCTGCTTCACCGGTGCCTGCCGATCTTCAGTCAGGATCCGGTCAATGAACGCGGAAGCATCCACCAACTTCCTTAGCCGCCTTCGCTGTGGCTTGCTCGCGGCCGGCTCCGCGCTCCGCAGCGCCTCTCGCACCATCCGCCGATGAACTCCCAACTTCCGCGACACTCCAGCGATCGTTCCGACGCCGAACTCCAGTTCTCGGCGTATCTGCTCAAACAGTTCCACTTTATCCCTCCTGGTCAGCCAGCTACGCTTCTGTCGCTCCATCCATGAAGCCTAGCCAGTGCCGCCCAAGTGGGCCAAACTTAACTGCCGTTGGTGGGCCAAACCAGAATGCCAGAATCACGGCGCTCATATGGAAGAGGGACTTGCTCAAGAAGGCCAAGAAGCTTGGTGTTCTGCGGCGTTTTCTCGACATGGCGAATAGTTTTTTGGGAAGCCTGTCTGGGGGACTACCAGTTGTGGAATTCATAAAGGAATACAAAGATATGGTAGAAGCGAGCCTGAAGATTGTCCGATCCGTTGAATAGGTGCTTAGGCTCTTTCACTGCAGACGTCCACAACTCGAACTCATCGGATCGAAATGATTGAAAAGGACCTACCTTCAATTCTGGGTGTGATGTCGAGACCCAAAGAGGTCAAGCAAGCAAGATCGAGGTAATCTAGTGGTCACCAGTTCGTTGCGTCCAAGCCGATTTCGTCGCGGTGTTTTGCGATCTAACCCATTGTCAAATACCTTGCTCCTCGATTCGCTATTTGACAGTGACAGGCACCGTTCCCGAGGTTGCCGCCAGGCAATTCGCATCTCCCCCATAGCTGGCCGTGATGCTATGTGTGGCCACAGAGAGCGTGCTGGTTGCGTAGGTGGCGACTCCGCTGGTGTTTAGCGTCACCGTTCCGAGTACAGTTGCACCATCAAAGAAAGTCACCGTGCCTGTAGTTTTGACGCTGCCCCCCACCACTGTTGAAGTGAAAGTAACAGACTTGCCTGCTGAGAACGAACTGGCTGACGACTTCAGTGTGACTGTCGGCTTCGCTCGGTTGACGACGATGGTCTCAGTCACCTGGGCAGCGGCTGAGTAGGCGCTGTTTCCAGGTTGATTGGCCGCCACCACGACAGTCCCCGCGCCCGTGATGGTCAGCGTCGAGCCGCTCACTTTGGCTGGCCCCGACACAACGCTGAAGCTGACCTTCAGACCCGAGCTTGAAGTGGCCGAAAGTGCAAGAGGACTCACACCGTAGACAACTGGGCTTGACGGCGGCGTAAATGCGATCGTTTGCGAAGCCTCGCCTACAGTCAGGCTGACAGTAGCCCTGGCTGTTGTGTAATCCGTGATATCCGTTGGTGTGAAAGAGGCAGTAAGTGTATGTGCTCCTACCCCCAGAACAGTCCCTACAGCAGACGAGTAAGCAAAGCTACCTGCAACCGTTGAGCTTGCATCAAGCTGCGTGCTGCTGAGGGGGGTGCCATAAGAAATTGGTGCGGGAGTCGCCCAAGTAATAGTGGGGGTTGCCTTACTAATGGTCAACTTCAACGTTGCTGTGGCGGTTGTGTAGTCGGTAGAGTCGCTCGGTGTGAACATAACCAAAAGCGTTTGCGGCCCGGCACCAAGGATCGCCCCAATTGCAGGGGAGTAGGAGTAGTCGCCGGGGACCGGGGTAGTAGCATCAAGCTCCGCAGAACCTAGGGGCGTCCCGTAAGTAATCGCTGCAGGTGTAGCCCAGGCAATTACTGGTTTGTCTTGGTTCACTGTGAGCTGGACGGTAGCCGTCGCCGTCGCATACTTGGCGGTATTCGTCGGAGTGAAGGTTACGGAGAGTGCTTGAGTCCCGGTGCTAAGTATTGTCCCAGCAGCCGGCGAATAAGTAAAATTGCCCGCCACGTTTGAGCTTGCATCCAGTTGCTTCGAGCCTAGCGCAGTACCGTAAGTAATTGCTGCGGGCGTAGTCCAGGTGATCTTAGGTTCGATCAGGTTTGAAGGATTCACGGTCAGTTGGACAGTTGTTGTGACCGACGTGTAATCAGTGGTATCCGTGGGAGTAAAGGTTGCGGAAAGAGTCTGGGTTCCCGCAGGCAGCACAGTACCGGCAGGAGGTGAATACAAAAATGCGCCGGCCACTGGCGAAGTCGCATCGAGTTGCGCTGTGCTCAGCGCCGTTCCGGCTGTAATCGGTGCCGGTGTAGCCCAGTTTAGGACGGGCTTCGCTTGGTTGATGATCAGTGTGGCAGTTGCCGTCGCGGATGTATAGTCGATTTTATCCGTCGGGGTGAAACTGGCCGACAACGTGTGCGCCCCCGCTCCCAGAATGGTTCCCGAGGTCGGAGAATAGGCGAATGCACCTGGAACCGCGGATGACGCGTTGAGTTGGGCTGCACTTAGCGCCGTTCCGTAAGCAATTGCCGGAGGCGTCGCCCAAATGATCGCCGGCGTAGCTTGGCCCACGGTTAGCGGGACAGTTGTCGTTAACGTGGTGTAATCAGCGACATCGGTAGGAGTGAAAGTGACCGAAAGAGTCTGCGTGCCAGCTCCAAGTACAACGCCTGCCGCTGGCGTGTAGGCAAATGTTCCGGCCACAGGTGAGGTGGCGCTGAGTTGAGTTGTGTTGAGCGCCGTTCCGTACGTGATTGGAGAAGGGGGCGCCCAAGAAACGGTCGGAGTTGCTTGATTAACAATTTGTGTAATAGGGCTTGATGTGACGGGACTGAAATTGGTGCTCCCGGGCCAGTTGGCAGTGATGGTGTGTGTTCCGACGGCCAAAGAACTTGTTGAGAACTGGGTGGACGCCCTACGTTGACTCGTTGTGCCAGTGCCAATGGGGATCTCTGAGTCATAGAAGGTGATGGTACCGCTCAGACTATTGGAGATCGTTGCGCTAAAGGTCACAGATCCGCCAAAGGTGGACGGAGTTCCGGAGGTCGAGACAACCAGTGATGGCAAGGCCTGATTTACGATCAGCTGAACAGTTGTTGTGACCGCGTTGTAATCAGTCGAGTCACTCGGCGTGAATGTCGCCGACAGAGTCTGAGTACCGACACCGAGGACAGTCCCCATTGCCGGTGTATACGCGAAGGTACCGGTCACAGTTGAACTTGCGTTCAACTGTGTCGACGATAATGGGATTCCATACCTAATAGCTGCAGGAGGTGCCCATGTGATGACAGGCATTCCCATTGTGACGGCTTGACTCAGAGATGCGTTGCTTGTGGAGAACCCGCTCTGATTTGCCGGCTGATAGACCGCCGTCATGTTGTGATTCCCTGTAAGCAAATTCACGGCGGTGTAGGTCGCGATTCCAGCATTCAACGGCACAGCAGAGCCAACGGCATTTCCATCAATACTGAATTGAACTGTTCCCGTCGGTACCGTAGTTCCGCTCGCCTGCGCTACGGTCGCAGTGATCACCACCCCCTGCCCATATGATGAAGGGTTTAAAGAAGAGCCAAGGGATGTAGTCGTGCCTACGTTGGACGGCACTCCCGTGCCGCTCAATGAGACCGTTTGAGCGATGTTGATCCCGTTGAGGCTAGTATCCGACAAAACTAGGGTGCCGTTGTTGACGCCAAGTGCCGTAGGTGTAAAGTCCACCGCGTAGGTGCAGTTGCCTCCCGGAGCCCAAGTGTAAGACGAGCTGGACATATTCAATTGTGGGCAGGTGCTAGCCTGATCGTAAATAAATCCGCCTGCAACACTCGGGTTGTTTCCGGTTACCGGCACCGCAAGTGTCAAGGAAGCGTTGCCGATGTTGGAGACCGTGGCAATCTGACTGCCATCGGCGCTGTCCATCGAGCCGACGTTTGTGGAAGTTGGGAAATTCAATTGAGACTGGCTGATGGTTACCTTCCGGACCGCCCAACCCGCATCCCCGATGTACAGGTTACCCGCCGAATCTAAGGCGACAGCGCTTGGCGTTGAGAACCCGGCCCCGGGGCCCGTTGCTGGTCCGTTATCACCGTAGTACCCTTCACCCCCATAACCCGCTACAGTAGTGATTATTCCGTTGGAATCTACTTTGCGTATTCTAAAATTACCTGCGTCTGCTATGTATATCTCGCCCGCAGCGTCTATCGCTATACTGTCTGGGAGGTTGAGGACGAAATGCAAATCAGCGCTGATCGCCGCGCCTCCGTCACCGGAATAGCCACCATGACCGTCGCCTGCAACAACTGTCATGATTCCGCTTGTGTTGACCTTATGGACAAGCTGATGATTCGGATCTGAAATGTAGAGATTGCCTGCTGCGTCAACAGCCACAGCACTTGGCTGAAATGAAGCAGCACTTGTGCTATTAACCGTCGTTATAATGCCATTGGTATCAACTTTTCGAATCACATAGTTCATCCAATCGGCAATATAGAGATTGCCTGCACCGTCCACGGTAACATCAGAAGGTTCGTTAAGTCTGGCAAGAATGGCCGGCCCATTGTCGCCAGAATAGTTGCCTCCGTCCGGTCCGGCAGGTCCACTGCCAGCCACAGTGGTGATGATGCCATTCTTGTCTACTTTGCGAATTCTTTGGTTATAGTAGTCTGCAATGTAGAGGTTGCCCGCGCCGTCCACCGCTAGGCCTCCCGGTTGGTCTAGTGCTGCGTCCGTAGCCGCACCGCCATCGCCCGAAAAACCCGATGCTCCGCCTCCTGCGACTGTCGTGACTGTGCCATTCGGACTTACCTTGATGATTTCATTTTCCCAGACGTTACCAACAAAAAAGCATTGAGCCTTGTAGACGTTGCCAACTGCGTCAATGGCCAATCCGGCGCATAGGGCGGAATCTGCACTTGGAGGTAGCGTATCAAAAAACGACGTGATGACTCCTGGTGTAAGTGCCGCCTCTGGTCCGATTCCAACGCCACTCATGTATTGCGTTGCCTGAGTCGTGCCAGCACTATCCACGAGCAGGATCGCACCTATACGTTGACCGGGAGCAATTGGGGCAAACGTATAGTTGACTGTGCAACTCTGCCCAGAAGTGTAGGCTGTTCCAACGGTACAGGTGCCGCCGGAAGCGTAGTTAAAGTCAAGATTAGGTGCGCCCTCTGTCACAACGCTGATCGATCCAAGCGTAAAATCACTGGGCACGACAATTGTTCCGGTCTGCGTTGAGCTGGAGGCCCCTACCTCCTCTACCAGCGCTAGAGGAGGGTAGGAAAGAGCAACAATCGTTTGCGTCGCCTGAGCAGCGGCGTATGTAGAATTACCTACCTGGCTGGCCGCCACCACAACCGTTCCCGGCCCGGCAAGCGTTAACGTATTGTTGTTTGTTATCGTAGCGGGCCCGCTGACCACACTAAAGGTCACAAGCAGTCCGGAACTTGCCGTCGCAGTCAGTGTCAGCGGCTGTTCACCGAATTCCACCTGACTTGGTAATGAGCTGAAATTGATTGTCTGTGGGATCTGCGTCGCTTCTGGTGAAACCGTAATCGAGACGATTGCAAGCTGCGTCGGATTTGAAGCGTTCGTAGCAAGGAGATGATAGACCCCTCCCGAGGGGCCAACATCAGAGGGCGCGTTGTAACACGCATACGACCCGGTCGATGTCGCAGGATTCGAACAGCCAAATGCGCTCCTCGCGGAGATAGTGCCGCCGTTGCCCTCGACTACACTCCAGGCCGTCGACTGCGCTGACGACTGAAAGAAGACGTTTGACGCGCCTGGCGGGACAACGATCGCCGAAGGTGATACTTGAATTGCGCCAGAAAATATAACCGACGATGCTAGTACTGCCGGTTCGAGAATGCTGGCAGTCTGAATCGCGCTCCCGGTACAATGCAGGTCATGAAGCGGAGCATTAATTCCACATACATCTGATGAAAAGGGAAGCGCGGTGATAAATGTCGTGGGAAACGAACTCGTGATCGAAGAAAATGAACTACTTGGCTGTGAGGTCGTGCACGACATATTGTTGCAGAGATCCTGCTCATTCGACAAGAGAACGTCGTCCGTGCCGGGGACTCCGAAGGATGTACCTAATCCGCACGGCGGCACCAATGGGCTAGTGGTGCATAGCGTCAGCAGGGCACCTGCATCCCACTCGCTGATAACGGACGTAGTGGCGATTGCAGGCGGCCACGGTAGAGCTTTGCCGCTTGCGTAATTCAACTCCGGTATCACACTCGCAATGTCATAATTGTTTGTGTCAATACCACTGGGAAACATCTCGGATTTATTAACTGAATTCGTTGAGGGGCACCCTGGCTCGACAAGCGGTCCAAGAAATGTGAGCAACGGATTCGTCTCGCTCTGCATGGCTAGAGATGAACCACCATGAGGCGTGTCTACGGTAATTAGAGCGGCCACATCATTGAGATAGACATCTTTATTGTTGCTGGATCCGTTTGGGCCTGCCAGCCCTTCAATATATGAACGGGAATCCAGACCACCCATGCTGTGGGCGACAATCACAACCCTTGGAGATCCAGTGATTGCCTTAATTTCTTGGATGATATTGAATAACTCATCTCCCTTTTCATAGATCGGCACGCCTGCTACGCTGATCGGATCAAAGTACTGATAGCCCGTAATAACGCCTGGGTCGTCCAGTGCAACGAGGAAAAACTGCGCAGGTGTCGGAGGGGAAGGCATGGGGGGATTCGTTGTATTTGCCGGAAGGAGAGAATTCGGATATTGGAACTGGACGACTTTGTTTTGATCATCGTAATACACGACATATTCATATTGAGAGGTGCTTGGATAGGCCTCCGGAGCGTACTGGTGTAGGTATAATGCCACGGCGCCTTGTTCATTGAGGAAGCTGTCCGGCGTATCACAGATGCCATGCACAAAGAGAACGGGGAGTCCGATTTGAGTGGCACCGTTGGAGGCAAGCGTGCTTCCCCATATCTCGACGTTAGAAACATTGATGGCTGCCCCTCCTTGTAAGCCACCATCAACACTATCAAAATCCAAATAGAAAGTGGGCGGCACAATCTGTCCTGTAAAGTCCAGTTCGCCGGAATAGACAATCGGGCCGTAATTTAAGCCACAACCCATGTAGATGTTGTTTGAGGAAATCGCAAATGTTCCACTTGAATTCCCGTTGCCCGAGATCCTCGCGGCGTAATGACCAACTTGATCGCAATCATTTCCGCCAGAATCGACCCAATTAAACGTAATTTTGGTGATGCTAAAGGCCCCTGTTGCATTTTCTTGGTTGTAGGAGGGGGAGAGATCACACGTGCCCGAGCATGGGGCGCTGCCGTTTTGGATGGGGATCGAGTACGACGTAGGATCGCTGATGATTACGCTTTGGGCGTTCACTTGTCGCCCGGCCAGCAGCAACAGTACAACGAGAACCGAGCGAATATGCCAGAGCAAGTAAGGATGAGGATATTTGCTGGCTGAATTCCGACGCGACTGAAAGGTCATCTTTCTTTCCCCCACGAACCTACTAGACCCGTGATCTCAAGAGGTAACGGGTAAAACAGACCTCGACGAGCCAAAACGGGGGAGATAACCTTATGATTTAGTGATTCAGGCGGCTTGGAACCGACTTCGATGTCATCCGACGCGCAAGAAATACTTGCGATTAGCTCATGTGCGGCAGTTCGCATCGAGCCAATTCCCCCGCGTCAAATGCCGCCCCATGATACACAATTCTGCAAGGCATACACGACCGGGTTCAGTGCGTATCAGCACCTGTCAACCAAGTTGCACAGCCGAACTCCGAGAGAAGTGGCAATACGATGCAGCTTCAAGATGCTGATATTCAGTATTCCCCGCATTACCCCGGATATGAACGTCCAATGAAGTCCAGCTTTCTCCGCTAATTGCTCCTGCGTTACCCTCGACGCATCACGCCGGATACTGATCGTCTGCCCCAGAGGCTTCCTGGGATCGGTGCTTGGATCGTCCACTCACCGATGCTTGCGGCTTCAACCCAGCGCGAGCATAGTGTATAGCCCATGTTAAGAGAAAATCTACTCATTTCCAAAAATTTGTGCGCGTGATGCATGTTGCTCCCCTGCGGGTCGGTAACGTCAATTAAAAAAAATGAGTTCCTGGTTCCAACTCTGATCGCGGTAGTATCACCACCCGTCAATAACACTTGGGAAACACAACCGGGCCCAAACCGAGCGGATAAATCGAATAGCACAATCTCCTAATGGCTGGGCAGAACAACTCGAACCGTTTGCATCGGTAGACGAAGCAGCGCGGTTTGTTTCGATTGAACGCCGTGAGCTGCTCGCATTGGCGCGGCGATACGCCCATCGAAAATGGGCAGCTCGTTGTAACCATCGAGTGTGGAGGGTCGGGCTATCTGAAGATCGGGCCGGCTCTCGACGCGCTGGAGACAGAAGCCGAGGGTCCGGGAGCGGCGTTCTATTGGGCACTGACCTACGCACTCTATCGGCTGATGAGGATTTACAACCACGAAGATGCGCTCATGTACGAAGCGCGGATGTCCGCTCGTCTGCCGTATCGTCCGCACATGGAAAACAGCCTACCGCATCACCCGGTCCAAAATCATCTTCGCCAGGGAAACGCTGTCCGCGACAGTCGAGGTCATCCGCGGGGAAGGGCGGCTGATGTCTTCATGGGTCAGGCGGACTGCTGCGATGATCGACGCTGCGATCACCAGGGTGGATGCAAACCGGTCTCTCTTACGCTGATCCTCTTCCCGCGCCGTTGCCCGCCTCATTTCTCCCATCGACTCTGGTTCCTCGCCTTTCAGGAACAGTATAGGAGAAAGAAAAGCGAAAGTCATCTTCGCTCGGAACCTTCACGTAAAGGCCAGGTTTGACTAGATTATCAGCCTGTACAATTCTGCCTATCATGCTGAAGGCGCTTGCATTTCTACTGGCAGGAGTCGTTATCGCCGCGGTTGTGTTCGCAGCCAAGAACGATTCCAGTGAAAATTCGCCTAGTGGAGGCTACAACATAAACTGCTCGCAAACAGTCGAGCCGTCTGTTACTTCCGCTTCCCTGACGTGCAAACTAGACCCCGAACAAAAGAAGGTCAACCGTCCTTGGTGGCACGAGCTTTTCGCGTGGCCTGAAGGAATCACTGCCTGGGCCTTGATCCTCACGCTTTTCATGATCACCTGGCAGTCTGCGGCAACTGCGAGTGCCGCAAGCGCCGCAAATCGCGGTATCGAGCATTCTATTGCTTCGGAACGAGCCTGGGTTCTGGTGGACTCTGTGATACTGGCATCGGGGAAGGCCGAACTTCCAGAAGGTACGGATCAAGTCTTTATACAATGCAATGCAAGAAATCACGGGCGAAGTGCCGCTCGGGTTCTCGGCATGAGAGCCGTACATGCGGTTGGACCCATTTCCGATCCAGGCAAGACTTGGGACGCGAAACTCTACGAGTCTGACGGACAAGACACTCCAAGATGGGTAATCCTCCCAGACAAGAACACCGCACTCCATTGCGCCGTTTCTGGGTTTTTCGCAAAAACCGGGCAAGTCATCACCGGGAACCTGAATCCCGGCGAGTCGATTTTCATCCACGGCGTTGTCAGGTACTGGGACATGTTTAGCGACACAGAGCGGACAACCCGATTTTGCTATCGCTGGTATCCCCTCGGAGAGAAGCCGAAGATGTCCGCAGGGTTCTATAGTGCTGGCGGCGACAGTTACAACCAGCAGACGTAGGTTCCAAAGTGGGTGTTGAAGCTAACCATATGGAACGCAGTGCATCGTCGAAAGGCTGAACACGTTACTTCGATTGTTGATCCAAGAAATCAGCCCACGCCTGCATCATCAATGCACGTGGTTCCAGGTACTTCTAATGGTTGTAAGCACCGGACACCTTGTCCACTTTGGCGTGCGCGTTGGGTGCGATCCCCACCAAGGTAAATGCGAGTAACACTGCAAGCATCACTTTCGTGGTCGTGACTTTCTGTCGTTCTGGTTAAGAGTTCGGAAGTTCACTTCCCACCGCGAAGTTGATCGAGTGCGTCAGCCCATGCCTGCATCATCACTGCGCGTGGCTCAAGGTATTTCGCGTAGTTGTAGGCACCTGAGACCTTGTCCACCTTGGAGTGGGCAAGTTGCAACTCGATGTGGTCATGATCAAAACCCTTCTCATGGAGATAAGTTGAGGCAATTGAACGCCAACCGTGTCCGGTCATACGGCCTTTGTACCCCATACGCTCAAGCGCCTTCAGGATGGTGTTGTTGCTCATTACTCCCGCCTTGTCTGTGACGCTTGGAAACATTCTCCCACTGGCTCCAGTGATGGCGTGCAACCGCTCCAGCAGAGTGAGGGATTGCGTCGAGAGAGGGACGATATGGGGCTTCTTCATCTTCATGCGCTCTTCTGGAACGCGCCAGACCTTCTCATGCCAGTCAATCTCTGGCCACAGGCCACCAATCAACTCACCTGTCCGCAGGAAGGTGAGACTCAGGAGGTCCATCGCTATCCGAGTAAGCGCAGCGCCATCGTAGTCACGCATCATGCGGAGCAGCCTGGGAACCTCCGTGATCGGCACAGACGCAAAATGCTCCTCGACCGCCTTCTTCAGAATGCGATCAGGGCGAATAGCAGCAGCAGGATTCATGGTGTTCTGGTCGAGGAGTCCGTTGTCCAGGCCGAAGTCGTATATCTGGCGAATAATCTGAAGATTGCGTTTGGCGATGTCTCGGGCGCCGCGCTCATCAACGGCCTGGATCAGTGCCACCACCTCCATGCGGGTGATCGATTCTGGGGTCCTTTTGCCGATATGAGCGATGATGTCGGACTCCAACCGGGTCTCGACGTTGGCGGCATACTTCGCATTCTTGTCTGCCTTCCACCACTTGAACCACTTGCGCGTCAGCGCCTCAACCGTGAGACCGACTGGTTGCTCAACCTTCACCTGTTCGGCCCTCTTCTGCTCCTTGGCTTCTCTCCGTTTAGCCATTGGATCGACGCCTTCCTCCAGAAGCTTCCTCGCCTCAGCGTGACGTAGACGTACAGCGGCCAGTGACACATCAGGGTATTTGCCGAGTGCCATCTGCTGCGCCACCCCGTTGAACCGGTACCGCCAGCGCCATAGTTTCTTGTCCTGAGGAGTGACCAGCAGCGCCAGTCCTCCTCGGTCGGCGATCCTGTAGGGCTTGTCCTTCGGTTTGGCGTTCAGGCATTTCAGGTTGGAGAGTTCCGTGTCCGCTTTCATCGTTCCTCCTGTGAGCACTCTTGCTCGCTTTCAGAATGCTCACAGGCTCCGTGTGAGCACGCGAAGAAGCATACACCCTCGCGTGCTCACAGTAAATGCCCGGCTGGGAGGTAGGCATGCCTAGAGGGTTTCGCTATATTTAGGGGTTGGCGAGGGTTTTGAATTCTGCTAAATGATTGAATTTAATAAGATAAAGCGTCGAGACGGGTCGAGACACGTCGAGAAAAGTCGAGGTAAGCGGAATTAGGATTTGGATCATTGGCTGCCCCCCAGGGATTCGAACCCCGATAGGCTGCTCCAGAGGCAGCTGTCCTACCATTGAACGAGGGGGCAGCAAGGGTGATGCAGGTTGGTCTTGCGGCCGTATCGGCTTGGGCCTCAGCATTGCGCCGGACCACATAAGCCAACCTATCCATCATAAGTCGATTCCCAGCAGCGGTCAAACCAGCAACTACGGCCTGCTTCCCGCACCCGTTCCAACCCTATCCTGCCTCTTCCCTGCCCCTTGTTACTCCTCGCGCAGAACCTGCAACGGCCTCAGCCCTAGAATGCGATAGCTCGCAATCCATCCCGTGGCCGTAGCCAGCACAGCAGTGCCAATCAGCGCAAGCGCCGTGGCTCCCCACTCAATGTGGAAGTCCACCTCAAGTTTGCGCAGCAACACTCTCGTCAGCAGATTCGCAAACACCACACCCACCGCGCCAGCCAGAAGTCCAAGTACGCTGAATTCCACGCTGAAGGTACGCACGATTCTCATCCGCGTAGCGCCAAGCGTCTTCAACACCACTGCCTCCTGCATGCGCCGGAACCGCGTGCTCGCAATGCTCGATGCCAGAATCGTTAACCCCGCCAGAATGGAAAACCCTGCCAGCAGCCGAACCACAAACGTGATCTGATCCACAACGCTCTCAATGCGCTCCAGCACATCGGCGAGATTAATCACCGTGATCGTGGGAAACGCCTGAAACAAGCCGCGCTCCATCGAAGCCACCTGTTTCGGATCGATATGGACGCCGCCATACCAGATCATGGTTGGCTGACTCTGCAGGATTCCTGATGGCGTGACAAACGAAACTCGTCCAGCCAGGTGTTGCCCATCCGCACGGTAAATCGCACTCACCTTGAGCGTGTGCGCAACTCCGCCCACATCCAGATCCACAGTCGATCCCACGCCCAGATTGAGCCTCTGCGCCACTCCGTCGCCCACAGCGATTTCGTCGGCGTTGCCGTTTGTCCACCACGCACCCTTGATGACCTTATCTCCGTCAGGCGCTGCGTCGGCCCACGTAAGCTCGGCCTGCTCCAGCATGCGCTTTGGATAATGCTGATCCTTGATCTGCTCCAGGGGCCTTCCGTTGATGGCCGTAAAGCGCGCCGGTACCACCGGCATCAAATCCAACGCCATCGTCAATCCCGATTGATGCGCGAAGAAGTTCTTCACGCCGTCCACTTCATCGCTCGTCACATCCACCAGGAAAATATTCGGCAACTTCGGCGACGCGGTCTCCTTCAACTCGCGCAGCAGTTGCGCCTGCATCAGGTAAACCGCCAGGATCAGCATCACTCCGGTGCCGAGCGCCGCCAACACAGCCGCTGACTGGTTTCCCGGCCGATAGAGATTCGCCAGCCCGTGCCTCAGCGACGACGGCAATTGCAGCCGAACCCGATCAAGCACAAATCGAACCGTCCACAGCGCCGCGGCGGCAAGCACCAGCAACACCACCAGCGCGATGAAGAACATGATGGCGAACCACGATCCGATTTTTGCTGAGTCAGAAAGCGCCCACGCAATTGCGCCCAGCGCTACGATCACGACGGCCGCAATTCCCAATTGCAGCCGCCGCGCCCACCAGCGTGCCAACCAACCTTTGATTCCCTCAGGACCCGATTCCACCAGCCTGCGCAGCACCAGCACCGGCCTCACCGCGCGCACGTCAAGCAACGGCGGCAGGCAGAACAGCAACGTCGTCAGCAGCCCCGTTCCCATCCCGGCGAGCGCCGATTGCCACGGAAAATTCAACACCACATGCACCGGCAGCAGGTTGCCGAACGCCGCCGGCAGCGCGGCCATCACGCCCACACCAGCCGCCACGCCCAGCAATCCTCCAGCGAGTCCGAGCCCCAGCGTCTGCAACAGAAAAATCCGCAGCAAGTCTCCCGACCCCGCGCCCACCGCCTTCAAAATCGCCAGCATGTCCATCCGCTGTTCCAGATGCGCATGCATCGCCATCGCCACGCCAATCGCGCCCAGCACCATCGCCACCAGGCAAATCAAACTCAGAATCGCAGTCGCATTATCCAGCCCCCGGCTCAGCGCAGGATTGCCTTCGCGAAAATCCATCACCTGCGCATCCGGCAGCGCCGACTCCAACTGCGCGCGCACAGCCGCCGTCGCCGCGTCCGTAGCAAGCCCGCCCGCCGCATTCAAAGGCAACTTCACCAGCAGCCGCTCGCTCACCCGGCTCCCCGGCCCAACCAGCGCAGTCGAGGCCAGCGATGCTTGGGAGATCATTACGCGCGGGCCTAGTCCGGCTCCGGCCGTGATCCTGTCGGGTTCTTGCTTGAGCACAGCCGAAATCTTGAAGTTTCGTCCGCCCAGACGCAACGAATCGCCCACATGCGCATTGAGCCTGATAAGAAACTCGTCAGCGACGACAGTTGAGTCGCCCGCGAGCGCCTGACTCAGGCTCATCGCAGGTTCCAGCTCAGCCGTCCCGTAGTAGGGATACTCGCTTGGGTCAACCGCCTTGAGCGACACCAGCAGCGGAACGGGATCGGGCGGCACCGAGGCCATCGACACAGTCTCCGTCACCCACGTTGTTCTCGTTCCCGCCGCCCCATTCCCGCTCTGCTTCAGCGCCGCAGCTATGCGATTGTTGTCGTCGGCCGTCGGCAAATGAAACACGCGCGCGCTCAGATCGCCGGCCATCAGCGAACGCGCCTCGCCTGAGAGCGTCCGCCTGAAGCTGTCGCTCAATCCCCGCACGCCCACCAGCGCCGCCACGCCCACCGCAACCGACAGCACCACAAATCCGAACTTGCCGGGCGCGGATTTCAAATCCCGCCACGCGATCGCGCCAGCGCGTTTCCAGCTCAGCGAGCGCTTAGCCATTCTGTGCCTCTGTCACGATCTGGGCGGTTGCGGAATTGATTCCGTTGATGTTAGGCAGCGTGTCTTCGACAATCAGTCCGTCCTTGAGAACGATTTTTCTGTCGGCGCGGCTGGCTACTTCGGGATCATGAGTCACCAACACCAGCGTCGTCCCCGCTCGCTTGTTTCTGTCGAGTAATAGGTCGAGCACCATGCGGCCATTGGTTGAATCCAGATTTCCGGTGGGCTCGTCGGCCATGACGATTGGCGGTTCGGTCACAAAGGCGCGGGCCAGGGCAACACGCTGCTGCTCGCCGCCCGACAATTGCACGGGATAGTGGTCCACGCGCTCCGTCAGCCCAACCTCGTCGAGCAAACGCCGCGCCTGCTTGAGGCCGCTGCCCTCGATGTTCAACTCGTAGGGCAGCAAAACGTTTTCGAGCGCCGTCAGCGTTTGAATCAGCTGGTACGACTGAAAGACGAATCCGATCTTCCGTCCCGCGGACCTGCGGCCAGCTGCTCCTCCGCCAGGTTGTGAATCGGCGCGCCATCCAGCCAGATCTCCCCTGAACTGGGCGAGTCCAGCCCCGCCAGCAGGCCCAGCAACGTGCTCTTTCCACTGCCACTTGCGCCCACAATCGCCACAAACTGGCCGGCGGGAATCATCAGCGAGATCCCTTTCAGAATGTCTACGCGTCGCGCGCCATTCTGGATCCACTTCCTTGCGTCTCGAACCTCAATCACTCCCGCTCCTCCTCAAAACCCAGCCCCGCCAGACACAGCTACACTTGTACTGTGGACGTTCGGCGCGCATTTATCGTCTCAATCTGCTACGCGATTGCAGCAGTGCCGGTTCTCGCCGCAGGCGCGCCCGATCCGACTTTAGCTGCAGGCGCTCCGGCTTCAGCCGCAGGCTCTCACATACTCGTCTGCTTCGGCGACAGCATCACGGCGGGTCACGGACTTTCGCCTGGCCAGTCCTTCCCCGATGCGCTTCAACGCGACCTGGACGCCCAAAATTATCATTATAAAGTGGTTAACCAGGGCACCAGCGGAGCCACCACCAAAGACGCGGTGGTTGCGCTGCCCGCCATCCTTCGCCTTCATCCTGAAGTGGTGATCGTCGAGTTCGGCGGCAACGACGGACTGCGCGGCCTGCCGCTAGCCCAAACTCAGCACAATCTCGACCAGGTTCTCACGGCGCTCGCGGCGGCACACGTAAAAGTGCTTCTGGCGGGTATCACCCTGCCTCCAAACTACGGGCCCGACTACATAGCCGTCCTTCGACCAGGTCTTCCGCACGCTGGCGGCCCAGCACCACGTAGCTTTCATCCCCATGATCTACAAGGACCTGATCCACGTCCCCGACACGATTCAGGCAGACGGCATCCACCCCACCGCCAAGGGCTCGGAGATCATCGCCCGCACCCTGCTGCCCGTCCTCAAGCCCCTCCTGCGCCGCTAGCTCCGATGTTCTGGCGGACCTTCAAATCGTTTCGTGAGAGAAGACACTTTTTTTGCGCGCATTGCAATTTCGGACTGCTCCCAGGAAACGATTTTGAGCAAAATCGTCGCGTGCGACGAGACGATTTGGCAGGGACAAGTGAGGGGTCGTGAAGTGACCGCGTCCCACAAGACAGTTTCCCGAGAAAATGACGCGTACCGGCAGACACTCGATGTGCGAAATGTGCAAAAAATGACGAAAAATGCAGGTTTTTGGCGAGTTTTTGCACGCTTTCTGCAGGTGATGGGGATCACGGAAAGCAGCTGTCAGCTGTCAGCTTTCAGCCTTCAGCTCCTGGAACCGGTCGCATGAATCGGGTACCGGTTGCATCAATCGGGTTTTGAAAGGGCATGGCTATCCGGGGTCCCCAGCGATAGGTCTTCGTCGCTGGGGTGGCTTGAGCCGTGCCGCCAGCACATCAAAAACGACCTGGGCTTTAGCCCCTGCGGTATGCTTTTCTCCGTAGCCCAATGGTCGAAGAAATCATCCAAATCCTCGCAGCCCACTGGACCGAAGAAAATGACGCACCGAAGAAATCAAGAACAAGCAGTGGACTGAGGCGGAGATCGAAGCAGTGCGCAAGGCGAGCGATGCGCAGAGCGCGGGGCGCGACTTGCCCGAAGCGGAATACGAGGACATCCCGCGGCTTACAGAGGAGCAGCTTTCGCACATGGTCCGGCTCAGGGATGTGAGGCGGAAGGTGCCGGTGAGCGTTCGCCTCGATCCGCAGGTGCTCGATTGGCTACGCGCCAAAGGTGAAGGCCACCTGACCCGAATTAACGATATCCTGGCCAACCTGATGGAAGCCGAACAGCGCGCGGGATCGGGGCGGTAGCTCGGTCACCAGGGGAACGAGGCACCGAAAAGGCTCGTGGGGGAGTTGATTCTTTCCCACCCTTCGCAGGAAAAAGCGAAGGATGGGGCACCCTCACTTCATCGGCGGGTCAAGGGTGGGCCACCCGCCATTTGTGGTATCTGGAATCTGGCAACGGGGTGAAGGTCGCAAACCCTCAAACGGCAATTCGCCTTGGTCTACCAGGACTGCTGCGACCCCAATCAACATCCAGGCTTGGCTTGGATTTGCTGCGGTGGTTCTTTTTGGCGCCCTTGTTTTGTCGCAACCCCGGGCGCAAGCGACAAGGGGCTGTGAGCTTGGCTTCGCTGGAGGGGAGCGCTATATAACGTTCGGAGAAATCAGCATTGAGGGCCAGTGGGAAAATCTCTCTGTTGTCAACAAGAGAACACAGGATAAATTTCAGCTCCCACCGACTAGATCTGGACAAAGCGACTCAATCACGATATCTCCGAAATAATCAATTTGTCGCCGACAATTTTGCCGAGGTCCATGCTGCGAAGGTCGAGGATAAGCGCCAAAGTCGAGGACCGCCTTACCCGGATCAACGATATCCTGACCGCCTGATGGAGGCAGAACGGCGCGCGGGCTCAGGGCCGGAGTTCGGGCCCAGTTCTCATGAGCGGGAAATGGGGTGCCCAGACTTATAGATTCGTCAGTCCCGGGCCACCCGCTCAACTTTTCGTCCATGTCACAAAGAGGTTCCCCAATGCTACTTCCCTTGCGTGGCAGCTGGCATCCACTTGTTGCCCTTGAAGTCTGGATCAGCCTGGCCGATTTTCGGCAGCGGCTCGCCGTCTGCGTATACCCTGCCGTCCTTAACTGCCAGTGACTTGATTGTTTCCTTGTCGCCGGTGTCCGGGAAGTAGGAAATGTTGAATGCACTTTGTCCCAGGTTTCCGGGTGGATCGCCCCAGAAGGTGACCAGCAGATTGTGGAGGACGATTAAGTAGGAATTATGAGGTTCGGCGGCGGTACCCCATTGGACCTGAATTGTCCCTTGGATAGGTGTTGAACGTAGTAACAGGAAAACAATCGTGCTTTGTTTTCCATTCAAAGTGAACGGTTTCTCGCCTTGAGGTTGGATTGCCGATGCGCCCACGGGTTCAGCCCCAACCGTGATGATGTCTGTTGTATAAGAACTGAATATCTCCTTCACGAAATTCTGCGAGCTCGATATTGCCTTTTGCTGGGCCTGAACCTGCTCAAGAGCAGTCGCAAGTTGCTTTTGAGTTTCCTCCATTCCTGGTCGGAGAGTTTGGGCAGCTTCTAGTTGGGACCTCGTTGCAGCTACCTGGCTCTTGACGTCTGCGCTCTCCAGGGAAAGTTCGTGCTTAGTCTCGGAGGCGGTTTTCGATATCAGTTGGGATTGCACCTTCGCATCGGTGGCTGCCTGACCACTCGCTTTCTGCGCGGCAAGGGATGCATTCTGAATAGAAGCCAGTGACGTGTTCGAAGAATCCTGTATTTGTTGCCTGGCTGTATTTGCTGTTGCGGTGACCGTACTCTTCGCAGAGTCAACCGCATGCCACCAGTCAGACACTTTCCAGAAGATACCTGCGCCCATGATCGCCAGTAGCGCCGCTGCAATTGCGGCCACTATTTTTACCCAGCCCCAAGCACGCTCAAAGACCTTGATTGAACTTTCGGTCTCTAGGACATCACGGTCTCGAACGGCCGCAACGAGGTTCTCTGATACCTGCCTCGAGATGTAGTCCTTCAGGCACAGTGGCGATCCACAGGCACCACAGAATGACTGGGCTTCTGCATTCTTGCCCCCACACTGAAAGCAGGTTTCAAGCGTCGCGGCCTTGTTCGCCGCAGAGTCTTGCCTCGGTTCAAGAATTGCCATTTCCTGATGCCTCCAGCATGCCGCTGATCTTGGAAATCGTTGCGTTGACTATATCTGTGCGTCAATTTCATAGCGATCTCGAAGGCCGGGCGGGCGGCCCACCCTTAACATGACGACAACTGAGGTTTTCCCATCCTTCGTTTTTTTCTGCGAAGGGTGGGCTCGCACACAGCCGGCTCCCCGAAAACGGGTTTAGAATGCTCTCGGCCTGCCCAAAGGCCTCGTTCGATACCAGTCCCAGGGGGCCTCAGGTTCGACGCGACCCTACGGGACGCGCGGCTTCCGGGCGGCCTTGTTCCCAGGGTTTCACCCTGGGCTATTATCGGACGGCCCCTCCGGGGCCTGATGCAGAGCTTTCAATCTTGACTTGCGATCGAGGGCGGGAGAATCGATTCCTGGGACACCTGCTGACGCGCGGGGTGGTTGTGGTTGGTGAATTCCATGAGTTCGATGGGTGCGCCGTTTTCTACGATGAAGGCTACGCGGACGCCGGGGGCCTTCGGCGGTGGTCAGGGAGCAGCTCTCAGCTTCTTCGCGGCCCTACGGGACGCGGGGTTTCGGGTGGGGCCTGTTCCCGGGGTTTCACCCTGGGCTATTTTCTTTCGCTCCCTACGGGAGGGATTCAGGATCTTGGGTCCTGGAAAGCTTCCTTCCGTTCCAGTTCCAAGAATCCAGATTTTGATGCCAAGGGCGAAGATCCTTTGGCGAGAAACCAGAATCTTTCAGCCCATGACGGCGACTGGCTGAAAGAGCGTCCCTGCCACGCGCTTGGCGATGCCGACGAGGTCGCGTTGATCGGCGAAGACTTTGACCAGGGATGCCTGCGAGAACTCGGGGAGGTTGGCCTGGGCGCCGTTGCGGAGGCGGCCGAGTGCGTGGGCGTCGGCTGTGACGGAGGGCATCTCGGGCAGCAGCGTGCGGGGATGAAGGCAGAGCCGCTCAAGCGCGCTGGGATTGCCCGCGAGCGCTTCAAGCTCGGCCAGCGGATGCGCCTGGCTCAACGTGAAAACGCCTGCCTGGGTGCGGCGCAATGCGCTCAGGTGCGAGCCGCAGCCGAGGGCGATGCCGAGTTCGTGCGCCACTCCGCGCACGTAGCCGCCGGCACTGATGCTCATGGCGAAGGTGGCGATGGGGCCGTCGAGCGCGGTGATTTCGAAGCTCGCGATCGAGACTCTGGCGGGCTTGAGGTCTACCGATATACCTTTGCGCGCGAGCTTGTAGGCGGGGGTTCCGGCAACTTTCTTTGCGGAGAAGGGCGGCGGCATCTGCTGCATCTCTCCATGAAAGTGGGCGGCGGCGGCGCGCACGCTTTCAAGAGTCAGCGCTGCATGCACGCTTTCTAAAGTCAGCGCTGCAGGCACGCTTTCGAGAGTCAGGGCTGCATGCACGCTTTCTAAAGTCAACGCGTCAGGCACGCTCTCTGGAGTGAGTTCGGACGTGTTCTGGTCGAAGAGATCGGGGCCGGCGGGTTGGCCTTCGGCGTCGTAGGTGTCGGTGGCAAATCCAAATCGAATGGAGCCCGTGTAGCTCTTCTCTGCCGCGGAGAAATACTGCGCGAGGCGCGTGTATTTGCCGAGCAACAGAGGCAGGACGCCGGTGGCCATGGGATCGAGCGTGCCGAGATGGCCAATGGATTTTTCTTGGGTGATGCGGCGCAGTCGATGGACCACGTCGTGGCTGGTGATGCCGCCGGGCTTGTCGATGACGAGGAGTCCGTTCATAGTGTGGTCGATTCGCTTGCGGGCTGCGGAAGAAGGTGCGTGCGAAAGCGCGAGATGGGGAGTGGCTGAGAGGTGAAGTTCGCGCGCGTCAGCTCAGAACCGCCAACCAGCGGCGAAATTCCGCAGCCGGATTTTCCGCGCGAAAAATTGCAGCAGAAACTGCGACCGTTGTTGCGCCGGCGGCAAGCACCAGCGGAGCTGTCTCCAGCGTGATGCCCGCCGCGGCCGTCAATACGCGGTCAGGGCCAGCCTCTTTGCGCAGGCGGCTCACACCCTCAAGACCGATGGGGAGGGTACGGGTCTGCTTGGTCGTGGTGGGATAGACGGGGCCGATGGCAATGTAGGTGACCGGCTCGTCGAGGATGCCCGGGAGCAGCTTGTCGCTGCCGCCAAAGGTGCCCACAATGCGCTGCGGACCGACCAGCCGCCGCGCCTCGGCCGGAGCTACATCGCCTGCATCCACATGGACACCGTCAAATCCGGCCTGGTCAACCAGATCGGCGCGATCATCGAGAATCAACTTCACGTTCTGGCTGGGCATGGCCGAGCGCAATGCTTCGGCATCCGTCAGCAGTTCGGCGTCGGCTGCCGGTCTTGTTGCGGTACTCGAGCAGCGTCACGCCCGCATCCGCCAGCTCCGCGCCGAGCTGACGAAGATACTCCGCGCGGCCTTCTGCGGGAATCGTCGACGCGTCGAGGATCGGGTAGATCTTAGGAAAGGAAAACGTCATGCGATAAAGGTAGACGGTCGGGCTGGCAGTTGTCAGTGAGCGGAGGCAGTGGTCAGTTGTCAGTTCGCGGCCGTACCGCAAAGTTCAGTTTCCTGCTCGCTGATCTGACAACTGACCGACAGCGCAGCCTAGCCAGGCATCTCGTCGGCTGAAGGCCCAAATGCCCCCGGAATCGGCTTGCCCAGGAGCCGCAGATAGACGCCCAGTTGGGCGCGGTGATGAATCATGTGGTTCAGTACGGACTCGCGGAAGACTTCGTGGCGCGGCTGATCGATCCACGCGCGGCCGCCGAAGATGAACTGCCATTGCTGGTCCCATTTCTCCAGGGGCAGCGCGGCGAGTTCCGCACGAATCGTCGGCAATTGCTTTTCAAACCGCGCAAGCAGCTCCGCCTTGCTGGCCGGCACATACGCTTCCCACTTGTGGTCGGCCGCAAACTCAAGCTTGTCCTGGGTGATGGTGTGCATCGCCCAATCGCCGCTCATGTCGGTCAGGTGGCCGGCCAGGCGGCCAAGGGCCATCGATTTGGGGTGGGGCTTGTAGGCGAAATCGACATCCTCCGGGATCGCCTCCAGCATTTTGCGGGTCTTGGCCGTCTCGCGGTCGTACTCAGCCAGTAAGTCTTTTTGAAAGTTCATGCAGGCAACCTCCCACGTTACAGAGCCAGCATAGTCCACTCTGCGTGAAGAGGCGAAGAAAAAGCGATAATCTGCGGCAGAATTCTGTGGAAATCCCAAGGCGGCCGTCGACGGCGCACTGGCCAAGCAACCGGCGCGGTGAACAGACACAGTGCCGACTTCAGGTCAGTCGCCCGTGTCTTTGAGTACGTCGGCGCTTAGTCGCCCAGCACGATGTTCACCAGCGTGCGCTTGATGACCATGCCGACGCTGTTGTAGTCGATGTAACCGAGACTGCGAAATCGATTGAGGAAGAAGCTGACGCGGGACCTGGTGGTGCCGATCATGTCGGCCAGCGTTTCCTGGCTGATTTTGGCGATGACGGGATTGGGCTTAGAATCCTGGCCGAAGTTCGCCATCAGCATGAGCAGGCGGGCGAGGCGCTTTTCGCTTGAGTTGAACAGATGATCGACCAGATCGGCCTGCATGCGGATGTTGCGTGCGAGCAGGTGGGCGCGGAAATGCTGGGCGAACTCAGGCTCACGATCGAGAAGCGCCTGCATTGCCGTTTTGTCGATGCGCACGATGGTGCTGGTTTGAAGTGCGCATGCAGAGGAATCGCGACGCTCAAGAGTGACCATGCAAGATTCGCCGAAGAAGCAGCCCGCCGGGAGATGTGCGATGACGGCTTCTTTGCCGCTGGCCGATACAACAGTGAGCTTCACGCTGCCGCTCTGGATGTAAAAGATCGCATTGCCGGCGTCGCCCTGCGAATAGATGGATTCGTCCTCCATGTAAGTGCGCCGTGTTTTCCCGGGCATGAATTTTTCAAGCAGACCGTGCAGATCGAATTCGGA
Source organism: uncultured Acidobacteriaceae bacterium (assembly GCA_963820245.1). Lineage (GTDB taxonomy): Bacteria > Acidobacteriota > Terriglobia > Terriglobales > Acidobacteriaceae > Telmatobacter. Next base: position 95,628 of record CAWFZC010000004.1, on the reverse strand, counting down.
CTCTCGAACCGGCGATGCGCTGGCGGGACTGGACACGATCTTCAGCCGGGGGCGTGCGGTCAGTGGCATGGGGAAGGTTTGTCCCAAAGGAAACGCGGGGGCCGAGTATGTCGAAGATGCGAAGCTAGTAGCCATGGTCGATACCTTTCAAAGTTTCTGGATGGGCGCAAAGTGCTGACAGGCAGCGGATATTTGCAATGCCGATATAACCACCATACGGAGAGCTGAAAGTGATGAACATCGGTGAAAGCTGATCTTGCTGTAAGTTATTAGTGCAAGGTTTGTAGGGTATGTCTGACAGAGCTGGTTATCAGTTTCAGAGGCTTGCACGCCAAGTGTGAAGTTGAGTTGGTCGTTGTGCGCGCAAAGTCTGCTCAGGATGTGAGCTCGTCTTCGTTGATCTTTGGAGAAGCGGCGGGCGACAGGCGGCGTGGACACGTACGAACACGTCGTATGACGGCGCGAAAGCTAGTTAGGGAGAGGAATCTGCGGGAGCGATGTTCCGGCGTCAAGTATCTTCCTGATCGCTGGAGCCAGCTCATCGGAAGCGTAGGCCTTGTTGATATAGGCGCTGGCGCCGCCCAAAAGACAGCGGGAGGCGTACTGGCTCTCAGGCTGGACGCTGACCATAATGACAGAGAGAAGAGGGTAAATGAGTTTTACATTCTTCAGTACTTCCATCCCGCTGCGCCCTGGCATATTGATGTCGAGCAACAACACGTCGTGGCGGGATTTAATCAGTTCGGTCATGACTTCGTCGCCGCTGGCGGCTTCGGAAAACTGAGTACCTGAAAATGCATCGTCCACGATCTCTCTGAGGCCACGCCGAACGTTCGCGTGGTCGTCTGCAATCAGGATGTTCATCATTTCCCCTTTTTCGGGCGACTAGAGCGGTTTCGATTCAAGTGCTGCCGTTTGAAATTCATGCGAGGTGGCGTTTTCTTGAGAAAAACGCCACTTGGCGTCTACGTTTCTGCAGAGAGCAGAATCGAAACCGCTGTATCGCGACCTGTTTGTACGATAGCGGGGCCGACGGGGAAGTAACATCAGCATAGTCCGTTATTCTTGTAGGGTTTTTCCTACGCGGACGCGCCCGGGTAGCGTGAACCGGGGTTAGTCGATGAGGCCCTGCGTCACCGCGTAGCGTGTCAGCTCGGCATTGCTTTTCATTTGCATCTTTTCCATGATACGGGCGCGATAGCTGCTGATGGTTTTTACGCTGACGTGCAGTCTTTCGCCAATCTCGGTCAAGGGAACGCCGGCGGCAATCATCTTCATCACTTCATGCTCGCGATCCGAAAGCGAATCATGCAGCGGCTTGTCAGCGGCCTCGTCCAGGTTGTCAACCAGCTTTTCTGCGAGGCTGGCGCTGATGTAGCGGCCGCCGCTGAGGATTTTCTTTGTCGCGCTTGCCAACTCTTCAGTGGCGCTTTCCTTGTTGATATATGCGGCTGCGCCGGCCTTCAGGCAGCGCATGGCATACTGCTCTTCCGGATGGACGCTGAGAATGATGACCGGCAGGCGCGGGTAGGCGTGCTTAACGTCCCGCAGGACATCTACTCCGCTGCGTCCGGGCATATTGATGTCGAGCACGAGCATGGCCACATTAGATTTGCTCAACTGGCTCAACACCTCATCCCCATTGCCGGCTTCGGAGAAGCCCGCATCGGGAAGCGCATCGGCGAGAATCTCGCGCAGGCCGCGGCGAACGACGGCATGGTCATCGGCGATCAGGATATGCATACTTCACTCATTTCGGCGCGCGGAGCATCAAGCGGAACGCGCACAGTAACCGTTGTTCCGGAGCCTGGGGCACTGGAGATGTGCACGTCGCCGCCGCAGGATTGCGCGCGTTCTTTCATTCCCAGGAGCCCCAATGATCCGAGAGTATTGGACAGGTTGGACGCGTGGAAGCCGATTCCATCGTCTTGAACCACCAGAACGATTTGCTCATCTTCCTCGCTGAGGACGACACGGACTTGCTTTGCCTGCGCATGCCGAACCACGTTGGTCAGGCACTCCTGGAAGATTCTGAAGGTCGCAGTAGCCCGGTCACCATCCAGATGCAAGTCGACAGGCGGGACCGAGACCTGGCAGAGGATATTGTTGCGCGATGTAAATTCGCCTGCCTGCCATTCAATGGCCGCCGCCAGGCCCAAGTCATCCAATACGCCGGGACGCAGCCCGCTGCAGATGGTGCGCACCGCTTTGACGCCATTGTCGATCGACTGAGTGGATTCCTTCAGTCGCGCGAGCACTTCAGTTTCTGATTTGGGGAGGCGACGGCTCATCCATGACATGTCCATTTTGATGGCGGTAAGGATCTGACCGATTTGATCGTGGAGGTCGCGGGCGACCCTTTTGCGATCGTCTTCGCGCACCCATTGCAGGCGATATGCCAAGGCCCGCAGTTGTTCTCTCTGCAAAACGAGCAGCTCCTCTCCGCGCTTGCGTTGAGTGATATCACTGTTGACCACCAATATGCGAGATGGTTGGCCGCGCTGGCCCCATTGCAACGCCCAGCGGCCGGCCACAACAACCTGACTGCCGTTTTTAGCCGTCGTGATGAGGTCTCCCTCCCAATGACCCACGCGCATCAGTTGGGCGGTTATCTCCACGAACGGCTCCGGGAACTCGGTGCAAAGCATCTCGTGCGCGATCTGGCCGGCCGCTTCCGCCTTGGTGTATCCCAGCATGGCCTCTGCTCCGCGGCTCCAGAACAGGACCCTGCCCTCCATGTCGATCACAAAGACAGAGTCCTGCGTGAGTTCGAGAAGCGCAGCCTGCTCGGCAGTAGCAATCCTCTCGCGCCGCCTTTGCGCAACATCGCGAAGGACGAGCACAACGCCAATGACTTTTCCTTCGGCCGCGAAGATGGGTGCGGCGCTGTGCTCAACCGCAATCTCGCGGCCGTCTCTTGTGACCAGGTCTACATGGTTGGCTACTGCCAAAATCTGCTTGTCCTCGAGCACGCGGAGCACTTCATTGTCTGCCGTCATGCCGGACTCTTCGTTGATGAGTTTGACCACGTGGCCGATCGGCTGGTTCAGCGCCTCCTCGGCCGGCCATCCAGTGAGAGCCGCGGCCACCGGGTTCAGGAACGTGATTCGAGCCTGGCTGTCGGTGGCGATGACAGCCTCTCCGATGCCGCCCAGAACGGCTGTCCATCGCTCCTCATTCTGAATCAGCTTCTCGCCCAGCGCCCTGATGTGAGCTGCGGTAAAAAGTGCGAGGAAGACGCCGGAGCCCAAGCCGAGAACCATGCAGCTTGTGATCATCAAAATCCATCGGCGATGCGCAGCCTCTACACGCGACTGCCACGCAGTGCATCTTCCACACTTTGAAATTCTGCAATCTGGTCTCGAAGCGCATCCAGATCGTGTTTTCTTAGCTGGTTCTCAATGAGAGGTGGGTCGGCCCTTCCTGCGCGGCGAAGAGCGATAATTCTGCTGTCGTATTCCTCTGCCTTCTGATAGCCGGCATCGATGGCCTTGAGCCTCTGTTGCTGCGCGGGGCTATCAGCCACCAATTGATTCAGCGCCTGGAATTCAGAATCGAATCGCTTCGTCCCCTCAATGTAGGAAGGAAGGAAGGTCTCATCGCCGGTCGCGATGTAGCCGAGCTTGGCCGATTCCATGTCGACCAGCAACTTGAGAAGATGCCCCGATTGGTCGAGAACCATATCCGTGTGATCGACCGACTGCAACGACCGGTTCAGATCGAATGTTTCCCACAGAAGAAATCCGGCAAGGGATATCGTGACCAACAAAGGGACCGCAATGACTCGGCGGAGCAGCCGATTGAACTTCGAGTACTCCATTTGAAAGAACCATCCTTTTCAGAGTGCGGCGCGAACGATCTCCGGCGTTTCAATGTTGTCGCCGGGTAAGCGGTCATGCACGACCGCATTCAGCCAAGTGATGGTGGCTTGCTTGCCATTGCTGGAACCGAATGATGCGCTTCGGCAGGTAACTGGCCCAGCCAGTGATCGCGCAACGAGCCCAGACATCCCCTTGGACCCTTGGGCCGGGCGCATCGACAGGGTAATTTCTTAGGGTCGCATAATTCAACGCGAATAGTTGGTCTGTATTGCTCACTCTTGTGAGGTATCTTCAGAGGTTCTGGTGGGCCCGGCGCATGGCAGTCCCCTCAATTTGTAGAAGGGCGATGGCGGGCCGCAGAGCGCGCTGCAAGAACAGGTCAATGCGCGCTTATTGAGGCAATGCAAACGCCACGTAGACTCCGCCCACTGGCCCCTTCGGATCGCGCCCGCCGCTGGCTGCAATCACCACGTACTGCTTTCCGTTGACCATATATGTGGATGGCGTCGCGATTCCGGCGAATGGCAACTCCGTCTCCCATAGGAGCTTGCCGGTCTTGCTGTCGAATGCGCGGAACTTGCGGTCGTAGACCGTGGCGCCGACGAACACCACTCCACCCGCCGTGACAATCGGCCCACCATAGAGCTCGGTTCCGGTGTCCTTGATTCCCTGCCTGGCCAACTCAGGATATTCGCCCAGCGGAATCTTCCAGAGGTACTTCCCTGTATTCAGATCGATGGCGTTCAGCGTGCCCCATGGCGGCGCAATCGCCGGGTAGCCGTCGGGATCGAGAAACTTGCGGTAGCCCGTAAAGATAAACTCCGGCGCCTTCTTCCCCGCATCTTCCGCCGACGGCAACTTGTCGCCAATTTCCAAATATCGCAGCAGCGCGTCCAGGTCCGCTCCCTTCACGTCAGGAAACGCGGGCATCGCGCCTTTTCCGTTATGAATCAAAGCCGTTGCCTGCGCGGCCGTAAGCCGGTTGCCCACGCCAATCAGGATCGGCAAATTCGGAGGCACTCCCTCCTTGTGCTCCCCATGGCAAACGCTGCACTGCTGATCCTGATAAACGGCCGCACCCGCTTTATCGGCCTCGGGCTCGCTGGTCGCGCTCAGCACCGGCAATCCGGGCTTCATCTCCGCAACGCCCGTCTGGTTGGCCGATGGCGCGCTGGTGCGCAGGTAATCCAGCACCGAAGCAATGGCCGGATCGTCCAGGTTGGGGAACGAAGGCATTCTTCCTTTGCCGTTCTTGATCCGGTCGGTCACCTCGTCGATTTTCAGCCGGTCCAAAACGCCGACGAGAGATGGAAATGCCGGAGGCGCGCCCGCACGATCCAAGCCGTGACACATCGCGCACTGGCCCTCGTAAAGCTTCGCTCCCGGACTCGAGCCCGCACCCGCCGGTACCAGGCCGCCGAGCCAGGGCATCTCGGATTCGCTGACGTAGAGGACGTCGCTTACCGGATCGAGTGCTGGGCCGCCCCACTCGCCGCCGCCATCGAAGCCGGGGAACACGACGGTTTGCTTATCCAGTGAGAAGGGCAGGAACTGTCCGTCGCTGCGAAACGTTTTGAACTCCTTCACGGCCCATGCGTGCGCCTCGGGAGTGCGCGTGGTCAGCATGTCTTCCGTCAGGCGCTGGCGGCCAAAAGGTTCCGGCCCGTCGGGCATCGGCTGGGTTGGCGAGGTCACTTCGCCGGGCACCGTGCTCGCGGGATACGGATGCTCGTGGATCGGAAACAGCGGCTTGCCCGTGATCCGGTCGAAGACGTAGATATAACTCTGCTTGGTAATCTGCGCGAGCGCGTCGATGCTCTTGCCGTCCCGCTGCATGGTGAAGAGCGCAGGCTGGGCGGGAAAGTCGCGGTCCCATATGTCGTGATGCACGCCCTGAAAATGCCAGAGCCGCTTGCCCGTATTCGCGTCGAGAGCCAGCAACGTGTTTGCATAGAGATCGTCGCCCACGCGATCGCCGCCGTAGAAATCCATCACGGCTGATCCGGTGGGTATGTACACAATGCCGTGTACCGCGTCGAGCGCCATGCCTGCCCAGTTGTTCGCTGCGCCCGCGGTCAGCCACGCATCTTTCGGCCAGGTTTCATAACCGGGCTCGCCGGGATGAGGAATGGTGTGAAAGGTCCAGACGCCTTTGCCGGTGTGCACGTCAAAGGCGCGGATGTCGCCCGGCGGCGCGGGGTGCGTTTCAGGATTGCGTCCGCCAACGATGATCAGGTCCTTGTACACCACACCCGGCGTGGTCAGGGCGACGGACTGCTGCAGGTAATCGCCGCGCAGCCCTTTGCGTAGATCGATGCGGCCGTCTTCGCCAAACTGGACGATGGGCTTGCCCGTCTGCGCATCGAGGCAGTAGAGAAAATTCATGATGCCGGCGAAGATGCGCTCTTCCTTGCCATCGGTCCAGTACATAACGCCGCGTGCGGGCTGCCTGCCATCGATGCCAGAATCGAACTTCCATTTCAGCTTGCCGGTCGCGGCATCCACCGCAACAACTTTTTGCGAGGGCGTGTAGGCATAGAGCGTCGTGCCGACGATCAACGGATTATCCTGCAAGCCGCCCTTTTCGCCGGTGTCGAAGGTCCATGCGGCAGCAAGGTTGTGCACGTTGGCGCGGTTGATCTGGGTCAGCTTTGAATAGTGATCCGCGTCGAGTCCACCGCCGTAGGCCGGCCAGTCTACCGTGGTCTGCGCCGTCATAGAACGGGAAAGTGCCGTCAGGGACAGAAGTCCAAGAAAAGCAAAACGGGCGACGTGCCCGCAGAGTGAGTTGCGAATCATTGGGGACAACCTCAATCGACGAGAGCGAGTCGATTGTTACATGGGGACAGTGGGGTGGTAAACCGGACGGTCCGCGCGTTCTCAGATAAAACTGGGTGCCCCAGGTGCCTGGTCCGCCGCGGCGGAGTCACCTGGGCGGGCATGCACTCAATCAGGCTTGTCTTTAAACTTAAGGTGCTCTGGAAGTTGATTTCCTCTTCGAGCGGCCGTCCATTCGGACTCGATCTCAACAGGCCCAACGAAACCCGTAGCGTAATGGCAGAAACTGGACCAGCGCCAAGCTTCGGGTTTTGCCACGAGTTCTGCTGCAACAGGATTGCGGTGCATGTACCTCAGCTTTTCAACGCGCTTTTCGGGTTTGTATTCAAGAAAATCGTAGTACCGCACCTGCCAGAACGGGCGCTTTGGTTGCCGCTTCGAAACGGAAAGCTTGAGCGCATGCATCGCGTCGGAGATTGTCCCTGTCTGTGGTTCGCCAATGAGAAGGTGAATGTGTTCCGGCATCACGACATATCCGGCAACAACGAATCGGTAGCGCAGGCGGACTCGCTCGAGCACGTTCTCAAATAGATCGCGCATTGCCTCATTCAGGTACGGGCGGCAGTGGTAGCAACTGAACGTGATGAAGTGAAAGTTCCCCGTGTGTTCGAAACGAACGAGTCCTCGCGGCATGGGAATAGAGCGTATATCGTGACCAGATCGAAGTCGAGGTAATCGATCACAGATCATTCGGATTGAGTGCATGCCCGCCCAGGTGACCAAAGTGCCAGGCACCTGGGGCACCCAGTTTTATGTTTAGGTTTGGGCCGAAAAGACATTCCGGATTGAGTGCATGCCCGCCCAGGTGACCAAGTGCCAGGCACCTGGGGCACCCAGTTTTATGTTTAGGTTTAGGCCGAAAAGACATTCCGGGTTGAGTGCATGCCCGCCCAGGTGACCAAAGGCCAGGCACCTGGGGCACCCAGTTTTATGTTTAGGTTTAGGCCGAAAAGACATTCCGGATTGAGTGCATGCCCGTCCAGGTGACCAAGTGCCAGGCACCTGGGGCACCCAGTTTTATGTTTAGGTTTAGGCCGAAAAGACATTCCGAATTGAGTGCATGCCCGCCCAGGTGACCAAGTGCCAGGCACCTGGGGCACCCAGTTTTATGTTTAGGTTTGGGCCGAAAAGACATTCCGGGTTGAGTGCTTGCCCGCCCAGGTGACCAAGTGCCAGGCACCTGGGGCACCCAGTTTTATGTTTAGGTTTAGGCCGAAAAGACATTCCGGATTGAGTGCATGCCCGCCCAGGTGACCAAGTGCCAGGCACCTGGGGCACCCAGTTTTATGTTTAGGTTTGGGCCGAAAAGACATTCCGGATTGAGTGCATGCCCGCCCAGGTGACCAAGTGCCAGGCACCTGGGGCACCCAGTTTTATGTTTAGGTTTGGGCCGAAAAGACATTCCGGGTTGAGTGCATGCCCGCCCAGGTGACCAAAGGCCAGGCACCTGGGGCACCCAGTTTTATGTTTAGGTTTGGGCCGAAAAGACATTCCGGATTGAGTGCATGCCCGCCGAGGTGACTCCGCCGAGGCGGACTAGGCACCTGGGGCACCCACATCTGTGTGAGAACAAGCGAAGGCGACCCCGAGTGCGGATTTTCGCGTGCTTATTTTTTTTGGACTGCGGCGAGGAGACGATTTGAGTGCTGAATGACTGCGGACGGGGGACGGTTGGGCAATTTCCGGTGGGCTGTGTTGCGTTGGCTGCGACTGGCAGGACGGTTTTCAACGAAATGACTGCGGCCAGGAAATTCTTGATGTGTTTCTAGTGCATTTTTGGTCGTTTTTTGCGGGTTTTTGCAGAATATTTGTCGGTTTTGGCGCAGGGTTAAATCAGTGGTCAGTGGTCAGTGGTCAGTGGTCAGGGGTCAGGGGTCAGGGGTCAGGGGTCAGGGGTTAGGAAAGTGGGGAGATATGAGGGTGTCGGTGCAGAAGGTGGCGCGGAAGAAGTTGGATTTGGAGATGAGGCCGTTCCGGCAGGCGGGGCTGGATAAGCATCCGACGAATGGGATTCTGCGGGCGGTGCGGAAGGCTCTGCGGATTCGTTCGCATGAGATTGCGGCGAGGATGGGGAACACGCGGTCGGTGGTGTTTACCACGGAGCTACGAGAGATGAAAGGTACGCTGACGTTGCGGGCGATGGATCGGATGGCGGATGCGATGGACTGCAAGGTGGTGTACTCGGTGGTGCCGAAAGGTGGGCGGACGCTGGAGGAGTTGTATGAAGAGCGGCTTTGGGCGGTGGTTTTGGGGACGGGGATTAGAGATTAGAAAAACGTTCTGGGTTGAGTGTATTGCTTTCCCCGGCCCCTCCGCCGCAGCGGACTAGGGACCGGGGGCACCCTCGGTGACTAAAACCTTTTGCAGAGAATTTTGAGGGTTTTGGGTAGGATTGATTTAGATACACGGAAATGAAGCGCAATTATGGATGGAATGGGGAGGGCCTGAGGGCTCTCCTTTTATTTTTTGCAGGCCAACTCTGGGGCGCGGGCGCAGAGGAGAGAAAACGGGAATCATGGATCATAACGGCAATTATTCTGACGATTCGTTTTCGGGGTGGCTCCGGTGTGGGAGCTTGCCGCATGCAGCTCTTCTGTAGGCACTGAAGCCTGCGGGGCGTGGCCGGAAATGGGGAACGGATGAGCGAAGTAACGAAGGAGAAGCAGACAGAGGAAGAATGCGCTGCCCGGAAGATCAAGGCGGCCGGGCGCGCAACAGAGGGCAGGAAACGCGGAAGGCCAGTGAAGGCCGACAGCGCCGGGAGAGGAGGAAAGACTGTCGCGGAGCTTGCGGAAGCTGGCGCGGCGATCGTCGGCAAGAAGCGGTCGGTGAAGAAGGCGAGCAAGCGGCGCTCGATCAGGGATGGCGCGGAGATGTTGAAGCAGGCTTCGGACCAGGCGCTGGTGGAGATCACCAAAGATGTGGTGTCGAAGCTGAAGGCGGGGGCGAAGGAGGGGAACGTTGTTTGCGTGAAGACGCTGATGTCGTTTTCAGAGAAGAAGAAGCCGCGAAAGAAAGTGAGGAGGGGGATGAGCCCCAACATGAGGTATATCGAGTCGTTGGCCAATGGGCCGCAGTGGGACGATGGGAAGCCGTGGGGCCCTGGCGTCCTCGGCCCAGGGGCTCCCTTTGGCCCCATGGTACCGGTGTAGTGGTTGGTTTTGGACGGCAGTTGGTTCTTGATGGCCGCCCCAGCGACGGAGTATTGTCGCTGGGGTCTTTTTAAGAGCAGGGATCAGGGAACACGGAATAGGGATTAGAAAAACCTTCTGGGTTGGGTGCATTGCTTTCCCCGGTCCCGAAATGCCGGGGACCGAGGGCACCCTCATTCTTGTTGAGATGGGCGAAAAGCAACTGCAGATCCTCGCCACGGCGGGCAGGCTTTCGACTCACTGGGCTCTGGATGAAAGGCGCTTTAAATCGGATGGCGGCGGGGACGCCGCCACTACAGCCGGTCTGGAGACCGGCGCTACAATCATTCGTCGCTCGCGCTGTGCGCTACTTCTCCGCCTCAGGCCGCGCCGCCAGGAAGCGCTCCATGAAGCCTGTGTCGAAGTTGCCTTCGCGGAAGCCGGAGTCCTGGAAGATTTCCTGGTGGAGGGTGATGGAGGTCTCGACGCCCTGCACAATGAATTGGCTGAGCGCGCGCTCCATCTTCGCAATCGCTTCGGCCCGGTCGCAGCCGTGGACGATCAGCTTGGCGATGAGCGAGTCGTAATAGGGCGGAATCACGCCTTCGGCGTATTGCGCCGTATCGACGCGCACGCCATTGCCGCCGGGCACATTGAAGGCCGTGATCTTGCCGGCTGAGGGCGTGAACTTTCTTGGATGTTCGGCGTTGATGCGGCACTCGATGGCGTGGCCGCGGATTTCGAGCTTGGATGGAAGGACGTCGCTGAGCTTGTCGCCCGACGCAATCCGTAAGTTGGGCTTTGACCAGATCGACGCCGGTGATGGCTTCGGTGACGGGGTGCTCGACCTGGATGCGCGTGTTCATCTCGATGAAGTAAAGCTGGCGGGTTGCGTCCATCAGGAATTCGACGGTGCCGGCATTCTGGTAGCCGATGTCGGAGAGGCAGCGGCAGAGGGTGCGGCCGAGTTCGTCGCGCAGCTTGGGCGTGACCTGGAGCGAGGGAGCTTCTTCAATCAGCTTTTGGTGGCGGCGCTGGATGGAGCACTCGCGTTCAAAGAGCGAGGCCACGTTGCCGTGCTCGTCGGCCAGCATTTGAAATTCGATGTGGCGGGGATTCTCAATGAACTTTTCCATGTAGAGCTCGCCGTTGCCGAAGGCGTTGGCGGCTTCGGTGCTGGCTGCATGGAAGAGATTGGGAAGGTCGTCGGCAGTGCGCACGATGCGCATGCCGCGTCCGCCGCCGCCGGCCTTGGCCTTGAGGATTACGGGGAAGCCGACCTTCTTTGCCCAGTCCTGCGCTTCTTCAACGGTGGGAACGATGCCGTCGGAGCCGGGAAGGATGGGCACCTTGGCCTTCTTCATTGCCTGGCGGGCTTTTTCCTTTTCACCCATGAGGCGCGTGACTTCAGGCGGAGGTCCGATGAACTTGATATTCGAGGCGCGACAGACTTCAGCGAAGTTCGCGTTCTCGCTCATGAGGCCGTAGCCGGGATGAATCGCATCGACGTCCGCGATTTCCGCAGCAGAGATAACCGCCGGCACATTGAGATAGCTGTCGGGCAGGCGCGGCGGGCCGATGCAGATGGCCTCGTCGGCGAAACGCACGTGGAGCGCGTTGCGGTCAGCCTCGCTGTAGACGGCAACCGTGCGAACGCCGAGTTCCTTGCAGGCATTGAGGACGCGCAGTGCGATTTCGCCACGGTTGGCGACGAGAACCTTACGAAACATTCATGACCCTTTTAAGAACTTGTTGAGAAAGCGATTTGAAACGGCTGACCAGGTTTTGCATTGCCTCAGGGGCTAAAGCCCAGTGCTAAAAATGAGGGGGTTTAATGTACGGGCTAAAGCCCGTACCCTTCACGCTTGAGTTCGCACGCTCTGGGCTAAAGCCCGTACCCTTCACGCTAAAGCCCGTACCCTTCGAGCGCTCTGGCTAAAGCCCGAGGCTAAAGGCCGCACCCTCCTGAAGCCATGTTGCGAAAGAGTGTTTCAACAAGTTCTTACGCCAATCGAACTGAGAACAGGGGCTGCCCAAACTCGATGGGCTGGCCATTGGAGACGAGACACTTCACAATTTCGCCGGTCGCATCGGATTCAATTTCGTTCATCAGCTTCATGGCTTCGATGATGCAGATGACCTGGCCCTTCTCGACACGGTCGCCTGCAGACACAAAGGCAGCAGCGCCGGGTGAGGGCGAACCGTAGTAGGTGCCAACAATCGGGGATTTGACGATATGCAAGCCTGCATCGGGATCGGCGGGCGGGGCGGCCGGTGGCGCTGACGACGCTGCCACTGCTGCACTCGCCTTGGCGGGTGCGGCCTGGGCGAGCAACTGCGCAAGGTCGCCCAGCGATTGGGGGGCGCTCTGCTGCTGGTTGAACTTGAGGCGGATCTTCAGGTCACCGCGGTCCAGGTCAAACTCGGCAACTTGATATTCCTTCAGGAATTCAATCAGCTGCTTTAAATCTGATACATCCTCTGGTTTCATTCTTTCCTTAACTCTCCCACACCTCTGTGGTTCGGGCTTGTCAGCGATCGTCAGCTGCCCGGGGTTTTACAGTTCAATAAGAGCTTTCGGTGCGGGGGTAAGCACCTGGCCTCCAGTTGCGGTTACTGCCACCATATCTTCAATGCGGATGCCGTAGTGGCCCGCAAGATAAACACCAGGTTCAATGGTAACAACCATACCGGACATGAGCCTTGCTGTCTGTCCGGCACCGATGCGCGGCGACTCGTGAATCTCCAGACCGACCCCATGGCCGGTGGAGTGGGAAAAAGCCTCCGCTAAACCTTCCCGCCTAAGTATGGATCGCGCCGCCTCATCGACCTCGGCGCAGCTGACCCCGGAGCTGACTGCGGCTACCGCCGCCTCCTGGGCTTCGAGGACCGCGTTGTAGGTGTCGCGCTCCTTTTGCCTGGGCTTTCCGAGGTAGACGGTACGCGTCATATCGGAGCAATAACCTTTGAGGATAACACCGAAATCGAGGGTCAGGAAGCCTTTGCGCGGGAGGACGGCGGTGGAGGCTTTTCCGTGCGGAAGCGCGGAGCGGGTGCCGGAGGCCACGATGGTTTCAAAGGACATTCCTTCAGCTCCAAGGAGACGGGCCTGGTACTCCAGCTCGGCGGCAACTTCAATTTCATGAATGCCTGGTCGGATAAAAGCTAGAATTTGCTCGAAGAGTTTGCAGCCGATGAGGGCGGCTTCGATCATCACGGCGAGCTCATCTTCGTCCTTGATGCGGCGGAGGGGCTCGACCAAGGGAGCGGGTAAAGCCGAGAGAAATGTCCGGCGCAAGCGAGCGGGAAGGGCGTCTTTCCAGCGGGCTAGCTCGGCGACGGTTGTCCAGGTTGGATCGAAGCCGGCGGCCTCGACTCCGGGCTGGGCTGCCAGCCACTGGACTGCGTTGGTTGCCGGGGAGCCTGAGACGATGGCGACCTTGGCGGCTTGAACTTCCTGGGCTGCCTGGGTGGTGTAGCGGCCGTCGGTAAAGAGCCGGGCGGAGCGCCGGGTGATGGCCAATGCGGCACTGGAACCGGTGAATCCGGAGAGATAGCGGAGGTCGGGCAGGTGGGTGACCACCAGCCCCTGGAGTCCGGTGCGCGTTAGCTTGCGGCGAAGTGCGCCGATGCGGCGAAAGTGATCCATCGGGAAAGAATAGCAAGGAAAAGCATGGGTCAGGGGTCAGAGATCAGGGGTCAGAAAGACTCGACGAACTCTAACCACAGTGGACGATTGCAACCGGAAATTGCGCTTACAGTGCGGGCCTGACGGGCTTCTTCTGATGCGGGTCGACTTCGTTCTGCAGGTCGGATTGACGATCCATCCACTCGTCGAGGCGTGACCGTTTGAAGCGCCAGCGGTTGCCGAGCTTGAAGGCCGGAACGAATCCATCGGAGGCATATTTGTAGAGCGTGTCTGGAGAAACGCCCAGATAGTCTGAGGCCTGACGGATGTCCATGACCTCGCGAACCTCGGGGACAAGGAGGTTTGATCTTGCTGCAGCGTTGCGCATAGTTTTCTCCAGAAGGATGATGAGGTCAGAAGGCCGAATATAGGCAAATCTGCCGGTAAGGTTGTATTTAACCCTGATTCACCTGTAATTTCAAGGGATTTCAGGGATTTCACCTAAATTCGTCAGGCATTCGCCCTTCATTCCTAAGGGGTTAGCTGGGTCTAGCCCGCAGTATACCCTGTCTGTTGGGGTCGTTGTGGGGTTGGCCCCTATCGATTGGGCCATTGGAGCAGATGGTGCTGGTGGTGGGGCGAGTGCCCGGGGGCGCCCGGTTTCCTGACCTATTCTTGCGCTTGTTGTGGAACACCTATCTCGCTCGGCTCAGCATCGCGCAGCCTTTGCCTTGCCGCTATCTGCTCGTCGCTTAGACGGGCATCATAGATGGAGCGGTGTTCAATAGAGCGGGAGATCAGCGTCGAGAGTCCGGTGATGAGGATCAGCGGCAAAACGAATGAACGGTCCCTGCCGGTAAGCTCCATGAGGAGGACGACAGAGGAGACCGGTCCCTGGGTCGTAGCGGAGAGAACTGCGCCAGCACCGAGCAGCGCGAAGAAACCTGGAGGCACGCCGGGCCAGAGGGCGCTCCATGCGTAGCCGAGCGCAGCGCCGAGCAGAGCCCCAAATGTGAGTGAAGGGGTAAACAGGCCGCCGGGCACGCCGCAGCGCATGCAAGAGATGGTGGCGAGCGGCTTCAAGAAGAGAAGGGCCAACAGCAGTGGCACTGCAACCTGACCGGAGAAGAGCATTTGGGAAAGCTCCTTGCCATTGCCAAGTATTTCCGGAAACCAAACGGAGACCAACCCCAGCAGCCCGAGGACGACTGCGGGCGCTATGAATCGTTGCCAACCTCGGGGTTTGTTCTGGTCGGCCCAGCGGATGAGCCGTACAAAAAGGATGGCTCCCAATGCGCAGATGGGGGCGGCCACAATGACCCACAGGAGCACGGAAGCCGAAAGCGGAAACGATGGAATGGTGTAGGTGGGCGCGTTGGGCAGCGCCACCCAGGAAACCCCGGTGGCGATGAGCGAGGCAAAAAGCGCCGGGAGAACAAAGCGCAAGGCCAACTTGCCGCGCATGACTTCCAGCGCGAAGAGCGCGCCGCCGAGTGGAACGCCGTATGCCGCTGCCATGCCCGCCCCAGCGCCACATGCCACAAGCAAGCGCCGCTGCTCGTCGGAAAGCGTTTCGACATCCGCGAAGAAATTGGCGAAGACGGCACCAGCCTGTTTGGGTGCGCCCTCGCGGCCCAGGGATGCGCCCATGCCGACGGCAAAGATTGAGAGCAACGCACTGCCCAAAGTTCGCAGGGCCGGCATTCTGCCCGCATAGAACCAGATTGCCGCAGTCGTATCGATTCCGTTTGCGCTCGATAACTGCTTGAGGAGGAACTGCCCAACCCCGGTGAGAATGCCTGCAGCGAGCAGAACGGCGATATGTCTCGACACGCTGGCCTGGCGTGCAGCTTCAAGAATGTTCGTGCCCGATCCATGCCACGCCACGCTTTGCACAACTTCAAGCAATCGAGTCAGGGCCGCTGCTGCGAGACCGGTGCTCGCGCCGATTAAACAAACAGCCAGCCAGAATCGCAGTGCTTCTGGATGCGCGAGCGTGGTGGGGATGGTTCCGCTGTTCTTCGCAACCGGTGTTTGCATTCAGATCCTGCGAACAAGTTGTTCATCATTTTGATGCTTCCTGGCGACCGCCAGATCGTCCACATTTTCTGGATTTACCGCAGCGAATCAAGGCCTGGCGGCGCGCTGTTTTTCTGCTTCCGCAATCAGCTTCCTGAATTCGTCAACGGCGGGAACGGCGGGAGATCGGAGCGCATCTTTCGCGGTGTAGCGCCAGACCGCAGGGTAATCGAGCGCGCCTTCGCGATTGCCGCGAAAGACCGCGAACATGTCTTGCGAAGGCCCGGCCTCGATCTGCGGACTGGGACTTTGGGGCTGAGAGTTCGTCGGATCGCCAGTTCCCGGGGGATTCCCTGTATGGACGCCAACCCGGCCACCCGAATCTGTGGGCTCAAAGATGACCGGACGATTGTTGATGGGGACGCCGGCGACCGTGGGCTGAACCGTCTTTCCGTTTCCCTTGCGGACGGAAATGATCAGATCGGCGTTCGATTCCTCCATCGCCAAGCTGAAACGGCCCTAGTTCATCAGGGCTTTCTCCACATCTTCCTGTGCTTTGCGGTTCGCGAGGGGATCGTCAACGGACACTCCAGAGCCCTGATCGATCACGACCAGAACTGTCCTGGCTTCAAGAACGTCGTCCGGCAGCAGGATCTTCTTTTTGTCCCTGGCGGCTGCTACCAAGCAGCAAGTCAAAAACAGCGAGAATGCGAGACTCCAGTGACGCCGCATGGAGCACCTCCCGGGTTGGACGCAAGTTTAGTCCAATGGAGCGCTTTTTGGCTCGCTCTCTCCGTCTGTGAGCAGCTACTGAATCGAGGTTATTCGTGGGATGGTGGAGCGATGGGGACTTCCGAGCTACATGGCTTTGCGCCACCAGGTGGTTTTTTCGTCGCTGAGGAATTTGGTTTTGGCTCCGCGGGAGAGATAGAAGTCCAAGACGTCGTCCTTCTGGAACGAGGAGCAATCGGGCCACGATGAATCTTTGATCAGGTGCGTTTCGGTCTCGTGGTTGTCGACGAGCGTGATTTCAGTGGGCGTGCACTCGACAACCTTTTGCGCCTTGAGAGCAAAGGCAGCGCCGGGCATCGGTTCGGGTGGCAGCTGATTGACGTACTCGGTGAGCAGCAGGACGAAGACAAACGCGGCTGCGAACAAGGCGATCTTCTTCATGGGCTGGGGCGCGGGCCTCAGGAATCATTTTAAGGGGTGAGGGCGCGAAGACAAGGCGGGGTCCAGATTGGGTATTTGACGGAGGACCCGAAATGGAGTCGCGGTGAGATGCGGTATTCGATGCGGAGTTGGTTCGTTCCCCCGGTCCCCCAAAGCGAGGGACCGGGGGCACCCCCGGTTTGAATTGGAGGTAAGAACAAGCAACGGCACGGGCGTGCCGAGATGGCTCTATATCGATCCCAGACGCCTCCGCCGCGGCGGACTCCTCTGGATGCCAGTTCAGTTTTTATTAGCTTCAGTCTCGGGACACTCGCATTTGGCCTCCAGGGAAGAAGCTGAGGCCCTCAGGACAGCCGGCCTATCACCCCAGCGGCGTGGACACCGCCCATACGGCCGGTCTGGAGACCGGCGCTACACGGTTAGTTCTGGTCGTCGCGGCGATGCAGAGTTGGCTTGTCGTCGGAGGTGGAGTTGGGGTCGCTTGTCTGGCTTCCGCCATTGCCGGTGCTGCCGGTGGGGTCGCCTGTGGACGTGCCTGCACGGCGGAGCGACGGCCGGGTGACGCCCTTGGTGTCAGTGAGGCGGCGCTTGTTTTCAATACGGGCCAGCCTCGCCTTGACATCATCGAACTCCGATGTGGTGACCATGTATTCGTCCTTCGCGGGGAGGATGCGCGCAATCTCTTCCTGCGAGTGAAGGATGCGATCGGGGGTCTGCGGATGGTCGGCGAAGACCTTGGCTACAGCGCCCGGCTTGCGCTTTTCGAGCGCCTGAATCTTTTCAAAGAAGGTGATGAAGGCCTGGGGATCGTAGCCGGCGCGGTACATATATTGAACGCCGAGGTAGTCGGCCTGCGACTCAAACTCGCGCGAGAACTTCATGAAGGCGATGGGGATGCCGATGGAAGCTGCTTCGTAGATGCCGTATCCCGTCCAGCCGCCGATGAAGATGAGCGGAATGGTGCCGAGCTGCGCGTAGTTGAGCCGCGTCATCTCGCGAACAGCGTGGTGTGCGCAGACGTGGGCGGTTTCGTGAGCCATGACGCCGGCCAGTTCAGCTTCTTCGTCCGCGTTGAGAATCAGACCGGAGTTGACATAGAAGAATCCGCCGGGGAGGGCGAAAGCGTTGATCTCGTCCGAATCGACCACCTTGATGGTAAACGGCACCTTGCAGTCGGAGTTCTTGACGATGTTCTGGCCGATTCGATTGACGTACTCGTCGATTACAGGATCGGTGATGAACTTGGAGCTCTTTTCAATTTCGTCGGCATAGCTCTTGCCCATCTTGATCTCGGTGTCGGTGGAGTACCAGTTTCCCAAGCCACGGGCGCCGATGTCGCGGTTGCCTACGGCGTTCACATCCTCGATGCTGCCGGGCTTGATCTTGGCCATCTCGCTGCCGACGGCGACTACCTTGTCAGGATCGACATCCTTGGCCGGAATGTCGCCGCCGACTGGCTGTGTTCCCGGCGCAGGCTTCTTTGAGGAGGTGGTGTCAGGAGTATCTTTGCTGCCGGAGGGGATGCCGGCGGGCTGTTTTGTGGCAGCGGGTGCGGGCGCGTCACCGCCTACGGGAGTCGTCCCCGGAGCGGGTTGAGCTGACGGTGTATTCGCAGTGGTTGTGTCCTTGGCCCCGGTGTCGGTTCCAGACGTGTTTGCGCCGGACGACTGTGCCCCCATGGCAGTGGCCAATGCAAGCACCAGACCTGCCAGCACTGCTGCTCGAATGCCGTTGTTCCCTGGCTTCATGACCTCACCTCCGGCGCGTCGGCTACCGTTCTTATTGTCACGCAATTCCGCACTCTTTAGACGTTAGTATCCGCTCCTTTGGTAACAACCGGGAAGAATAATTCGGCAACCGCGGGAGAAGGGCTCTTTCGGGCGCTCAACCGCTGGATCTGCTTTCCCCATGCATCCAACTGAATTAAAGTGGAAAAGACGAATTTGCGGGGAGGATTCTTGCGCCGGACGATCTTGAGCGTGGCCTTGGCCGCATGCCTCGGTTCGATGCAACTGCCGGCCCAGGCGGGCAGTCCTTCAGCAGCCGCGCCGCGGAAGGCGCCGCAAAAGGCGCAGCTTCATTCACACGCCGCTCAGCCGCCTGGGCCCAATCCCGCCTTCGATGCTACGGGGCTCGGCTCCCCGGTGATGCTGGACAAGGGCTGGCGGGTGGGGATCACGGCAGACCCGACGGCTATGTTGCCGGGTTTCGACGACTCCGGGTGGGCTGTGAGGGATGCGAAGGGGTCGATGGCGGACGTGCCCGATGAGGACGAGACAGCGGGCAAGACCGCCCCCAAAGCCACGGATTTCAATCCCGACTCGAGCAAGCAGCGCTACGCCTGGTTCCGGCTCCACGTACAGCTGGATCCAAGCCATGGGCCGCTTACTCTGCTCGTCGATCTGCCCGTCTCACAAAACACCTCCCTCGGCATCGGGTCGACGGGCCCGGGCATTGATGTTTTCGCAAACGGAAAGCTGATTCACCCTGAGGGGCCGCACGGAGACGCGCCCCAGCATTATCAGCCGATTTCGCGCCTCTATGACTTGAATCTCGCGCCGGGTGACAGCTCGCTGGTCCTGGTGGTTCGCACGCTTTACATTCCCTTCGGCTATAGCTCTTACACGAGCTTTTTCTCGAATCGGACGCTCTACCTGGGCAATCGCGAGGACCTGAACCGCGTGCTGCAGATCTGGACCGCCAAGAGTCTGTTCGAACGCCTACCGCGTCTGGTCGATTCCATTCTTCTGGTTGTGCTGGCGCTCTTTTTGTTCGCGCTTTATTTCGCGCAAAAGGGCCACGTGGAGTACCTGTGGCTCGCCCTCCATGAGCTGATGCAGGCGCCTGTCGGGTTTGTCGAACTAGCCGGCAGTTCCGCCTGGCTGGACAGCCTGTGGTACGCGGCGGTGGTGCTGCAGCTGGTGCTCATCTCCAGCTATCTCTACTTTGAATTCCTGATTGCGTTTCTGGCGCTTCGCCCTGAAAAGTGGTGGGTCCGCTGGCAGATCCGGATCCTGCGATATACCGCACCGATCCTGGCCGCCGTGGGGCCAACGCTGCTGTTTGTGGGTCACAGCAAGGCCATCGTCGTACCGCTGATCTTCATCATGCTGTTCTGCACCTTCTGGGTCCTCGGGTGGTTGATCTTCATCTTCAGCACACTGATTGCAGCCACGGTTCGGCGTAATTTTGAGGCGGGCCTGCTGCTGATTCCGCTGGTGCTGACGGGCGTTGGCCTGCTTGAGCCGGTTTTCGCCGCCGGCATGAGCGACTTTAGTGGGCGGGCCTATACGTCGCTGCTGACTATCCAGGCCGGACCCATCCCGATCCATTTTGCGTCCATCGCTGACTTTACCGGCATCCTGGTGATCGTGCTGATTATCTTTATCCGGTTCCTGCGGATTCACCGCGATCAGGAGAGAGCGTCAAGCGAGTTGGCGGCGGCTCGAAGCGTGCAGGAGCTGATGATTCCCCAGGAGAAGCTCGCCACGCCGGGATTTGAAGTGGATTCGGTCTACAGTCCAGCGAACGAGGTGGGCGGAGACTTTTTCCATGTGCAGTCGACCAGCGATGGGGGGCTGCTGGTGGTGATTGGCGACGTGGCTGGAAAGGGTCTGCAGGCTGCGATGAATGTGTCGATGCTGATGGGAGCGCTGCGCAGAACACCGGAGTATAGTCCGGCGCGGATTCTGGCGTCGCTGAATCGCGTTCTGACGGGCAGCGAAAGCTTCACCACCTGTCAGGCTGCATGGTTTGGAGCCAACGGCGAAGTCGTACTCGCCAATGCGGGACACGTTCCGCCTTACCTGAATAGCCAGGAGATCGCTCTGCCGGGCGGGCTGCCCTTGGGAGTGTTGCCGGATACGACTTACGAAGAGGTGCAGCTCTACCTGCATCCAGGTGATCGGCTGCTTTTGATGTCGGATGGCGTGGTTGAAGCGCGGCGTCCGTCCGGTGAGCTGTTTGGTTTTGAGCGCGTGCACAACCTCAGCAATCAAACTGCTTTTTATGTTGCCGAGGCAGCCAAGGATTTCGGGCAGGAAGATGACATTACGGTTCTGTCGGTGCGGCGGCTCGCGCAGACCAAGGCCGCCTAGCAAGGAGCCGCATGTACACTCCAAAACTCAACCAGGTTTCCGATCGCGCCATTTTGATTGAAGCCATGCGTGCGTGGCCGTTTGCGATCCTCTTTGGGGCCCAGTCTGCGGGGGCCGAAGGAGTGAATCTGCAAGCCACGCATCTTCCGCTGGTCGTGAAGGATGAAGGCGAACACGGCGTTGATTGAAGGCCATTTCGCGAAAGCGAATCCGCAATGGAAAGCTCTCGCCGGCAATGAAACTCTTGTCGTGTTCAGCGGCTCGCACAGCTACGTTTCGCCTACGCTCTATGCCGAAGAGCTCTCCGTTCCTACGTGGAATTACATTGCTGTCCATGCTTATGGAACCCTGGCGACCGTGGAGGATGACGAAGGAAAGGCTGCACTGCTTGAAGGCCTGATCGAGGCCAATGAACCCGCTTACGCTCACCAGTGGCGGCGGTTGCCCGAAGGGTTCCGGCGCACCATGCTTGCCGGCATTGTCGGGTTTCGGATTCCGATTGCGCGCATTGAAGGAAAGTTCAAGCTGAGCCAGAACCGCCCGGAGGTCGATCGACGCAACGTGCTGGCGACTCATGCTGCAGGCGATGCTGACCAGCAATCGCTTGCAGCATGGATGGCGCGGTTGCTGGTGCCTGATGCACGCTGACTTGCGGCGGGTTTCGGACTGGACGCCGCGCTCCGACTTTCGCCTGATCCTTCAGGTGTGACTGGGGCGGTATACTTCTCCCGATCTTCTCGGAGGTTTAATTCCTTATGCGCAGAATCGCTGCCTCTTTCTGCCTTGTCCTTGCTTGTGCCGCAGTTCACGCGACTCCGCCTGCTGCCCCTTCAACATGGAAGGCCAAAGTTGCTGCGGAAATGCCGCTGATGGGACACCGCAACTGGATTCTCGTTGTCGATTCTGCTTACCCCTTGCAAAGCTCGCCTGGGGTTGAAACCGTCGAGACAAATGCCGAGCAGATTGACGTTGTTCGATACGTTCTGAAGACGGTCAACGACTCCATCCACGTTCGGCCGGACATATATATGGATGCTGAGTTGCCTTTTGTCCCCGATCAGGACGCCCTGGGCGCCTCCGCCTATCGCAGTCAGATCGCGGATATTCTTCGCAAATATCATATAGAGCAGGACCTTCACGACAAGATCATTGCCAACATCGGCGCAACCGGCAGCCAGTTTCATGTGCTGGTTCTCAAGACCAACATGACGATTCCGTACTCATCAGTCTTCATCAGGCTGGACTGCAAGTATTGGAGCGCGGATGCGGAGAAGCGCATGCGCGAAACGATGGGGATTGTTCCGACTTCTGGTGCGCACTGAGTCTGGCGTTCGATTTTCGCGATCACAAGAAACTGCATGGAGGAGTGGACCAGTTGAACGAGACCCACACTGCTGACAAAGTCCGCTGCTGGGAAGAGCAGATCGTGATCCCTACCTATCCAGTGCAGGATGCCGACCCGAACCCCATGTTTCTTGAGAAGCGGGTTTACCAGGGAAGCAGCGGGAAAGTTTATCCGAATCCATTTATCGATCGTGTTGCGCTCGAGAAGGTGGACAAATCGTATAAAGCAATTTTTCTTGAGAACGAATTCATTCAGCTCATGATTCTTCCCGAGATCGGCGGCCGCATCCACGCCGGGCTCGACAAGACAAACCAGTACGACTTCTTCTATCGCCAACATGTGATCAAGCCAGCCCTTGTGGGACTGCTCGGACCGTGGATTTCGGGCGGTGTTGAGTTCAACTGGCCTCAGCATCACCGGCCATCCACATACATGCCTGTGCATGCGGCCACGGAAGAGCACGAAGATGGAAGCTGGACTGTATGGCTGAGCGAGCACGACCCCATGCTGCGCATGAAAGGCATGGCCGGCATTCACCTTGCTCCCGGCAAGGCGCTTGTCGAGGCCAAGGTCAGGCTCTTTAATCGCACTGCACTGCCTCAGACTTTTCTCTGGTGGGCCAACGTCGCTGTTCACGTTCACGATCAGTATCAGGCTTTCTTTCCACCCGATGTCACCTTCGTCGCGGATCATGCGAAGCGGGCTGTCACATCATTCCCTGTTGCGCGCGGCAGCTATTATGGCGTCGATTACAATCCCGGGACCGATATCTCCTGGTACAAAAATATTCCGGTGCCAACTTCATATATGGTGACGCAGTCGAAGTACGATTTCTGCGGGGGGTACGACCATGCGCGACAGGCGGGCGTGGTTCACACTTCGAATCATCTTATGGCTCCGGGCAAGAAGCTGTGGACCTGGGGCAACGCCGAATTTGGATATGCGTGGGATCGAAATCTGACCGATGAAGATGGACCTTATATCGAGCTGATGGCCGGTGCGTATACCGACAATCAACCGGACTTCTCGTGGCTGCAGCCCTATGAGACAAAAACGTTCAGCCAGTACTGGTATCCCATTCAGCAGATCGGCCCGGTGAAAAATGCAAATAGACATGCCGCGGTCAATCTGGAGTTCGATGGTGATGCGGTCCGCGTTGGGGTTTGTTTGACGGCGCGACAGAATGTGCGCATTCTGCTTATGCGCAATGAAAGCTTGGTTCATGAGGAGCGCTGCGAACTTGCGCCGGGCGCGCCGTTTGTCCGGTCGATTGCGTGTGGTGGTGCGCGGCCAGAACAATTTCGGCTTGCGGTGATTGATGGGGAAGGCAATGAACTCATCGCGTGGCAACCTGAATCGCTGGTGGAGAAAGCTCTTCCTGAGCCGGCCAAGGAAGCGCCGCCGCCTGAAGCGATCGCCTCAGCGGATGAGTTGTATCTGACTGGTCTGCATCTCGAACAGTATCGCCACGCAACGCGCTCGGCGGATGCGTATTGGCGCGACGGGCTCAAACGCGATCCGGACGATGCGCGCATCAATAACGCAATCGGATTGGCGCATCTCCGCGCAGGTGAGTTCGCGCAGGCTGAGGAACATTTCGCTCGTGCTGTTGGCCGCCTCAAGGTGAGAAATCCCAATCCGCGGGATGGCGAGGCGCTCTACAATCTCGGCCTTGTACTTCTCTATCGGGGAAAAATCTCTGAGGCTTACGATGCCTTCCACAAATCTGTATGGAATTTCGCTCAGCGGAGCGCTGGATATTATGCGCTTGCATCGATCAGCGCAGGGCGCGGCGATCATCGACTTGCGCTTGAGCAAATTGAGTTGAGCCTTCACACCAACGTTGACAACCTCAGCGGACTCGCTCTGAAGGCTGCACTGCTAAGGCATTTGGGCCGCACTGAGAGTGCAAGCGATGTGGTGAGGCAAGCCGTCGGACTCGACCCACTTTGTCTGCGAATGGCGGCTGAGGTCTTTCTGCTCGATCGGAGCAGTAAGAGTCTCAAAACGTTTCTTGATGCTCTTGAGGGCGACGTTCAAACCTTGCTCGATGTGGCCTACGAGCTTGCCTGGTCGGGGCTTCGCGCGGACGCATACGCCCTGCTGCTTGCATGCGTCGAGGAAGGCCGCTTCGCACATCCGATGCTCAGGTATTCGCTCTCCTGGCTTGCCCTCTCCCTCGGTGATGAAGAGAACGCTCGACGCTCTATTCGAGAAGCAGAGGCAGCATCTCCGCTCTATTGCTTCCCATGCCGCGTTGAAGAGATGATCGTGCTTGAGAATGCGATCATGCTGGATCCTTCGCTGGCACGAGCGCATTACTACCTCGGGAATCTTTACTACGATAAGCGCCGTTATGAAGATGCGATTCGCTGCTGGCGCCAGGCAGTTGAGTTAGACGATACCTTTTCTATTCCGTTTCGCAATCTTGGCATCGCCGAGTTCAATATCAATCGCAATGCCGAGGCAGCAAGTGAAATGTACGCGCGTGCGTTTTCGATTGCTCCAAATGACGCGCGCGTGTTGTACGAGTGGGACCAGTTGAAGAAGCGCGCGGGTCTCTCAACTCCAGTTGAACGGCTGCGCTTTCTTGAGGCTCATCTGGACCTTGTTGCACATCGGGACGATTTGACTATCGAATACATCACCTTGCTGAACCAGTCGCACTGCTGGGACGCGGCGCTGGAACATCTGGCGGCGCGCCAGTTTACTCCGTGGGAAGGCGGTGAGGGTTTGGTATCCGCGCAGTATGTGCATGCTCACCGTGCCCTGGGCATGTCGGCGCTGGCGGAAAACGAACCGGAAGAAGCACTTCGACACTTCGAGGCCGCACGACATTATCCTCACAGTCTTGGGGAGGGCAAACACTTGCTCACGCTGGAACGCGATCTTGATTATTTCTCCGGACTCGCCGCGCACGACCTTGATCGAAGTGAGGCAGCGCGCGGTTTCTGGAGTGCGGCTGCGGCTCCTCTTTCTGCGCAGGGCGTGCACAGCTATTTTCAGGCGATGGCTTTGCGTGCGATGGGACGAGAGGAGGAAGCAGTCAACGCGTTCTCAAATTTGACGGCGTACGATGAGCAATTAGCATCGACGAAGCCGGTCATCGACTACTTTGCTACTTCCCTTCCGAACCTGCTGCTCTTTGAAGATGACCTCGACAAGCGAAACCGTGTCGACGCACTTTTGCTGAGTGCCCTCGCCAATGATGGGCTTGGCTTTGCTGAGAAGACCGTTAGTCAGTTGGAACAAGTGCTGGTTGAAGATCCCACTCATCTACTTGCCGCAGAACTTCTGCGGTGGATTGGTATCCGGACGGGTTTGATGCAGGCGGCAGCCGAGGGGCGCGCATCGTCATGATCATTCCTATTCAAGCCGCCAATCCAGATGCCGAAGTTTCGCGCGCTGGTTCGGCGTATCTCTGGATGGCTGCGGCTGCGGGCGCACTGGGCGGGTTGCTGTTCGGTTATGACTGGGTCGTGATCGGCGGCGCAAAACCGTTCTACGAAGTTTACTTTCATCTCGAGTCGCCGGCACTGCAAGGCTGGGCGATGAGTTGCGCTTTGATTGGCTGCCTGATTGGCGCGGTCACGTCTGGTGCCTTGAGCGACCGGTTCGGAAGAAGATGGCTGCTGGCGGTTGCCGCGCTGCTGTTTGCAATTTCTTCACTGGGCACTGGACTCGCTCCGCAATTCATCGTCTTCGTTGCGTGGAGAATGCTGGGCGGCTATGCGATAGGACTTGCCTCTGGCATTTCGCCGATGTATATCGCAGAGATTTCGCCGGCCGGTCTGCGCGGCAGGCTTGTCTCGCTGAACCAACTGGCCATTGTCTTTGGCATTCTTGCGGCGCAATTGGTCAACTGGCTGATCGCGAGGCCTGTAGCGCCGGACGCGTCGGCGCAGGAGATTCTTTTGTCATGGAACGGCCAGTGGGGATGGCGGTGGATGTTTGCCGTGACCGCGATTCCGTCGATTCTGTTTCTGGTCTCAGCTTTGATGGTGCCCGAGAGCCCGCGCTGGCTCGCTGCGCAAGGCCGCGATGAAAAGGCACTCGAGGTGCTTGCGCGAATCGGGGGGCAGACCTATGCGCGTAAGGTCTTGCAGGACTTCAAGACCACGATTCATTCCGGGCCGCAAGTTTCAATCCTACGGGAGCTTTCGTCACCCGGTGTGCCGAAGGTGTTGCTGCTGGGTGTGGCGCTTGCCGTTCTACAGCAATGGTGCGGCATCAACGTCATTTTCAACTACGCGCAGGAGATTTTCGCGGCGGCTGGATATCAAATCTCCGGCATTCTGTTCAACATCGTGATCACCGGAGCCGTCAATGTCGTGTTCACGCTGATTGCCCTGGGAGCCATCGATCGATATGGGAGACGCTTCCTCTTATTGGGGGGAGTTTCCGGGCTGGTGATCATCTACACCGTTCTCGGGTTCTGTTATCACTTGCATCTCAAGGGCAAGCCAATGCTCGTGCTGGTGCTGGCGGCCATCGCGTGTTATGCCATGTCGCTCGCGCCGGCCACGTGGGTTGTAATCTCGGAGATTTTTCCGAATCGCATACGAGGTTCTGCGGTCTCAATTGCCGTGACTGCTTTATGGACGGCCTGTTTTGTACTCACATACACATTTCCGGCGCTCAATGCAGGGCTTGGAGCCGCGGGCGTGTTTTGGATCTATGCCGCAATCTGTTTAGCGGGAGCCGTCTTTCTCTATTTGCGCCTGCCGGAGACGCGCGGAAGAACACTCGAAGCGATTGAGGCAAGCATCAGAGGTGGAAACTAATGCAACGGAACGTGGGCATGCTCTCATCAGAAAACGGTCTGGACCTTATGAATCGACGCGCAACGATTTTTTGCAAACTACTTTTGCTTTCGCTGCTGATCTTCTGTGGCGGGCGCGCGTCGGGCCAGCAAGCGACTGTCGTCCTCGACGGGCATGGAGGTGGCCGCACCTTCGACGGCCTTGGGGCGGCCAGCGCGGGCGCATCTTCGCGTCTGCTGATCGACTATCCAGAGCCGAAGCGCAGCGAGATTCTCGACTATCTTTTCAAGCCGGACTACGGTGCTTCGCTGCAGCATCTGAAGGTGGAGATTGGCGCTGACGTCAACTCTACCGATGGTTCGGAGCCAAGCCACATGCGCTCGCCCGGCGATCACGACTCAACGCGGGGATACGAGTGGTGGTTGATGACTGAGGCTCACAAGCGGAATCCGAATATTGTTCTGGAGATACTGCCCTGGGGGGCGCCTGGATGGGTGGGAGATGCATCCGCGGCCAGGCCTACGCTTTACACGGCGAAGATGGCGGCCTATGTCGTGGACTTCATCAAGAACGCCAAGAAAGATTATGGACTTGAAATCAGTTACGCGGGCCTGTGGAATGAGAAGGTGCACAACGTCGCCTATATCAAAGAACTCCATCGGCAATTCGAGGCAGCTCATCTCGACACGAAGATCATTTGCTGCGATGAGTATCCCGGGCAGGGTGCGGGACAATGGTCGATCGCCGACGAGATGCTGAGAGATCCTGAACTGGCATCGGCTGTTTCTGTGATTGGCGTTCACTATCCACTGGTGAAGGGCGCGATCACGACGACCAGCGCTGCACGGAACACGGCAAAGCCTTTGTGGTCGAGCGAAGACCAGCCGAACCCGGGAAGCGGGCCTTTTGTCAGCCGGGACTGGGACCAGGGAGGCAAGATTCTTGCCCATCTCTACAATAAGAATTATCTGGAGGGCTCGTTAACTTCAACCGAGATATGGAGCCCGATTACTTCTTACTACGACATTCTGGCTGCGCCGAATTCGGGGCTCATGTACGCGAATACGCCGTGGTCAGGACATTACGACGTGCAGGGAGCAATCTGGGCAACGGCGCATACGACGCAGTTCGCTCAGCCGGGATGGAAATATCTTGACTCTGCTTCGGGCAATCTTCCGGAGAGAGGGAGTTACGTTTCTCTCAAAGCGCAGGACGGAAAGAATTGGAGCGTTGTCCTTGAGTCGATCGGCGCTTCCAAGGCGCAGACGATGACTTTTCAGCTGACCGGCGGGCTGATGAGTACAGCGGTTCACATCTGGGAGACGAACAGCAGCCGCACGTTTGAGCATGTTGCCGATATCAAACCGGTGAACGGTGTGTTTTCCTATTCTTTTGACGCCGACTCACTCTACACGCTGACATCAACCACCGGACAACACAAAGGCACAGCGCGGCCTCCGGTCGATGCGCCCTTCCCTTTGCCGTATGCTGATAACTTTGACGACACACCGCTGCACCATACGCCGAAGTATTTGGCGGACCAGGATGGCGCGTTCGAGATTCAGCGCTGCGACGGGCGTGAGGGCAATTGCCTGGAACAAGTGATTACCGAGCAGCCGATTCCCTGGGGGCCTCTGCCCAACCCGTTCACGTTGGCGGGCGATGAGAGTTGGACGGACTACTCCATCTCCGCCGACGTGCGCTTTCTTACGCAGGCTTCAGCGGCATTGATTGGGCGCATCGACTCATCTGACGTTTTCAGAGACGGTCATGCCAAGTGGCCCGCCGGCTACGTTCTGCGCGTTCAGCCCGACGGTCATTGGGAGCTGATCTCGACTGAATACAAGAAGCCGGAGGTGACGCTCGCTTCCGGTCATGTGGCGGTTGATCGAGCGCGCTGGCATCACGTCGAGCTTCGTTTTCACGGCACACGCATTGAGGCGAGTCTGGACGGAAGCACCTTGACCGCAGTCGATAACGGCGCGCATGCACATGGGATGTTCGCGCTGGGGACTGACTGGGACCTGATCGAGTTCGATAATTTGCTTGTGACGCGATGAGATCAGCTGGGTATCATGTCCCAGCTTGGCTTAACTTATCGATCATGTCAACGAGAGCGCGCACGTTTGTTTCCCGCACTTCGTGGCGAACGAACTCTTTTCCGCGCAGGTTGCCCATCGCAATCCCCTGCTTGCGAAAGCGAACTGGGCTCGGAGCTACCGATCGCACGCTCGAATGAAACTCGGTTGCACCGGTAGACCTGGCAATGTTTGCGATTGTCTTGATCGAAACGCCGCCGCCGGGCATGATGCTGATGCGTCCCTTCGCGAGCTCCACCATCTTTGCGATTTCAGTTATCCCATCGCGTTGCATCACTGGCTCCGCCCGAAGCGAGTATTCGCCGGGCTCCTGTCCCGATCACCTGTTCCGTGGCAGCCTGCAGGTCCGGAGTCATATCGATGGCGCGGTGAAAAGTGACAGGCAAGGGGTTGGCCAGCTCCACGAGTTCGCGGGTGCGTACGGCGTCGACGCAGCCATCTTCGTTGAGCAAGCCAAGCACCACTCCGTCTGCACCGAGGCGTTGCGCTTGCCTGATCTCCTCACGCATGACTTCAAACTCCAGATCGGAATAACAGAAGTCGCCACCTCGTGGACGAATCATGACAAAGAGGCCAATCGCAATGTGCTTGCGCACCTGGGCAATCAGGCCGGCTCCAGGCGTGATTCCACCTTCGAGAAGATCGGAGCATAGCTCCACACGTTTTGCGCCACCACGTTCTGCGGCGATGGCGGACTCGACTGAATCAATGCAAACTTCAAGAATCATGTGCTTGCGAAATGGTAGCAGAGGTGGTTCGGATTGAGATGGGGGATAGGCAGGGGCTAAAGCCCGATTTATTTGAGTGCGTGAATGACACGACTCATGTCGAGCCCTGACACAGGACGCAATGAGAAGTTGGTTTCCTCCCCGGTCCCTCCGCCGCGGCGGACGAGGGACCGGGGCACCCGGCGGCGGCACCCGGCCTTTTTCGTTTGGTTGGGGAGTTGATGATTTCCCACTCATCGCGATGAGGCCTGCGATGAATCGGGCACAGAGCCGCTGCAGCAATCGGATTGCAAGAGGAAGTTGCGGATGGAAATGACTATGGAGGACCGATGCTGCATCCGCTGCGATTTCGTGCGGCGGATGCAGACCCGGGAATGACAGGTTAGAAGTTGAGGTGGCCGGCGAACTGCCAGTCACGGTTGCCGGAGGCGCTGGTGATGGTGCCGAATGTTGAGGAACCCGAGGCCCAGCTGGCGGTTGGGCTGCCGAAGGTAACGTGGTTCCATACATTGAGGCAGTCGGCCTCGAAGACAAAGGACAAGCCTTCCTTGAGGAGGGGGAAGGTCCGGCTCATTCTGGAGTCGACATTCCACGTGTAGGGGTTGCGTGCGCCGTACGCGAGCGTACGGGGCGCGTTACCGATGAGGTACTGCGGCTGACCGCTTACGGTAGAGATGTTGGCGGGCGCCGAGAAGCCGGTTGGATCCAGGTACTGGATCTTGTTGCAGCCTGAACCAATACCGAGGTTGCAGGTGTTGTAGCCGTTGGGGCCAGAGCCATACTTGCCATGGATGCGCAATGGACCCGAAAAACCGGAACTCTTGTCGGGAATAGCGGTGATGACCGATGCGGTCTGGAGGGGCAGCGTTGATGTGGTTGCACCCGACCAGGTGACGGCAAGCGGCGTGCCCGACTGGTAGGTGTAGATGCCGGAGAACTGCCAACCGCCAGCCAGCCAGCGCACAGCCGCGCTATCGTTGCCGATTTTGCCCTTGCCGAACGGCAGCTCATAGACGCCGTATGCGTGGATGAGGTGTGGCCTGGAGATTGCCGTCCATGAACGGTCGATCCTGTTCTGTTTGAAGGCCTTGGTGCCGCCTGAGATAGCGCCGGCAGGAATGTCAAAGCCGCTGCGGTACGTGCCGTCATCACCTAAGTTCTTCGAATAGGTGTAGTTGACGTTGTAGGACAGGCCGTTGTGCATACGCTGGTTGAGGACGACCTGCAACGAGTGGTAACTGAAGTTGCCCACGTTGCCCCAGGTATCACTGACCGTGGAGTACTGTGGGAAAGCGGTGAGCATTTGCGCAACACTGGCCGAGGAGCTGATGGCGCCAGCGGCGGTGAAGAAGGCTGGGATGGACGCGTTGGGGAAGTAAGAGGCCACGATGGCCGCGTTGGCCGGCGTGGCCGCGTCATTCAGAATCGGCTTGGTTCCTGCGGAATTCTTGACGCTGCCAAGCGTGGCCAGATACTTGGGATCGAGCTGATTTGTCCACTGGCCGCGAGCGTTACCGCCGGTGGTTCCGGAATTGACGATGAAGTGGCTCTCGTTGGCGGCGTAGTTGACGCCGAGCGTGAGGTCTGGAGTGAGGCTACGCTCGATGCCGAAGTTCCAGAGATTGATTTCCGGAGCACGGCCGGAATAGTAAGGATCGGCGTAGCCGACAGAACTGGCGCTGACTACCTTTGTGCCATTGACGTAGTTTCCCGTGTTCAGTTCCTGCGCGGCAACACCCGGAGTTGGAGCGGACGGATAGGTATAACCGGGTCCGAAAATTCCGGTGTTCGACAGGCCGAGGGTGCCAAAGGTTGTGCTGTTGTTGAGCCAGTAGGAGGGACCGGCGGTTGCGCCAGAGCCCACTTCAGTGGGTCCGGTCGCGCTCATATTGAAGCCGGTCTGGCCAGTGCCGGTCGCGTTGCCGCCACGGCCGCCGATGCCGCCGGCTTGTGAATAGACTGTCGCGTAGCCGGCACGAATCACGGTCTTCGGGTCAAGCTGGTAGGCGATTCCGAGACGCGGACCGAAGTTCTTCCAATATGTACTGACCGGGGTTCTGCAACCGCAGCTTACTCCGGGTCCGCCGTGGTTGCCTGCGAACTGCAGCATACCCGGGGAATTAGTGAGCGGGTTGGTGAGTTTCGGATTCAGGAATGTCCAGCGATCCTTGACCTCGTGGAAGGGAGGCAGGTAGTCCCAGCGCAGTCCCAGTTCGATGGTCAGCCTGGGCGTGATTTTGTAGCTGTCGCTGAAGTAGGGAGCGATGGGGTGATAACGTCCGCCGGTTTCGCTGAGCGGATAGAGTCCGAAGGAAGGCGCCGAGGTATCGCCCGAAGCCGAACCGCCGACGGCACCGAGCATGTAGCTGGCAAACGAGAAGCCGGCGGGCGCTGAGTTCGTCGCGGTAGGTGCTGCACCGGGAGCCAAGGTACCGCCGGTGCTGAGGGCGTTTGAGTACATACCGGTGGTCACGTTGTAGGCGTAGTTGGCAGTGGAGAAGGCGTTGTAATTGAGATAGAGCTCAGTGGAGAAGCCGATCGGGGCAGCGCTGTTGATCTCCTCCCACAGGTAGGAGAATCCAAAGGTAAGCGAGTGCTTGCCCTTAACCCAGTTCACGTTGTCGAGGACCGCATAGGTATTGGGGTTGACCTGCTGGGTGGTGGTGGCAGAGCCATTGGAGGTCCAAACGGTGTAGGCCGTGCCAAAGCCGGAGGTGGTGCCGAAGGTTGCGCCGGGGAACTCGGCACTTCCCTGGCCGGCAGGCGTGTTTGTGATTCCGAAGGCCGAAGGCTTGTCTGCCGCGACCCCGTCAGTGGCGTTGATCTGGGGTTGGATGAAGCGCGTGAAGCTGTACTTGAGCTGGTTGACGAGGTTCGGGTTGATGGTGAAGACGTGCTCGACGATATAGGCCTGCGGATAGATTTTGGCGTAGGTGCCCGAGACGTAGGGCAGGGGCATCTGGTTGCTGAAGTTCGTGAGGTAGATGCGCGCGCCGTTCACGCCGACTGTCGAAATGCGCTGCCTGGAGTTCAGGTCGTAATCCACACGCCAGTCATAGAGCCGGTCATCAAAACCAGAAGGAATAGCGCCCAGGTAATTGTTATAGAGCGATGTGGCGTTGCTTGGTTTCGGGATGGAGGCCGCCATCGCTTTGGCGATGGGCGAGATCATGCCAGCGGGGATAACGTTGTTGGTGGCCACGCCGTTTTTGACGCCGACCAGTGGCTGGCGGGTGCAGGAGCTACCGACGCAATTGTTTGTTGTGGGATCGAAGAGAATGGCTGGGTTGCTGGCACCAGTGCCGGATTGACCACCGCCGCCCACATTGCCGTTGAGCTCAGTAAAGTCGCCCGAGAGCATGGCCTGCGTGGGAATGTTATAGAGAGCCGGATTTGCCCCGAGGCGCTCGTGGTACTTGTCGTAGGCGAAAAAGAAGAAGAGCTTTCTGCCGGTAAACGGCACGGTGCCACCGGCGCTGACTGACAGCTCATTCTGGTGCTCGACGGGTTTGGGCGCTGGGACAGTGGCGCCAGTCGCGGTCACACGGGTTGCAGCCTTCGAAGTAAATCCCCAGGTGTCGAAGATGGTGTTGCGCACGAAATCGGAGACCTGGCCGTGATACTTGAGGCCGCCGGACTTCATGGTGAAGTTCATTGAGCCGGCGCCCATGTATTCGGCGGGCGGCGTGCTGGTGAGGACCTGGAACTGATCGACGGCGTCAACGCTCATGGAGAGGGAGACGACGCGGTTGTCGCCTTGCTGATTGACGGTCGTTGCGGGCATTCCGTCGAGATAGAGCTGGCCGAGGTAATCGCCGGTACCGCCGACAACTGGAAGGCGGGCTCCACTCTGAGCACCGGGAGTCAACGCGCCGAAAGCTGTTGGATCGCGCTGCTGGCCGTTCACCTGGATGGGCAGATTGGCGTATGTTTCGTTTTCGACGGTGAGGCCGAGTGTGGCATCGGCAGTATCCAGGACCGGCGGCGCCGCGGTTACGGTGACGGTTTGCGTTTGCGCGCCGACGGTGAGTACCGGGTTGATTCCGCGGGTCTGCAGCGCGTCCACAACCACGTTGTCCTGGACGAGGGTCTGGAATCCTTGAGCCTCGACCC
Organism: uncultured Acidobacteriaceae bacterium; assembly: GCA_963820245.1. Lineage (GTDB taxonomy): Bacteria > Acidobacteriota > Terriglobia > Terriglobales > Acidobacteriaceae > Telmatobacter. The sequence continues at coordinate 61,873 of CAWFZC010000004.1, read as the reverse complement.
GGACGGTATAGGTGCCCGGCTGCAACGGTGAGAGGCTGTAGACGCCCGCCGATGACGATTTTTGTGCCGATGTGACGCCTGTAGCGGTGTTGGTGGCCCTGACGACTGCGTTGGGAATGGCGGCACCAGTGGAATCGGTGACCGTACCGACGATTGAACCTTCGCCAGCTGTCTGGGCAGAGGCCGAGGACCAGGTCAGGACGAACGCCAGCGCAAGCACAATCGAAGCCGGAACGATCCAGCCTCCAGACTTCTTCAGGAACAGGTTGAGTGAACTCTCACGGGTTTTCATAGGGATCGACTGAAGTGCCTCCTCAAAAGGTTCGTCGGTGAAGGTGCCCGACCCGGGGAATACGGTCTCACGGGGAATCCGTTACAGGGGAGGTCTGACCTTCGCTTCGCATTAACTCATTTGGCGAAAACGATTGTCAATAGAAAAATTATTTTACTTTTGCCAAATCGAGACGCTTGGCCAACCCCAAATCGGCCAATGACTTGGCTGGCCCAGGTCAGCTCTTTCGATCGAAGAGCATATTTCCGCCGCGCTCCTTCCTGGGAATCGATATCTAACAATATGATTAGTAAGCCTTTAGTCGATTCTTTGTCTTTGTGTTCCTTCCGTAGTGCGCGAGACTGGTTTGCCTGGAACTTGGAGGCAAGCTTTTTTGTCGGAGGAGTAACGTGCCCGGAACCTGGCCGCCAGGCACGAGCAAACGTCAACTTCTAATCGCGGTGCCCACATCCAGGCTCCAGGAGTTGTAGTATCCGAGATGTTCATTTCATTGTTGCTGGTCCAGTGGTCTGTCCATTCGATCAAGGAGGTTCCGAGCCGTGTTCAAGCAGATTCCAATCATCTTCCTGCCGCTCCTTATCATCGGGCTCGCATTACCTGCAAACGCACAGCAGGGCTGGCAAAAACTGGACGATCCAACAGCGGCCGAGGTGGGTGCCCGTTGGACATCGCCGCCCCCCGAATACGGTCCTGAGCCTTACTACGGTCTGAACGGCAGCGTCAGCATTCCGCAGGTGGAACGCGACCTGGACACGCTGCACTCGCTTGGCTTTCAGGCGGTGACGGTGCAGGCCGGATATAACATGCCGTTCGCCTATCTCTCGCCTGCCTATTTCGCGTTCTTCAGGGAGTTTGTGGCTAAAGCGAAACGGCGCAATATGCGCGTGTGGATCGTCGACGATGCCGGCTATCCGAGCGGATTTGCCGGCGGAAAATTCACAGCTGAGAAACCCGAGTTACGCATGCAGGCTCTTGAAGTCGCCGCAAAGATCACCGTTGCCGGAGGAACCGCGCTGCACCGGGAAGTGGCTCCGGACACAGTGAGCGCAGCGGCCGTCGATCAGGATGGCAATGCAATTCCTTTGCCGTTGAACGGCAACGCTCTTGACTGGAGCGCTCCCAAGGGAAGCTGGACGGTGCTGCTGGTCGACCACGAGTTTCGCACCTCGCCCACGCGCTCTGATACCAACACGCAACGCGTGAAAGACACCTCGCAGTCGCTGGAAGACTACCTCGATCCTGCCGCCACCGAGCAATACCTGCGCTTCACCCACGAAAAATACAAAGAAGCTGTTGGCGACGAATTCGGCAAGACTATCCTTGGGTTTCGCGGAGACGAACCTGACTACTCGATCGCGGGACTGCCCTGGACGCCGAGGTTCTTTGCGCGCTTCAAAGAGATCAAGGGCTATGACGTTCAGCCTTACGTCGCGCTGTTTGCCCAATCCCCTTCCCGCCGCGATGCGGGCGTGCCGATTCACCTGACGCCCGAGCAGACGCGGATCAAGGGCGACTACTACGATGTCTTCTCGCAGATGTTTGCCGCCGAATTCTTCAAGCCACAGGGAGATTGGTGTGCCGTCAATCATCTTGAGTACCAGGTGCACTTGAATCACGAAGAGATGGAGATGGACCTGACGCACAGCGAGGGGTCCTTCTTTCGCGACATGCGCGCAGTGCAGGTGCCGGGCATCGACGCCATCTGGCACCAGATTTGGAAAGACACGATCTCCGATTATCCACGCCTCGCCAGTTCCGCCGCGCACGTCTATGGCAAGCCGCGCGCTTTTACTGAGAGCTTCGCTGCGTACCGCCCTGCGCCTGACGTGGAGATGGCGCGCTACATTCTGAACGAGCAGTTTGTGCGTGGCGTCAACCTGGTTGAGACGATGTACTTCCCTGCAACGTCCGCAGGACCGAGGCCGCCCTTGGGGTATATGGGGCAGCCGGGGTTTCCGAATCTGCTCACGTATGTCCGGCGGATGAGCTACCTGATGTCGCAAGGCAGACCCGATGCATCGGTCGCGCTCTTTCTCCCGTCAAGCTCGATGTGGCTTGGGGACGATGCTGCCGATACGCAGTTCGTTTCCACTGAGCGTCTGCTCAGTGAGCATCAGATCGATTTCGACGTCGTGGATGAAGATGCTCTCGCTCGGGATTTGAAGGCATCCAAAGGGAATTTCGAAACTCTCAGCGGGAACCGCTATCGGACCGTGATACTGCCCGCTCCGTCGATCCTGTCTGCAGAGATTCTAGCGCGCCTCAAAACATTTGCCGATGGTGGAGGCAAGGTTGTGTTTCTTGGGCGAACGCCCGATATCATCGCGGACCGCACTATGCGCGATGCGAGGCCGGCAACTGCAGCTGACTTCAGTTGGGCGACGGTCGTGGAAGCGATGTTGCCAGCGACACCGACTCCACCTGCCATGCCGCCGGCTTCTCCGCCGCAGGCAATGACGGTCTCGCCGGAAATACTCTCGGCAATTCAGAAGGCGGTCGTCGCCCCGGTGCTGCAAATGGACACTCCTGATACTGCTTTGCGCGTGATGAAGCGTCGATGGAAAGACTCGGACGTCTACCTCTTCTTCAATGAAGGCAATCAGGCGACCGAGCACACAGTCACGCTGATGAGTAAGGGGCACAGTGCCGAGGTTTGGGATGCAGAAACAGGGGTTGTTGCTCCGCTGGCATCTTTCCGCAAAGGTAAAGGTCTCGTCACACAACTCAAACTCGGTTCCTACGAGACGCAGGTGATCGTCGTCCGATAACGAAGCGGGGATGGCGCGGTTCTAATGTCCTGACTCGGGAGCGACGGCTTCTCCTTTGTCGGAGAGGAATCGACCAAGCGGATTCCCAGGGAGCGCCTTCATGCCGGCCACTACACTTTCTGCGTTCAACTCTGCGCCTGCGCGGCTGGTGTGCGTATGCGGATCGGCGAACAGCGGTTCCACCTGTGCTTCGCCGAGTTGATCGTAGCGCCGCGCGATGATCTCGTTCAGATCGATGAAGGCAACGTGCTCCTGCTCGGCCACCTGCCGGGCCCAGCCGCCATAGTTGTCGGCGTTGCGGACCACTTTGCCATCCTTCCAGATCTTGCGCGGAATGGGTGAGCAGACGATCGGAATGGCTCCCCTGGCCAGTGTGTCGGTGACGTACTTTCTCATATACCAACCGTAGGTGTGCACCACTTCGTGCTTTTTGGTGATCGGGTTGTCGATCTCCTTTGTCTCTTCGCCAACACCTGGAATGGAACCGCGCGCGCGGCTTATGTCGTCCAACGGGCCTGAGTCGTTGTGACCCCACTGAAACACGACGAAGTCTCCGGGCTTGAGCAGGGCCAGTTGCTCGTCCCATCGGCCTTCGGTGATGTAGGTGCGGCTGCTGCGGCCACCGAGCGCTCGATTCACAACGTTGATCTTCGATGCGTCGAAATAGTCGACGAGCGGCTCGCCCCAACCCCACTGCCCGCCCGCTCCATCGCCTTTTCCGTTGCGCACCGTCGAGTCGCCAACCAGGTAGAGAGTCGGCAGGGCGGGATTCTTCGCGGTCGGGAGCGGCGGGCGGGCAATTGCGGCCGGATCGGTGGTCTGGGTTGCAATTACGCTCGCAGGCCCAGTCTGCGAACCCACTTCACCATAGGCAATGTCCTTTGCATCGTCGACTGGTTTGTCTGTGAAGACGGGCTTGCTTCCATCGGCCGTTTGGATGTTGTTGTCAGTCATCGTCCAGTTTTTAGCGTTGGCGATTGTGCCCGCAGTCCGTGCGTCAATATCGAGATGGTCGAGACGGAAGTTGTCCAACGTCGCGTCCTTGTACGCGCTCACTTCGAATGCGGTCTTTGCTCCTGTGGCCTTGATGTTCCAGATGTGCACGTCGCTGAAGTGCGGCAGGCCCTGCTGCTCGGGTACCTTGGTTGTCAGCGTCACCCAGTAGTCAGGAATATCTTTAACTCCCGCAGGCAAGGTCGCATAGCTGAACGTCGGATTCCAGTTCATGTTGATATGAATCGGAATCGCAACGTCTTCCAGAGTCAGATCGTGGATGCGAATATCCCGTGCATACCCTCCCCGCGTACGCGCCGACTTGAAGAGCACTCCTGAGGGAACGCCTGCAAGCGCGGTAATGTTGTACGCTTCAATATTCTTGAAGCCTCCTGATGTCTCGCTGCCGATGGTGATGGCCGCTGCTCCGCTGCGCACGATCGTGTCGCGAATGACAATGTCCTCGGTCGGCCTGTTGACGCGGAGACCGTCTGAGTCACGGCCGGCTTTCAGGCAAAGCGCATCGTCGTTGACATCGATGTCGGCGTGCTCCACCAGCACCTTGCGCGAAGAGTCGATGTCGATCCCGTCAGTGCTCGGCCCTCGCCCGCCCTCGTTGTTGCGAATGATGACTCCATCCACGTGCACATCGTGCGAGTAGAGGATTTGCATGGTCCAGAATCCTGACCGCTTCAAAAGGATTCCGCCGCCTACTTCAATGTTGGACGAATTCTGGATCAGCATGAGCCTCGGCCGCCGCGCGTCATAATCTGAAGCCCAGCGCAATCCCTTGGGTTCGTACTTCGCGCGAAGATCCCAATAGGACTTCCACCAGATGGGGCCGTCGCCATCGATGGTTCCCTTCCCGGTGATCTTGACGTCTTGCTGGTCGCGTACATTGATCAAGGCAGCGGGCCAGGTCATCTCAATGCCGGCAATGCGCGTGGGCAGCATGGGATAGTCGGCGAGTTTCTCCGATCCAACGATCGTTACGCCTTCAGGAATATCGAGGGTCACGCCTGACTTGAGGAACAATGAGCCGCTCAGATAGGTGCCCGGCAGCAGCGTCACCGTTCCTCTTGCGGATGCCGCTGCATCAATCGCCTTTTGGATCTCCTCTGTATCGAGACTCGTGCCGTCTCCCATGGCGCCATAATCGTTTGCTACAAACTTCTTTGGTGGGATCGGAGTCGCCGGCAAGTCAACACTTGCTTCGGCGTCCGGCTTCGCAGGATTGAAGGCGGGCATATCTTTTACCAGCAGTTTCGCAAGCGCGAGCTTGTCTGCGCGGATGCCGCTCACTACGCAACGCGCCAGTTCGTAGGCTCCATACTTGTTAAAGTGCGTATCGTCGCTGATCGCCTCTGTCTGATTGGGAAAGGCGTTTGCCGGATAGTGCATGAAGGCCTTCAGCGTTCCTTCCGGTCCCATCGTCTCAAACAGCGTCTTGCTCATTGCGTTCAAGTCGATGAGGGCGACATGGTTGCTCGCGGCAACCTCTCTCACCGCATCCGGATAGCCTGCGAGCGAATTCGTGATCTTTCCCTCTGCGTCAAAGGTCCTGCGATTCATGCTCGTAACCAATACGGGGATCGCTCCTTTGCCGCGCGTCTTCTCGATGTAGTCAACAAGCAGCTTTTTATATTCGTCGAGTGAAACGGCATTGGGCTTCTGATCGTTGTGTCCGAACTGAGCAAACAGATAATCGCCCGGCTGAATCAGCGACATCACTTTTGCAAAGCGCTGCTCTCCGACAAAACTCTTGATCGTCTCTCCTGACTCGGCGTGATTGGCGATCACAACACCCGGGCGGAAGAAGCGCGGAAGCATCTGTCCCCATGCGGCCCATGGTTCAATATCCTGGTCGACAACGGTTGAGTCGCCCGCGAGATAAACCGTGGTTTCGTGAATTGGCTCAATGGTGATTGAGCGGAAACTGGGATGATCGCCATTGAACTCGAGCGTCAGCTTATTGTCCCAGTCGAGGTTGCCTACTTCGCGAGGCTTCAACTTCACAAGGTGCGCCGCGTCACCTGCAATTTCCGGCACTCGAACATTTGTGTCGAAGGTGCGCTCCTCGCGGCCGTTTGCCTTGACGGCAACCTTCTCAAGCGTCAGGCGGCGCGCTTCGGCCCACACGGTGGTCGTCGATGGCTTTTCGCCTCCGAGAACTACGTGTACCCGATAGCTGCCCTCCGGCAGCGGGATGGAAAAGAAGAATGGCTTGTCGCTTGAACAGGCGTTGTCGCCGACCTCAGGAACTGTGCCCAGATCGAAGCCGGGCGTCGTTGCCGTAAGCAGTGACGATGCCGTGAGCTGTACTGCGCTGCCATCAGCTTTTCCGCAAACAAACCGCCGCGCATGAGCCGCCAGTGCGCTCAACACGAGTACAAGAATCGCAATTCGCTTCATTCCTTCTCCGAAGGCTTTCGAGCCTCTGTCATTACTCTCGTCTGTGCATGAGCGCACACGAACGACCGCGCAACGATTTATACATCGCCGGGCTTGGCTTGGCAAAATTCTTTCCCAAATGGGGATGCCTGGGAACTGTCCAGCCCTTACTGTAGGCGCTACTGTAAATTCACTTGCGAGCTCACACCAGGATCAGCGACACTGTCTTCAGTTGCTCCTCAATGACCGGAACCGAGCGCATATCTAAACGCGTCTGTGTCCGTTTTCCCGGTGCCCGACATAGACAAAATCAATTCAGCGGAGATGAAGTGAAAATTACGGCTGTTCGCCTGCAACTTGTCCTGTCAACCTTGGGTAAATCTATTGCATCCTTCGCAGCATTCTTATTGATTTCACTTGCAGTGCTTCCCGTTCATGCGCAGCAAGCGACCTCAGCCCCTGTTTACAGGCAGGCAAACGCCCCAGTTGAGAGCCGCCTCAGCGATCTGCTCGGCCGAATGACCCTCGAAGAAAAAGTGCGACAGCTGGATCTCTATTCCGGAGCCAAGTCCCTCGTCGACAAATCCAAGGACTCGACACATGCCACGGCAGATGCGGTATTCCTGCCCGAGAAGGCGCAGGAACTCTGGGGAGACCTCGGCGTTGGCGGCATTCACGACCTCTATCCCACGCCGGAGCAGTCGAACGCAATTCAGAAATGGGTTATTGCGCACAATCGTCTCGGCATCCCCGCCATCTTTATTGAAGAGGGCCTTCTTGGGTTTGATACAGGTACGGTCTTTCCCGGACCGCTTAATCTGGCCGCCACCTGGAATCCAGAAATTGCCCGGCAAACTGGCGCCGTCATCGCGGCCGAAATGCGTGCGACAGGCGCAGATATGGTGCTCGCTCCGGTACTTGATCTGGCGCGCGATCCCCGCTGGGGCCGCGTGGAAGAGGACTTTGGCGAAGACCCTTACCTTACCGGGCAGATGGGCCTGGCCTGGGTCCGAGGCGCCCAGGGCGACAGCCTAGCCAGCGATCACACTGTAATTGCCGAGCCAAAACATTTTGTCGGTCATGGCTCGCCCGAAGGCGGCACCAATACTTCGCCTGTCCATATCGGCGAGCGCGAACTGCGGTCGGTCATGCTGAAGTCCTTTGAGCCTGCAATTCGCGACGGACACGCGATGGGCGTGATGGCGGCCTACCACGAGATCGATGGCATCCCGATCACGGACGATCCCCACGTATTGAAAACCATTCTTCGGGATGAGTTTGGGTTTCAGGGTTTCGTTCTCTCCGATCTTGGCGCGATCAGGCGCCTTTACAACGCACACTACGTTGCGGCCACCCCAAAAGATGCAGCCTGCATGGCCATTCGCTCGGGCGTTGACATGCAGTTTTACGACTTCGACCACAATGTCTTTCAGCAGGCGCTGATTGACTGCGTACATGAGGGCTCGTTGTCGCAAACTGACCTCGACCGGGCTGTGCGCTCTGTTCTGCGCGCAAAGTTTGAGCTGGGACTCTTCGATCATCCTTACGTCGATCCTGCACTGAATGCGAAGGTACATCGTTCACAGGCAAATCTGGCTGTATCGCTTGAGTCGGCGCGTCAATCCATGACCCTGCTCAAGAATGACGGAAATCTGCTGCCGCTTTCGAAATCGCTCCAGCATATCGCTGTCATCGGTCCCAACGCGAACGTGGCGCACTATGCGGACTATGAATCGGACGTCAATGGCGAACGCATCAACATGCTGCAAGGCATTCGCGCGATGGTTCCGCAAGCGACTGTCACCTTCGATGAAGGCAAGGATGTGACAGCTGCGGTGGCGCTCGCCAGGGCCGCAGATGTCGTGATTCTCGGTCTCGGTGAAAACGGGAAAATCTCAGGCGAAGGACGCGACCGGACCAGTCTCGATTTGCCCGACAACCAGGAACCGCTTCTTGAAGCGATTGTCGCAACTGGTAAGCCTGTCGTTCTCGTTCTGCAAAACGGAAGGCCTCTGACCATCGGCTGGGCCAAGGAGCACGTGCCCGCGATTCTTGAAGCATGGTATCCGGGCGAATTTGGTGGGACGGCCATCGCTGAAACTCTGTTTGGCGACAACAATCCGGCAGGACGCCTGACCATCACTTTTCCTCGCAGCACTGGGCAACTACCCGCCTTTTATAACTTCGATCCGTCGCGCAAGATCAAGTATGTCGACGACGACGGCATGCCGCTGTTCCCGTTCGGCTACGGCCTCAGCTATACAACGTTTCGCTACGATCACCTGGTGGCTACGCCACCTGCAGCAGGTACGCGTGGCGACGTTCAGGTGTCAGTAGATGTAACGAATACAGGAAGCCGCGAAGGGGACGAAGTTGCGCAGCTTTACCTGCGAGAAGACTTCACGAGCGTCGAAACACCGCGCCGGTCGCTCAAAGGCTTTGCGCGCGTCCATCTGAAGCCTCAGGAAACCAGGATCGTTTCGTTTGCCGTACCTATGGATCAGCTTGCCATCTGGAATGTTGAGAACAAATGGGTCGTTGAACCCGGCACATTCACCGTATGGGCAGGAGGATCGTCAGATGCGTCGTTGACAACCAAATTCGTTTTGAAGCCATGACATGAAAGACGGAAGGCCATCGCGGAGGATGGCCTTCTGTTCTTCAGGTTGAAAGCGAGATGTCTGCTTCAGTAAGTTCTAGCGCGGATAGTAGTGAGGCCAATGCGCCGGCACTTTGATTGACGCCGAAGCAGACTCATCCACAAAGTCGCGGCGGAATCCTTCTCCGGGCATCGGGTCCCAGTTGCGCCATGAGCCCGGATCGGTATTGGCGATTCGGGACTCCACTCCCTCGCCGTTGCCATTCACCGCTGCGACGCAGTATTCAACGAGATCCGCGGGGGCCGGACCGGTGGAATCATCAGGAATTGGATTTGCGGCTTTGATGCCGGGGCGCTTGTCAACATACACGCGTTCAAGGCCACGGTAAAGCAGGCTGAACTTGCTTGCTCCGGCTGCGCGCACGTAGAGCCTGTATTCACTGACACCGAGAACCTCACCCCAACTCAGAGATGCCGCTCCGTTCGAGAGTAAGATCCGCAGTCCATCGGGTGCTGGGGGCGGAGCCTTTGTTACATAGATTGGATACTCATTTCCGGGTGCGCTCTCATGTTCGTCGTTCAATGCAACTGCGCGCACATGCACCTTGACGCCATCGTCAAGGCCAGCTGCATCAAACTCCGGCGCGGTTTGTACGCCGAGTGAAGTCCAGGACGTTCCGCCGTCTTTGCTGATCTCAAATCTGTAGTGGGTTGCGGAGGCCGAAGGTTCTGCAATCACGCGAGCCCCGCCTGCGTGGTTCTCCGTACGCTGAATGCGCGGAGCCATGGGCACAGGCATCTTGGCGGTAAATTCCCAATGATGCCTCCCCTCTTTGAGATTGACGGTCAATCCGTCTGCATCGTTGGTTCCTGTCTGCGCTTCTCCATCGATATAGAACGTCAGTTGTTCTTGTGAACCAGTGAATGCAATCTTCACCTTTGATGCCGTGGGTGCAAAGTATTCGCCCGAAAGTGGCTGCCCTGAGACAACGGTTCCTCCGATGCCGAGTTCCGAATCTGTTGTGGTCAGCGTCATTCCACCTACGCCGATTCTGGTGCCGTGAAATAGAGCGAACTCGCTCTTGTCTTTTCTAGTGCGGATCAGCCCGGCTGTGCCTTCAAACGAGGTGGTACGGTCAGCAAAATGAATCGGATCCGGATTGCGGAAGACATAATCGTCCACGTCCGCGGCGGTCACGCGACAACCATAATGCGTGGGGTTCGTCTCGATATCCTTGCGGTGGCTCACAACCGCCATCGAGTCTCCCACCCCGTCGAACCAGACGCCGGTGGTTGCCTCGGTCTGAATCTCCGTTCGTTGTGACTCTTTCTCTTTGGTTACACCGCGCACAAATTTGATGGTCGGCAATTCGCTGCCGCGACGCACGAACCACGAGAACCGGTGACCGATCTGTACGTGCAGTACGTTGTCGTAAAGCACAAAGTAGTCGCTGCCCGCCATCATCAGGCTGCGGCTCTTGTACTCCGGCGCGGAATAGGCTCCCGGCTCCTGGCGCGGCACAAGTTCGGCAAACTGTCCCGCACCCAGATCGTAGAACGGCCGTGAAAGCACATTCTCGCCAATCGAGCGAAATTCTCCATCTTTGAACACGGCGAAGTTCGTGCAGAAATCAGTGTCCTCGTCATTGCGGTCGCCGACATCTTCCGCCCCGTTGTAGCTGTAGGCTTTGCCGGCGGCGAAGTAGTAGATCACGCCGCATCCGCCCTCGCCTGCAACACCCCAGCGGTAGTTCGGTCCCTGATCAATCTGCTGCAAGTGAATCGATACTTCGCCGGGTGTGTCCACTGCTGAACGCAAAACGATGCCGTAGCCTGTGTACTTGCGGCTGCGCAGGTGCGGATTGGTGCCCATGTTTTCCGGCGACTTGTACATCGCGTCCCACGGGTTGTCCCCGCCGAGCCGGGTTTCCATATCCTGATTTGCCGGGCGCGCGGCCCACATCGCGTGCTCTGCTTGAATGGGAGCGAAACGTTGGAGGCATGTTCCCAGGTACCACAGAGAGCGCGGAGGAACGCGCCGCTCCGAATGAGCGCCCTGCGGCGGATGAACGCGACGCGGCCCCTTGCCGGGCGGCAGCGCTCCCCACTCATGTCCATCATCGAGCGTCTGCAATGCCTTGTAGGCTTCTGGTGTTTCTCCTTCAAACGGCGCCGAGAGAGCATTCACGAGCCAATCCGCCATCTCCGCAAGCTGGGGAGAGATGAACCGCTCAACGCCGTCGAAATTGCGAAGCAGAAAGTCTGAGCGAAGGGAAGGCCTGAGGTACGCCCAGACATATGTGCCCAGGTTCTCTGTCCATCTGCCTCCGCGCGCGTTCCACGTGTGAACATCGGGCCGCGTGCTGTAGCGCGTGTTGATCTCAACGCACTTCTCCCACAAATCTGCCCAGCGTGCCGCCATCGGATGCTCAGGAAACAGGAACGACATGGCAGCGGGAACGCCTTTGACATCGGCGAGAAAATTTGGATGCCCGCTGAGCATATTCACGAGCGGCATGAAATCGTCGCCGGCGCAAACGTACGCCATAAACAAGTAGGCTGCGGTCACGCGCTTCCGCTGGCCTTCGTTCATGGTGGCGCTCCAGCGGTTGTATCCGTCAACCCACCAGCCCTGTACCTGCCTGCTGGGCACCGGGCTGAAGTTCACAATGCTCTTTCCAGGGATGGGACCGGCTCCGCCGTTCTCGCGCGTTCCATTGATGGGCAGCGTGCTCACAAACGGTCCCGCCATCACGCGTTTTTCCAAATCGTCCGCGTCCTTGACGGACCCTGTCGAAAAAATCACAGGCGCGCGACGCGATGTCTCCGGATACTCAAGCACCCAGTCCTTCACGCAATTCAGGTCGAGTGTGCCGTAGCGATTCTGCAGAAAATGCAGATGCGAGCCGAGGATCAGACCGGCCTCGTAGGTCATGCCATCTTTCTGAATGCCTTTCGCTGCCTGCTCCAGCAGATGCATTGCCTCCTTATCTTTTTCGTGATCGTAGAACACAACGCAGGTCGAGCGGCTGCCTCGAACAATCGGCCACCGCCATGTGAACTTGCCGTCCTGGTAGTAGAAGCGCACCTCGAGCGTTGGCGACTCCACGTGGTTTGTGTACTCATGGTCCTGCCAGCCGTCGGCCTTGTCGATAAAGACCCCGAGTGCGTCGCCCGAATTCTTGCTCCAGAAATTTGCGAAGGTGCCTGTACGAAAAGCTGTCCATGTTTGATAGTTACCGAGGTTGAACGACAGTTCGCCTTCGGGCAACGTCTCCGGGTGCAGCACCCACGGCTCGCCGATAGTTTCCCATGGATAGTTGTCATAAGGGCGGATGCGTCCCGACATCGGATAGGGATGATTAGGCGCCTGCCGGTGGGTTACGTCGAACCCGTTCCAGTTTGAAGTGAAGACTCCATGGACGCCGGGCCGCATGCCTTCCATGTCTTCCTGAAGGCGAATGAAATCCATGCCGGCGTTGCATTGGACATGCGCAACATACTGCGATCCATCAGTGAATGCGTAGGTCAATTCGTAGGCGATAAACAACGGCCCGTTCGCGACACGCTTGGAAGTGATCTGCGTGACCCGAGGCCCGGCTGCACCCAGAGTGGAAGAGCCGACCCACGCTGTTCCGCGCGAAACCTGCATGATTGGACCCGGCGCTTCTCCTGTGACAAGCTGCGACCCGGGAATCCGCACGCGCATGACGCCTGAGTCGAGAACGATGGTCCCGTTCTCGATGGACTCTTTTACCAGTGGTTCGGTCGAATTCGGCGTATTGCCGGTACTGAGGATAAATTCGCGATGCGCACCGCTCGGCAGGTCGGAAAAGAAGTTGAGCGTGGCCGAGCGAACGCCTTGCTCGTCGCGCACCACATCTGAGAATTGAATTGGAACACGTTCGAGGGTGTCGGTGCGCGTGAGCAAGAGGCGATCAAGATTGACGGAACTTTGAAATACGACTGGATAACTGAGCAGTGTTCTCGGCCAGAAATAGAACGGGTGGTCGAGCAGGTCATTCAACGTGAAGCTAAGCTTCCCGAGTTTGTTCCAGACTGCTGGAGCAATGGCGGGCGCCGCCGCGCTGGTGATCCGCCGCGCGGCCGCCGACATTGAAACTGGCAGAGAGAGCAGGCTGAGACAAAACGATCGACGATCTAACATTGGGTCTCCGTGACAGGCGTTTCCCGGCCCTTCGCATTATTCATGCGATTTTTCCGGATAGTTGACGCGCACAGTCACGATTTCATACGCATGGATCGGCACAGTGACCTTATCGCCAACGAGCGCGAGCGGATGCTCATCACCTTGCTCCAAGAGGTTCGTCTCCACTGCCGCTGTCGCTCCTTGCGGGACCGACACCTGCACGCTTGCGCTCTTCCCTGCCCATTCATACATGTGAAAGATCAGTGCGTGAGTGTCCTCGGCCTTCTTCATTGCGGTGAGGACTACGTCGTCAGCGTCCACTGAGACAAAGGAGCGCTCGGAGGACATTTCGCCACCGTGCATCTCCACCTGCATGGCCGCGAGCGGATAGTTAAACTCATATCCGTGGCGCACACTCATCGCCTGTTTCCAGTCACCCGAGTGCGGATAGAGCGCAAAAGTGAAGTGTTGATGCCCGCGGTCGGCATCAGGATCGGGTGACAAGGGAGAGCGCAGAAGCGTCAGCCGCAGAACATTCCCGGCGCCGTCGTATCCGAATTTCGAATCGTTGATCAGGCTCATGCCATGCTGGCCGCTGCCGAGATCGGCCCAACGCTGCGCGGGCACTTCGAAGCGCGCCTGCTCCCATGTGTTGTTGCGTGTCGTGGGCCGCTCGATCGTCCCGAATGGAATCTCGTATGTAGCAAACGGCGCGCTGGAGGAAAGAGCAAATGCGCTCTTCAGCAGAACATGGTTCTCGTGCCAGTCGATATCGTTCACGACCTCGGCTTCATCACTGTCAGCTCGGAGCACAATCTTCTGGACGAATCTTGAGGCCTGCCAGGTGCGCGTCACTTCGATAACGCCGCGCAATGGGCTCTGCTCGACCACCTTCACCGAATCCGCCTTGGTGAGCAGAGTGGGCGGCTGGTCAAGCGTTCCCGGGTCGATATTCCACGCATCGTATTTTGTCGGATTGTCTTTGAAGGCCTGAAGTTCATTGCCGCAAGATCCAGCGGCCAGTGTCTCCACACCCGCTTTCTTGTCGAAGAGGCTTGTAATGCACCCTGACACTGGATCGACGACGACGCGCAACCGCGCGTTCTCCATCGTCGTCCCGCTCACACGAAGATCACTCGGGAAGGCGCGCTTTGCAGCGGCAACATGAAGGACCTCGTAGCCCATCGACGGCACGTCTTTGACCGCGATGAGTAGATGGAACGTGTTGGTCTTCGCGTCTTTTGAGGTTGCCTCCGACGGCAACACCGCACCATGCGCATCAGTGACGGAAACATCCGTGGCAGTTCCCGGCATTTGCACGTCAACGTGCACCATGCCGGACCTGTTCCACGCGAGCGGATTGAAGACAAACACCGCCGCTCCCGCCGGGCCGCGCGTATCCACCTGCGCGGCAATGGTGCCTAATGCTTTCGCTGAGATCTCGTTCGTCGCCCAGCGTACCTGGTCGAAGTCCTTCTGCGCATCGCGGTAGATCACGCCGATGCCCGATCCCGCAGCGAGGTCATGAAAATCGTTGAACGTGATGCGCTTCCACGCCTCGGTCAACTCATTGCCCGGATACCGGTCGCCGTCGAGCCAGGCGAGCGACGCATACTTCTCTGCGTTGAGCGTCTCTATCGGCGCGTGGCGCAGATTGCGTTTCAGATTCGCCTGCGTCGTGTACACGCCGCGGTGATACTCCAGGTAGAGCTCGTCGTTCCATGTCGGAATCGAGATTTCGCCCGCGGGCGGCGCCGGCGGATAGGTGTATCCCTGTGCGATCGTCCGGTAATCCCACGTCTTCGATTCGGGCGCAATCTCTCCGGCCATCTTGTTCAAATACGGCTGCGCGGTGCCGAACTCCATCTTCGGCGCTACCTTGCCGGGCTCCATCCAACGGAGTCCGGCGTCGAGGTTGTCGCGTGTGGGGCCGCCGCCGTGGTCACCCACTCCGTACAGGTCCATCATCTCTGTCATGCCCGGCGCTTGCTTGCGCGCATCCACCAGCTCGGCCGAGAGGTGAACCGGATTCAAATTGTCGTCGCTGTACCCGTGCGGAAAGTACGTCAACACCTTGCTGCCATCGGGTGATTCCCACCAGAAAAGTTTGAAGGGCAACTTGTTCGTGTCGTTCCACGTCATCTTCTGCGTAACGAAAAAGTCGATTCCCGACTTCTTGTAAATCTGCGGAAGCTGCCAGTTGTAGCCGAAGGAATCAGGGTTCCAGCCAACGTGAACATCGACGCCGTATTGCTGCTTGAACCAACGCTTGCCAATCAGGATGGAGCGCGCGGTCGATTCCCCATCGGGCAGGTTCAGGTCCGGCTCGACCCACATGCCGCCGACAACTTCCCAGCGGCCTTCCTTGATGCGCTGCTTGATCTGGTCGTTGATGGGCGGATATTTGTCCGCGAGCCAGTCGTTGTATTGCGCGGCCGATTGCGTGTAGGTGTAGGTCGGATACTCATCCATCAATTGCAGCGCGGTCGAGAAGGTGCGCTTGACTACGTCGATTGTTTCGGAACGCGGCCAGAGCCATGCGGCATCGATGTGCGAGTTTCCAGTGAGGTGAATTGTGGCCTGCTGCATCACGGGCTTCAGGGTTTCGAGCGCAGCGTGCGAGGCCTTCAGCGAAGCGTCAAATTTTCCCTGGTCTCCCGCATCGAGCGAACTGAGGTCGACCTGTTCAATCGCGTTGACAAGGGTTGACTCGTCTGCTCCTACATTGCCCGAGAAACTTGGGATCAATTCCGATGCTGAAAGCAGCTCATCGTGCAGGTCCTGCGGATTGGGGCGGTTCTCAGCGAACTCAATCTGCAGCTTCGCGCCCTGGAAGCGCTTGTTGGCGGCTGTGGCAAGAAGCTTGACGGCAACAAGAATGCGCTCGGGTGGTTTGGCAGCATCAACCAGAACCAACCGCTCCAGGTTTTCGCCCAAGGCCACGCGGCTGCCGTTGAAGTAGACGATCTCCGGCATGGTTCCCTGGCCCACGACCCGAGACTGGAAGCGAAACCAGATGCGCGTTCCGGACAGATCGTATCCGTTCATGGTCTTTGGAATTTCGATCCACCGGCGAAACCAGATGGCGTGATCGGGAAATTCGTCATTGAGCTTGGCAACGGCCCATCCTGAGTCGTCCAGATCGGGACTCTCACCGTGGGGCAGATCGCCTGGGTGAACGCGCCAGTCGCCGTCCGGCAGTTGGTTCAACTGGCCAAGGCGATCGATTACATGCTGGGCGGGAGCAGGTATTTTTCCTGAGACTTCCTGGGTGGATGCCGCTCGACCAGCCATGGGCAAAAAAATGCCCGCCATTGCGATTGCCAAAATCAAAGTCTTCATTTCGCGGCAGAATCCTCGAGTCTTAATTTTCTTTTTTGTCTCGTTCAAACTGAGTTTTGGCAACCCCTTGCTCAAGTCGCCGAACAAGAAAACCTGATGGACCGTTCCCCGGGTTCCGTGGGAGCCAAATCAAGTCCGTCGCAGATTCGTGCTGCAATCTGCAGTGCCCCCTGGATGGGATTTCTCAGGAATCCTGCGAAGTTTCGCTGCCACGGGAGAGGGCCCGCAAGTGAATTTACCGTAAGGCCCACCGTTAGGCGCCTGTATGCCTTTTGAATGAGCGACTTGCGGTCATTTTCGAAGGACATTTTGCGAGCTTGGGAATCGGGCGTTTGTGCGCAGCAATCTCTCCGGCCGCGCACGGAGCCAGAGCACCTGCAGCCCCTCATCGTCTGGCAGGATTTTCGGTGGGAGGAGCGCAGGTATTTTGTGGTTTCGTTGCTGCGGTCCACTCTTGTATGGAATACTCGGCCGGGACGAGTTCCTGGAATCGGGGATGGCGTCTCAACAAATCCATTTCGACGAATTGAGCTCATGTACGTCCTCGTCTCGACTCTCGCAAGGAACGTTTCTCAGCGAATTCCGGTACGCACAGCCCTCCTGACCTGCCTTGTTTTGCTTTCTGCCCGGTTCGGTTGCGCGGCGTGTCGCGGGACCGGAAGTACGACACCCTGTTCGCCGTGGGTTGCCACCTGGGGCACGGCGATGGTCGAGGTACCGCGTGCAAACGCGCCTGACATCTCCGGCCAGACGCTGCGGCTCATCATTCATGGAAGCATTGGTGGTACCCAGGCGCGGATTTGGCTTTCCAATCGTTTCGGAACGACACCTCTCCACATCGGAGCAGCGCATATCGCTGTGAGTGCTGTTGCCAGCCCGAATGCAAACGTCGAGATGAGTGAGATCGTTCCGGCCTCGGATCGCGCACTCACGTTCGACCACAACTCGTCGGTTACGATTTCGCCGGGAGCAACGATCGTGAGTGATCCGGTTGCACTCGATGTCCCCGCGCTCGCCAATCTTGCTGTCAGTCTCTATCTACCCGATCCAACATTGGGAACGACTATGCATGGAGGCGCGCAGCAACTTTCGTATGCAGCCACCGGAAATATGGTCGATGCGGCGAGCCTCGCCGGAAAATCGTGGACGAAGGGCTCCTGGTACTTCCTTACCGGCGTTGACGTGTATGCGCCTGGTTCTTCAGCCGTGGTCGCTTTCGGCGATTCCATCACCGACGGCAATCACTCCACGCAGAGCGCAAACCATCGCTGGCCCGATTACCTGGCCGCGCGCCTCGCTGCGAACGATGCAACGCGCAAGGCAGGAACATTGGGCATGGTCAACACCGGGATCAGCGGAAACCGTGTTCTGCTGGATGGGGACGGACCCAGCGCGTTGGCGCGGCTGGATTGGGATGTGCTGAATCGCAGCGGCGTCCGGTATCTTGTGCTCTTCCATGGCATCAACGACATTGAAGCGGTGACGCGCAATCGTCAACCTTACGGCGATCTCGTGAAGAACCTTGAATGGGGTCTCGCGCAAATCGCAACGCAAGCGCATGAGCACGGCATCCTGGTTTTTGGCGCAACGCAGATGACCGACTGCCGCGACTTTCAATGCACGTGGCCCGAAGGAGAAAAAGTGCGCACGGCACTGAACGAATGGGTCCGGACTTCGGATGTGTTCGACGGCGTGATCGATTTCGATCGGACGACGCGCGACCCTGAGCATCCAACGCAGATGCTGGAGCTCTACAACTCCGGCGATTTTGTGCACCCGAACGATACGGGGTACAAGGCTATGGCTGACTCCATCGACCTGAGCTTGTTTACGAAGTAGGCAGCGATTCCCGCTGGTCAAATTGGTTACGGAAGCGCTGCAGGGGCCGGTTTCCTTACAGTGAGCCGACTGCCTTCCAACAGTAAATATCCATCATAAATCTAAGATTCTAAGCGCATTGTGCCGACCTCTATCCGACAGATGCCTCTACCCTACAGTGGTAGAATCTCAATTGTCGTGACGAGGATGCATCGGAAATGAGTTCCCAAGCAAAGGAAGCTGAAGCGATCCAGTTGGAAGAGTGCTGGAAAGTTTTGGAACGGGCCGCGGCAAGTCCCCAGTTGAGGCGTGCCGCGCGCTCCCGCGAATTCCTTTTTTATGTGGCCGGAAAATCACTCAAAGAGGGCTGCACTGAAATTCACGAGCAGGAGATCGGGCACGTCGTCTTTGGCCGCGACAAGGATTACGACACCAGCCAAGACAACATTGTCCGGGTGAGCGCCACCGAACTTCGCAAACGTATCGACGGCTACTTCACCACTGAAGGCGCCGAAGAGCCGCTCATCTTTGAGATTCCCCGCGGCAGCTACATGCCGGTGTTTCGCTTGCGGTCACGGGAACTTGAACCAACACCGTCGGGCGCCGAGCCTGCACCCGCGACGCAGTTGCCTGCTCCCGCGTTCTACCGGCAACTTCCGTTCCAGCTTGTTTCCATCGCTGCACTTCTTCTCGCCATCGGTTGCGTTCTTTTGTGGAGAGACAATCGCGCCAAGGACAGGGCTCTTCAGCCTCTCGAGGGCAAGCCGGCGTTGGCTGCGTTCTGGCCGAGATTTCTCGATGCTCCGCACGAGACAGATATTATCCTCGCCGATACTTCGTTCGCCCTGATCCAGGACATCACGCGGAAATATTTTCCGCTCAGCGACTATCTGAATGACAGCTACATGCGGCAGATTCAGGAGTCTAATCTAAGCGCCGATCGAAAAGCCGACGCCGCGATGATCGGTGTGAGAAACAACGGGAGTCTCGGCGATTTCCGTGTTGCTCAGCGCATTCGCGCACTTGATCCCGCCTTCAACCGGCTGGTGGTTGAATATGCGCGCGAGTACACCGCTGACTCAATCAAGCGCCATAACGTGATCATGATCGGCAGCCAGAAATCGAATCCGTGGGTTGATCTTTTCTATTCTCAAATGGCGTACACAATTGAGTACGACCCCGCGCTCGATCAGTCATTCATCAAGGTGAACAACCCACGCGCGGGCGAACAGGCGCTGTATCCGGTAGTGGCCAATCCCGACGCGCCCGTCGGCTACAGCATCGTTGCTTACCTGCCCAACCCGAGCCACACCGCAGATGCATTGATTATTGCGGGCTCCAACTCGCAGGCGACGGATGCGGCGGGCGAATTTGTTACATCGGAAGCATCGATGGAGCGCCTGTTGAAGCGTTTCCCTTCCAATCAGATTCCTTACTTTGAGGTACTGCTCAAAACGACGCGGCTGAACGGCACGCCCTTCAGCGCGGAGATTGTGACCAGCCGTACCTACTAGGGTTTGCGGCCGAGTACACGTTGCGAATCGATTCCTTCGGCGGTACTCTTCCGTCATGCGACCTCTCCGGTATTCCATCAACGTGACATTGGACGGGTGCTGCGATCATCTCGCAATTTCACCGGACGAAGACATGTTTCTACACTCAACGGAAATTCTCGATCGGGCCGATGCCCTTCTGTTTGGCAGGGTGATTTACGAAATGATGGAGGCCGCATGGCGACCATCGGCGACGACAGGGGCGAGGCCTGATTGGATGGAACCTTTCGCGCGGACGATCGATGCGGCAAAGAAGTACGTTGTGTCGAGTACCCTGGACGGGGTGGATTGGAACGCGGAACTCGTGCGCGGGGATCTTGGGACGTTCGTTCAGCAGCTTAAGAAGGAGCCGGGCAAGGGACTGCTCACGGGAGGCTTGACGCTGCCGCTGGCGCTGGCGGAGATGGGATTGATTGACGAGTACGAATTTGTGGTGCATCCCAGGATTGCGGGCCACGGGCCTACGTTGTTCGCGGGGCTATCGAAGCATGTGGACTTGAGGCTTGTGAGCCGGCAGGAGTTCAGCTCGGGGGCGGTGGCCATGCGGTATGAGCCGAGAAGGTAGAGGATGGGATTGTTTGGTTGAGCCCGGCCGCGTCATGGGAGCTCGGCTAATTCTTCAATGTGGTGGCGTGGACGCCACCACTACAGCCGGTCTGGAGACCGGCGCTACACCTTCGGCCTTCCTCGCTACGCAAAAAAGAAAACCCTGGCTGCGGAGTGATTCCCGCGGCCAGGGCGATTTGTTCAAGAGGTATCTGTCTAGGTCTACCAGAGAACTTTTGCGGCCAGTTGGATGGAACGCGCATTCCCCTTTGAGGTGATCTCGCCGAATGTGCCGCTGCAGCAGCTGGTGTTCGGTTCGCCGGGCAAGGGATGGTTCAGCGAATCGAATGCGTCGGTGCGCCACTGGAACTTCAGGTTATCGTGGATTTCAAACTCCTTGAATACTGAAATATCCAGGTTGGTATTTTTCGGTCCATTCAAATCGTTGCGGCGTTCGCTGCCGAAGACGTTGGTCGTCGGCACCGCGTAGCAAGAGGTGTTGAAGTATGTTTGCAACGCATTGGCTGCCTTTGGAACGAAGTGGGAACCACCGTTATTGCCGTTGCAGCTTGCGGTGGCGCGATTCTGAATGCCGCCGCCGGTGTTTGAGTTGTCGCTAGCGGTTGTGTTGAACGGCATGCCGGCCCTAATCGCGAGCAGTCCGCTGAGTTTCCATCCACCCAGTTCGTTCTCCCACCACTTGCCGCTGCCCAGGAGCGCCTTACCCCTGCCAATGGGGAGTTCGTAGATGCCCGACAGTTTGATGACGTACTTCTGCATGAAGTCAGAACGGCCGTAGTCAACCTGCGGGTTGTTGCCCATTTCGCCAGTGGCCTTGTGATCGGAGTCCTGGAAGTCCATGGACTTGCCCCATACGTAGTTTCCGTTGAACTGCAGGCCGTTGGTGTAGGTCTTCTTCATCTGGACTTCGAGGCCGTCATAGTGAGACGAGCCCCACTTGTGGTACTGCAGGATGTTGCCCGGGATTGACTGGTAGGGCCTGCGGGCGTTGATGTTGGCCGTAGTGCCGGTGCCGGTAGAGCTCAAAGTGGCCTGGTTGATGTTGCTGTAGTTGAAGATGTGATGGTTCGAGCTTCCGATGTAGTCGACGGTGAGCAGATAGTTCTTGCCGAATGTGCGCTGCACGGCCAGGTTCCACTGCTCGCTGTAGCTGGTGGGCATGCTTTGGGTGAACGTTGAGCTGCCGGGGACGAAGATGCCGTTCGGCGCAGGCATCGCGGTCCAGAGTGATTCAGCATTTTGAAGATTGAGGATCTCGAGCTGCCCCTTTGCCGAGCCGGCGATGTTGGGATTCGGGGAAGTCCCGGTCCAAACGACAGGGTTGGTTGACGTCTGAGTTGAGTTCAGCCCGGTGTTGAAGAACGGGTTGTTCATCATGTTCGTGAGGTCATAGTAGCTGAACTGGTAATAGTAGAGGCCGCCTCCGCCGTGGATGGCAGTCTTCTCGTCGAGGGCGTAGGCAAACCCAAGCCTTGGGCTGAAGTTGAACCGGTTTGAGTTATATGTAGCCACGGAGAAAATGCCGGTGGCGGGATTGAGGATGCCGGCGTGACCACCCGCTTCAGTGACCGGCGAGTAGTAGTCGTAACGCATGCCCAGATTCAAGGTGAGCCGGGGTGCGATGCGCCAGTCGTCCTGGATGTACGGCATGAGGTTGTGCTGGTGGAAGTGGCCAATCTGGCTGCCGGCCGTGGCATTGGTGGAGGCGTAATCGCCGAGCAGGTAATCTGCAAGCACGTTGGCTCCGGGCATGCCGTTGAACTTGGTGCCGTTGACGGTGGTGGTGGGGGTCCCCGTCACGAGATAGGTTGAGGGGTTTTGCCAGGCAGAGGCGGTGTTTGTGCTCATGCCGGTTTGGCAGGTGGTCGGGTTGCAACCGTTGTAGGTGTATTGACCGTTTGCACTCAAGCTGCCGTTGGGGTTTCCGCTATACCAGTAGGCGTTGTAGTCGACAACATCGACTTCTCCTCCAAAGAAGATTGAGTGCTTGCCGCGGAGGAGGTTGATTTCATCGACATACTCGTACATGTTCTGGTGTTCACCAAGGGGTGAGCCGCTGATGCCGGAGTAGGGACTGCCGAGGCCCAGACCGGGCAATCCCCAGACTGTGG
Organism: uncultured Acidobacteriaceae bacterium; assembly: GCA_963820245.1. Taxonomy (GTDB): domain Bacteria; phylum Acidobacteriota; class Terriglobia; order Terriglobales; family Acidobacteriaceae; genus Telmatobacter. Next base: position 39,289 of record CAWFZC010000004.1, on the reverse strand, counting down.
ACGCTGGACTGAGACCGTTAAAACCAAATACCTGGTGGAAGTAGTCGGTGCCATTGTCGATCATGTCGAATTGCTGTCCATTGACCGAGCGGGCATAGCCGACACGAGCGGTATTCACAAACGTGGGGCTGACGACATGGCTCTCTTCGACGTAAATGTCTGTTCCATAAAGCTGGTTATGTTCCTGGGTGTCGAGCAGTTGTCCGCCTGAAGCACTCTCTCCCGGCGCGGTATTGGCGGCATTGTCCCAATCCTCCGGACGGATGATGTCAGGATTGTTAGTGTCGTAGCCACCGAATATATGATCCTTCTCGCTCATGTTGTAATCGGCGCGCCCAAGCCAGTCGTCGTGTGTAAAGCGCGTACGGCTGTTCAAGCTGCCGTAGTTGTCGCCCACGGTTGTGTTCCTGCCGTTGGGCAGCGGGATGGCGAGATTCAAGTAGGTTTGCGCGGTCTTGCTGATCAACGCGGGGTTGATTACGTTCGGCTTGCCGCCATAGGCAAACTGCGTGAGTACACTTGAGCCGGAGCAGCCGCCGGCAGGGCAATTGGTGGCGTAGGAGGTGGGGTCGTAGATGACCGCTGGAGGCTGCGTGGAGACTGCTCCGGCAGCCACGTCCGCGCTGAAGTCGCCATTCCTCTCTGCCGCGGTTGGTACAAATGCCTGGAGAAAGGCGGCTTGAACCTGACGAAACCCTTCATAGGCGACAAAGAAGAACAACTTGTTTTTGGTGAAGGGGACCTTCCAGCCAGCGTCGGCGCCGAAGAGATTGTAGCGGAGTTCGCCCAGTGGGCCCGCACCCCAGCCTCTGGCATTGAATTGGTTGTTTTGCAGATTTTCATACACGCTGCCATGAATGGTTTCAGTTCCGCTCTTGGTGATTGCATTGAGCGTATTGGCGCCGTCGTAGCGGGCATTCGCGCTGTTGCGGATGATTTCAACCTGCTGCGTTGCATCAATGGGTGTGTTCACGGTGGCGGTCTGGTCGAAGTAGCTCATGTCGATCACGCCGTCGAGCAGATAGCTGGTGGACCAGAAGCCCTGTCCCGCGATGAACAACTGGTTGCTTTGCTGGTTGTACTGGCTGACGTTGGAGTTGATGTTGCTGTAGCCCAAGGTCGATCCCGGCTCAACGCCGGCCTGCGTGGTCTGCGCGTAGAAGGTTGCGTTTCGATAACCGGACTGCTCCACCATGCTCGACATGGTCGCTGCTTCCATGGTGGCGCTGAGTTCGTGATCTACCGTCTCAAGGCCCGTCGACTCGTTCGCGATGACCTCAACCTTTTCGGTGGCAGAGCCCAGCTTGAGGGTGAAGTTAACGTTCAACACCTGACCGACCGAAAGAGTAAGGGCAGTGGTATCTTGCTCAAAGCCGTTCGCCGTTACATCCACGGTGTAGGGTCCGGGTGGCAATGCCGGGATGGAGAAGATTCCAGAAGCGTTGGAAACGGTATGGCGCAAATCGCCCGTGGCCGTGTTCTTGGCGGTGATGGACGCGCCCGGGACCATGGCTCCACCGGGATCGGCCACCACACCCGTCAGTGTGCCGGACGAGGTTTGGGCAGAGAGCGGCGCCGTCACGAAGAGAACGGCAATCAGGGCGATTGCCAGAGTGAATCCTGCACTCATTTTTGCTTTGAAAGTGTGCGAAGCTTGCGGTGGTAACTGCCTCAAAAGGTAACGCGACCATTGCATCTGTAGTGCCTCCGAAAAACCTTGGGTTCGAGGTCCAAATTTTGCGATGCCTTCGAAATTCGATTGTTCCGTGCCCATCGCGCAAAAACAGGTTGTGAGGTCCTTCCGGAAGCCCCAGCATTCCTTGCAACCGGAGAGCCGACCAATTCCTCTCCGCAAAACCACCTCAGCGAGCCCCGCAAAACGCCATTGGGACTGCTCCCAGACCCCTTTGCCAACGAAGAATTTCCCGCTGGGCTGCCGAACGCCAGGTTCAAATCCCCCCTGACCGAGTGGCATAGACGTGTACTGAGGACAGCATGACTCTCTTGTATGCAACAAAATGCTGGCAAGTGAATTTACGGTATGTCATACAGTAATGCTGCCAATCTGGCTGATAAATAGGGTAGTTAGAGAAATGTTACGGCCTCAATTCCACCGGCACTTGTTGTGGTGGAATCGATCTTTTTGACTCGCCGGCCGCTGAAAGCACGGTTGGCCCTGGTCCAGGGTTAGGGTCCGGGCATTGAAGCGCCTTCCGGCCGCCCCGCGCTATGATGATGAACGGATTGAGGAGACCTCTACTCTATGCTGAATCGCGCTGTTCTGCTCTGCCTTGCACCTTTACTGGCCGCGGCGCCTGCCGCCATGGCTGCCAATCCTGTGGAGAACATCCGGAATGACAAGGTCGTGGTGACGGAGGTCTCCTTGCCGGCCGGAGACGCTGTTTCTCTCACAGGAAAGAACGCCAATTTGGTCGTTTTTCTTGACGCGGGTACTGCGGCCTTCATCGCCGGCCACGGCAGTCCGCATGCGCGATCCATTGAGCGTGGCCAAACCCTTGCAATCGACACGCCGGGTGAGAGCATCCGGAATACCGGCTCACAGACGCTGAGCCTGGTGCGCGTGGAGTTCCTCACCGCCGGCCTCAAGCAAACCTGGGGCATGGCCGGGCTGTCGCCTCACTACAAGATGCTTGTCGAGAATCAGTACGCGCGCGCTTACGACATCAAGATCCCCCCACAGACCTTCGAGCCACAACACACGCATCATGATCGCGTCGTGATCTGTCTCTCCGGCGCAGAACTCGAGCATATTTTGCCCGACGGGACAAAGCAGCCGTCAAATCTGAAAACTGGCGACGTTGTGTGGAGGCTGGGCGCAACCCATACCGGCCACAACATGGGACACACCGCTCTGTGGTGCATCGCTGTTGAGCCAAAATAACTGGTCGCAGAATGCGGCGGCAAGGTAAGCCGCCGCTTCGGATCATTCTCCGTAAGGCACCCAGATGTTTTTTACCTGCGTGGCGTGTTGCAGGAACCAGCGGCCTTCCGCCTGCGCTGGATTGAACCAGTCATATTCATGGCCGTCGTTGGTCCACACCTGCTTCATGTTGCCGATGGAAGCGGCACGCACCATGGTAGCTTCTTCATTGCTCCTGAAGCACCAGATTGCTTCCACTCCATCGTGCTCGGCCAGTGTCTTGCCAAGTTCCATTGGCTTGCCCGCAACAAGATTGACTACGCCGCCGGGAAGGTCGCTTGTGTCGAGGACCTGGTACACATCGCTCAGGATCAGCGGGTACTGCTCCGATGGAACAGCGACCACCGTATTGCCGACAGCAATCGCAGGCAGGATCAGCGACAGCAGTCCCAGCAATGGAGCTTCGCCGGGCGCAAGAATGCCGATGGCGCCCACCGGCTCCGGCATCGCTATGGCAATGTTGCGTCCCGGCGGATGATGCACCATGCCGTCGTATTTGTCGGCCCACGCGGCGTAAGTGAAGATGCGCTCAATGGAGAGATCGGTTTCAACAGCGGCCTGCTCCCCGCCAACCGCGGCACTGATCCGATGCACGATTTCGTTACGGCGCTGAATCATGTTTTCGGCGATGTAGTAGATGACCTGTGCGCGGCCGTGCGCTGACATCTTTGCCCAGCCCGCGGCTCCGCGCGCTGCTTCAACCGCGTTGCGAATGTCTTTGCGGTTGCCGAGCGGCGCCTCGCCGAGCAGCTCGCCCTTGCGGCCGTAAACCGGGAAGGAATAGCCGGAGTCGGGCCGCGCTTGTTTTCCGCCGATGTACTGCTTCACGGTGCGATCGATTGCGGAAGTGGCCAGCTCAATGCCGTCGCGGTCATCTGATGTTTGCATGCGGGCGGCTTCGGCTATTGCGGGCGGCAACTTGTGCAGCCACTTCGGCGTCAGGTATTCCAGCATGCCTTCACGTCCGCCTTCGCGTCCGTATCCCGATTCGCGATAGCCGCCGAATCCGCAGGCTGCGTCGAACTGGTTGGTGCAGTTGACCCACACCACACCAGCCTTTACCTGCGAGGCAAGGTCGAGCGCAACGTTGATGTTCTCGCTCCACACGCTTGCGGCCAGGCCGTAGATTGTGTTGTTGGCGAGCTCCGCTGCTTCGGCGGGCGTGCGGAAGGTCATGGCTGCGAGTACCGGCCCGAAGATTTCCTCCTGCGCGACGGATGCGGTCGGATGCACATCGGTGAGCAGTGTCGGCGGGTAGTAGCTTCCCTTCTCCGGCAGCGGATTGTGCGGCTGCCAGCATGTCGCGCCTTCCGCCACGCCCGCGTCCACCATTTTTTTGATTGTCTCCAGTTGCACTGGCGAAACGATCGCGCCGATGTCGATTGACTTGTCGAGCGGATGGCCAACGCGCAGAGTTTCCATGCGCGCTTTCAAGCGGGAGTAGAGCGTCTCCGCTACGCGCTCCTGCACCAGCAGGCGTGAACCTGCGCAACACACTTGGCCCTGGTTGAACCAGATCGCATCCACGAGTCCTTCGACTGCGGAGTCGATATCCGCGTCGTCGAAGACCACGAACGGCGACTTGCCACCCAGCTCGAGCGAAATTTTGCGTGGCGAACCTGCAGTCGCCTTGCGAATGATGCGGCCGACTTCTGTTGAGCCGGTGAAGGCGATCTTGTCCACGTCAGGATGCTCGCATAGCGCCTGGCCATTTTTTGCGTCGCAGGTCAGCACGTTCAGCACTCCCGGCGGGAGGCCCACTTCCATCGCGAGTTCAGCAAATGCGAGCGCTGTGAGCGGCGTGTATTTTGCGGGTTTGATGACCACCGTATTGCCTGCTGCCAGCGCTGGGGCCACCTTCCACGCAAACATCAGCAGAGGAAAGTTCCACGGGATCACCTGCCCTACAACGCCGCAGGCCGTGTAGTTCGGAAACTCTGTCTCCAGCAGCTGCGCCCATCCGGCGTGATGATAAAAATGCCGCGCTACAAGGGGGATGTCGATGTCGCGGCTCTCGCGGATCGGCTTGCCGTTGTCCATCGACTCGATGACGGCGAGGCGGCGCGCATGTTTCTGCACCTGGCGGGCCAGCGCATAGAGGAAGCGCGCGCGCTCGTGTCCGGTGAGCGCCTGCCACGCGGGTTGCGCCTTGCGCGCGGCGGCCACCGCCGCGTTTACGTCATCAATATTCCCCTTCGCCACTTCGGCGAGCGTCTCCCCATTTGAGGGATCGCTCGTGGTCTGGTACTCGCCGCTAAGCGGCTTGACCCATTGGCCACCGATGAACTCGTCGAAGCGGCGATGATGGCGATCGAGCCACGCGACCGCTTCCTTTGGATCTTCCGGTGCGGCGCCGTATTCCATGGTGTAGAACTTTTCCGCTATGCTCACACGGTCTCCTTCCAATTCCTCATCGCAGCCGGATCTATGCAATCGGGTGGCGATACGCCGCTGAATAACGGCCTGTCAGGTAATGCTCAAGCTGGCGTTCAACGTCGGCCAGCATGCCGCTCACGCCGAATCGGAAAAGCGACGGCTCGAGCCACGAACGTCCCAGCTCATCCTTCATCAGCGCCAACCAATCAAGGCCCTGCTTTGCGGTTCGGATGCCGCCTGCCGGCTTGAAGCCAACCGCCATCCCTGTGCGCTCGCCGTAGTCGCGAAGGCAGCGAATCATGGTGAGCGAAACAGGCAGCGTTGCGTTCACTGCTTCCTTGCCCGTGGATGTCTTGATGAAGTCTGCGCCTGCCATCATCGCAACCCAGCTTGCGCGCGCCACATTGCGCAGCGTCATGAGGTCGCCCGTGCCGAGGATCGTCTTCATGTGCGCGGGTCCGCAGGCTTGTTTGAATGCGGCAATCTCGTCGTACAGCGCCTGCCAGTCACCGTTGAACACATGCGCTCGCGTAATCACGATGTCGATCTCGCTTGCGCCTGCTTCGACAGAGCGGCGAATCTCTTCAACGCGCTCTGCAAGGGGCGAAAGGCCCGCGGGAAATCCTGTGGACACGGCGGCAACCGGAATCCCCGATCCGTCCAACGCCTTGACTGCCGTTTCAACAAAGGTGTGATAGACGCAGACGGCGCCGACGGTCAGATGCAGTTCCTCGATGCCTAGGCCCTCAACGATATTCCTCTGCAATGGATTACGTGCCTTGGCACAGAGACGCCGCACGCGGTCGGACGTGTCGTCGCCGTTGAGCGTTGTCAGGTCCATGCAGGCGATCGCACGCAGCAGCCACGCAGCCTGGTTTTCTTTTTTCACCGTGCGGCGCGTGACGTGCGTTGCAGCACGGTGCTCGACTGCGCTGGTGTTGACACGCACCTGGTCAACCCAGTCAAGGTTGAGCGGAATGCCGCGGTTCGGTTCGAGTGTGCGTCCGTGCAGGACCGCCGGGGCCGGTTGTCGTGTGTTGGACGCGTTGTGCGCGGATGTTGCTTGTTGTAGAGCCATGGTCCAGTCTCCGCAAGATGCAGTGGAGTGAATCAAACTAAGAAATTGACCTTCAAAAACGCTGGCTCCCCCGCATCTGGCGAAGGAGCCGCATTTAAACGGTCGAGAGTTGAAGAATAAATCTCCCGACCTCGCAAATCAACTCAGGAATGATTGAGAGAACGTGGCTTTGAAGGTTGGTGCCCGCTGAGAGGCGGGGCCAACAACCACCCAGCCGGCGGACTGCTGACAAAGTCGATCTGGCATTTTGGGAGAAGGCCCGGGGCTGAAGCCCGCAGAGATTCTTCGCCTGGATTCAGGGGCCTGAAGGCCCCTGCTCCCTCCGGAAAAACGGCCAGATTTGTTTGACCCTGGGCTGCCTGCGGTTTTGACGGAGGATCTTTGCTTTCCGGCATCAACGGCGCCTTTCGGCGAATTCGCGGCCCATCTCGGCGATCGTGCGCTCGTCCAGGGCTTCGGCGGCGCGAGGAAACACAATTCCCTCTTCCACCTTGATGTGAGCTTCATATAAAAGCTGGAGCTTCGACGTTGAACGCAACAGCCGTTCTTCGTCCCGGGCGTCGAGGCCGCCGGTTGCGATCCATCTGGTATACAGCGCATCGACCGCCGCGTGCATCTCTTCGGCCAGGCCGTGGTCGCTCTCCAGCCCGTTCAACTCGTCGAGTCCGCCAGTGCTTTCTGCACCGCGGAGTCTGGGGAACAACGACTCTTCCTCGTCGGCCGTGTGTCTGCGTCCACCGGTGCGGAAGTAGCGGAGCGCATCTGCTACCGCGGTCTTTTCGCCGTCCGCAAGCTCCCTTCCATGGGCCCGCACGGCTACTCCGCACAATATCTGCAAGAACTGCTCGATCCGCCGATGGCAGTCGATGAGCATGCCAATCGGGTTATCGAATCCGCTGTCGGGCTTTGTGCCAATTTGTACTACCATCTACTTCCTTTCCCCCTGGTTCGGCTGCCTGTGTGGCAATCCGAGGCCAAACGCTACTTGCTCAGCCTATTCCAAGGCGGCACCCTCTGGCTGTGACGAAAGTCCCTTGCTGCTAAAATCCCCACGTGAGCCCGCAACGCATCGAACTCGCCGCTGTTCTTGAAAGGGCCGCCCTGCTCTCAAGCCTCTCACAGCAGGAGCTACAATTGCTCGCGGCGCGTACCGTGCGCAAACACCTGAGTGAAGGCGAGCTCCTTTTCTCTGAAGGTGAGCCTTGTTCCGGCCTGCACATCATCGCACAGGGCAAGGTGCGCATCTTCAAAACATCGGTCGGTGGCCGCGAACAGGTGCTCGCCCTCAATGGTCCTGGCGAAACGGTGGCCGAGCTACCCGTCTTTGATGGTGGCCCCTACCCTGCCTCGGCCATGGCCGTGGAAGACACGGAAATTGCCTTCATCTCGCGCCGCGACTTTCATGCCTACTGTCTTGAGCATCCGGAGGTCGCGCTCAAGGTTCTTACGGTCGTCGGAGGGCGGCTGCGACGGCTGGTCGGCATCATTGAAGAGTTGTCGTTCACCACGATCCGTCAGCGCCTGATAGCGGCTCTGCTCAAGCTGGCGCAGACTGAAGGCAGAAAGACCGAACGTGGAATCGAGTTTCAACTGCCGGCCACGCATCAGGAGCTTGCCAGCCAGCTCGGCACCGTGCGCGAGCTCATCAGCCGCAACCTGATGCGGCTGCAGGCTGAGGGCCTGCTCGATGTGGATGCGCGCCAGATTGTCGTCAAGGACATCAAGGGCCTGAGCGCGTTGATCGAGGCCGCCTAGCTTCGCGAATGCAATCTGAAATCCTCTTGAAGGAACCAAGATTGCCAACTCCCAAAGTCCTATATATATCGATAGCGGCACAAAGGCGGTGAGTTCCTCAATCCGTTTAACCCAGAGGAAAAATCATGGTTCAAATCAAGCGTGCATACGAAGCTGTTTCGAGCAAAGACGGCATCCGTTACCTGGTTGACCGCTTATGGCCAAGGGGGGTGACCAAGGCCGCTCTCGAAATCGAGGTCTGGACCAAGGATGCCTCGCCAAGCAACGAGCTGCGCAAGCGCTTCCACAATAACCCCACCCAATGGAGCGAGTTCCGGCGGCTCTACTTCGCCGAACTTGAGAAGTCTCCAGCCGCCTGGGAGCCCCTACTCAAGGCGGCGCGCAAAGGTACTGTCACCCTCGTTTATGGCGCGCACGACACTGCTCACAACAACGCAGTGGCCCTCAAGGAGTTCCTCGACGAGCGGCTCAGGTAGGTACCTTTAGGGTCCTTTTCGTGATTACCTTCGCCAGAGAGACATACGACTCTCGCGTCGGGAACATAGCACTTTTGTGCTATTACCCATTTTTTTCGTGGTATTTGGGTTTCTCTCGATCTACTGATAATCAGAGTGCTGGGGAACACTCGGCGGTAACTTACCCGCCGTCGGAGTTGAAACTCCCCTCCTGGGGTGCACTGTGATTCGGAGAGATCTAGCTCTCATTGGGATTCCCTTTCTTGTTGCGCTCACTCTCACCGGGTGCGGAGGCAAGGCCAGCGTTGCGGGCTCGGGCTCCGGTGGACCCACGAGCGTTTCAATTTCCGCGGCCGCAACCTCGGTGGACGGGACGGACTCCACCACGTTGACCGCCGCGGTTGCCAATGACAACAACAATCTTGGTGTCTCCTGGAGTTTGAGCGGCGCGGGTACGCTCTCTAACCAGTCCACGACCTCAGTCACCTACACGGCGCCCACGGCCACATCTTCTTCCGTCACAGTCACGGTGACGGCCACCTCGCGGCTTGAAGAAACCCGGTTGGCGAGTGCCCAAATCACCATCCCTCCAGCTCCCTCGGTTACTTCCACCAATAGCGGCTTTGCGGGGGCGGTGGGAACCGCATATTCCGCCCAGTTGGCAGGCACGAACGGCGTTGCTCCTTATACATGGACCGTGGCTGCGGGCAGCAATCTGCCGGCCGGCCTCACGCTCTCTTCATCAGGACTTGTGTCCGGCACACCGCTGGCGGGAGCAGCCGGCAGCACCAATGTGGTCTTTCAATTGAAGGACTCCGGTTCACCCATAGCCTTTATTGCGACCAAGACAATCACCATCGCGATCACGCCGGCTCCGACAATCACCTTCACTGGAACGATGCCGGCAACCGGAAGTTTCAACCAGGCCTATACCGGGAGTGCGGCGGCCACCGGGGGACTGGGTGCGCTGACGTACACCGTGATCAGCGGCGCTCTGCCGACGGGGCTCACGCTGAATGCTGCCACAGGAGCTGTGACCGGAACGACCACGGCCGCCGGCACCTATAACTTCAGCATTAAAGCGGCCGACGTATTTGGTGACTCCGGCATGCACGCCTACCAGATCGTCGTCGTCGCGCCCTCGTTGACCATCACGCCGGGCATGGGAACCCTTCCCTATGCTGTCACCGGGCAAGCCTATGCTCAAACCCTCACCGTCTCGGGTGGCACCGGTACCGGGTATACCTGGGTTGTTTCCGGCTTGTCGAACGGGCTCACCTATGCGGCCAACGGCGCATCGTTGACCATTAACGGCCCGGCTACCACGGCGGGAACCGTGAGCTTTACCGTCACAGCCACGGATAGCGTGGGCGATACCTCAACCCCACTCGCCTACAGCATTCCGGTGTTCGCTCCATTGGCGCTGCCCCTCACCATTCCCGCAACGCTGCCAGCCGGTGCGGCCGTCGGCGTGCCCTACGCGGGAACCGTTGTGGCAACGGGCGGAAGTGGCAACTACACCTGGACTGTGACCGGCCAGTCCGATGGCTTGAACACGTCGCCCAATGCCGGCACGCTGGCCGTGACCGGAACGCCAACGGCTACCGGAACGGTGTCGCTGAGCGTGTCCGTCAAAGACACGACCACCAACACCACCGTCGGACCTTTTATCTACGTGATCACGGTCTATAGCGCGGTCACGCTGCCGGCGCCCAATCCATCCACGCTGGGAATTTCTGTGGTCGGCAACCATTACTGCGGGACCGTTGTGGCCACAGGCGGCAGCGGTAACTATCTCTGGACCGTCACTGGCCTGCCTTCTGACAATCTCAATTACTCCGGAGTCGGGTGCGACGCTCACCATCAGCGGAACCCCGTCGCTCGCTACGGCGGTCACCTTCACTGCGAGCGTGAAGGACACATCCACAAACGCGACCGCGGGGCCGTTTACCTATACGGTCACGGTGAACCCGGCGCTTGCATTGCCAACGCCGAATCCTGCATCGCTGCCTGCGCTGGCCACCGTTGGCACCGCCTTCACCGGGACCGTCACTGCCACGGGCGGCAGTGGAACTGGCTACACCTACACGGTTACCGGGCTTCCCGCCAATGGGCTCAATTACTCCTCCGCAGGCGGCGTGTTGACCATCAGCGGAACGCCGACATCGGCCACTGCGGTGACCTTTGGCGTGTCGGTCAAAGACAGTCTCGGCCTCACGGCGGGACCTGTGACGTACACCATCACGTCCTATGCATCGCTGACGCTGCCCAACCCCAATCCCGTCACGTTGGGACCAGCAACGCTGAGCCTTCCTTACACTGGAACGATCGTTGTGGCAGGCGGCAGCGGAAATTACACGTGGACCGTCACGGGACTGCCTTCGGACAGCCTCAACTACTCCACAACAGGCGGCACGCTCACCGTTACCGGGACACCGACTTCGGCAACAGTTGTGTCGTTCGGCGTTTCAATCACCGACACCACGACCCACAATACGGTGGGGCCCTATACCTATACCGTTCCTGTCTACAGCTCGGTTACGCTTCCTGCGCCAAATCCACTCTCGCTTGGACCCGCGGACGCCGGCCTGGCCTACAGCGGAACCATTATGGCGGCTGGCGGCAGCGGCAACTATAGCTGGACGGTTGCAGGCCTGCCCTCGGACGGCCTGAGTTACTCGGCTACCGGCGGAACGCTTACCATCAGCGGAACCCCCACGACGCAAGGCACCGTCTCCGTGAATGTGAGCGTGAAAGACACATCGACCAACACGTCGGTGGGCCCATACACCTACACCATTACCGTGTATGGCGCGCTCGCTCTGCCTCCACCCAATCCGCTTACTCTGCCGGGCGGCTACACGAGCATTCCTTACACCGGAACAATTGCAGCGTCGGGCGGAAGCGGCAACTATTCGTGGGTGGTGACTGGACTCTCTGACAACCTGACCTCTGCCACCAGCGGCGGAACGCTTACAATCAGCGGAACTCCCGGATCGACGCCGGCGACGGTCACCTTCAACGTGAAGCTGACGGACACGACGACAAATAACTCGATTACGCAAAACGGTTACAGTGTTGCCGTTATCACGCCAGTACCGGTGTCTCTGCCCGCTCCCAATCCAGGTACCTTGGGCGAAGGAACTATCAATGAGGCGTACACCGGTTCAATTGTCGCATCGGGCGGTTTGCCTCCGTTCACATGGTCGATCAATGGCGTCTCCGTGCCCAACACCGGCTCGCTGGTCGCGGTTGCTGATGGGCTCTCCGTCTCCAATAATGGATCCAATACTCTGTTGGTGAGTGGCACGCCCACGGCGATTCAAACGGTGAACCTGACAAACGTCAAAGTCACTGACTCGCTCGCTTCGACCCAAACCGTTTCCTATACGATAACCGTCTACCGTGCATCACAGATCACGGGCCAGGTCTCACTGAGCGCGGCCTGCGGCACGGGCACTCCTGCCGTGCCCACCATCACCGTGACTCTGCTCTCCAACCCCGGCAACACCGTTCTCGCAACCACCACTACGGACAGCAGCGGCAACTTCACGTTCCCAAGCGTGCACGCTGGGACCTATACCATCTCTCCATCCATCACTGGGCCGAGCTCTGTATTCTATCCGACGACGCAATCCGGTACGGTCGCAAACACAGACCTGAACGGTGTTTCCTTTACCGTCGCGCTGGGTTACACGGTCTCCGGTTCGGTGGGATACAGCGGATCGAATACGGGGCAAATCTACCTTGACCTTGTCCCTGCAACGCCGTGCGGCTCCGGTGGTCTGGGAACCAGTGTCTTTACTCCAGGGCAGTTCACGATTCGTGGCGTGCCTCCGGGCAGCTACAACCTTCAAGCGTGGATGGATCTGACAGCTCTCGGAAACGGCGCGCAGAATACCTCCGATCCTTCGGGCAGCATTGCTGTCACGGTCGTGAGCTCAGATCTGACAGGACAAGCAGTCACGATCACGGACAACACACCGTCGGCTGTGCCCTCCGCCAATCCGGTCATTCAGGCAATCACTCCGACCGACCAAGGCCTGGCCATCAGCTATAAGCCGGTCAAGACCAACGGCGTTGAGGCTGCCACTTCCTACGACGTTCAATGGAGCACCAGTTCGACGTTCGCCACTGGCACAACACACAACTTCAAGGCGGTCGGCAATGGTTCCGACGTATGGATCCTCAACAACGGAACCTCGGGCGTGAGCGGCAATCCCTTTACCAACGGCCAGACGTACTATGTTGAAGCACGAGCCCGGAACTCGGTCGGCCCGGCTGCCACGTGGCAGGTTTATGGCGGCGGAACGCCCATCGGCATCACGGCAGGCGCATCAACCAGCGGCAATGAAGTACAAGGCACCGTCACGATTCCCTCGGGAGTTACGCCGACTGGGCCGCTCTACGTGGGCTACTACAACCAGAGCACGAACACGGTCTACGGTACCCGCATTGCAAGTCCGGGGAGTTCCAACGCCTTCACCGTCTACGTCCCTACCGACGCGAACAACGACTACGTTTTCTTTGAAATTCTCGATCAGAATAACGACGGCCTGATTGACGCCGGCGACGTGACCAATACGGGCGACAAAAACGCTATGACCCTCGCCATCACCGGTCCGCTTACTGGGCAGAACCTGACCCTCGCAACCGTCAACAGTACGGTCACTGTGGGAACGCAGTACTTCCAATACACCTCGGGCACTTCAACGACCGGTTACAACCTTAACTTCGCTGTGCGCGAAGGAAACAAACTGCCGGTCGCGGTTACGCTCATGTCCGGGCCGAATGTCATCAATCCCGTGGACATCAGTAACTACTGCAACGGCTGTGGAAACGTTCAGTTCCAGTACTATGTGCCGCTGAACGGCGACACCCCGAACGTCGGCGACGCGTACACATTCAAGATCACCTACAGCGACTCCAGTTCGGACACTGAAACGCTGAGCGGTTCGGTCACGGGATGGAACGGCACAACGACGCTGGTCGGTGCGGCTGATGTTACGACCAATATGCTGCCGAACGATCAGGAGAGCCTGCAACCGACCTTCACCTGGAATGTTCCATCGGTGGATACGAGCGACATCTTCTCGTTCTATCTCTTTGATCCGAGCAACAACGTCATCTGGCAGATTCCGGGACAAGACTCAAGTTCGAATGGGCTCCCAAGTTCTATTACTTCACTCAACTGGGGCATCGATCCGACCGATCCAAACAACGACCTCACGCCCGGCTTCGCACTGACTGATCAGGTCGTCTATAGCTGGTATCTTCAAGCGCAGGACAGCTTCGGCAACCAGGCACTGAGCTCTGTTTCGTTCCAGGCATCGGGCTTCCTGTGATCCGCTCAGTTTAATCGGTCTTAACTCTGTCACTCCAACCGGCCCGGGCCTCTCATGGCCCGGCCAACTTCCTCTCCGCGCGATTCCCTTCTCTTCCCGCCTCATCAGGCGCGAAAGCGCTGGGCCCTAAACGGTACAATTCATGCGTACGGACCCTCGAAGAACAACTTCCCCTCAGGAGGCAAGGCGCATGTGCTTGCGGTCATTTCAGGTTTTTGTCTTTGCGGCGGCCTGCACCGCATTCGCGTGTGCGCAGGCAACGCCTAAGACGTCCCTCCTTGCCCTCTCCAAGCAGGACCACACGCTGTCCATCATTGATCCCGGCACTCTCAAGATTGTGGCGACTGTTCCTGTGGGGGACGACCCGCACGAAGTGATCGCCTCGACCGACGGCCGCACTGCCTATGTCTCGAACTATGGCTTCGGCGCGTTCCACACACTGGCCGTGATCGACCTCGTGAACCAGAAGGCTTTGCAATCGATTGATCTTGGCGCTTTGCGCGGGCCGCATGGCCTCTACTTTACCGAGGGCAAAGTCTGGTTCACGGCTGAAGCCGCCAAGGCCATCGGAAGATACGATCCCGCCGCGGCCAAAATCGATTGGATCATGGGAACCGGGCAGAACCGCACACACATGCTCTACGTCTTTCCCGGCGCCAAGCGCATCGTGACGACGAATGTAAGTTCGGCAACCGTCACTGTCCTCGATGAAACGGAGCGCACGGCAAGCATGCCACAGGGGCCGCGACCCGGAATGGCCCCGGCGTCAGGCACGGCCCCGGCTGCCGGCGGACCACCTCCAGGCGGGCCGCCTCCGCCGCCCGGTGGTGACTGGAATGAAACCGTGATCCCTGTTGGCCGCGGTGGTGAAGGCTTCGACATCTCGCCCGACGCCAGGGAAGCATGGGTCGCGAACGCGCAGGACGGCACCATTTCCGTTATTGACCTCGGGACCAAGAGTGTCGCGGCGACTCTCCAGGTCGACGTGCCCGGCGCAAATCGCCTCAAGTTCACGCCCGACGGAAGGCTCGTCTTCGTCACTCCCGGTTCAGCATTGGTGGTGATTGACGCGGTCACGCGCAAGGAAGTGAAGCGCCTGTCGAGTGTGCACGGCTCCGGCGGCATTCAAATGCAACCAGACGGTGCGCGCGCCTATGTTGCGTGCGGCCGCGACGGCTATGTCGCAGTCATCGATCTGAAGACGCTGGAGGAAGTGGGGCGCATCCC
Organism: uncultured Acidobacteriaceae bacterium; assembly: GCA_963820245.1. GTDB lineage: Bacteria > Acidobacteriota > Terriglobia > Terriglobales > Acidobacteriaceae > Telmatobacter. Next base: position 24,112 of record CAWFZC010000004.1, on the reverse strand, counting down.
GATCGCCAGCCCCGACGGGCTTGCATGGGCCGTGCAACAATAAGCAGCGCGAACGGCCGCCATCAACTGTCGGCCGTTCCCTTTACATGGGCGGCAGCTTGACCACGTAGATCGGCACGACGCGTGGGGTGAGCCACCTCGAGTATGTCACCACCGGGAACCCGGCGGGTCCGTCACAGTCTGTTGGGTTGAATGAGGTTGCATACACGGGCTTGATGGCGGGCAGATAGATGAGATCGACGGGAAGATCGGCTCCGCAGTTCGATGGAAATGTACGCGGCGACACAGACGGAACGCGCGCATACTCCGGAATGTTTGTTCCCTTTGAAAAGGGCGACGCAACAAAGCCGGTCTTCTGCGCTTCGGTCCATGCGGCAAACTCCCACGGCTCCAGAATTGTGTCAGCGTGCACGCCGCGCGAGCGCATTTCGACGATCGAGATTACAAAGCCGCGATACAACGCGAATTCGTCGTGTGTGCCGGCGATGCCGAATCCGCCGAGGATCGCAATGACGACGATGCACGCCAACGGAAGGCGCGCCTTTACATTCTGCTGGTAATAAAGCGTCAGCGCCAGAAGACAAAACGCCAGAAGCGGGAGCAGGTATCGATCCATAAAGATGCCCTGGATCGACAACGAGCAAAGCCATGCAATGTAGGCGCAGGTGAAGGGACCGAGGACAATGCCCAGAGTTTGCCATGAAATGCTCGCTCTCTCATGCTGCTCAAGCACAGGTCCCTGCTTTCTTCCGGCAAAGAAGGCCACAAAGACCAAAAGCCCGGCTACGGTCACGCCAGTAAGCAACAACCGGAGAGTGTCGCGCGGAAGCCCAAGGTGAGAGCCGGTAAACGGGCTCAAGTTCAAAACGCTGAATGCATTCGAAAGAATGTAACTCACGTTGTAGGGAGCGAGGATGAAGTTCAACTTGCCCCGGGCGGAAAGAATCGCGGCGAGCAATAAGAAACACAGCCACCCGCCGACGAACAAGGTACCCATGCGGCGATTCCCTTTGCGCACGGCGCCCGCGAACATCAGCAATACGGGAAGCAGCAACAGCGCGAGTTCTCCAATGCCTTCAAACGCGAGCCCTCCCAGAGAATGCAACGCACTCAGATCGAGAGTTCCGGCATTCAGCGACAAGGCGTTTGAGAATGGCTGGCGGGCATACCAGTGCATGGCAGCCAGTGCGAAGCCGGCACCGGCAATACAGGACAATCCGCCCGCTGCGAGCACGCGCCGCTCCCGCCGTAAAAGCGCCAGCGTGGAGGGGACCATCACCAGCACGCCGAGCCATGCGGTCTGCCGTACTGTTCCTCCCAATGCGTTCACGAGCGCGGCCCCGCAGATCCACGCCATCCTGGCGCTTTCGCTCCGCGCTTCAAGCGCGCGCAAACACATGTAGAGGCAGAGCAGGATCACAAGAAAGCCCGGCACGTCCGTCATGTAGGTCATGGCGAGTGGAATGTAGAGCGGCGAAAGGATAAACGCGATGGTCGCCAGCGTGGCATTCCGTTCATGAAGCCCTGCCCGGACCATGGTTCGCTGCAGGAGAAATGCGGTCGCAATGGCTTCGACCAACGAACTCAACCGGACAGCGGTGAAGGAGAATCCGAAGAGCTTGATGAACAGCAGTGCAACGTACAAGTTCCAGCCCAAAATCGGGCTGCCCCAGCCGTTATAGACAATGTGACCGGTTTGCGCCAGCACCTGGGCAGTTTTTATATAGGACCAGTCGTCATCGATGCCCATCTCTGCGAATGGACGAATCACGACATAGCAGAGAACCGGCAGCAGCGCGCAAAGCAGTGCCGGCAGGTAAGCTTTTACTTTTATGTGCAACACGGCTCCTCACGGGTGCATGCGCAGGTTGAGACCCGGGGATGGCGGCTCACACGCCCGGTCCATCGGCCAGTACGTCAGCCTCTTCAGCCTCCGCAGGCAGCGACCGCCTCAGCCTCTGTTTCGTAGACGCCAAACACATCGAGGAGTCCGCACATCTTGAAGGTCTTTGCCACAAAGGAACTTGGCTTGACGAGCTTGGCGCTGCCGCCCAGCTTCGTCGACGTTCTCAACGAGTTGACGATTGAGCCCATGCCGGACGAATCGATGTAAGGAAGGTCTTCAAGATCGAGCACCAGGAAGATGTGCCCTCGATCAAGGGCCGACCTGTACGCATTCTCGAATTCCGCCACTGGCTCCCCGCTTACCAGTCGCCCCTTCAGTTTGATGGTGCAGATGGCGCCACTCTCCCTCACGTCCAGATCCACTTCGCTCCCCAATCGTCCTGCAAGATTTTTCTTTACTTAGAGAAATTGAGTTGTTAATCTCCAACTACTTCAGAATCAATACCCCCGGTTTCATTGTCAAGAAGTGTTTTCGAGCAACGGCTGGGTCCCTCATGATTTCCCCGATTGACGAAACCGGCGTTCAGGTCGGAGCGCTGCTTCTCGCGGCTCCTGACGCATCCTCGCGAGCATCTCTGGTCGCCTCGGCCGTCGTCGAGCTGCTGCCGGATTGCGCCTGCGCCGTTCTTTGGCTTTCGGTCGCCGAGGACGAGGCGTCATGGACGGTCATCGGGCTTGCGGGGGAAGTCTCCGCCGAGCAGACTGAGCTTGGAGCGGGGAACCGGCTGATCGCTCCCCTGCTCTCCGAGCCGACCGAGATTTTCATTTATTCCGGCCCCGACGTGGTCCGCGAAGATTTCGCGCATCTCCACGTTCCCCACTCCATCGCTTCCATTGCGTACGTTCCGCTGCTCTATGAAGACCAGCTGACCGGCGCTCTCGAAATTCTCTCCTTCGCAGAGCCGATCAACTCGGCGCAACTCGAAGAACTTGGCCCGATCCTGCAGATGGCTCCGCCCGCCATCCTTGCGGCCCAGAAGTCTGAGCAGCAGCGCCAGACGCTGCTCGACTCTGTGCATCGGATGACGCAACTCTACGATCTAGAAAAGTCACTCAACGCGACTCTCGACATGGACGCGGTCACTTTGGCCATCCCGACCAAGGCCATGGCCATGCTCCCTTGCCAGGCCGTGCATCTGTGGCTCTTCGATGGTGGCGCATTGCGGCTTGTTTCCAGTTGCGGTGAGGATCCAACCGTCGAAATCGGCGTGACGCAGGGGAAAGGCGAAGGCTATGTCGGGGATATGGCCGAGGAAGGCGAGCCGCTGCTGATTGACGACCCCGATGATGAACGATTGCGCAGCCGGAATGTGACCGCCGATGAAGAGAGCGGGATACCGCCCATCACCAACGCACTGCTCGTTCCGCTGATTCAGGACGAGGCCGAAGTCGGCGTCCTTGAAGCTGTGAACCGCGAAGGCAGGCCCTTCGACGACGATGATCTCTTCTTCCTGATGTCGATGGCTGAAACTGTCGCCAGCGCGCTCAAGAACGCAAGTCTCATGCTTTCTGAGCGCAAGCTGACAATTCTTGAAGCGCTGGTTCACGTCAGCTCGGAGATCACTTCGACTCTGCGCCTCGACCGTCTGCTGCAAATCATCGTCAACAGTCCGCAGAGCGTGCTCCCTTACGAACTCTGCGCCATTGCACTCGATCATCGCGGCCGCCTTCAGTTGAAGGCCGTCTCCGGAATGTCCAGCCTTCCCATGGGCGATGCGCAGGTGGAGCGCATTCATGAGCTTTTGCGCTGGCTCTCGACACAAAACGATCCAATGTATCTGCACAGGTACGATGATGCGGACGCGGAATCGCAACCGGAGTTGCCCGCGGTCGTGGCCCGCCATTTTGAAGAGTCAGGGGCCCGCGGCCTCTTCACCTTGCCGTTGACCGACGATCAGGGGCGCGTCGGGCTGCTTCTCTACGAAAGCAGCGTTCCAGATTTTCTCGATCTGCCCCACACGGAGATGATCAAGATTCTTGCCGGGCAGGCGACGGTCGCGATTCGCAACGCGCTGCTCTACCGCGAGGTGCCGCTCATCAGCCTGATTGAACCGCTGATGCAAAAGAAAGCAAGCCTGATGCGCACCAGCGGCAAGCGCGGTCTTACAACTGCGTTCGTGGCAGCCGTGATTGTGCTTTTCCTCGTATTCTGTCCGTTGCCGATGCGCGTTTCCGGCGACGCGGTCGTCGCGCCCTTGCACCTGGTGACTGTTGCCGCGTCCGTGGATGGAAATGTGCAGGCGGTCTATGTGCACGAGGGTCAGCACGTCGCGGCAGGAGATGTGCTCGCTGCCCTGAACGACTGGCAGTGGCGCACCGATCTGGCCGCGGCCGATGCCAAATACCAGGCAGCGATGCTCACCATGGAGGACGACCTGGCGCACGGCTCCGCGCAGTCCGGCGCCGACCGCGCACAAACTGAATTTCTCCGTTCTGAGGTTGCGCGCATCAGCTCGCGGCTCGAAAGCGCCCAGTTGCGCTCGCCTATCGACGGCGTTGTGGTCACACCCAACCTTGAGAATGCCGCGGGAAAACATCTTGTCGCGGGAGACACGTTCGCCCAGGTGCTCGATCTGAAAACTGCCGTAGTCAGAGTCGCTGTTGGCGAGGCCGATGCCTGCGCTGCTCGCCTCAGGCCAGCATGCGGCAATCAAGCTTGACAGCTTCCCGCAGAAGACATGGCACGACACCGTTTCGGTGGTGAGCCCACAGGCCCAAGTGGATGAAAGCAAAGGCGACCGCACGTTTTCCGCTGAGGTTCCTGTGGCCAACACCGATGCGATGCTGCGCGACGGAATGAGCGGGAAGGCCAAGATCTTTATCGGTTGGCGTCCGGCGGGTTATGTGCTGCTGCGCCGCCCAGCTCTGTGGCTGTGGCAGACTCTTTGGAACTGGATTGGCTGGTGACCCGCATGCTTCCTCGCGCTTTCCGTCGTCTCTCGATCGCTGCAGGTTCGTTGGCCAGCGCTGCGCTGCTGCTCGCAATCGCCGGCTGCGACTCTCATCCGCAGGTTGCGGGAGTCTCCGCATCCGGTACGCCCGCCGAATCGTCGCCCGTTGCGAACCCTCCTGCTTCAACGCAGGCCGCCGCTGCGCCTGATCCCAAGACGTTTTCGACCACGGGCCCGCTGGTCGCCGAGCAGCAAGCTGACATTGCCGCAGAACGCGAAGGCCGCATCGTGAGCATTGCGGTGCAGATCGGCGATCACGTTCAGAAAGGCCAGCTTCTGGCCTCGTTGGATGATCGCGTGCTGCGCTCGGCGTGCGACGCGCAGAAGGCGCACATTGCTTCAGCAAAGGCACAGGAAACCGAGTGGGAGTCAGAAGAGCAGACGGCCAGGGCCGATCTGCGCCGCTCCGAACAAATGCTCCAGAACAAAATCATCAGCCAGGAGACATGGGAACACGCCAAATACAGAGTGGATGAGACTGTGGCGGAAGTCGACCGCTATCGCAACGAGGAAACGGCATCAGAAGCAGACCTGGCCACGGCCAACCTGCAACTTGAGCAGTCGCGCATCGTTGCTCCGTTCAGCGGTGTCGTAGGCCGCAGTTCCGCCCGCCTGGCGCAGGAGGTGAAACCGAGCGACGTACTCTTCTGGATCACTGCTGAAGCTCCGCTGCGGGTGCTCTTCACCGTTCCGGAATCGGTGATGGCCGGCTTCAGCGTGGGAAAATCGCTTGACCTCACCACTTCCATTTACCCCAGTCTCCATCAGGCTGGGCGCATCTATCGCGTAAGCCCGGTGGTCGACCCCGCAAGCGCAAGCGTGCAGGTGATTGGCGCGGTCGATCGTCCTTCGCCGCTGCTTAAGCCGGGAATGTCCATGCAGGTCCGTCTCGCGCCATGAACCTGAGTGAAGCCCTCGACGCCGCTCTTCCGGAAATTCCGAAAACGCGACTGATGCGCGGCCGTCCTCCGCGCCTCGATCCGGACCTGGTGGTGCGGGAGGATGTGCTCGACGGCGTAACCTTTTTCGTCGCCTTGAAGCGCGACGGTGGTAGCATCTTTCGCTTCACCCCCTTGCAATGGCAGACTGTGGCCCTGTTTGACGGGGTGAGGACTTTTGATGAGATTGCCGAGCTCTACACCGAGCAGACCGGGATGCCGCTCACTCCGAATGAAGCGCGGGACATTGCCGATGTCATGGAGCGGGACGGTTTTTGGTACAAGACCCCGCAGGAGAAAAACCTGGCATTGAGCGAGAAGCTCCTGAAGCAGCGGAGCCGCCAGGCATCGCGCAAATCCAAAATCAATCTGGCCCACATCGCTTTTTCTGCATGGGACCCCGATCGCTTCCTCACGAGGCTCAATGACGCCATCGGCAAGACCTTATACAACCCGTGGTGCGTGCTGGCCATGGTACTGCTGTTTGCGTTCGAGACCGTGGTCTTCATTGCAAAGTGGAACGTGATGGGTCCCGACATGTACCTCTACTACAACTTCACCAAGAAGACGCTGCTGGATGTCTTGCAGTTCTATGCTCTGTTCCTGGCTCTCGGGTTCCTTCATGAGACGGCCCACGGCCTGACGTGCAAGCACTTCGGCGGGCAGGTACACAGCATGGGGCTGCTGTTCCTGTACCTGATGCCGGCATTCTATGTGGATGTGACCGAAGTCTGGATTTCGGCTACCAAAGTGCAGCGGCTGGCCACGATTATTGCCGGCATCTGGATCGAGATGACAGTGTGCGGTTTCGCCATCATCGTGTGGCTCAACACACTACCCGGCGCATGGTTGCACGATTTCGCCTACCAGCTCATTCTCATTACCGGCATCTTCGTCTTGCTCATCAATCTGAACCCCCTCATCAAATTGGACGGCTACTACTTCCTGACTGAACTGATCGGTATTCCCGACCTGAAGGAGCGTTCCACGGCTTTTGTTTCCGGATGGTTCCAGAGCCGCGTGTTACGCCTGCCGGTGGAGACCCTGGTGGTACCGCGCAAGCGCGCGCCGTTCTTTATCCTCTATGCAATTGCCTCTGGAACGTACAGCTATCTTTTGTTGTTTGTTGTGGTCCGCCTGTCCTTCAACATTGCGTCGAAATGGATTGGCGACTTCGCGCTTATCCCGGCAGGTTGGCTGGCCTTTGTCATCTTCCGCTCGCGTCTTCGCTCCCTGGGCAAGGTACTGGCCCAGCTGTGGGAGAAGAATTTCGGACGTGACCGCGAAGGGCGCCCCTTGCGCGTTCTGATGGCCGCCGGCCTCATTGCAATTCTGTTCGTTCCTTTGCTGCGCGACCGGGAAAATGCCTATTTCACCGTTGAGCCGATGCACTCAGAAACGGTACATTCCGCTGTGCCCGGACGCGTGATTGCGGTGCTGGTTCAGGAAGGCCAGGCAGTCCAACGTGGGCAGGCATTGCTCAACATGAGTAGTCCCCTTGCGGCTCAAATGGGTTCCTCGGCAGCCGCACAGACAGGCGCTTCCGGGTTTCAGGTGGTCACCGCGGAGTTGCACGGCAAAAGCATCGGCGGAGCTGCGACAGAGCAGATTGCGTCTGCTCGTGCAACCCGGCTTGCGGGCGAGGCGCATTCAGCTCTGGCAATTACCGCACCAGCCGATGGCACAGTTCTTTCACGCGATCCAGGCGGGCTGCTTGGGCAAGAGGTTGGCAGCGGGCAGGCGCTGCTGAATCTGGCCGACGCCGGACCAAGAATGGTGAGGGTCTACGTTCCCGTGTCCGCGCTCGATCGCATTCCCCCAGGCGCCGATGTGGCGCTGTCTCTGCCGGGCAGATTCTCATTGGTGCGATTGACGCTCACTGTTCCGGGTGGCGATGAAGTAAGCCTTCCCCCGGGTCTGGTACCAAGCCAGGACTACAAGGGCATCAAGTTGCCCGCCTTTTACTGCTCGCGTATGACGCTTCCGGCCTCGGCCGGCAGTCCGATCTTCGGCACTTCAGGAGAGGCCAAGATCTTCGGCAAGCGGCGCAGCATCGCTGAACGCTTCTTCACCTCTGCGCTCAATCTCGCCAAGGCCCACATCTTCTAGTAACTTACCTTCCGACGCAAACAAAAACGGCAACCGCTTTCGCGATTGCCGCTGTTGCTGCCCTGGGGGAGGGACAAACTTGTTTGGCGAAGGAAGCGGGGAGCCGCGCGAATCGCCTCTTCAACACCATCCCGGGCTGAGGGCCGCTCCGAGCCAGCCTTCAGTCCGGGAAGTTCAAACAACATCCTGATTCCGACCCACTCGGGATGGTCGCTACGCGATCGCACCCAGACTTGCGCGGGCCCGTTGAACTTACTAGTTGAGAATCTTGGTTGTGTTGAAGCCGCCGCCCTTGGTCGTGTTGAAACCACCACCCTTGGTGGTGTTGACGCCGCCGCCCTTGGTCGTGTTGAAGCCGCCGCCCTTGGTGGTGTTGACGCCGCCACCCTTGGTCGTGTTGAAGCCGCCGCCCTTGGTGGTGTTAACGCCGCCACCCTTGGTCGTGTTGAAGCCGCCGCCCTTGGTGGTGTTAACGCCGCCACCCTTGGTCGTGTTGAAGCCACCGCCCTTGGTGGTGTTGACGCCGCCACCCTTGGTCGTGTTGAAGCCACCGCCCTTGGTGGTGTTGACGCCGCCACCCTTGGTCGTGTTGAAGCCACCGCCCTTGGTGGTGTTGACGCCGCCACCCTTGGTGGTGTTGAAACCACCGCCCTTGGCAGTCTGCAGTCCGTCGCCCATCACAGCGCGCCCGGCGATCACCTTGGTGTTGACCATCTTGGTGTGGGCCAGCAGGCTGGCGGTGGACTTCGCGGGTGACGTGCTGGAGAAGAGCGATTTCTTTTCGATTGCCATTGTGAATTCTCCCAGGTGGATTTTGATTTCGTACTGACGCCTAACCTAGTGCACTCTGCGTGCCAAACCTGAGAGGCTGGCGAATTATTTTCTATTTCACAGAAATCACAATGCTTAGCGGAACAAGGCATTTTCTGAGTAGAGGCCGCCGAGTTGGCGTTTGGGTTAAATATTAACCCGCGACGGGTTAATTTTTGACCTATTGCCGCTACAGGGAGTATTTCCGGCATAGATATTTCATGCGCTGGCCGTCAATCTGCAGCAGGCGCGCTGCGGCGGCCTTGCTTCCCCCGCTTCGGCTGAGGGCCGTAGTCAGCAAGGCAACTTCAAGACGTTGAATTTCCGTGTCGAAGTCAGCCCCTTCGGCGGGCAACAAAATGGCCTCTTGCAAGGCGATGCTTTCAGAAAGCACGCGAGCGGGCAAATGGCTCACGCCGATCTCATCTCCCCGCACAGTCACCACCAGGCGCTGGATCAGGTTCTCGAGCTCGCGCACGTTGCCGGGCCATGCGTGATCCTCGAGCACCGAGAGGGCGTCGTCGGCGATCCGCTTCACCGGCAACCCGTTCGCCAGGCAGTGCACCTGAAGAAAATACTCGCAGAGCAGGGGAATGTCTCCGCTCCGTTCGCGTAACGGCGGCAGATCGATGGGAATCACGTGGATCCGATAGTAAAGGTCCTCACGGAAGCGGCCGGCTCTGACCATCTCCTCCAAAGGCTCATTGGTGGCACAGATGAGCCGGAAGTCGATCTTGCGCAGCGTGCGTCCGCCGAGGCGCTGCACCTGGTGGTCTTCAAGCACGCGCAGCAGCTTGGTTTGCAGCGGCACTGTGAGAGTGGCAATCTCGTCCAGAAACAGCGTTCCGCCGTCGGCCAGCTCGATCTGTCCGGGCCGCGATTCCGTGGCTCCCGTAAAGGCGCCACGCTCGCTGCCGAAAAGTTCCGACTCGATCAGGTTTTCAGGCAGCGCTGCGCAATTCAGCCGGATGTAGGGCTTCTCTGCCCGCGAGCTCAGCGCTACCAGCGCCCGCGCGGCCAACTCCTTGCCCGTGCCGCTCTCGCCGCGGATGAGCACGTTGATGTTGCTGCCGGCCACTTGCTGGATGGCGTCATAGACCAGCCGCATCGCCTCACTGGCGCCCACAAAATCCTGGAAGCGGCTGGCTTCCAGTGAGCGTTGAACCATCCGGCTGCGTTCTGCCTCTTCAACACGGCGGCGCAGCGTTTCCGTAAGCGTCATGCGCAGTTCGGCCATGTCGACGGGATTGCGGAAATGAGCATCGGCCCCGGCATTGAGCGCTTGCTTCTCAACGGAACGCGTGCGCGCGCGGCTCATGGAAATCAGCGTGAAGTCCTCGTTCAGCCTGCGCAATTCACTTAGAACCGCCAGGCCTCCGAAGGGATCGTCGCCCTCCGTATCGATGTCGAGCAGCACCGCAGTCACTCGCGCGGAACGTGTCCACCGCGCCAGCCCCTCGTAACTCCCACGAACGGCAACCTGAAACCATGGCGACAGTTCAGGCGTCAGCACGGCTAGAAACTCCTCGTCGACCGTGACGATGCAGACCACCGGCATCTCCGCCTCTGTTTCAGGCGAATTATCAGCGTTGGATGGGTTGCGTGAGGGGTGCATAGCAAATTCTAAATGCAAGTTGGCTCAGCGCATACAAAAGATTTAGTGCTTAAGACTGCGGCAGCCGGCGGCCAACGCGTCGAAAGACAAGATTTGTTCCGCGAGAAGGCAACGCGCCTCGGCGTGAATCCGGTCAATTTCCATCTTGCTTACCCCGTGGAACCTGGCTCGGTGATATATTGGGCCTACCCAAGCTCAACATTCTGGAGGTCGTGTGCGTTTCTCGCCCAATTTCCTGCTTTGCGTCAGTCTCCTGTTGGCCGGCTGTCATTCCGCCACCGGTTCGAATCTCCTGATCGGCACTTGGGTCACAGCCGACAACCCGATCCCCGCCGGATGCAGCAGCAAAGTGGTCTTCAGCGACAAGACGATGTACTTTGAAAGCCCCGGAATCCCGGGACTCCTTCCACCAAACAAGGGTACCGTCCGCATCCTCTACGGCGGCGATCCAAACAATCCGAAACAGCTCGTGGTGGAAAACCCCGCCACCATGGTGATGGATGATTGGACTCTCAGCGATGCTAAACACGCTATCTCCGGCAGCGTTGCCCAATGCCATTACCTCAAGCAATAGGCAGGTAGTCCGGGTCCGGCGAATGTTGAACCCACGACAAATGAATGGGTGGTTGCCAGTACCGGTGCAACTTAGCCCATGCTGACGTGGGCGTCTGCTGGAAGACGAACTGCGGCGAGTATTGATGCGCCATCGCCAGCGTGAGTGGCAATGGCCAGTGGTTGGGCCCAGCGTCCACCACCTGCAAAGCCGGAGCAGCTCAAGGAGCTCGTCATGGACAGAAGAGCCTTGGTAACTTTTCAAGCGACAGCCTGGTCAGGCTGGGATCGAGAAGGTTACTCCATTGTGACTTCAGCGCAACTGAAGGTGACGAAGGGGATGGCTTTGAGTCCCATGACGCTGGGTTTCCGCAGGGAGGAATACAACGAGGTTTCGTGCCTGTTCTACGAGGTTCTGGTGGAACGAATTGTGGTGGACCGGGTGTTGTTTGAGTACCGTAACCTGGTGATGACGAACCCCGATGGAACGATAAACTTGTCCGGGCCAAAGACGGGAAAGTCCATTCTGCGGCGCGGAGAAACCATGAAACTGGGCACGCCGACGATGGATGCCGGCACAAGCATCTCTGTCACTCTCGATGAGATTCACTGAAGCAAGGCTTGCTTTCAAAATCGACCGCGGCTGTGCCAACATTTGCGAACGCTGCTTTCCGGGGTAGACGGACGGCCCAATTCCTCTACTTACTTATGACGGAAATGCCGTCAATTTGAAGGATCGGAGTTGAGCAGAGTGGCAGGAGCCCCAATCAAGTTCCTCAGGAGCGCAGATTTCTCTCCCTGCCATCTAACCGCAACTGCTCTTCGAGCCCGAACATCGCGCGAGGTGTGGTAGCGTGTTGGTAATGGCCCGCAGCCTCATATTCAGAGTTGGTTGTGTGAGTTCTTTTGCCCTGCTCGCTCTCGCAGGCGCGCGAGGTCAACAGCCGCCGGCGGTTGCGCACGTTCTGGATGTCAAGGGCGATTGGCACTTGCAGGTACCGAATTCAACGGTTGTGGCGGGCGAACCTCTGCCGGCCGGCGCAATCATTTCCGCGGGATCGAACCGGCCAGGGGATTCCATCACGATTATTCGCGATGAGGACATGTCGCGGCAGCGGATCGCCTGCGATGCCTTGGCAACCAACCCCTGCACGAAGACGATCGTTGTCGGGAACTCTTCTTCGGATGCACCCCCAGCAAAAAGCGAACTGAAAAGCATTGTTGAGAGTGCGATTGGAATTCTGTTGAGTAAGCCGCCGGCCATCGAGAGCCATTATGCGGTGACGCTGTCACGCGGCCAGGAGACGGTGCAGGAATGGGAGGACGTGGTCAGTCTAGATCCAGTGCAGGGGATCGTGCTGCCAACGGCGCCGGCGGACATGCCTTCAGGACCGTATACGGTCTCGATTGCACGAAACGGACAAGCGTCATCGGCAACTGAACAAACGGCACGCTTGACCTCGGACGGGACCTGGAAACCGCTTCCCCTTCAAGCGGCCGGACTGTACGAGGTTTCCATTATGAATGCAGACGGAGATAAAGTGGCCGATGCAATGCTTCTGGTGGTTGGGGCCGCTGAATATGAGCTGAAACGCAAGGAGCTTGAGGCGATGAAGAGCCGAACCGCAACCTGGAGCGGGCCGGCCGCGCGGGCAGATGAACATCTCTTTTTGCGGGCATTCCTTCTTTCAGAGTGTCAAGCATGTTAAGCGGCGGCGACATCCTTGACCGCGAGATCGTGCGGCTGCAACATCTGATTGAGAATCGCAAGCTCTTTGGGCGCCTGTCTAATTCAAAAGCGGCGCTGCTTGTGATCGCAGTGATGGTTCTGGTGTTTCAAATGCGGAACCTGCCGGAAAGTCTTGCGAACAGCTCTCTTGACGCCGCGATTTCGATCGAACGTCCGGTGCAAGCAAAGTCTGTGCGGCTGGTGACGATCGACAATGACGATTACGCAGGATTGTTTCACGCTCGAAGTCCGCTCGACGCTGCTGTTCTGGCCAAGTTACTGGATGCGGTTTCCAAAGGTCATCCACGCGGAATCATTGTGGACATCGATACCACCGATGCCTCGTTCAGGGGCATGGAAATACCGCCGGTTCCGATCGTGTGGAACACCTCTGGCGAAGAATTGGCGGACGGCAAATTTGCATTGGACCCCCCTCTCGGCGGCGAGCAGTTGCCTGCGAATTCGGTTGCGGCGCTCGCGGTGGCGCCACAAGATGAGCGAGGTATCGTGCGCGGGTATCAGCATACCTATCCGCTCGAGGCGGGGGGCACCGTGGATTCGCCTGGGTACGCGGCGGCGCGGATCGTCCTGGGCCACGCACCCGAGGAGCCCGCGAGCCACGCCGGAGAGACTCACTACCTCGACTTTAGGTATCGATTTGCACCGACCAAGGCTCGAGATGTTGTGGAGGATGCGAAATCGGACGGCTGGGAGAAGATGGCGCTGTTTGCAGGGCAGGTTGTGGTGGTTGGCGGCGCCTACCGTGCTGGGCGAGACCAGTACTCGACACCCAAAGGGTTGCTGGATGGTTGCGAAATAGTGGCGCAGTCGGCGGCGGCTGAGATTGATGGCACCTTTATCAGTTCGGCGAGCCGCCTGATGACAGGATTCCTCATGGTCCTGGGCGGCCTGGCGACCATGGCAGTTTATCACTGGTTGAAATTCCGGATGGCGTTCCTGGTTTCGCTTTTGATGGTGCCTGGGCTCTCTATTGTTTCGAACTATGTACTCTTCCATCGTCTTGCAGCGTGGGGCGCAATGGTTCCGCTGGTCATTGCCGTGATTGTGGCGGAGCTGTACTCGGAGGCTACTATTTATCTCACCTTTTATCAGAAGGTGGCCAAGCTGCGATCAAATGAACCGCTCGCAGCGGAGACGCCTTCAGCCTCCGCGCCAAAATAAGCGTCTCAGCCGTCTTTACCTGACGCCAGTGTCGACGAAGGCCGCCCAATAGTAAGGTTGCGGAAACTTGCGGCGGACTTGAAGTTCGGCGTGGCGAAGAGCCAGCGGAGCGGACTCTCCAGCGCGAAGATGAGCGTGAAGCGATTCCATCAGGAGTGCAGTGGATTCGTCAGAAACGCTCCACAAACTGCTGACGACGCTCTCAGCGCCTGCCTGCAGGAACGTGCGCGTAAGACCCGCAACCTCGTCTCCCCCGGTAATCTGGCCTTTGTCGGTCTCGCAAGCGCTAAGAATAACGAGCCGCGCTTTCAGGTTCATGTCAGTCAATTCATAGAGAGACAGGCGAGAGGGCTCGCCCGCGGCTGGCGCCGTAAGCAGAGCGCTAAAGAGAGGGGCTTGCGGTTCGAAAAGCCCGTGCGTGGCGAAATGAACTTCCTGGTGATCCATCAGCGCCTTGACAGCAACGTCGTGAGTAAACGCAGATCCGGTGACACGACTTGCACGCGGATAGAGTTTCTGGATCAGGGCGGTTTCGGCCAGCGTACCGGGAAGCGCGGGCAACCCATCGACGGAAAGATCTCCAATTGCGCCTAGAAACAAGTCCTGCGATGCACTTGTGGGTCCGAAGTGTAGAAATTGCAGGGTGGATGCCGATGGCAGATAAGCGACTGCATAGCGGTCAATCAGCAGAGTGCTCGAGGCCGGGTCAATCGACGCGAGGGTCGGCTCATCGACAGCGACACCGCGTGCGCTCGAATTTTTCTCAGGAAGCGGGAGTGCCTGGAAAGGAACCAATGAGAGCGATTGCGTGGGAACGATAATCAGCGAATCGATCTCGGACGGAAGGACACGGATGACCGGCGCCAGCAGGATTTCTGAAGCAGAGGAAAGCTGCGCATAAAGCTCGTCCTCCGAGGCATGCGAAGACGCTAACAGCTTGCCAAGCTTGCCCAGTTGAACCGGAAGATCCGTGGTATCTGCGGTCCAGTGCAGTTCTTTTGCTGAAGAGCGGGTTACCACAAAAGCTGCCAGTTCGTGGTCCAGAATTACGTACTCAATCAAAGCCGTGCCGGCAGGCAATTGAGCCTGCACCCCTGCAAGGCTGATCGGATGGAGGGCAAGAGGCTGTGTGGCGCGGCTGGCGGACAGCTCTGAACCCTCACGGATGAGGGCGAATCGCGCCTCCAAATCCTTGAGCTGCGATTCTATGAGTTCCGGCTGCCGATTCGAGGCGCGGAGCAGCGACTCATTGTCGGGCGACAGCGTGATGCGCAGATCGTTAATTTGCTGCTCGAGTTTGGCCAGGTCGGCGACGGCTGTTGTCTTGTTGGCGGACTGTGGTGATGGTTGAGGCGCCGACAGTGTGTGATCAGTGAAGCGACGCCCGCCGAGCGATTCCAGAAAGACACGCGCCTTGTCGCGCTCCAGGAATTCCCACGCCTTTTCTTTTTCGCCAGTGGCTGTCAGCAGTGCGATCAGCCGGCGGTACAACTCTTGCACCGAGCCGTCGTCCATGAAGGACTGACGCATTTCCTGCTTTGAAAGCCCGGCGCGGATTCGATCAAGGTTATCAACCGCAAGCAAATACGCGGCGATGGCCTGGTCCGTATGGCCTGCTCTTTCAGCCAGGATGCCGTCAAGAAAGTGCAACCGCCACTGTGCGTCTGACAAGACAATGGAAGACGATTCAGCCTTTGCCATATCCAGATTGTCGGCAGCAATCTTCTGTGATTCGGGCAGCTCAGGACTTTCAACAGCGAGAAAGCGAATCAATTGCATTCGCGCCGATATCTCTGTTCTTATGTCCTTTGCCTCATGCAGCGCCGAAATCGCTTCCAGATAGAGACGAAGGGTCTCGGCGGGGCGCTTGCCGACGTTGCGCTCGAAACGGGCATCCTCGAGCAAAACATCGGAGCGGGTATACTGCGCGGGCGATGCAGGCGTCGATGCAGTAAGCGCGTTCGTGTAGATTGCGCGCGCGGTATCCAGATCATTGTCGAGCGCAGCCACAGCGGCCATGCCAAGTTCGGCCTCGGCGTAAACACGCCGCAGCTTTGCTTTGGACGCGGCGTCGGGCATGGCGTCGATGCTCTTCGTGATTTCATCAAAGGCGGCGCGGGCTGGACGAGCGTTTTTTTGCGCCAGGTATGCGTTACCCAGACTGACGAGGAGTTCATAGTGCAGGTAAATGTTGAGTGTGCCACCCGGACCCGAACGATCGAGCGCAAGCGCCTGCTCAAGGGACGCGATCTGCTGAGTAGACTCGCTCAAGTAGGCGTAGTCCACCGATAGGGTCAGCAAGGCAGAGGCCTGCGCAAGTTTGTCATTGGCGGCCGCTGCCCGATCGACCGCCTCAGTCTGCTCGCGGAGAAGAGCGTCGAACTCCCCAGCAAGGCGCCTGCGGTGATCCCTTATCTTGCGAGCAAAATCAGAAACCGAGATGGGGAGATCTGGAAACTCTTTGTCGATTCTCCCACAGAGTGCCAGTGCCTCAGTGTACGGAATTGTTTCCATGGCGCCCATGCCCACCGTCAACAGGCTCGTTGTGGCTTCATAGGGAAAGTACTTCGAATCTGGATCATCTTTGGTTGCAATGAGAGCAGCGTGAATCAGGTTGATTGCGTCGTCGTATTTCTTATCCGCCGCCGCCACACTGGACTGCGCCAACAGAGCGCGTCCGCGGAACAACTTCGAAGTGGATTGCTTTGCGGCTTCAGCGAACGATGCACTATCGCGATGCGCCGCTTCCATGTCTTGCAGGGAAAGTTCAACCTCAACGATCTTGTCCAGGATGATGCCGTCCACCGAATTACCTGGATCCCCTGCAATCTGGTGTGCATGACGCAGTGCGTCGAGGCCCTCCTGGATACGCCCCAATCGAATGAGGTCTTCTCCGACGTTTTTGTAGGGAATGTAGAGGGTCTTCGACTCGCCTGACTTGATTTGAAGCTCGAGGGCCTGACGAGAAGCGGCCAAAGCTGCTTCGTAGTCGGCCTCGTCACCTTCGTAATAGACGGCCTGTAAATTGGCGAAGAGTGATGCCTTGAAAGTCTGGCCCTGCCAAGTGAACAACTCGACCAATGCGGCCAGAGCGCGATGCATCTGCGCCCAATCTGCCGCGGTTGCCGACTGGGCCTGGCCGCGCGCAGTCACTGCCATCAGTTCGGTGACGCACAGATCTGCTCCAGTTGCTTGAAAGATGGCCGCGTCAGCCTCGGATGAGCCTTTGAGCTGCGCAATGAGCGCCACGCCGGCCGAATAATCGGCTTCTGTTGGAGACTTGGCTACCACCTGACCGAAGCATTGGAAGCTCAATAGGATACAAACCAAGCATCCAAATTTCGATGCTCCAACAGACATACTGACTTTCACGGGATCACCTGGGGAATAACAAGCCGCCGAGTCGCAGATTAGCACAGGACAACCGATAGGGAACAATCCATCCAGGCAACAGAAGTCACCAGGTGCCCGTTATCGAAGAGGACTATCTCTTCCCTTCCGTCGCGAAGAGCGGAACGCAGCCGCCGACGCCGGACAGGATTCTCAGGCGTCCTATTCTGCGGGCGCTGAAACGGATCGGAGTCACCAAACGAATCGGTTGGCGCAGCTTCTGTCATGGTTTGGCAACCATGCTTAGGCTGCACAGTGTCGACATCAAAACTGCACGGGAATCACTACGACACGCCAACAGCAGAATCACGCAGGACCTCTATCGGCAGGCTTTTGGTGCCGAAAAACGGGGGCTCAGAACCTGGCCTTCCAAGGTCTTCTTGAAGGGAGCTCGCTTCAGCACCCTTCGACACCCCAGAGGGGGCATGAAAGAAGAAGCTACACCCATAAACCATTGATTTACTTTGGTTTATGGCGGGGACGACGGGGCTCGAACCCGCGACCTATGCCGTGCCAGAACGACCACGAATCATAACCCATTGATTCTAAAGCGCACTGATAGCTCAGAAAGCGCACAAAAGCACCCATTTTGAGGCTTCAGCACCCTGATCGAACCCTCGGAAACAAGAAAAAGAAGAGGTCAAGAAACCGGCTCTATCTGCCTGTCTATGACTCTATCGGCCTGTCTATATGGATGCGAGCTCACTTCCTTGTTTAGCTCAATTCAACTCGTCTGAGACCCAAACGCGCGCGTTTACTCGAAGCGATTCCTGATCCCCTACAAACTTCGTCACGAGTCCTGCTCTCCGGTGCTTCGTCAGGAAGAGGAACTTAGTTGTCGCTCGCTGGACCGCGCCCGTACTCGACTTGCCTCCTTCGATTTCGGCGGGATGGCGCCTCCCAAGTTGTCATCTGCTTCAGCTGGGATTTGAGACATTTTGGCGCTGCTGACTGCGTAGAGGACGAGCTCGACTCGTGAAGAAACGCCGAGCTTGTCGAATATATGAAACAGGTAGTTCTTGACCGTGTGTTCACTCAGTTTCAGTTCCCTGGCGATATCTCGATTCTGCATGCCCTCCACCAGCAGACGGACGACGTCTTCTTCCCGTTTGGTCAGCAGGCGCATTCCATCGGCGTTGACCACCCGCGCCGGTGCAAGCTGAGACAACGCCTCCATCACCTCGGAGAGCTCGCTGCTGTTGGCCCATATCTGTCCCGCATGGACCTGCTCAACGCACCGGCATAATGATTTGACGTTCGATGAAGACATGACAAAGACGCCCCTTGCCCCAGCACGAAAGGCGTCCACAACCAGACTGCGCTCAGGACCGTTGAGCAGAATCACTGTCTTCACCTCAGGACAACACTCACGGATCTGCCTGAGCGCTCCGAAGCCGCTCAGGGGACCATCCGCCAAGGTCGCTGTGATCAGGACGACATCCGGACTTGCCGACTGAACTGCTTTGACTACCTCTTCCGCTTTGGTGGCGCCATCAACCACTTCAAAGCACCGGTGGCGTTTCAACGCACCCACCAGCAACTCGCGCGCCATTGAGTGCGGATTTGCGATAAGAACGGAAATTCCAATTCGTTTAGGAGCCATCATACGCACCCCGGGATTCACGTCAGATATGCAAGTGATATAAAACCTGCCGCACCCAGACCGCTGGTTATGTATGGGTACTCTTCGGTCGATCCAAGAGCCTTTGCTTCGATCGACGTCTATCTCTAGCATCAGCAAAGAATGAAGATATTGGGGGCCCTGTACTGATTTAGCGATTAATCTTCCTGCAGCCCACACCGGCGGGCACGTTTATCGCGGAGTCAAAAGCGCTGAACACAAATGCCAACAGGCAGTTGGATGGTTACCTGCAACTGCGCCTGTTTGCTACTTTGAAAAGTGCCCCCATCATAGCCTCAATCGGCTCATGTTTCTACAAGCTCTTTTACTTATCGATATGATTTCTGGGCGGCTTGTGATTCTGGTCACAACTTCATTGATTAGCTATCGGAAATGTGATCAATACTACACACTCACATCTTAGACAATCTGCAGAAATCGTTACGCATTGCGAGCCGGGCCACATCCCATTCCCCAAAATCCGATTGAGGACCCCCTTTTCCAAAATCTGCCGCAAAGGGGTGCAGGTGTTCAGGCCATGAGGTTAGCCGTCACAATTTATCCCCGGGTTGCGGAACGAACTTGATTTGAACCGGCAACACGAAATCCAATTCCATTTCTTCGTAACTGTCCAGACAGTTACTTATCGTCAACCTTCCTGACACTGATTGCCCCGGGCCCATCCGAGACAGACTTCTCTGTTCCCTCGCACAGGGACATTACCCCGCCGTTCAGGGTGAAGCAACTGGTCGAACTGGTAGTCGTGTCTCTAGGCGAGGCGGCATGCGAAGGGGCGTTCGCTCCGGGTATTTCGATCACTTGCGCCACCTTTGCGCCGGAATTAAGGTTGCGTTGCTCCCGAATCGGGACGAGTTCCGTTTTGGACCTTCAGCAAATAGGCAAGGACTCTGGAACATGAACTTGCGTAAAGCTACCCGCTACGTGTTGAGTTGTCCAGCTCAGTATCGGTGGGCCACCTCAGACGGGCTTCAACAAAACGGCACAGGCGTCACTCGGGACCTGGGGATGGGCGGGGTGTTCGTTCGGGGGGATCGGAGTCCTCCGGTGGGGACTCAAGTCGAGTTGAATATTGCTATCCCCAACTTTGAGGACACAGGGTATGGAATGAGCTTGCGCGGTATAGGCCAGGTGCTGCGCATCGAGCAAAAAACCGAACTCCGCGCTGGCGGTTTCGCCGTATTGGTGCGTCTTGATGCTGCTGCTTCATGAAGTTAAACCCTTCAGGAAGCTGGCTTCCAGCACAAAACGTTGAATAAACGAGTCCATAGCCCAACAAAGGAGAAGTACAAATCATGAAGAAAGTCGTATTCGCAGTAATTGCCCTAACGCTATGCGCTGTTTCTGCCTCGGCTCAGGGTTATCTGGGCGGCAGCACGACAGTCGGTCTCAAGGCTACCGTTGCAGAGTCGATGACCTGGAATGTTCCAACCCCGGTTGTCAACTTCAATATCAATGACCCCACAAAGCAAACAAGTGGCGACAACACGGTCAGCTTCACCGCGAACTATTTCATGAAGAATGGCGCGAACTTTGCTGTCTGCGTAGCAAGCAACATCTTCGCCACACCGGGTCTCACTGGAACCGGAACCAATACGGACGTCATTCCGATGGCAGCCATTTTAGTTCAGCCAGGGGCGACTGGAAGTTTCATTTCTCTTTCCGGTGCGACTAACCTCTGCGGTCTTCCCAATGGCGTTAACATTCTTGGCAAGACGCCAATCACAGGCAACACGGGGAACGTGACCGGCTCCTTCAATTTGGCAATTGCTCCTGTAACCGTCCGTCCCGATGTGTACAGCGGCAGTGTCCTGCTCTACTTTCAGGAAATCTGATGAACATTCCAGGCAAACTCGTCGTTTGCCTTGGCTTCCTACTCGGGGGAGGGATGGCGCTTGCTCAGTCCATCTCCCCTCCGATAGCGGAGTACCGAGGCTTGAAGGCTGAAGGTTCATTCCGGATTGATAACACCACTGATCAAACGATGGTAGTCGTGTTGGAAACCAAGAGCTTCCGGGTGGATGACAAGGGAGGAGTGGTATACAGTCCGCTGCATCCACAAGTTCACATCGATTTCGGAGCCAGCAGTTTTTCAATTCGACCCCAGGATAGTTACACGGTCTATTACAAGGCGGTATCGAAAATCTCACCCGTGAGTTTTTCCATCATCCCAACCATGCTCCCGGAGGGAAGGAAGACCGGGGTTCGACTTGGGTATGTATTTCCTCACATGGTCTACCTCTACCAGAAGGCCAAGTTGGCAAAGTCGGACGTGCAGGTAACTCTGAAGGATGGCAAGGTTGTCGTTGCAAACAACAGTGAAAAACTGGGGAGAGTTGAGTTCATCCACGATGGTTCAACCGAACTGAGTGGGTTCCCGCTCTATCCCGGTCAGACCAGGCAGATTACTGTAGCCAGCGCCAACCCAGTTATTAACTTCGAGGATGGGTTCAAAGTGGAAGCAAAATGACCCCATGAAAACCACTGCTATTGTATTCGTGTTCTTACTGGCTCCAATATGCACGGGACAGTCGATAGAAACCACTGTCGGCGGCTCTCAAATGTTAGGTATGGTAGGAGCCCAGTCCACTTTTCACGATAGCCGGCGCTTTGGCTGGACAGGCGTAGGGTATCAGGATGGCGTTCGCTCAGGAGCCTACCTGAATATCCCTGTCAAGATGTTTTCCTTAGCGGACGTCAAGCCCTTTCGCTATGACGACAAATACCGTCTTGGAATCGGGGATCAATATCTGGATTCCAGTCTGACCGTTGATGAATACGGCCACACTTTTTCAGCCCGTGGGGTCAGCCTCTTGTACCACACCAAATTCAGCGATATTCAAGCGTTTACAGGCATCTTCAGTCAGGACGAAGCACAGCCTTATCTTCATTCGGTGCAACAGTTTGACATGAGTCCCGCCGGTGCTGTTATCGGGCGGTTTGAACTCTCAAAAACAGTGTCCCTTCGTTCTCTCAATATCGCCGGGAATGGGCTTACGTCTATTCAATCCTTGCGTTGGTCCCCCACTAAATCGTGGAATCTGAACACGGCGGCGGGTGTCGGGAGTAATCATGGGTACCTCGCGAATGAAACCGATTATCAGAATGACCATCTACGTCTACGCGCATCCTACACAGTTGCCAGCCATTCCTTCCACCGTCAAGACGGATATAACTTTGATGTTGAGCCTCTTGGCCTCAACTGCAGAATAGAAATTCACGCCGGTGAGGACACAACAATCCAATTTAACCACATGCATGATTTGATGGTGGTCCCCAAATACCTGTATGCACAAAACGCCTCAATCGGAACTCAAGATGAGGCCGGCTTTACAACCTCCTTTCTAGGAGTCAGAGCCGGAGCCGACGTGAGCATAAATAGCAGTGACTCCTACATGGGCAAGCAATACACAGGAGTCGTTTCCTTGTATCGTCGTATCCTGCCCCGCTGGAGTTCATCAATATCCTATGCGCGCAATGCTTCCTCCTCGCAAAATGGAGAGGCATATCAAGGCCGCAATGACTTTCGTTTGAGTAATCATCTGGATGTATCTCAAAACTTCAGCCGTCTTAACGGAGTGAACAACAACACCTTTGGCGGACAGTGGTCTTCCAACCTCTTGAGTCTTTCCGTAGACAACCAAATCTACACCAGCCAGGTGGCGGCTCAATTCGGACAGAAGTCCATGTTCCAAGCCTGGACGTTCTCCCTCCGGCTCCGCACCCCGCATGGAACCACAACTCACCTGGAAACCACAGTTGACCCCCTGGGCAGAGTGCAATGGGGCGGGTATTTGAGTGGTATGCGTTACCACGGCATCGGCGATGCCTCTGACCCCGGCGACAATGCTGTGACCTTTTCCAAGTACATCATCAAAGGCGCGGTCGTGGACGTGGACGGAAAAGGAGTTTGGGGCATCGCAGTCTCGGTCGGAGGCAACACGGTGATCTCCGGCTCCGATGGCGAGTTCTTCATGCACGTGAAGAACTCCAAGCCGCAACCTGTATCGGTTCTTCCAGAGTCTTCCCTTCTGACCTCCCGGTGGAGCCTGACGAGCGCACCGCCGACCGCTCGGGGCTTCCTGGACGGCAAGACCGGCGATCCGGTCCGGGTTGTAGTGCAAATGGGAAGACGCGTAGTATCGGAAAAATCAGAACCAAAGATCACCCTTCAATCGCAGCGCCCGAACGAATCGACCTCAGCCAGGAACCAGGCGCCTACTTTTCAGACGGTCAAACCTGCGGTGTCGCAGAAATTGGATGACATTCGCGTGATTGAACCTGAACCTGAGCCCGAGCCCGAAGCGACCGACGTTCGTCAAAAGGTGCCTGCCTTGCTATTTGCCAGGCATTTTGTAATCCAAGAAGGACCGGGCATTGTGGATTATGAGCTCCCGAAGAGGACCAGTGAGACCTCTGCCAGTGATCAGGTACGGGATCTGCAGGCCGCAGTGGAGGCTCTCAGGGCGCCCGCTGCAGGCCACTCAGAAAAGCGGCTCGAAGTTCGTCCGGCAGGGATGCGTCCCGCAGGAAAGAGCGGAAAGGTTTTGCGGGTTCTGTGCAGGATTATTAGTTTTGGGTTGATTGGCAAGACGCACAAAGAACCGGGCGACATGTGAATAGACGAGAGAGAGTAAACATCTCGAGTTTTGAAAGGCCGAACGCACGTGTGACCGCGGACTGGTGAGCAGAACCGTCACATTCGGCCGGTGCTGAATCGGATCGGAGTCACAAAGCGAATAGGATGGCACTCTCTCCGCCATGGCCTTGGCACCATGCTCCGGCGGCGAGGCGTCGATCTAAAGACGGCACAAGAGTTGCTACGACATGCCGGCAGGAGAATTACGGAGGAGATCTATCAGCAGGCTGTAGGGGATGAAAAACGAGTTACTCAGAACCTGACCTTCCGGGGTCTTCTTGAAGGGAGCTCGCTTCAGCACCCTTCGACACCCCAGAGGGGGTATGAAAGAAGATGTCACTTCCATAAACCATTTAGTTTCTTAGGTTTATGGCGGGGACGACGGGGCTCGAACCCGCGACCTCTGCCGTGACAGTGAGCGGGAAACCCGTAACTAACAGAAATCAGGGGCAACGGACGACACCGGTAGCGCCCTGAGGAACCCATGGGAACCCTTATTGCACCCTTAACGAACCCACGACCTCTGTCAATTCGACCTCTGCCTTTTTACCCAGATTGCCTTTTGCGGGGCTTTTCAATGAGCCGCTCTCCCAAAAGCTCCCTCGACTTCTGCTCGTTAGCAAGACGCGCAACCGAATCCTTGTGAACATAAC
>CAWFZC010000003.1:0-15322 GCA_963820245.1 uncultured Acidobacteriaceae bacterium | reverse complement strand
CACCATCCGTACGGCTACGTGAGCTTGCGTTACGACATGACGGGGAGCGTCCAGTTCGGGACGACGGACAACGTGATGGCCGTCCGCTGTGACACCTCCGTGCAGCCCGCCGAGCGCTTCTATGCGGGGGCCGGCATCTATCGCCATGTCCGCGTCCTCGCGACCGACCCCGTGCATGTCGACCAGTGGGCCACCTTCGTGCAGATCGCTTCGCCGACAGCCGTATCGGCGACCGTCAAGGTTCAGACCTCCGTCGTCAATTCAGGCACGACGGGTCGAAGCGTGACCGTGCAGGGCATCGTCAGCGATCCTGCCGGCGCCGCGCTCGCGCCCATGACGACGGCCGCGAAGAACATCGGCGCGGGCGCGTCGGCCAGCTTCTCGTTCACCGTCCCGGTCAACAATCCCATGCTGTGGGACGTCGACACGCCGAACATGTATCAACTCTTGACGAACGTGCAGGTCGGCGGCGCGACGGTGGACGACGACGTCACACCATTCGGTATCCGCGACCTTCAGTTCAACGGGGGAATGACCCTGAACGGCAAGCCCGTGAAACTCCGGGGCATCGCCGACCATCAAGATTACCACGGGCTAGGAATGGCCGCACCGCAGCGCGCCATGCAGAGGCGCCTTGCGCAGCTGAAGGCGCTTGGAGTCAATGCCTTCCGCACCGCGCATGGGCCGCCCAGCCCCGATTTCCTCGACCTCACCGACAGGATGGGATTTCTCGTCCTCGACGAGTTCACCGACGTCTGGACGCAGCACAAATACGCAGACGTCGGCGATTACGCGGCCTACTTCGACGAGGCCTCGACGACCCCCACGGGAATGCCCCCGTTGCCCTCGGCGGCGCAGGGAACGAAGTGGTGGGAAGTGGACTTCTCCGGCTGGATCATGCGCGACCGCAACCACCCCAGCGTGGCCCTCTACAGCATGGGCAACGAGATCCACGACTCGATCACGACACGCACTCCGATCCTGACCGAGATGGTCGCCATCAGTCACCAGCTCGACCCCGCACACTCCGACACGCAGGCCCTCTTGAACCCTGCCACGAGCGGCGACGTCGGGGGCCCCACGAACGAACTCCTCGACGTCTGGGGAGACAACTACGACGTCAATTCCGTAGTGACTGCGGAGGTCAACGCACCCACGAAGTCGGGCTTGCTCACCGAAAACGGCCAGCAGACCAGCACCTGGACGACAATCGCGTCCACTCCCGCGTTCACGGGGGAGTTCATTTGGACGGGCACCGATTATCTTGGCGAGGCGTACCAAGAATGGCCCGTCGTGGGCAACGACGGAGCGCTCATGGACGAGCTGGGAACCGTGCGGAGCCAGGGTTACGCGTGGCAAACGGTGTGGGAGGCGCCCAAGGCTTCCCCCGCCACCACAGGAACGGACGCGACCCAGATCGTTCTCACGGCGGATCACCCGACGGTCTTGCACGACTGGAACGACATTTCCTTCGTCAAGGCCGCCGTCTCGGACTCCCACGGTGCGGTCGTGACCAGCTCTTCGACTCCGGTGACGTTCGCCATCACGGGTCCCGGCGCGATCGTCGCCGTCGACAGCGGAAGCATGGTCCAGGAGACTTTCCGCGGCAACGTCCGCAATGCCTATCAAGGGCTGGCCTTCGCGCTCGTGCAGGCGACGGGCGCCGGAGCCATCACCGTCACGGCTTCCGCGTCCGGACTCACCGGCGCGTCGATCACTGTCCAGGCGAGCGAGGGGCCGTTCGTTCCTTGCTCCGGAACGTGCGATTGACTCACGCTGGACTCGCTCACGTTCCGATGCGATCACCTACAGTTCGAGGCGCGCACGCCTGGGCGACATCGAGGACCTGGCATGTGGCTGCTTCTCGGCGCAGCAGCCGGTTGCGATTCGAGCCAGGGGGTAGCCCGCAAATGCAGATACCCTCATCGTGCTCCACGACGGAGGCCGCGGCCCAACGTCGTTCTCGGCAAGGTTCTGCCTTCACTGCCCCTTTCACGTAGGAGCGGAAGAGTTCCACCAGGGGTGCGGCCTTGAGACGGTTGACCGACGAGGAGATGAGCAGTGATTCGCCAGCGCGCGTCTTGGTCGAGCTCGTTCGCGCCGTGCCTCCGCTCATGGAAAGCCCCCTGGCGGAGCGTAGAATCTTCGCTCGGGCGATGGAATCGGACCCTCTCCGGAACCGGGCGCGTCCATGTGCAACGAACGCCCGTCCCCTAAATGGATTGTGGCGGCAATCGCCGCCACCCATCCCCTCAAGACACCACGCTCAAACAACCGTTGTCAAAACACTTTAGTGGGATACCAACAACCGCAAACAATCACGCGAATAAAAGGATTGGCCACGTGCCCGACATCGCGATTTTCGATCATCTGTTCCCAGATAAATTGAGAGTGCCCCCGGTCCCTCGCACTTAGGGACCGGGGAATGAATGCAACTCGCCCGAGAGTCACGAGCTGAAAGCTGAAAGCTGCTTTTCGCCCTCACGACAAATGGTGAGGTTCCACCTTCAAACCTCCCGCCGACCCTCCATGGCCCGCGCCATTGTCACCTCGTCGGCATACTCAATATCGCTCCCCGCCGGCACACCCGTCGCAATGCGCGTAACTCGCACCGGAAGCCCGCGCAACGCACCAGCCAGCCAGTTCGCAGTCGCCTCGCCTTCAAGCGTAGGACTCGTCGCCAGGATCACTTCGTCCACTTCGCCGCGCTCCACACGCGCCACCAGAGTCCCGCCCCGCAACTGCTCCGGGCCCACACCGTGCAGCGGCGAAAGCGTCCCATGCAGCACGTGATACACCCCTTGAAATCCGCGCGACCGCTCCACTGCTTCAATGCTGGTCGGCTCTTCCACCACGCACACCTGTCGCTGGTTCCGGGTAGGGCTCGCGCAATAGGCGCAAGGATCGATGTCGGTCACGTTGTTGCAGATCGAGCACAGCCGCAGGCTCGCCTTCAATCCGCGCACCGCATCGGCCAGCGATGCGGCATCCTCATCCGTTGCGCGGAGAATATGAAATGCAAACCGCTGGGCGCTCTTGGTCCCCACACCGGGCAGTTTCTTTAGCTCTTCAATGAGCCGCGCCATCGGCTCGGCATAACGGGTCAAGGGATTGCCTCCGTACTTCTCACAACCGGCACAGCATCGAAAAACGTCAGGCGCCGAGCCCGGGAATCTTCAGTCCACCCAGCATTCCCTGCAGGCTCGTTTTGATAATCTCGTCCGCCTTGCTGCCTGCCGCGTTCACCGCCGCCACCACCAGGTCTTCCAGCATCTCCACGTCCGGACTTCCACCCGACAGTCCAATCACGGCCGAGGGATCGATGTGCAGCTTGAGCAGTTGCTTCTTCCCGTTCATGGTGGCCGTCACCGCACCGCCTCCGCTCTCCGCTTCAACAACCGTCTCGCCGAGCTTGCGCTGCACTTCCTCCTGCATCTGGTTGGCCTGCGAAAGCATCTCCGAAATTTTGAGCGGATTGATCATGGTCTGGTTCTCCTGTGCAGCTTTTTCCTGTGCGCCGATTCCGTTGGCCGCAAATTCTCGTTCCGCTACTTCTGGCGAAGATCCACCACGCTGCGCACATCCGCGTTGAAAATCTCCTTCGCCCGCTGCACCATTGGATGCGCCAGCGCCGCTTCCTGGACGCTTCCCGCCAAAGGCGGCGCTGTTGGGGCCGCTTGCGCGCTTCCTTCGCCCGGCACCACCATGAACCGGGCCGGTGCCCCCAGCCGCTGCAACTCCTGCCGGATAATCTTCTCCGCAGCTGCATTCACGGTCAGCGTCAGCATCTTCTTGCCTACACCCGGAACTTCAATGCGAAGGTTCGCACTGTCCAGCACCCAGTTCCCCGAACCCAGCAACTGCGCCGCCGAGCCATGACCCGCATTCACCAGCGCCGAGCCAACCGCATGGCGAAGCGAATCAATTGCCACCGAACCAATAGTTGGGCCAGCGCCAGACGCGATAGCTGGTGCAGGCTTCGCCGGCTCAGGAGCCATCGCCAGCGCTCCCTCCGTCATCGTTGTTGTCGATGCAAATCCCAGGGCCTGCGATCCAACCGCCGTGAACGCAACCGGCTCGCGCGCGGTCTCGCGTGGTGGTTCGTTCGCGGCCTTTGCAACTTCCGTCTGCATCCGCACAGCAGGGGCGCTGCGCTCCATCTCGGCCACGGGTGCCGACGCACTTTGCTTCGTACTCGGCCCCGAGCCCCATCCGCTATTTCCAAACGGCGAAATGGAAGGCGCCGCCGGGGTGGATGTTGCCGCGGGTGTTACCGCCGGCCGTTGAGCGCCGGCCGCCGATGCCCTCGGCGCACTCGGCGCTCCCATGTTCCTTGTTCCCGCGCCACTCGCCACGCCACTCAGCAACTCTTCAATCGGCAGCAGCCGTTGCGCATGGATCAGCTTGATCAGCCCCAGCTCCAGATGGAACCGCTGCTCCTGCCGGTAATTCAGATCGTCAAACGTGCGCAACACAATCTGCAGATTCCGCGTCAGCTCTTCCTCGGTAAACAGCAGCGCCGTGCGCACCGCACGCGCCCGCTCGTCCGATGAAATCTGCAGCAGCTCAGTCTGTTCGCCGCCCAGCTTCGCCATCAGCGCATTGCGCAGGTAGCGGGACATCTGCCGTGCCAGCGACGATGGACTATGCCCCGCATTCACCAGCAGGTTCAGCTGCTCCATCAACTCCGCGCTCTGCCCGGCAGCCACGGCTTCCAGCAGCCGCTCAAAAACCGCATTCGGCACCGAGCCCATCAGCTCGCGAATCTGCTCGACCGACAGCACTGCCCGGCCCGCCTCCATGGGAGCCGACGCAATCGCCTGGTCCATGATCGAGAGCGCATCGCGCATTGAGCCGTCACCGGCCTCGGCCAGCAAGGCCAGCGCTGCCTCTTCGGCAGTCACCTGCTCCTCTTCGGCAATCTTTTTCAGCTGTGCAAGAATGTCGTCGAACTTCACCGCATGAAAGCTGAAGTGCTGGCAGCGCGACCGGATCGTCTGCGGAATGTTCTCTGGCTCCGTCGTCGCCATCATGAAGATCACATGTGCGGGCGGCTCTTCCAGTGTCTTCAGCAGCGCATTAAATGCAGCTTCGGTAATCTGGTGGGCTTCATCCAGGATGTAAATCTTGTAGCGGTCGCGGGCAGGGGAGTAGCGCGCCGCATCTCGTAGTTCGCGAATCTCATCAATGCCGCGATTCGTCGCCGCATCAATCTCGATCACGTCCACCGCGTTGCCTTGTCTCACCTCAATGCAGGAGTCGCAAACCCCGCACGGCTCCGGCGTCGGCCTCTCCGGCGAACCAACCGCATTCCGGCAGTTCAGCGCCATCGCCACAATGCGCGCAATGGTCGTTTTTCCAATTCCGCGATGCCCTGAGAAGATGTAGCCGTGCGCAATCCGGTTCTGGCTCAGCGCGTTCATCAGCGTGCGCGTCACGTGGTCCTGCCCGGCCACGTCGGCAAAGCGCTGCGGGCGATATTTTCTGGCCAGAACCTGGTAACCCATGCGTGAACGTGCTCCTTTTTGCTAGGCCAAAAATTGAAATGAGCCTGGCCCGATTGTATCGTTCCGGACCTATCGAGACCTGCCGAGCCGGAGTGGAAAAGCCGCAGCCTTGAAGTGCCGTGCCGCCGGCTGTTTTTTGCCAATCCCAGCGCCAGCTATCGTTGTGTTGCCCTGATCGGATCAGCCCGCAAAAGTTGCATCAGCGAGTTGCCTTCAAACGGCGTGGGCGTAAACGTCAACAGAAAAATCGCGAGCCCGATGCACCCCAGCACCAGCCGCCCTCGGCTCAGATTGGTCTCCACTGGAACCCGTGGGTGCCGCATGGCCGGAATCAGCAGAATGGCTCCCCACAATATCCAGCCCACCCAGTAAAACGCCCCGGCCAGGAAAAGAACGAAAGGCAGCAGTTTGGTCAACAGCGAATGGGTGCGCGGAGAGACGGCATACAACAGGTGCCCACCGTCCAGCTGCCCGCCGGGAATCAAGTTGAGCGACGTAATGAAAAGTCCAATCCATCCCGCCACCAGCACAGGATGAGGTGCGATCTGGTCGAACGAAGGGATGGCCGGATTCCAGTGCTCCAGCAGGGCATGCACCGCTCGAATCGTGATTGGCTCGCTTCCAAACACCACGATCCCATCGGGCGCATCGGCTTGTGACTTGAAACTCAGTACAAAGCCAACTCCCACTGCAATCACTGACGCCACATACCCGGCCAGCGGTCCATAAATCCCAACATCCATCAGCGCATTGCGGCTCGGAATGCGTGACCGGATCCGGATCACGGCTCCAGCCGTGCCGCTTAGAGTCGGCGCAGGAAGAATCCATGGCAGTGTGGCGCTGATTCCGTGCACCCGGCAGGCGATGTAATGGCCGAACTCGTGCACCAGCAGGATGCCCAGCAGCGTAAACGAAAACGTCCAGCCAAGAATGTAAAGATCCGGATGCCTCCACACCCAGACCCACGGCCACAGGTCGCTGTCGCGCACGACAGGCGGCATGCCTCTCAGAAAATTCTGCATGAAGCGGGCGCCGTTGGCCGTCGTGGTCAACACACTGGCGGCGAGGAGCAGCACAGGCAGGGCATACTCCCGGAAGATGGGTCGCACCAGTTTCCTCGTCATTTTGAAGGGGGCTGCGGGGAGACTCAGGCGCACAACACGCTAGCGCGGCAATCCGCCGAGCCCTGCCCGCTGCGTGTGCGTCGCCGGTGTCGGAGTGCGATCAGGCGCGGGGCGCGCCGCCCGTTTCAAGTGAATGCAGTTCCTTGCCGGGCTTGAAGCGCACTGCCTTGCCGGGCGTGATGCTCACCTCGGTGCCGGTGCGAGGGTTGCGGCCAATACCGGTTTTGCGGGCGCGGACGCTGAATACGCCAAATCCGCGCAGTTCGATGCGCTCCCCGGCGGCCAGAGCCTGTTTCAGGCCCTCGAAGACCGTATCAACCGCAGCCTCTGCCTTCGTGCGCGGCAGGCCCGTGCGCTCGATTACTTGATGGACGATGTCTTGTTTAATCAATCGGGTATCCTCGCTGGCGCGACTGCTATTGACTGTACTACGCCTTACAGTGGAGATGGTACAGATTTTGCCGCGATTATGGAACAGCAGAATGAAATTGCGCCCTTTTTTCCACCGGAGAAATCCCGGAACCCACCCCTTCCGGCCCCTTTTCACCTCGCTGCCCTGGCTCCTCCCGGCCGCCAAGTCGCCCACAAGGGCGATTTCCGTTGTCAATCCGCTTACCGCTTTCGTAAGATGAATCGTCGCGCCGACGGAAATGCCCACAACTTTTTCCGGAAGGTAAAAATTCACCCCGCCGGAACAGGAGTGTCATGTCGATAGGAAGTGATCGCTGGATCAGGGAACAGGCTCTCAACCACGGCATGATCGAGCCCTTCAGCGAAAAACAGGTCGCCAGCGGTGTCATCTCCTACGGGCTTTCCTCCTATGGATACGACCTTCGAGTCTCAGACGAATTCAAGATATTTACCAACGTCAACAGCGCCATCATCGATCCCAAGGCCTTCGACGAGCGCTCCTTTGTTTCCGTAACTGCGCCGTCGGTCATTATCCCGCCCAATTCCTTCGCCCTCGCCCGCTCGGTGGAATATTTTCGCATTCCCCGTGATGTTTTAACCATCTGCGTGGGCAAGTCTACCTACGCGCGCTGCGGAATCATCGTGAACGTTACGCCCTTTGAGCCGGAGTGGGAGGGCTTCGTCACCCTCGAAATTTCAAATACCACTCCCTTGCCCGCAAAGATTTATGCCAATGAAGGTCTGTGCCAGATCTTGTTTTTCCGCTCCGATGAACCTTGCGAAGTCAGCTACGCCGATCGCAAGGGCAAATACCAAAATCAGCAGGGAATCGTCCTTCCGAAACTCTGAAGATTCTTTCTGTCTGGCCGGTTGAACGCACCAGTAAAAACGGATTCGAACGCGGCGCTCACCCCCGAAGCGCAGCAAAGCGAGCCGCTCTCCTGACTGGGAACAGGAGCAGCACCATGAAATCAAATCGAACCTCCGCACCGATCCGCATCGGCCTGGTGGCTGAAGAGCCCTTGAGACTCGCGGGCCTCGCCAGCATCTTCGACCAGCCTGCCGGGCCGAACTGTGCCCAACTCATCCCCGTTACGGGTACTATCTCTGAGCTGCTCGAAGGCCATGATCTCCACTACCTGGTCGTCGATCTCCACGGTTCGCATTCCCGCCTTAGGACGCTCGACCACATCCGCCGCCTCCGTCCCGACATCCGCTTGATCGTCATCGGACCGGAGGAAGACGAAGAACTGGTCTTCAGCGCCATCATTGGCGGAGCCCGCGCTTACCTCGATCTGGGCGCCCCTCCTGCCATGGTCCGCAAAGCCATTGAAGTGGTCACCGAGGGTTCCATCTGGGCGCCCCGCCGCTTGCTCTCCATGCTGATTGACCGTCTCCTCAGTTCCTCGACGCCAAGGCGCGCCACGCCCCCGCCCAAGCTCACCGCGCGCGAGCGCCAGGTACTCGAGCTCATCATGAAGGCCCGATCCAATCGCGAAATCGCAAAAGCCCTCGGTATTGAAGAGCGAACCGTCCGCGCCCACCTGGGCCGCCTCATGCACAAGGCAGGGGTCGACAACCGCATCAAGCTCTCCATGGCGGCGCCCACCCTGTTCATGTTGCCGCAGGGAAAAGCAGCCCACGCCGGCACCCGTAAACGTCCTTCGTCTTAGAACACACTCGCATGCCGTTGCTGTTGTTTTGAAGGGTACGGGCTTCAGCCCGTACATCATTCCACCAGCAGAAGAGCAGGGCTTTAGCCCCTGAGGGAAAGCCAAACGGTTCACACAATTTCAGAATCTGCTCTACTAACTAAGTAGTTAACAAACCCTATTACTTAACGCCACAACCCTTTCGTACTCTTGTCCCATTCCGAGTTTTCCACAAAGATGTTTACAGAAACAACGCAGATCTGGGGAAAGGAGTTCCCAGGCAGCATGTTTCCATGATGCCTGGGAACTCCTCTTTTTTACTCCTACGTCTTTCGAGTGATTTGCGCCCCACCCGTTCGCCCTCCCCCGCCTTAAGCCCCCCTGTCCATCCCAACGTCCCTTATCCGCATCTCAGCATTCAGAG
This sequence comes from uncultured Acidobacteriaceae bacterium, assembly GCA_963820245.1. Lineage (GTDB taxonomy): Bacteria > Acidobacteriota > Terriglobia > Terriglobales > Acidobacteriaceae > Telmatobacter. Next base: position 6,204 of record CAWFZC010000003.1, on the reverse strand, counting down.
CAAATCGTTTGCTCTCGTGCGCCTGTTTACTGTTGATGAGCCCAATCTTCCTCACGCGAACCAATGTGCGGCCTCGCCCGCATTCGTGTTGTAGCCTGTTCCAGAAGATGCCGGTGGGGAGCCCGAACCCGGCTTCAGCCTCTTCCATGGTTGCCGGCTCGGGAGCCCGCGGCCCGGATCATGTTGATTTTTTTTGAAATCAAGACCCGCCCTTCACGCCCCAGGAAGGGCTCTTACCAGAAAGGAAATGGAAATGAAGAAGACATTCGTCTCAATCTGCCTTTGCGTTCTGCTTTCTCCGATTGCGTTTGCAGCCTCCTCAAGAGAAGATCTGCAGGCTCGCGTTGACGCTGCCAAAGTGGTCCTCGATCAGATTCTCAATGCACAAGATAGGAGCATTCCCCTCAACATCCTCCAAAAGGCCACCTGCGTCGCCGTTGTCCCCGGCATGTTGAAGGGTGCCTTCGTGGTCGGCGGCCAGTACGGCCAGGGAATCGTCACCTGCCGCACCGGCCATGGCTGGAGCGCTCCAGTCTTCATCCGCATGGCCGGCGGTTCTTTCGGCTTCCAGATTGGCGGCCAGTCCACTGACCTCGTCCTCGTCGCCGTCAACGACCGCGGTTTCCAGGATCTGCTCAAGAACAAGTTCAAGATTGGTGGCGACGCCTCCGCAGCCGCAGGCCCGGTGGGCCGCAGCGGCCAGGCTGCCACGGACTGGAAGATGAACGCCGAGCTGCTCAGCTACTCCCGCAATAAGGGTCTCTTCGCCGGCATCGACCTCGACGGAACCAGCGTAAGCCAGAACCGGGACGACACCGACGTCTACTACGGGGGCCCGCACGACTTCGAGGCGGTCCTCAAAGGCGAAGTTCCCGTGCCTGAGGGCGCAGTGCCCTTCGTGCGCACAGTGGCCCACGCCTTCGTATCGTCCCACCACCAATAACCAACCCACGCAGAATGCAAGCAACTCACAAAGGGCGGTCCGGTATCAGCCGGACCGCCTTTCTGTCCTTGAGCGCCCTCTTCAGCTTGCGGGGTGAAGGCCAAAGTCCAGCTGGCTGCTTTGAACGTCACGCTCTCGGTGGGAAACTCGCCGCTCGCGCCGGAGTCCGAGACGGCCGTGATTTGTGCGTTTGTCAGCATAATGTCGTAGATCAAGCGAATGGTAGGGCTTCCCGTCGGCTGCAACGCCGTTGAGCCTTTTCCGGATCACGGCAAAACGGTCACTTTACCGAGCATCCCCAGGCCGTCGTGCAGCGCGCACTTGTATTGATAGATACCGGGCCCCGTGAATGTCACGCGGAAGCGGGTTGTGCCCGGCAGCGATTGCGGTGACCCGATCTGGTCCTGCGAAGCCGCGGCAATGAAGCCTGAATGTGCACTGTCTCCGGGCGAACTCAAGGTAGCGTGCAGCGCTCCATCCGGTTCCGGGGTTACGTTCCCAGAAGGCGGCATGGGGTTGCCCGGCTCAGTCCCGAAGGTGATCGTATGTGGCGTTGTCGGATCGTCGTTTGTCCACTCCACCGTGTCTCCAACGTGCACAACTTTGTCCGGATGCATGAAGCGCATGACTGACAACGTTTCGGAACCGCCGCCCGTCGCCATGATCGAGCCTGTCCCCGCTGTCACCTCATCGCGTGAACTGTCCATATCGTGATCCATCATGTGGCCGGCAGAAGAAAGCAGGTCCCTTTCCATGTCCGCGGCTTCAGCCCTGTAGAACTCCCGGTCATGCGGCAACTCGGCGGAGAGATCTAGAACGTGAATCATCGCAGTGTGGTCCTGGTGGTACAGGCAGACAAGCTTGTAATTTCCAGGCTCCGGAAACGTCACCGAGTATTCCTGCCCTTTCGTCAGCGTTCCACTGTTCACGCAGCTCGTTCCATCTTCAGCGCTGCCGCTCGGCGTTGTTCCTGGCGGCGGTGTGCCTGAACAGCCAACCGGAAAAGGCGGTCGCACCTCGTTGGGCGTCAAAAATGTCACCGTGTGCGGTTCGTCGGTCACGACTTTGAAAGCAACGGAGTCGCCGGCATGAATCCACACTTCATTCGGCAGGAAAGCGATGACCTGCCGTCCCAGGTCCTTGCTCTGGGCGCCAACTTGCACTTGCCAATCCTGTGCCTGAACGAGCGCCGGCATCAGTAACAGGGGAGCGCAGATAAACCCCAGAGTGGCGAGCCTCATTCTCAGTTCTTGCCTGAGCACCGGCACAAATCTCCAATTTCTCGATCTCATCAGTTCCTCCTCCGCCGGGGGGATTTGCCGGCTGGAATCAGATAAAACGCAAATTTGAGTTCGCGAACAATAGAGGAAGGTAAATTCAGAGGTGAAGAAAGGTGAAGGCGTAAGTGGCTCAATATAAGGCAGAACCATGCACAATAATTTTTGCGAATGCTATACTTCAGCTACTTCGGAGAGATCTGGTGCCCTTTGCTCTCTATCGGTTCGGCGAATTCAGCCTTCATTCCGGCAGATTTGAGCTCTGCCGCAAGGGCCGCAGGCTCAAGCTCGAGCGGAAGCCTCTCGAACTTCTGGTCTTGCTGGTCACCAAACACGGACAGGTTGTCACCCGTGATGAGATCGCCCGTTGCCTTTGGGAGCAGGAAGTCTTCGTCGATATCGAACACGGAATCAACACGGCCATCCGAAAAATTCGCCAAACGCTTGGGGACAGTACCGACTTGCCGAAGTTTGTGCAGACAATTTCCGGCTCCGGTTACCGGTTCATCGCAACCATTACGGCAGTCGAGCCTGAGGTCACGGAGCCAACTCAATCGCCTGATGTTCCAATTGAGCCTCCCGCCCCTCCGCAGATCGCAGCTGCGCCCGAAATTGCTGCTCTTCCGGAGGTCTCTGCCGCGCCCGCTGACCCGTCGGCTGTTAACTCCCGTCACAAACTTGGGCTGGTCGCCGCCTTATGCGCCGCCGTCCTCGTCGCCGTTGCAATACTCACCCTCGGCCCACATACGCTCACTGATCGCTTCTTCCATCGAGACAGTCACGCCGCGATCGGTTCGATTGCGGTGCTGCCTCTCCAAAACCTCTCCGGCGACCCCTCCGAGGAATACTTCGCAGACGGCATGACCGATGAGCTCATCACGGAACTCGCCCGTATTCCCAGCCTGCGTGTTGTGTCCCGCACCTCCGTCATGGCCTACAAGGGCTCCCGCCGTCCACTGCCCGATATCGCCCGCGAACTCAACGTCGACGCCATCGTCGAGGGCTCCATCGTGCGCTCCGGCGACCGCATCCGCATCACCGCTCAGCTCATTGACGCTCGCACCGATCGCCACCTCTGGGCCCAGTCCTTTGAGGGCCCCGGCACCGACGTCCTCTCGCTTCAGGACAACGTTGCCCAACAGATAGCCACCAGCGCCCGCGTCGTCCTCATCCCTCCCTCGCCGCGCCCGCCCGTCAACCCCGCAGCTCATGATGCTTATTTACGTGGCCGCTATTTCTTAAACAAGCAGGACCTCTCTCACAGCCTCGAGGCTTTCCAGCAAGCTATTGCCCTCGACCCCACCTACGCTTCCGCATACGCCGGCTACTCTTCCGCTCTCGACGCTGCCGCTGCCTTTGAGATGGGCGCTCCCGAACAGCTCATGCCCAAAGCACTCGCCGCGGCTCAGCACGCCATCCAGCTCGATCCTCAGAACGGCGAAGCCTACACCGAGCTGGGTAGCCTTCAAACCATCTACCAGTGGGACTGGACTGATGCCGAGCGGAACCTTACCCACGGTATCTCCCTTAATCCCAACGACTCTATTGCCGAGTTCAAGTACGCTGTCTACCTCGACGCCGTCGGACGCCCGCAGGACGCCGTCACCCACATGCGCCGCGCACTTCAGCTCGATCCGCTATCCTTCCTCATCAATCGCCGAATGGGCGTTACTCTCTACCTTGCCCGGCACTACGACGAAGCACTCGCTCAATTGCAGCGCGCCGCCGAGATGGAGCGCCAGCCCGGCTCCATCGACAATTATGTGAGTCTCATTTACGAGCAAAAGGGCGATCAGGATCTGGCCATCCAGTACGATCTGATCGCGCTCCACCAATCTCAACCACAGCTCAACACCGGCGCTCTTCTTGGCGTCTACAAGGAACACGGATGGCAATCCTATTGGCGCGCGCGCACCCGCAATCTACTCACTTCCTCAGACTACCCTTGCACAGCTTACGAAGTCGGCATCAATGATCTTCGCGTCAACGACCTCGACCATGCCTTTGACTCATTCCAGCACGCGCTCGACAAGCACTGCATTTCGATGGCTCTCATCCGCGTGGACCCGCTGCTCGATTCCGTCCGCCACGACCCCCGCTACGCCGCTCTCCTGACGCGCATGCACCAGTAGACGAACCCCGCCTTGCAGATTCCGTCGGAAACCATGGCTCAGTCCGGTAACTCGCCTCGGGCTGTCACTCGTTGGAAAACTTTGTGCATGCAAAATGCGCAGCCAGAATTTCCCCTCCCCGCGCCCAAGACCCGAGTCCCTCAGTTCATGATTCCTGTTCCCGTGGTCCCTTGTTCCCTCGTTCCCTGTTTTCCCACCGCGCCAAACAGCTAAACTGGTGTTTGTCATCAACCATGCGGGAATCCATCGAGTACTGGCTGGTCGTCGCCGTCGCGCGCACTCTGGGGCGCATGCCCCGGGGTCTGGCCCGCCTCTTTGCCGGCGCACTCGCCTTTCTCGTCTACTGGATCTTCGGCCGCCTGCGCCGCGTCGGCGAACGCAATCTCCAGATGGCACTACCCAATCTCCCCTCCAAAGCCAGAAAAAAGATTCTCCGCCAGGTTTACGTCCATCTAGGCTGGCAGCTCGTCGAGTTCTGCCGCATGACCCGTTACACCCGCGAAAACACCCGAGATTGGCTGCGCACCGAAGGCCTCGACCACTACCTCGCCGCCCAGGCCAAGGGCAAAGGCGTCCTCGTCATCACCGGCCACCTCGGCGCGTGGGAACTCTCCAGCTTCTATCCACTCCCTCATGGGCCATCCCATGGGCATGGTCATCCGCCGCCTCGACAACCGCCGCCTCGACGCTTACGTCAACGGCATCCGCTGCCTCCACGGCAACTACGTCCTCCACAAAGACGACTTCGGCCGCGGCCTCCTCACCGCCATGCATAAAGGCGGCACTGTCGGCATCCTCATGGACACCAACATGACCCCGCCGCAGGGCGCGTTCGTCAAGTTCTTCGGCATCGAGGCATGCACCGCCACCGGCCTCGCCCACGTAGCCCGCAAAACCGGCGCGGCCGTCCTCCCGGCTTCATGCTTTGGGACACAAGCCACCACCGCTACGTCCTCCACTTCGGCCCCGAAGTCAAAATCCCCCACACCAGCGACATCCAAGCCGACATCCTCACCGGAACCCAGTTATGCACAACCGCCATCGAATCCTGGATCAGGCGCTATCCTGACCAGTGGCTCTGGATTCACCGCCGCTGGAAAACCCGCCCCCCCGGCGAGCCGGGGCTTTATTGAAATCATGTGTGACCTTCATACTCGACTTAAGACGGGATTTACCTGGAGCGGGCTTTATTGAAGGGTACAATCCGGCCGTGAATCGGGAACATCCGTTGCGGCTTCTCTAAAAGTTGTGGATCTTGAGCCGCGGCGGACGGTTCTCCAGAAATGCCACACACAATCACGCCAACCGAAAAGAACAGGAGAAACGCTGAGAGGAAAAAATATCTCGCCATTGCAACCTCACTTGAAAATTACCCTAGCTGGAAGTAGCGGGGAATATATCACGGAGCTTCTGGATACCAACTCTAACTCGTGGGGAAGCAGAGAGGGGGTGCCATAACAAGGATCAGACGCCAATGGCAGTGCGCAATGCCGCCGCCAGCGCATCGGTCCAGCGGCGCACATCGTCTTCGTGCTCGGCTTCCACCATCACGCGGGCCAGCGGCTCGGTGCCCGAATAGCGCAGCACCACGCGTCCGGACTTGCCCAGCGCCCGTCCAGCTTCCGCGAGACCGCTCGTAACTTCCGGCAAGGAATCGAGCGGCGGCTTCGACTTCACGCGCACGTTCACAATTTTCTGAGGGAAAATCTTCAAGTCAGCGACGAGGGTATCCAAGGCCCCGTTCAGCGACACGATCGAAGCAATCTTCAGCGCCGTCAACATCCCGTCGCCGGTCGTCGCATCGTCCAAAAACAGAATATGCCCGGACTGTTCCCCGCCCAGATTCGCCCCA
>CAWFZC010000002.1:0-52877 GCA_963820245.1 uncultured Acidobacteriaceae bacterium | reverse complement strand
CATACATCGGGCAGGCGGGATTCAAGGCTGGAAGGGGAGAAGTCGGCAACTTCAACTTCGACTCCCAGCAACCTGCCGCGCGTCTGGTTATAGGCGCGGAGTAGGCGTGATTCGGCGTTGGCGTGCGTTAGTGACCAGTCTTCGGCGGTCGCTTCGCACTCTACTGTCGCCTGAATCGCTGATTCACGAAATTGCCGGAGTTCACCCATACGACTCTCAGGAGTCTTATCGGCGGACCCGGACCTTTTCTGTAGGGGTTGTTTTGTACAGGCAGGTTAGTGCGCTTTAGTCGGCCGCAATCTCACGACGGCTTGCCGCGAGTTGATTAGCCTCATTCGCTTCGGTTGAATAGTGTCTCTTCCCTATCAAGCGGTTGCCGACCTATGATGATGGCCTGATCTGAAATGTCTATGGAAGCGAACTTGAAAGATAAGCCGAATCGACAGCGCCGCGGTGTTGCCTCAAGCGAAACGGCGCGTGAAATCAATCGAGACATTGTGCTGCACGCCATTCATCGGCATCAGCCCGTGAGCCGCGCGGATCTGGCGCGCTTGACCGGGCTGCAGCCAAGCACTGTCTCGGTGATCATTGGCCTGTTGATTGACGAAGGCTGGGTACTGCCCGGCACGTTGGGCAGGCTTCCGCGCGGTCGAAGACCGACCTTTGTCACCCTGAACGACCGGCATGTAACCCTTGCGATCGACCTGCGGCCTGGGAACGCAAGCCTGGCCGTGGTCGACATCAATGGCCGTTTTCTGATTCGCGAGACGGTTCCGCTCTCCGCGCAAAGAGATTCGAAGGCCGAAGTACGGCAGGCGGTGATGAAGATTGCCGAGGCCGCGCGTACGCTGCAGGACACCTTCAGAGAGCGCTCCTTCGCCGGCGTGGGCGTGAGCGTTTCAGGGCGCGTGGAACAAAGGACCCACCATGTACTTTTTGCCCCGAATGTCTCGTGGACGCAGGTGGATCTTCACAGCGAGTTGCAACTGGTTCTTGAAAGCCCCATCGAGCTTGAGAACGCGGCGAACGCTTGCCTGCTCGCCGAGCGCTGGTTCGGACAATATGGCGAAGCTTCAAACGTGATCGCTGTGAGCGTGTCAGATGGGCTCGGTACCGGCCTGTTGGTGGATGGCCGACTGGCGCGCGGCAAAGACGATATGGCGGGCGAGTTTGGACACATGCCGCTGGAGCACTCGGGACCCGTCTGCGGCTGCGGCAACACGGGCTGCTGGGAGACCTACGCTTCAAACCGCGCAGCACTTCGCTTCTATCGGGAACTTGCGCCTGAGACCACGGTCGGCACATTCAAGGAAGTGCTGGACCTGGCGGTCAGCGGCGACATCCGGGCGCTGCGTTCGATTGACAAGATGGCAACCTACCTGGCACGCGGGTTGACCATTTTGGTGGCCGGACTTGCCCCGGAGCTAATCATTATTGTGGGTGATTGCACCGCTCTCTGGTCGCGCATCTGTCCGATTATCGAAAGCGAGATCATCGCAAAGTCATTCACTGCGCACCGGCCCCGCATTGTGGCCGCGATGGATGGCGATGCTGCCCGGCTGCGTGGCGCAGCCGCCCTTGCCCTTCATAAGGTTCTTTTTACGCACGACGAAATTGAGCCACTCGATCAAAGATCGGGCCGACGGGGCGACCGCCTGGCAACCGCATCACCCAAATAGCCTTCAGCATTCTTTGCTCTCAGAGCAGAGGCGCGCCCGCTCGAACCCTTCCAACCCACCTGTACAAGTCCGGTCAGGTTTATGTCGTTGCGGCATTTTCGCTGGCCGCCGAATCGGAACCCTTGCGTTGAAACGCCACCATCGAGAACAGGTAGGCAAATCCAGCGATGAAGAAGATGAGCAGGGAGTAATGCGTCCACAGGAGGCCGACGGCGGTGATGGCCAGACTGCTCCCGATGGAGCCAATCGCCGCGCCGATGCCGGCCACAGTGGCCACTGACCCGGATGGGAAGTTGTCTGATGGCGTTGAAAGCAGGTTCGACGAAAAGCCCTGGTGCGCCGCCGTGGCCAGGCACAAGAGCGCGATGGCCTGCCAAAGCAGATGCACAAATGGGACAAGAATCACACCGAGCGCGCAGCAGGCGCAAAACATCATTGCAAATCGCCTGGCCGGTCGGAGCGAATAGCCGCGGCGCATGGCAGCTTCGGCGAGCCATCCACCACCGATACTGCCCAGCGTGGCGCCTACATAGACGACGATGATCGGCAATCCGATCTGACTCATGTTGACCTGAAAACGCTCGTGAAAAAACTTCGGCAACCAGTAGAGATAAAACCACCAGACTGGATCGGTGGCGGCTTTTGACAAAGCGAATTGCCAGGTGCCGCGCGCTTTGAGCAGCGATCCGAAGGTCGCCTGCGCCGGTGCCTGTTTCAAGCGCGTTGAAGATCCGGAAGATTGGCCATACTTCAACAGCAGCCGGTTGTAAGGAAACAGCAGCCAGCACGCAAGCCACAGCAGACTGAATCCGCCCGTGGTGAAGAATGCCGCCTGCCATCCGAAACGAAGAGCTACAAATGGAATCAGCAGCGGCCCAATGAGCGACGCGGCACTGGTGCCTGAGTTGAAGATCCCGGTCGCAAGCGCGCGCTCTTCCGGCGGAAACCAGTCTGCGGTGGCCTTGAGAGCGGCGGGAAAGTTGCCGGCCTCACCCAATCCAAGGGCGAAGCGGGCAATGCCGAAGCCAGTGACGGTGCGCGCAAACGCATGCCCGATGGATGCCGCGGCCCAAAAGGCGATCGAGAGAGCGAGCCCTCTCTCGGTGCCAACGCGATCGATCACGCGCCCGGCAATCAACGAGCCGAGTCCGTAGGCAATGATGAAACAGGTAACGATGTTACTGTAGTGCCGGTTGTAGAGCGCAAGATCGGCGTCGCCCCCAAGAAGGTGCTTGAGGATAGGCTCAACCAAGCCTAGTGCCGATCGGTCCATGTAGTTGACAGTCGTAATGAGAAACAGAAGGGCGCAAACAACCCAGCGGAGGCTTGATTGGCGAGACTGGCGCGGCAAAGATGCTCCTCTGGAGGCAGAGTCCGACGAATGCAGTTTATCTCGCCGCAGATCATTCTACCCGTGATTCGCAGTGCTCGTTTGACCAGCCTCTCAACCACACCACGCGATCTTCTTTATCATTGATTGACGAACGATCACTGAGTCAGGAGCTGGATCACAAATGAAAGTTGGAATCATCGGCACGGGCGCAATCGCCTGGAAGCATCTGCAGGCCTATAAGAACATTGGCTACCAGGTTACGGTTTGCACTGACAGAACCGAAGAGCGCGGGCGCAGGTTTGCCGAGGCGGCAGGTGCGGAGTACGTTCGAACTCCCGAAGAACTTTGCAGCCACGCCAATGTGGACTACGCGGACGTTTGCACGTTTCCTGCCTACCGGTTGCCCGCAGTTGAACTCTGCGCAAAAAATGGAAAGCATGTGTTGGTACAAAAGCCCATGGCGGTTGATTTGGAAACTGCCGCAAAGATGATCTCGACCGCGCGCGCAGCAGGCATTCAGTTGGGCGTGGTGAGCCAGCATCGCTTTGACGACTCTGTACTCTTCCTCAAGAAGGCCCTGGCCGAGCAGCGGTTGGGAAGAATGCTTCAGGCAGATGCGTATGTGAAGTGGCATCGCACGGATGAGTATTACGCCCGGCCGGTCAAGGGAAGTTGGATCGGCGAAGGTGGCGGCGCTCTCATCAGTCAGGCCATTCACCAGGTGGATGTGCTGCTTTACCTCGTCGGCGCCGTCGACGAAGTGTTTGGCTATTGGCAGCTTGGGGCAACCCACAAGATCGAGTCAGAAGATTGCGTATGCGCGGTGATGCGCTACGCCACAGGCGCAACCGGCGTGATTCAGGCGGCAACCGCGCTTTGGCCCGGCTATCCCGAGCGGGTGGAGATTCACGGGACGAAGGGTAGCGCGATTATCACAGGAGATCAGTTGACAACGTGGGATGTGCGGAATGACTCGGGCGAACCGGCTCCGGTGGCGCAGCTGGCAAAGTCGGGGGCGTCCGATCCGATGGCGATTTCGACTGTGCCCTTCGAGCGTCAACTCTCCGAATTCGGAGAAGCCTGCAAGGCAGGACGCGCGCCATCAAGTTCCGGCGTCGAAGGGTACCACGCACTCGAACTTGTCCGCAGCATCTACACATCGTGCGCCGAGGCGCGCAAAGTAAAGATCGTTCCAGTCGCGCTCTAGCGACGCAAGAGTCTCAATTCCGGAGCTACTGGTTGACGCCGCTGGCCAGGAATCCACCGTCAACAGCAATCACTTCTCCCGTAACAAACGACGCCGCCTGCGAGGAAAGAAAGATCGCAGGGCCCGCAAGTTCGTGCGCCTTGCCAAAACGGCCCATGGGCGTGCGCAACAGCAGTTCTTCGCCGCGGGCCGTGCCCTGGACGAGCTTTGCGTTCAGCGGGGTAGGAAAGACACCCGGCGCAATTGCGTTCACGTTGACCCCGCTGTCGGCCAGTTCAATGGCGAGCACCTTTGTGAGTGAAGCCACGGCGGCCTTGCTGGCGGAGTAGGCTGCGACCCCCGAGAAGCCCACAAACGAACTAAGCGAAGCAAGGTTGACGATGCGTCCGTAGCCGGCTTTGACCATGGTGGGCGCGAAGATCTGGCAGGCGCGAAGAGTCCCGGTGAGGTTGGTGTCGATAATGCGCAACCAGTCGGACTCGGCAACTTCAAGTGTGGGCGACTTGGATGTGGTGCCGGCCGCGTTCACAAGAATGTCGATTTTGCCGAACGCTTCAAGAGTTGCATCGTGCACAGCCTGCAGAGTCGCGCGCTTGAGCACGTCGCTCGTGATGCGCAGAGAGCGCCGGCCCAGAGCCTCGATCTCAGTGGCCGTTTGCTCCACTTCCTTCAGCCTGCGAGCGCTTGGGACCACGTCTGCCCCTGCATTCGCGAGACCGAGGGCAATGGCATGTCCCAGTCCAGTTGTGCCGCCGATGACGACGGCAACGCTTCCGGTCAAATCAAAAAGATTTTGGCTCATTTTTTCAGGCCTTCTGCAGGTTTGTGAGCAACCCGCGAGCGCACTCCGCATTGAAAATCATGATTTCACAAGCAAAAAGAAATGATCTTGAACAACCGGGTATTTGCATCCTTTATACGTGATTCGAACTAGAAAAGTACAGCCGGCGCGATTGGTAAATCCCTCAAAAAATAAAGCAAAATACGATAGATCAGCCGCTTACGGCCAGTTCGCGCAGCTTCATTTTATTGATATAAAGTTCGGGTTAAGGACTAAATCGCACGCGGACGTCCTGCTCGCAATTCGGCGCCCGTTGCCGGAGGTCCACACGAAGACCTATCTCGTGCTCGCGCTGAGGGCTTAGAATTCTCCTGCGGAAAGAGAGGACCTTGAGCGGAATGCGGAAAAATAAGGTTTCACGGCGCCGTTTCTTGAAGACGGGCTTGGGCGCAGCGGCAGCCATCGGGTTTCCGGCGATCGTGCCGGCTTCAGTGTTCGGGCAGTATGCGCCGAGCAAGCGCATCAACATCGGGTGCATTGGCGCGGGGCGCATCTCGCGAGGTCACGATATGGCGCTTCTGCTGCCCTATGACCGCGCAAAGATCATGGCAGTGTGCGATCTGGATGCGCATCGCGTAGAAGACGGCAAGAAGCTGATCAACGACTTCTACGCAAAAAAGACCGGCGCGCCCTACGAAGGGGTGACCGGCTACGCAAACTACCACGAACTACTGGCCAACAAGGATATCGATGCCGTTGTGGTGAGCACGCCGGACCACTGGCATGCGCTGATCGGCGTTGACGCCGTTCGCGCAGGCAAGGATGTTTACCTGCAAAAGCCGGCGTCGCTCACCATTGCGGAAGGGCGTGCGCTCAGCAACGCCGTCCAGGCTTCGGGGCGCATCCTGCAGATTGGCAGCCAGCAGCGTTCGACAGTGCAATTCCACTATGCCGCCGAACTGGTGCGCAACGGGCGCATCGGCGATCTCGAGCGCGTTGAGGTTGGCCTGCCCGGCGATCCGGCAGGTGGAGACAAAACGCCGATGCCCGCTCCTGACTGGTTCAACTACGAGATGTGGCTGGGAGAAACGCCGTATAAGTACTACACCGTGGACCGCGTACATCCTCAAACGGGTTACGACCGCCCGGGTTGGCTGCGTTGCAGGCAGTTCGGCGCAGGCATGATTACGGGATGGGGCGCGCATCATATCGACAGCGCGCACTGGGGCATGAACACCGAATACACAGGCCCCGTCGAAATTTGGGGCCACGCGGAATTTCCCGATCACGGACTGTGGGACGTGCATGGGCCGTTCAAGACCGAGGCGATCTATGCTCCGAATGACGTTTCGTCGAAAGGCGTTCATATGAGCGTGAGCGGCGACTACGCCAACGGCATCAAGTTCTACGGAAGCAAGGGATGGATCTTTGTTTCGCGCGGCAACGAGCAGGTAACCAAGAGCGATCCAGTGGCCAAGCTGAACGACTGCAACGGCGCTGGCTGCGAGCGATCCGGGCATCATCAAGTCGGTGATTGGTCCTGACGAGATTCACCTGTACGAGAGCAAGGAACAGCACGGCAACTGGCTGGATTGCATCATCAGCCGCAAGGAGCCGATCTCGCCAGTGGAGATGGGCCACCGCGCCTGCTCCACATGCTTGATCCACGACATGGCAATGGTGCTCAAGCGCAAGCTCTATTGGGATCCCTCGATGGAGCGCTTCAAGAACGACGACGAGGCAAACAGCATGCTCAGCCGTCCACAACGCTCCCCGTACATGCTTTCGTAGAGAGAGGATCAAATGATTACTAGACGCGATGCCCTGGTGGGACTGCTGGCTTTGCCCAGCGCCCTGAGTGCTGTTGCCGCAGCTGAAGATCAACAAAAGATTATGGGGCCCACCGTTTTCCATTGGGACGAGATGAAGGTGGTAAAAACGAAAGTAGGTGAGGTCAGGTCGCTTTGCAAGCAGCCAACCGCCACGCTTGACCAGCTTGAGATGCATGTGAGCACACTGAATCCCGGGCTCATGTCGCATCCGCCCCACCGGCACGTGAACGAGGAGCTCATCATCCTGCGCGACGGCGAGTGCGAAACGCTCTCAGACGGCAAGTGGGTCAAGGTCGGACCCGGTTCGGTCGTCTTCAACGCGTCGAACAGCCTGCATGGGTTCCGCAATATCGGCACAACACCGGCCACCTACCACGTCATCAACTGGAGCCCGAACAAGGACATGGCGGCGAAGAGCAAAGGATGACCGGCAGGGGGTGCTACTCGGGCTTCCCGGTGTAGTGCTCGCTGTGGTGGACGTCGGCATGATCTTCAAGTGACTCGAGGTGAGTAATCACCTCGGCCGGCATGCCTATCTCTTCGGTCAGGCGTTCTTCCAGCGCTGTGGCGAGAGCATGCGCCTCACCCACGTGCGTTACGCTCGGGAACAAAAGATGCACCTCGATCAGGTGCCGGTACCCGGTGGTCCTGAAGCGCACACCGTGATATTGAAGATTCAGGTCAGAGCAGATTGCATCCAGCCGCGCACGAATCCTTCGGCCTGCCTCTGGATCTGAATAGTCAAGCAGGCCCGCAGCGGATTGCCAAAGCAAACGGCTTCCTGACCATAAGATGTTGACGGCCACTGCAATGGCGACCAGTGGGTCCAGGGGTTTCCAGTGCGTAAGCAGCACGAGCCCTAGCCCTAACACCACACCGATGCTCGTCCAGCTGTCGGTCAAGACATGTTTGCCATCGGCTTCGAGGATGAGGGAATGTGTTCGCTTGCCGATGCGGATGAGGTAGTAGCCTAGTGCGGCATTCAGAATTCCGGCCGCCAGGATGAGCACCACACCCCATCCGACATGCTGCAGTTGCAGTCCCATCCTCCATTCGCGGATCGACTCAAAGAGGATGGTGATGGCAGCCACGACGATGAGGGCACCCTCAAACCCGGCTGAGAAAAACGAGATTCGCTCGTAACCGTACAGAAATTGGCGGGAGGCTGGACGCGCGGATAGCCGAAGGCTGAATGCTGCAAATGCCACCGCTATGACGTGAATGACCGATTCGGCCGCATCAGAAAAAATAGCGACCGAATGCGTCATCAGATACGCGGCCGACTTTCCCAAAAGCATGACGACCCCGAAGAAAAGAGAGAGCCGCATGGCAAACTGCGCCTGCTTCATCTCTTCTTCGTGTCGATGATCGGAAGAATGGGCCATCTCTCGCCTCGCGGGGCATACCGGTCCGGGAAGAGATCTGTGCCTGGCCTTCCCAGCGGAATTATGTGCTGATTTTGAGCACCAGTGTACTCCGCCGAGATGAACTCCTCATGACAGGAAGCGTTTGGCGCGGGCGCCCCGCCAGTAGAGGAAGAGGCCGATCAGAATCGAACCGGCTGTTGCCGCGACCAGCCATACAAAAAATCCCAGCTTGTCAGATGTGCCGCCTGGCGGAAAGAGCGAGAGCACTATCCCGCCGAGAACAACCGTGAAGCCCAGCCCCCCACAGATCCAGACGCCGGCAATTCCGCCCGGCACCAGCACCGCGTGCGGGTTTTCATTTCGGTCTTTGCGGCGCGCCAGCTTGATAACCGCCGCGAACATGTAGAGGAATGGAATGAAGTAGAGAATGATGCCGGCATCGATCAGCTTTTGATACGCGCCTTGCGTCGTTTCATTGATCTGGCTACCGAGCAGGATGGCAGCGGAGATCACGGCCTGGACGAGGATCGAGACCCACGGAGTCTTCCACTTGGGGTGGATCTTGCCGAACGCAGCCGGGAGATACCGGTCGACGCCCACAACGAAGGGGACTCGGGCGATTCCGGCCACCGTGCTGCCGACGCCGCCGGCGTTGCCAAAGGTCACTAGAATCGCGGCGAGCACGCCGAGGAAGCCAACTTTGAGTGCGACCGATCCAATCGGTAATGGCATGAAAGACGCCGCTCTGAGGATCGAGGTCGGCGGCGGGTACCAGCGAGAGAATGGCAAAGGTTCCCACGATGTACATGAGGGCGATAAGCGCACCTGCGCCGAAGACCGCGCGCGGCAAGGTACGTCGCGGGTCGCGCACTTCTTCGCTCATGGCAGAAACGAGTTCAAGCCCGGTGAAGGCAAAAGCGATCTGCGACCAGAAGTTCACCGTGTCCCAGTTCCACGTGGGCATCATGTTGGCCGCGGTGAAATGGGTTGCGGAGCCGTTATGGAGATAAAGCACTGCGGCGACGCCGACAAGCATGAGTAGGGGCACATAGGTCCCCACCCCGCCGGCGTTTTGGAGCCACTTGCCGATGTTGAGACCGATGATATTCAGCACGACGGCAACGAGAAGAATGCCGAGGGAAACGCTCAGCTGGAACGTGCGGTCCTGCGCAAGCAGCGTGCCGCGGCCTCCGATGATGTACGCCGCCATTGAAGCGCTGGCGAGCAGCAAGCCGGGAAAATAGAAGAAGGTGTAGATCCAATAGGTCCAGCCGGCGACGAAACCATGAAAGGGACCGAATGCCTCTCTCGACCAGGCGTAAAGGCCGCCTTCTTCAGGAAAGCGCGAAGAGAGCTCGTTGATCACGAGGGCTCCCGGCACAAAAAAGAACACCGCGGCAAGAACCCACAGGCTTATCGATGAGGGTCCGTTGTGGCCCGCAGCCGCAATCCAGCGTGGCCCAAGGACGGTTGCAATGTTGAAAAGCAGGACATCCCAGAAGCCCATCGTCTTGCGCAGCTGCATTTTTGCTTCGTGCGGGGCTGGCGCGGACGATGTCATAAGTTCGCCTTGGACGCGAGATCGGCGGAGATTTGCATTTCAAAGATCATAAAGTACGACAGATGCAGGCCGCACGGAGCCGGCAGCTAAGAACAGTTCAAAGAGAGACCTCACCGCCGGGGCGATTCCTGCGCAGAGGTTGAGCATCCGCTTCCTGTAATGCACAGGCTAAGCGCGTCTTCTATATTGGTTGCAGTTGTGGTTGTCCGTTGAGCAAGGGCCAACCCTGCATCGAAAACCGCGTACCATGCAAGATGCAACACGAGAGGAAAATGAACATGCCCAAATCGGTGCCCCCCGCCGCCAGGAAATATCCGCCAAAATCCCTGACCGCATTGAACGCCTGGAAGGCCCTCAAAGAGCATGCCCGGCAAGTGAGCGGTCTGCATTTGCGCGATCTGTTTGCGGCCGACCCCAAGCGGGCAAAGCAGTTTACGGTTGAGACTTTGGGCCTCTATTTTGATTACTCAAAGAATCGAATCACCGGCAAAACGGTCGATCTGCTCCTGGAATTGGCGCGGGTATCTGAATTGCCCGCGCGAATCGACGCCATGTTCAACGGCGAAAAAATCAATGTGACCGAAAAACGCGCGGTATTGCACGTTGCCTTGCGCGCGCCCAGGAATGCCAGAATCCTGGTCGATGGCAAGAATGTTGTGCCTGAAGTCCATGCCGTACTCGACCGCATGGCGGCGTTTTGCGATCGTGTCAGAAGCGGGAAGTGGAAGGGCCACACCGGCAAGCGTATTCGCAACGTGATCAATATTGGCATCGGCGGTTCTGACCTCGGGCCCGTCATGGCCTACGAGGCGCTCAAGGCGTACAGCGATCGCCGCATGACCTTTCGCTTCGTATCGAATGTGGATGGCACTGACTTTGCCGAAGCCGTCCTGGGCCTCGATCCGGCGGAGACGCTCTTCATCATCTCGTCAAAAACCTTTACCACTCTTGAAACCATCACCAATGCAAAATCGGCGCGCGCTTGGCTGATCAAGGGCCTTGGCGGCAACGAGAAATCCGTGGCCAAACACTTTGTCGCCGTTTCCACCAACGGCGCTGAGGTGGCAAAGTTCGGAATCGACACCCGCAACATGTTCGGATTCTGGGATTGGGTTGGCGGCCGCTATTCCATGGACTCCGCGATCGGCCTGGCGACCATGCTGGCCATCGGGCCGGAGAACTTCACCGAGATGCTCCACGGCTTTCACGAGATGGACAGGCACTTCAAAACGGCGTCCTTCGAGCGCAATTTGCCTGTACTGCTTGGATTGCTGGGATTGTGGTACACCGACTTCTTCGGCGCGCAGACCGTAGCTGTACTGCCCTATGAGCAGTATTTGAAGCGCTTCCCGGCCTACCTGCAGCAGTTGACGATGGAGAGCAATGGAAAGCACGTAACGATTTCCGGCAAGGAAGTGAACTACAACACCGGCGCCATCTATTGGGGCGAACCGGGCACCAACGGCCAGCATTCCTTTTATCAGCTCATCCATCAGGGAACAAGGCTGATCCCCTGTGACTTTATCGGCTTTGCCAAATCACTCAACCCGCTCGGCCGCCACCACGACATGCTGCTGGCCAACGTCTTTGCGCAAAGCGAGGCACTCGCGTTTGGAAAGACACTGGAGCAGGTAAAGGCGGAAGGCACACCCGACTGGCTTGCGCCGCATCGCGTGTTTGAAGGCAACCGCCCGTCCAATACCATCCTGGCCGAGGAACTTACCCCAAATATTCTCGGCAAACTGGTTGCCCTCTACGAGCACGCCGTCTTCACCCAGGGAGTAGTCTGGCAGATCAACTCGTTTGACCAATGGGGTGTGGAACTCGGCAAGGTGCTGGCGCAACGGATCATTCCCGAACTCGAAAGCAAGCAAGAGCCGCCGCTCAAGCACGATAGCTCAACCAATAGCCTCATTCGACGCTACCGAAAACTCAAGAGCATGAAATAGCCGCAGGCGATTTTCCACGAGCCCAGCCTTTCGGTCTGGGCCGCTTGCTTGCCCACAAAGGAGCGGGATTCGACCGCCTGCTGGCCTGACCAATTACCCCAGCCAAAGGCCTGAGTATCCAAGTCTTAAGAGTTTGGACTACACTGATGGGTACTTGCTGCCTGTCAGAAGGCTATGTAACAGGAATGTCGGACAAGAAACAAATCTGGCGCGTGGTTGTCTCGGTCTTGCTGATCGTGCTGTTGGTGGGCATGACCTCAGGCATGGCTTGGCACCATCACGCCAACCATTCTGCCGAAACCTGCCCGATTTGCCACCTGGCGATTGCGCCTTCAGTAGCCGGAGTCCGCACCTGCGCTTTAGTTCCCGTAGGCACAGGCCCGAGGCATCTACCCACCCGCTCGCCCGCCAGCGCAGCCTTGCGCCAGGTCCCCGCCCGCGCGCCCCCCGCATAGCTTCATCCTTCCTTCCGTGCCGTCATGGCGCGACCCAATCAGTGCATGTCTCTCTTTGAAGGAGGCTGATTGCCTATGCGTTTGCAAGGTTTGTATTGTTCTGCAGTTCTTTTAAGTGCGCTCTATGCTCCCATTGCGGCTGCGCAGTCTTCTGGTGCTCAAGGTCCGGGTATTCCTCAAACCAATACGCCCGCTCAAAAACCGGCCGGTGTACTCATCTCTCTCGACGAAGCCATTCAAATGGCTCTCCAGCACAACCACAATTTGCTGGCCGCCCGTACGTTGATCCAGCAATTCCAGGCTGAGGAAACCACCGCCAATCTCCGTCCCAATCCCGTCCTGATCGGCGATTCGCAGTTTCTGCCGATCTTCCAACCGAGCCAGTTCAGCGCCGACTACATCGACAACTCGGCGCAGTTCGATCTGGGCGTCAGCTACCTGTTTGAGCGGGGCCAGAAGCGGCAACACCGTCTTCAGGCGGCCAAAGACATCACAGCTGTCTCTCGCTCCCAGGTTGCCGATACCGAGCGCAGCCTCACCTTCAACGTGGCTTCGCTGTTCATCAATGTTGAACTCGCCGAATCAACCCTGGACCTTGCGAACCAGGACCTGAAGAGTTTTCAAGATACCGTCGACGTGACCCAGGCCCGCTACAAGGCCGGCGATATCGGCGAAGACGATCTGCTCAAAGTTAAACTCCAGCTGCTTCAGTTTCAGACGGATGTTTCCGCCGCCGAGTTGGCCCGCGTGCAGGCGCTGTCTGATTTGCGGCAGCAGCTTGGCTACGAGTCAGTCAGCGCGGACTATGATGTATCTCCTTCCTTCGAGTATCAGCCGGTAAAAGGCGTCGTCGAGGACTTTCAGGCAAAAGCTCTTGAGGACCGACCGGACTTGAAGGCAGCCCAGCTGGGCGTGACTGCCGCAAATAGCCAACTTGCTCTGCAAAAGGCGATTGGCAAGCGGGATGTCACCGGCCAGGCCAGCTATACGCACATCACCGCACTCAATACGGCCTCGCTCTTCGGACAGATCCAGATGCCCATCTTCGATCGCAACCAAGGCGAAATTGCACGCGCCGGTTTCGCCATTACGCAAGCGCAGGAGCAGGAACTGTTTGCCAACGGTCAAGTGATGACCGACGTGAGAGACGCATTTGAAGGCCTCCGCGCAAACGACAAGATCATTGACCTCTACCGTTCCGGCTACCTTGATGAGGCGAAGCAATCGCTCGACATCAGCGAATACGCCTACAAGCGCGGCGCGGCCAGCCTGCTTGACTTCCTTGACGCAGAACGCACTTACCGGTCCACACAACTCGGCTACCGGCAGTCACTCGCGTCTTACCTGCTCGCAGTTGAACAGCTCAAAGAAGCCGTCGGCACCAGGAGCCTGCCATGAAGATTATCCTGAACTCTCCTTTCAGAGTTTCTCGGATGTTGTTGCTTGGGTCTGCACTAGCGCTTACGGCCTGCCACTCCACCAACAGCGAAAAAGCGGGCCAAATGACTTCGTTCTCGGCTGCCGCATCCAAATCGGCTACCCCACAGCTATTCACCATCCCTGAAGACCAGATGTCGCACGTGCAGGTGGTTTCGGTAGAGCCCACCACCCTGAAGCGCACGCTCAGGCTCACGGGCACGGTGGCCTACAACGCCTTTAATACAACCCCGGTCATCACGCAGATCGGCGGGCCTGTCAGCAGAATCCTCGTGGTTCCCGGTGAGCATGTAAAGGCCGGACAGCCGATGCTCGATTTGGCCAGTCCCGACTATTCACAACTGCTCGATGCGTACTTGAAGGCCGCAGACAGCTATCGCCTCAGCGACAAGAACTACACCCGCGCCCAGGATCTTTACGCGCACAATGCAATTGCCCAGCGCGATCTGGAACAGGCCGAGTCTGACCGAAACCAGGCGCAGGCCGACCTGAATGCTGCCGATCAGGGATTGAAGATTCTCGGAATCAAAAACCCCGACGCCTTGGCGAAGGCGCCTTCGTCAGCTCTCGTTCCGGTGCTCGCTCCCATTGGCGGCGAAGTCGTGGAGAGGCTCGTGTCGCCCGGCCAGGTTGTGCAGGCGGGCCAAACGCAGGCCTTCACCATCTCTGACCTCAGCACGGTGTGGGTGCTTGCCAATGTCTATCAGGCAGACCTCGCGAATGTTCACAACGGTGAAGATGTTGTGGTGCAGACGGACGCTTATCCCGACAGTTTTCACGGCAGAATCTCCTTTGTCTCCTCGGCGCTCGATCCAACCACGCGTACCCTGCAGGCGCGCATTGTGGTGGACAATCCCGGCGAAAAGCTCAAGAAGGACATGTACTGCACGGTCAGTGTGACGGCTGGCGCCATCGCCGGCGCAGTTGCCGTGCCCAACGCATCCATCCTCCGCGACGACAACAACCAGCCGTTTGTCTATGTTGCCACCAGCCAAAATCAGTTTGGCCGCCGCGACGTGGAGATGGGCGATAGCCAGAATGGCCAGACGCAAATTCTGAAAGGAATTTCTGTTGGAGAGCGCGTTGTCGGTGACGGCAGCTTGTTTCTTCAGTTTGCCAATTCACTGCAACACTGAGGAGGCCGGTTCGCATGATTCATCGTATCGTTCAATTTGCGCTGGCCCAACGGCCCTTGGTTCTTCTGCTGGTCGCCATCATCTCCATCGGCGGAGTTGTTGCCTTCCTCCACATGCCCGTCGACGCCTACCCCGATCTCTCGCCTCCGATGGTTGAGGTCATCACCCAATGGCCGGGCCATGCGGCTGAAGAGGTCGAGCGCCTGGTCACCGTCCCCACTGAAGTGGAGATGAACGGCGTTCCAAAGATGTCCGTAATGCGCTCGATTTCGCTCTACGGACTTTCAGACGTGATCATGACGTTTGACGAAGGAACCGACGATTATTTTGCGCGCCAGGTCGTCTTCGAGCGCTTCAGCGACATCACGTTTCCCCAGGGCGTAGCGCCATCGCTCTCTCCGCTCGCCAGTCCATCCGGGCTTGTCTACCGCTACGTTTTGGAGAGCCCTGACCGCACCCCTCAGGAATTGAAGACGTTTGAAGATTGGGTAATCGAACGCGAGTACAAACAGGTACCTGGCGTCGCCGACGATTCCGGCTTTGGCGGCACGGTCATGCAGTACCAGGTGGTGCTCGATCCGGCAAAGCTTTATTCCTATCACGTAACCGTTCCCACTGTGATTCAGCAGTTGTCGGTCAACAACTCCAATGCCGGCGGCGGATTCTATTCACAGGGTGGGCAGTTCTATTACGTGCGCGGCCTGGGTCTGGTTCGCGACACCTCCGACATCGGAAACATCCTCGTAGGCACGCAGAACGGCGTTCCCACCCGCGTCCGCGACATCGGTGACGTAACCATCGGCTATGCTCCCCGCCTGGGCGAATTTGGATTCAACAAGACCGATGACGCCGTCGAAGGCGTCATCATGATGCGCCGCGGGGAACAGACACAGGATGTACTGAAAGGCGTTGAAGCAAAGACAAAAGAGCTCAACGAGAAGATCCTGCCGCCCGACGTAAAAGTACGCCCCTACTACGACCGTAGCGATCTGGTTCAACTCACCATCAACACAGTCGAACACAACATGCTGTTTGGCATGGCCCTTGTTCTCCTTGTCCTGATGGCCTTTCTGGTAAGCCTGCGCGCCGCCGTGATTGTGGCGCTCACCATCCCACTGTCGTTGCTCTTCTCATTCATCTTTCTCCACGCGCGAGGCATTCCTGCCAATTTGCTTTCGATTGGCGCCATCGATTTCGGAATTCTCATCGATGGAACCCTCGTCATGGTGGAGAACATCTTCCGCGAACTCGGTGAGCGCGAAGGCCAAAGCTACGATCTGAACGAAGTAATTCGAAACGCGGCGAAAGATGTCGATCGGCCAATCTTTTACTCTGTCGCAGTCATCATTGCCGGCTATCTACCCATCTACGCGCTTAGTGGGCCCTCCGGAAAATTATTCAAGCCCATGGCCGACACCGTCGCAATCGCGCTCGTCGGCGCTCTGATCCTCACGCTTACGCTGATTCCCGTTTTGTGCGCGTATGCGTTCAAGAAAGGAGTTCACGAGCCAGTTAACAAGCCATTTGAATGGGTGCGCGACAAGTATGCCGGACAGCTGGAGTGGTGTCTCGATCACCCCAAGGCAACCATCGTCGTGGCCACCTTGATCTTCGCGGCCAGCCTGCTGTTGATCCCGTTCATTGGCGGAGAATTCATGCCTCATCTCGATGAGGGCGCGCTTTGGGTGCGAGCCACCATGCCGTACACGGTTTCATTTGACACGGCCAGCAAACTTTCGCCCGAGGTGCGCAATATCCTCTTGAAGTACCCGATGGTTACCGACGTGGGCTCGGAGCTTGGGCGTCCGGACGACGGCACGGATCCTACCGGCTTCTTTAACGACGAGTTTTATGTGGGCCTTAAACCGTATAGCGATGTCTCCTGGAAGACCGGTTCAATCCACAACAAGGCCGAGTTGACCGCTGACCTCCAAAATCATCTCCAGGCGTTTCCTGGAATCATTTTTAACTACACGCAGCCCGCCGAAGACGCTGTCGATGAGGCTCTGACTGGTTTGAAGAGCGCGCTCGCCGTAAAAATCTATGGACCCGACTTGAACGTTCTGCAGAGCGAGGCGCTTGAGATCAAGCGCAGGCTCTCTCGTGTGCCGGGGTTCACCGAGCTGACGGTTGTCCGCGAACTGGGTCAACCCAGTTTGTTGATTGACGTCGATCGCGACAAGATTGCCCGCTACGGCATTAACGTGGCGGATGTCGAAGCGATCGTTCAAGCCGCGATCGGCGGACAGGCGGCCACGCAGGTCATTCAGGGCGAAAAGCTCTTCGATCTAGTGGTGCGGATGAAGCCCGAGTTCCGTGAGAATGCGACGCAAATCGGCAACCTTCTGGTGGGGACGCCCTCCGGCCAGCAGATCCCATTGAGCGAGCTTGCCAACATTCACGAGGCCGGGGGCGCATCATTCATCTATCGCGAAAATAATTCGCGCTACATTGGCGTGCAGTACAGCATTGAAGGCAGCGATCTGCAGAGCGCCGTAAATGCGGGTCAGCGGTCCATTGCCGACATTACAAAATCCCTGCCTGCCGGATACAGAATTGAATGGGGCGGGGAGTATGGAGAGCTGCTCGAGGCCAAGCATCAGATGGAATACATCGGCCCGATGGCTGTGCTTATTGTCTTCATGATCCTCTTTGCGCTTTACGGAAATTTCAAATTCCCCTTGACCATCGCCCTAGGCGTCCTTATGACCGTACCGGTGGGCGCCCTCATCGCGCTCAAGTTGACGGGCACAATGTTCAGCGCCTCTTCCGCGCTCGGCCTGCTTGCCTTGATGGGCGTATCCGTCGAGACAGCCGTTATCCTTGTCTCCTACATCAACAAGCTGCGGCTTGAGGGCAAGGATATTCGCACCGCGACCCGGGAGGCCTCTCTGCTTCGCCTGCGGCCCATCATGATGACGGCGCTCGTGGCGTGCCTGGGCCTGCTGCCCGCGGCGCTCTCGACCGGCATTGGCTCCGATACGCAGAAGCCCTTTGCCATCGTGATTGTCGCCGGCCTCG
This sequence comes from uncultured Acidobacteriaceae bacterium, assembly GCA_963820245.1. GTDB lineage: Bacteria > Acidobacteriota > Terriglobia > Terriglobales > Acidobacteriaceae > Telmatobacter. The sequence goes on along the minus strand of CAWFZC010000002.1, from coordinate 35,119 downwards.
TCTCGCGGCTCTTCCTTGGGTTCTTTGTGAATCCGGTGCTTTACGAGATGGTGGCCCACGATGGCGATGTATTGAAAGTCTGATGGCGACGACGGTACAAGAGTACGATCAGGCTCCAGCACGAAGACATTGCGCCCCCTCTTGGTCCTCTATCGTTTCTGAGGTTCGACCCGGTGATGCGCTGACCTCGGCGCCGGAAAGCGGTCGTCGACAGGTTCCTGGTAGGCGCGTCCAATCGTCGATTGCCGGGCGATTACCTTCGGCTTGAGCAACAGATACTTGGCCGCAGGCCTGGATTTGCCTTCGATCAGCGACAAAGCCATGCTCGCCGCCTCTTCTCCTTGCTGCTGCGGCGCTTGGTCGACCGTACTCAGGGGCACCTCGAGATAAGACGACAGCAGCAGGTTGCCGCAACCAATGACAGCCACATCCTCGGGAACGCGGAGCTTGTTTGCCAAAAGGCAGCGGATCGCCCCAATAGCCGTCAGATCGTTGTAGCAGAAGACAGCGTCAGGTCGCTTTTTCAGATTCAACAGCTCGCTCATGGCGCTGTTTCCGATGTGAACGCCAGCCTCTTCAAGCCGCGATCGAAGGACAACAAGCTGCTTGCGGAAGGGAATCTGGTTTGCCTTGAGCGCTTCCTTGTAGCCTTTCAAGCGCCCCACCGATGTGCTGATCAGCTCGCCCCCGATGTGTGCAATGTTGCGCCGGCCCAGGTGGATCAGATGCTCCGTCGCAATGCGGCCTGCAGCGATATCGTCCGTGCCCACAAAATGTGGGTTGAGCTCCTCAAGATTGCGATCGAGCAGCACGTAAGGAATCTTCGACTTGACGAGCGATGCGAATCCGCTTGTGCTGTTCTGGCAAGACGCAATCAGCAGCGCATCCACTCCGCGGGCAAGCAGCTGCTCAATCTCAAGACACTCCAGCTCAGGCTCCTCTTCCGCCGACGCAAGAATCAAGAGATATGACTCCTTGCGCAGGCCGGCGCTCACGCCCTTGGCGAGTTCCGCGAAGAAGGTCTGAAGCAGATCCGGAACTATCAGGCCAATTGCGTAGCTCTTTCCTGAGGCAAGACCGCGCGCCAACATGTTCGGCTGGTAGTTCAGTTCCCTCGCTCGCTGAAGAATGCGCTTGCGTGTCGCCTCGCCCACATCCTTCTTGTTGCGGAGAACCTTCGAGACGGTAACCAGGGATACGCCGAGTTCTTCGGCAATATCCTTCATTCGAACTGCCATGCGAACTTACCTCGCGCGCCAAGCCTGCCTTATGCCAGCGACAATGTATCACAGCGATAGCTCCATCAACATTAAAGGAAGCGCCTTCATTCAATCAGGCTGTTCGCAGATTCAGGCGGCCGTTCAGACGCAGAAAACAAGGGACTTTGTCCACGCGGGATGTACAGGAACGCCTCCCGGATTTTCCAATCAATCGTGATTTTTCGCCAGGGAGGCACTTTTTGTTACGGCGCTTTCGTAAGGAGTTCATCACTCGTTCATCATAAATACGCTAGTCTCAAGGTGAGCCGAATGGAAGATCTGGAATGGTCAACGTAATTCGCCAACTAGCTCATTCGTAACGGCTTAATGAACCACAGGAGCATTCAACATCCTGATCCCTCTGCAGCGAAAGTGAAATTCCTTGACAACCAACTTGCGCGTGCTCTAGGGTCTCTAACGTAAGCGCTAACGTGACCGTGGACCCAGGCGCTGGGCCGCGGACATGAAATGTTTCACAATTTTTGAGGTCGACTGATGCACGTCTCCCCTCTTGGTTTCCCTGGGGTTTACCTTCTGTGCATTTCTGCTTTCTTCGAATGGATGGGGCTGGAAATTCCCTGCCTCGAAAAAGCAACAGCGAGCCTCAAACTAGACCGCCGCCTCATTCTATCTGCCTGGTCCTTCCCGCCAGGGCGCAAGATGCCCCCAGCCGGATGCGCGATGCAGAGATAGATTGAGGCGGGGTGATTGCAGCGGGCGTGCGGCCCGCATTGGTGACCTGCTTTGTCGGCCCCACCTTGATGGCATTCACTCGCTCCTTTTCCAGGAGTGGGTGCCGGCGTGGGCCAGCTCAAGCATGTTGCATTTGATTCATTTTTCATTTCAGGAGGCCGGGCGTCGAAGGATGCTCAAGCCAGGTTAAAACGCAAAGTAACCGGAGTTCAGAAAGGATCCATCAGAAATGAGTCATTCAAGTCTGTCGAAAAAGTTTTCAAGCTGGCCGGGAAAACTTCGCGGGCTCGTCGTTGCACTGCTCTTTGTCGCCGTCGGCACGTTCGTCTGCCTTCCGGCACATGCGCAGTTCGAGACCGCATCGGTTCTCGGCTTTGTGCACGACGGTTCGGGAGCAGCTATCCCGAATGCCAAAGTTACCCTTGTGAACGTCGCCACTGGCGTTGAAGTCACGGTGAACGCCGATGCCCAGGGGCAGTTCGAATTCACCGGTGTCCGCATCGGGCAGTACAAAGTGAGGGCCGCTGCGTCGGGATTCAGTGACGCCATTACGGAGGCCTTTACGGCTGAAGTCAATGCTCGCCAGCGGGTCGACGTCACCCTGAAGCCCGGTGCGGCAACAGAGACGGTGACCGTAACCGGCGCAGCCGCTCTGCTCAACACTGAAGACAGTGAACGCGGACAGATCATCTCCGCACGCGACGTCAACAACCTGCCGCTCAACGGTCGCGCCTATGCCGATTTGGCCTTGCTTACCCCCGGCGTTCGCGCAAACAACCTGGAAAACCAAACTGTCACCAGCCGCGACGCCTCTTACAACGTCAACGGCCAGCGCAGTGAGTTCAATAACTTCATGCTCGACGGTCTCGACAACAACGCGTACGGCACGTCGAACCAGAGCTTCTCAAATCAGGCCATCCAGCCTTCTCCGGATGCAATCAGCGAGTTCCGCGTCGAGACTGACAACTACAGCGCTGAGTATGGACGTGCTTCCGGCGCCGTCTTCAACGTCAGCATCAGCAGCGGCGGCAACAAGCTGCACGGCAAGCTTTGGGAGTACAACCGCAACACGGACTTCAACGCGATTGGACCCTTCACTCCCCCGACCAGCGCTTTGACCGGAAAGGCGATCAAGCCGGTACTGGTCAAGAACCAGTTCGGTGGTGCGATCGGTGGCCCGGTGCCATGGTTGATGCGAGGAAAGATCTTTTACTTTGGCGATTTCGAAGGCAACCGCCAGGTCCAGGGTCAGTACTCAGCTTCCACTGTTCCCAACGCCAGTCAGCGTCAGGGTATCTTCCTCGACCAGACAGGCGCTCCTGTACCGTTGCACAATCCGATTACCGGTGCGACCTACGCCAATGGCGTAATCCCGCAGTCGGACTGGAGCCCGCTGGCCAAGCTCGTCATTCCGGCGTTACCCTCACCGAACATCTCAGTCACTGGAACGTCGGGCGTCGGCTATTCCAACAACCTTGTCAACGTGCCCAAAGCCAACTTCACTGATAACAAGTTCGATGCGCGCGTCGACTTCTTCCTCAGTCAGCGGCAGACGGCCTTTTTCCGTTCAAGCTGGCATCATGGAAACATTGTGGACGCTGAGCCTATCACCGGTGCGGCGGGTGGCAACGGCAACGGAACGATTCACGACTACAACAAGCAGATCGCGGCTGGCTACACCTTCCTTTTCAGCCAGAACTCCATTCTCGATGCTCGTGTAGGCTTCACCTGGACGCTGGGCGGCAAGACACCCTATGGTCTTGGACAACAAAGCCTGCTGGTGCAGGCCGGAATCCCAGGACTGCCCACCGACCCCATCGTGGCGCGTTCGCTCAACGCTCAAAGCGTGAGCAACTACAGCCAGTTCGGCGCACAGGGAAGCAACCCGCAGTTCCAGAATCCCTTCGTGATCGATCCTAAGGTGAACTACACAATCATCAAGGGGCGGGAGAGCATCAAGGTCGGGTACGAGTACCAGGCAATCAATACTGAAATCGACGACTTCAATCCAACTTACGGCCAGGACACCTATGGCGGCTATTTCAGCGCGGGACCGTCGATCACCAATTCTGGTTCTTATTCTTGCGGCAACCCCAATATCACCCCCTGCTTTAACGATATTGGATACAAGCAAGCGGGCGCTCTGGCCGATTTCATCCTTGGCGCGCGCAGTGCCTACCAGTTGAACAACTTCCGCATCGTCAACTATCACCAGCGGATGAACTTCCTCTACGTGCAGGACGATCTGAAGCTCATGCGCAACCTCACCATCAACGCTGGATTACGCTATGAGTTGGTGACGCCACAGTACGTTGATGGCGATCACCTGGCCAATTTCGATCCCAAAACTAATACTCTCGTCCAAGCCGGTTCCGGCTCCGTTACCAACCGCGCACTTGTGGGCATGCCGGCGCTTGATTTCGCACCGCGTCTCGGCTTCTCCTACGGGTTGAATGACAAGACCGTAATTCGCGGCGGTTATGGAATCAGCTTTGACCAGTTCAACCGCGAGGGCGGCGAAAACCTGCTCGCCTATAACGGCCCCTATATCGTGAACTCTTCAATCACGCAAAAGGCCACCACCACTGTGAGCGGCGTGGTAACCATTACTCCTGCCTGCGCGACGAATGTTCAGAACGCCAACTGCTTCAGTCCGGAGCAACAGGGATATGGCATCAACTTCGTCAGCGCTGCGGGCTTCAGCACTGCGCTAGCCCAAACCCGCTACATTCCCAAGAATATTTCGACCGGCTACTCCCAGGCCTGGCATTTCGGAATTCAGCGGACGCTGTCTCCTGGAACTTTGCTCGACGTCTCCTACGTCGGCGAGCATGGCGTAAAGATCTGGGTGCTTGATGACATCAACCAGGCTCCGCCGAATGTTCCTTCGTCCACCTGCAGCAACACGGTAAGCACTGGCTGCGTACCGTTGCTCAATCGGCGCCCGATTCAGGGCTTCACGGGCATCGAGGGATCGTCCAACGCCGGAATGATGATCTATCATGGCGCGCAGGTCAGGCTTGAGCATCGTTACTCGAATGGGCTGTACCTGTTGAACGCATTCTCTTATTCCAGGGCTATCGACAATGCGTCGGGGCACCTGGACACGCCGAACAACGACAACTCGCGCGTAAACCTTGCCAACCTCAGGGGTGAGCGCGGCCAATCAGCTTACAACCAGCCGCTCAACAACACCTTCACTGCGATCTGGGATTTGCCTTACGGGCGGGGTCGCCATTGGGGTGGAAGCGCCAATTATGCCATGCAGACGCTTGCGGGCGGTTGGCAGTTTACCGTGATTGAAACCGCAACCAGCGGACAGCCCGTGAACCTGATTTACTCTGAGCCGACGCAATTCGACGTAAGCGATCTGCTCAACTACCGCCCCAATGTTGTAGGCAACCCCAAAGCCCCGCGCGGCCTGTGGGTCAAGGGTGCGACCTCGCTGACTAGTTATCTCAGTTCAGCAACTGTCACCATTCCCACAGATGTAAGCAAGCCTTATGGGAACGCCGGCAGAAATTCGCTCCGCGACAATGCTTTCTATCAGACCAACGCCGGCCTGCATAAAGCGTTCCCACTGTGGAGTGAAGCGTCAAACCTGGACTTCAGGTGCGAAGCCTTCAACCTGCTCAACAACGTGAATTACACCGCGCCGGACTCAAACCGCGCCAACGGTTCATTCGGCAACATCACCGGCTACTTTCCACCGCGCCAGCTGCAATTGGCGCTCAAACTGACCTTCTAAGGTCGCGAGAATCAATTTTCCTGCCAGGGCAGTTTCGCCTGACAAAGAAAAGTAACTCAAACAAGGAACCTCACGCGTTCGAAATGAGCGCGTGAGGTCTTCTCTTGAGAGCCGAATTATTCCTCGAGTTTCTGCAAGGCCTATACTTCCAACCGATGCCTCAATTCCCAGGAGCTTCCATGCATTTCCGCAAAATTGCCTCGCTAGTGTTTGCCTTCTGCTACATTGCGTGTACCGTTGCTACGACGGCACAGAATGAAAGCCAACTCCGGCTCAATCAGATTCAGGTCATTGGTTCGCACAACAGCTATCACGCCGGCATTGCGCCCAACGAGATGAAGATCTGGCAGGCAAAATATCCCGATGCGTTCAAGGGGCTCGACTATCGGCATCAGCCGCTCACTCAACAACTCGACAGCGGCGTTCGCCAAATTGAGCTCGACATCTTTGCCGACAGCCAGGGCGGCAAGTACGCGCACCCCAACGGGCCGCACATGGTCGAAGCAGCCGGGTTGCCGCCTGACCCGCCCTTCGATCCAAACCACATCATGGACAAGCCCGGCTTCAAGGTCATGCACATGCAGGACATCGACTATCGCAGCACCTGCGAGCCCTTCACCGCATGCCTCAAGGAGGTGCGGCAATGGTCGCACGCTCATCCAAAGCACATCCCGGTCTTTATCCTTGTTGAAACCAAGCAGGAAAAGCCGCGCCCAGGCATTCAACTGACGGTGCCCGAGCCGTTCACTGAGGACACCTTCGACGCGCTGGATGCCGAGATCCGTTCGGTCTTTCCCGCGAAAGAGCTCATCACGCCCGACGACGTACGCGGCCACTTCGCCACTTTGAATGAAGCGGTGCTAGCCGGAAATTGGCCTACGCTGGCCCATGCGCGCGGCAAAGTGATCTTCCTGATGGATCAGCGCCCAGTCGGCCCCATTTATCTTGCCGGTCATCCGTCGCTTCGGGGCCGAGTGCTCTTTACCAACGCCGAGCCCGGTGAACCCGACGCAGCCTTCATTGAGCGCAACGACGGTCCCGCCGCCGACATCACCAACCTCGTCAACAAGGGCTACCTGGTTCGCACGCGCACCGACGCCGACACCAAAGAGGCTCGTACCAACGACACAACACGCCGCGATCAAATGATTGCGACCGGCGCACAAATCCTCTCTACCGACTATCCGGTCAATGAGCCCGCACGCTGGCCCGGCAACTTCGTCGTCACGCTTCCCGGCAAAGAGCCTGCCCGTGCCAATCCCGTCAATGCCCCCACCGATCTTCAAGGGCAGCCACTGCGATAGTCTCTCTATGTCGAAATTAGCGGGCCGTCAGGGGCTCAGGAAAATCTTGATGTCCTGGCATGGCCCGCTGGAGAAGCCCGTGAAGTCCCTGAAATTTTTCCTGCCTTTCGCATCCTTGCTTGCACTGACCCTTCTATCCGCCGCGACTGCACAGACGGGCATCACCGCGATTCTGCCGAATGGCCGCGCAATTCATCCAGTCGGCAACTGGATTCCGCTCGCTCCCTATCCCTTCGCACTGGCAGTCAGTCCAGACGGCCGCCAGATCGCCGTTCCCTCCATCGGTTTTCCCTTCGCGCTCAACGTCGTCGACAATCCCTCAGCGGCCAATCCAGCGGTAAAGAGAATGCCCGAGGGGCCGAAAAAAGATCCCGCGGTTGAAGTTCACGCGGGCCTCGCCTATTCGCCCGATGGCTCCTTGCTTTATGTCGCTACCGGCGACTCCGGCAAGATTCGCGTTTATCGCACCAGCGACTGGAAGCCTACCGGCGCTGTCTCGCTCGATGGATTGATTGGCAGCAAGACCTCGTCCGGCAGCTTCGCGGCAACCCTCGCACTATCGGCGGACGGAAAGACCCTCTACGCGCTTGACCAGGCAAACTTTCGTATCGTGATTCTCGATGCGGCCAGGCTCATACGGCTCGCCGAGATCCCCACGGGCAATTACCCGATCGGCCTCGCGCTTTCTCCCGACGGCAAGAGGCTTTATGTTGCCAACACCGGACTCTTCACCTACACCACCATTCCCGGTTACAAGAAGGACGATGAACTGGGCACGGGCCTGCATTTCCCGCCCTTTGGCTATCCATCAAAGGCCGCACGCGAGGGCGTGGTCGCTGAAGGCAAAAAGATTCCCGGCCTCGGCGACGAGAACTCGAACCGCGGCAGCTCGTTGTGGACATGCGATGTGCACGACCGCCGGCACCCCGTCATCACGGCAAAGCTCCGGCTCGGCTCAAGAATCAGCGAAGCTCCCGGCGAGACAGTCGGTGGCGCCGCACCCACAGGCGTCGCGGTCACCGATGATGACGTCTTTGTCTCGCTCGCTCACGACGACGCCGTCGTCAAGGTGAGCGCGGACGGAAGCCATCCGCTGGCACAGGCCGCGCTCTCACCCTTCGTCGGGCCTCGTTTTCAAGACGCAGGCGGCCACCCACTCCGCGGCGTCATGCCGAGCGGCCTCGCCGTGCGCGATGGCCGTCTCTATGTAACGGAATCCGGCATCAACGCGGTCGCCGTCCTCGATGCGGCCACACTCCGCGTCATCGAACATATTCCAGTTGGATGGAATCCTTCAGCCGTTTCCTTCTCGCCCGACGGCAAGGTACTTTACGTCATCAACACCAAGGGCAAAGGCACAGGCCCGAACGGCGGCAAGCAGCACGACCCGCGCAGCCCCAACTACATTGGCGAGCTTGAGCTGGGCAGCCTCAGCGTAGTTGCGCTGGCCGACCTGGATGCGCCCGATGCGCTTACTCAATCCGTTATCGCTGCCAACTCCGCCGACGTGGCCGATCGCCCCGCATTGCCCAGCCTCAAACACTGCTTTCTCATCATTCGCGAGAACCGTACCTACGACGAAGTACTTGGAGATGTGGCAAGCGCCAACGGCGATCCAACGCTTGCGCGATACGGTCTCGACGGCTGGGCTGAGGAGCAAGCAAGTGCGACCCATCTCCACGTGACGCCCAATCTGCATTCGCTCACTTCCCAATTTGCCATGAGCGACAACTTCTATGTCGATGGCGATGTTTCAAATGACGGTCATCGCTGGATCATGGGCATGGATCCAACGCCCTTCTTCAACACCGCGTGGAGTTCTCGCTATGGGGGCCGGCGCACCTCCGATTTCGGCGCAGCCCAACCCGGTCGAAGAGCCGTCTTCGGCGATGCCGACGCGCCCATGCCCGAAGATGAACCCGAGTTCGGATCGCTTTGGGAACACGTCGCCGCCAGCGGCAAAGGGTTGCTCAATTACGGTGAAGGCCTTGAGATTGAGGGCGACGACGAGATCGCTGGCGCCGAACCAGAAGGACAGCGTCTGTTTTTAAATGCGCCGCTGCTCGAACCCGTCTTCGAAAATACCGATCGCCAATTCCCAACCTTCAACCTCGGCATTCCCGACCAGGTGCGCGTCAAAGAGTTCGAGCGCGACTTCAACCAGAGGCTCGCTTCCAACACGGTCCCTGCTCTGATCGTCATCCGCCTGCCCAACGATCACACTACCAAGCCTCGCCCGGCGGATGGCTATCCGTTCAGAGCGTCGTACGTCGCCGACAACGATCTCGCGCTGGGCCGCATTGTTGAGTTTCTTTCAAAGAGCTCCATCTGGAAGGACTCGGCAGTCTTTGTCACCGAAGACGACGCCCAAAGCGGCGTCGACCATGTCGACGCGCATCGCAGCATCCTGCTGGTTGCCAGCCCCTGGGTCAAGCCCGGCGTTGTCTCGCATGGGCACGCCGACATGGGCTCCATCACACGCACAATCGACGAACTGCTCGGCCTCGGTTCGCTCAATCTTGAAGACGCACTCGCCGGGGAGATCACGGGCATCTTCTCAACGACTCCGCACCTTGAGCCCTTCAACACACTTCCCTCGGATCCACGCGTCTTTGATCCTGCCAAAGCGCGAATCGCCCGGCCCAAAACAAAGAAGGAAGCCGACGCCCTGCACAACATGGACGACTCCAACGAGATTCGCAAGGGAATGCAGAAATCCGCCGGAACTCTAACGATGCCGAAGGCCGCCCGCTAAAAAATCTCTACTCCCGACCACGCGATGTCGCCGCGAGAGTCAACATGACGATTCACTGCGGCAGTGCAAAGGCCACGTACACTCCGCCAGTCGGCAGTTTAGGCTCGCGCCCGCCTCCCGACGCCACCACAAGATATTCCCGCCCGTCGATCTCGTACACCGCAGGCGTCACGTTTGCTGGGAAGGGAAGCACATACTCCCAGAGCAGCTTGCCGTCTCTCTTGTCATAAGCGCGAATCTTCTTGTCGATCACCGTGGCCGCAATAAACAAAACGCCGCCCGCTGTCACAACAGGCCCGCCATAGTTCTCTGACCCGGTCGTGCCCAGCCCTTGCGCGACCAGCTCAGGATATTCACCGAACGGAATCTTCCACACATAATCGCCGGTATCCAGGTTGATCGCATTCAGCGTTCCCCACGGCGGCTTCACTGCAGGGTACCCGTCCTGGTCAAAGAACTTGTGATAGCCGGTCGTATCGTAGCTCGCCTTCGCAGGCGCGGACGTCTTCGCTGCCTCTTCCGCGCCTCCATTCAATACGAATGTCGCCAGCGCGCGCCGGTCGGCATCGGAAATTCCCGGCAGCGCCGGCATCCGTCCCTTGCCGTTCCGGATCAGATCCATCACCTGCTCAACTGAATCCTTCTCCTGCAGATTTTCGAGCGACGGAAACGCCGGCGGCTGTCCCTTGAGATTCGCCCCGTGGCAGAGCGCACATTGTTTTTGATAGATCGATTCGCCTTCCGATTTTGCCGTGTGCTCCACCAGCGATTCGGTCAGCCCCACATCATTCGCATTCAGGTAGAGTATGTGCGTCGCCGGATCGAACGCCGACCCTCCCCATTCGGCTCCCCCATCAAACCCCGGAAACATCACCGTATCCTTGCCCACGCTGTTCGGCATATACATGCCATTGCTGATAAACGTACGAAACTTCTGCAATGCGTAAGCATGTGCTTCCGGTGACCGATTCGTCAGCAGGTCTTCCGTCAGCAACTGCCGTGAAAACGGCGCAGGCTTCGTCGGCACGGTTTGCTCCGTAGAGGCCACCTCGCCGGGAACAGAGCTCGCCGGATACTTCCGCGTCTCCATCGGAAACAGCGGCGTTCCGTCCACGCGATTGAACATGTACAGCCAGCCCTGCTTTGACGTCTGCACAACCGCGGGCACTTCTTTGTGATTCCGCAACACCGTCACCAGCGTTGGCGGCGACGGAAAGTCCCGATCCCAAAGGTCATGATGCACGCCCTGGAAATGCCAGATCCGTTTCCCGGTCGCAGCATCCAGCGCAATCAGGCTGTTGGCAAATAGATCGTCACCCACACGATCGGCACCATACCAGTCCGTTGCCGCCGATCCCGTGGGAACGTACACAATGCCGCGCACCGTATCCACGGCCATCCCGCACCAGTTGTTCGCGGCCCCGCTCGTCTTCCAAGCCTCCTTCGGCCACGTGTCGTATCCAAACTCGCCCGGATGAGGAATCGTGTGGAAGATCCACCGCATCTTGCCAGTGCGCACGTCGTACGCCCGAATGTCGCCCGGAGGAGCAGGCAGCGACTCCGGCTCTGCGTCGCCTGCAATCAACAGATCTTTGTAAATCGAAACCGGACTCGTAATCGACACCGACAGTGTCTTCGCATCCCCGCGCAGATTCTCGCGCAAATCGATGCGGCCTTTGTCTCCGAAGCTCTCGATCGGTTTTCCCGTCGCCGCATCCAGGGCGTAAACAAAGTGGCTGATCCCGGCAAGGAGGCGTTTGTCCTTGCCGTCGGTCCAGTAGGCTGCGCCACGCTCTGGCCGCGCAACACCCTCGCCTGAATCGAACGTCCACAGCAGCTTGCCTGTCGCGGCGTTCAGCGCAAACACCTTCTGGTGCGGCGTGTATCCGAACAGCACGCCGCCCACAATCAGCGGCTGTGTTTGGAGCCCTCCGGTCTCTCCCGTGTCGTAGCTCCACACTTGTTTCAATTGCGCAACGTTCGCCGTATTGATCTGCTTCAGCGCGGAGTAGTGCAGATTGTCCGGCGATCCGTTGTAGGTGGCCCAATCCGCGTTCCGCCCCACCGTCGCTTTGCTCGCACCCTTGTCCGTCCCCTTGCCGCCGTCGTGGTCTTCTCCAGATAAACGCATGGCAGGCAGAATCGCCAATGCGGCTGCCACGCACACCACCAGGCAATCTCTATGCCGTAAATGCATTGTTGTTGGCTCCCGCCTCAGTCCGAAATCATCCCAGGGTAATTTTCCGCGCGAGTTATGCGCGCAAACCTATCGCCGCTTCAACACCACGAGATCCTGTTGTTGATCGATAATTCCCGGGATATACTGCCTCACTTCAAAGTCACTATTGTCCCAATTCTCCCTGACGAACCGTTCTGACAGATATGTATTGCCGTATTCTTCCTTGATGATGTGAAGTGTGTTGCCCTTGTCCCACATCTCCGCCGCAGCCCGCTGAAACTCCGGCTTCTCATAGTTCTGAAACAAGAATCCCTGTTCTTCAAGCTGCCTGCATTGATCGCTCGCGGACGGCCCTGCATGCAATCCCATCGCATGACCCCCCAGAATCGTCAAGCAGCACAAGCCTCCCTTGCGCGTCACTCGAGCCAATTCCCTGAGCCAGATTGGATTGTCCTTGATGCTCAAATGGGAAAAGATTGAAACCGAAAGTACAAGGTCGAATTGAGCGTCGCCAAACTTGAGCGGCGGCGAAAATTCATTGGCATACGAATCGATCTTCGGATAGGCGCGTTGAAGATAAGCAATCGCCCGCCCATTCACGTCGCACGCATGGAGCTTCAGCTTGGGGTACCTTCTGGCCAGTTGCAGCAACTGCCGCCCCACGCCGCAGCCAAAGTCCAGCACCTCCGCTGTTTCGCGCAAATCAAGCCCTTCTATCGCAGCGGCAGTCACAATGGGAAGAGTTGTTGTCAAACCGGATTCGTAATAGTGCCGTATGTTCGTCGAAGAGCTCTCGCGCATGCTGGAGTTCGGCGGAACCTTGAAGTCGATCACGCCCGCCGCAGTCAGCAATTTCACTTCGACCCATTGAGCTTTATCGATGAAGGACTTGGCAATCTTCTTCGTTAGGAAAGGTATGGCCCGCGGGTCAGACAACAGAATCTTAACTTTGCTCGGCATTCGAGGATATTACGATATCGACGACTAGTTTCAAATCCCTTTTCTCTGCTGCTGAACCACGCCAAAAACTCGACTCTTCCAGATCGAGCGCGCGAAGAAAGCGGACGGAGGTTTATTCAAGATCTCAAACTGAAGCCGCCATCAAATCAGGCCATCTGGCCCGAGAGATGTTCTTCGGAATGTACCGCACGAAGCTCGCGGGAAGCTGGGTCACAACTAGATGATTCCGGCGAAATCGTGCATCGGGTCAAAAGCAAAGCAGGGCCGACGCTATTGTCCCTGCTTTGAAAGCTGATCTATCAATACCACCCAGTTTGCTGGGGCCGGATTTGAAGCAGCAATCGCTTGGCTATAGGAACGACAAGCATAAATATTTCAATATGTTAGAGAATGAGGACGGCGGAGTAAGTCGTGAGAGTAAGTGTTTGGAATCGTCATTGAATCCCGGCACAGGGCAAGCGGGGTCTTTTCAAGCCGGTCCTGCCCGGTCCAGATTCAAATCATTGGAATCGGACTTCTCAAAAGACGAAAGTTGTATTACTTTCATTAATCAAGGGCTAGCCAAAGTCAACCCCAAATTGGCATACTCCACCCAGAGCAGATTCGCACCGTCTAATGGATTGCGCGGCGAACATCGTCTCTTCAGCCAGGCCTGAAGCATTCCGCCGCGCACTCTGCTTCTCTCTTTTGCCTTGGGACCTCAAATTCCAGTAACCGGCTTTCCAGTTCTGATCTCTGTAGCGGCTAATCCGTTGCATCCCGAAAGAACCGAGACCTTGGAGCACGTTGGAATTCGAATAAGGACGAGGTGAATGCGAAAGTCCCCCGCGAGGAGTTCCGCCCAAGCTTGCTCCACACGCCCGCAATGCATCTCGGGCTCAAGATCGATTCGTTTGCTCAACCTCACACTAGCTTTTCTTCTGAGCCTTTGCTTTACCGTTTCAGCAAAAGCACAAATTTCTCCAGGACCGCTTGCCCGCGCGCACCAGGGCCTCAACGGCGACGCCAATTGCGTTAAATGTCACGCCGTCTCCACCCGGTCCCCCGAGTTCCGTTGTCTCGAGTGCCACCGCGAGATCGGTGCGGAGGTGCAGCAGAACAAGGGCCTTCATGCCACCTTCCCCCGTTCCGGGGCGCCTGGCTCAGCCTGCGTAAAATGCCACTCCGACCACAATGGCGTCGATTTCCAGATGATTCACTGGGATCCGACACCAAAGGGATTTGATCACACCAAAACCGGATACCCACTCGACGGGAAACACGTTGGCGTCGGTTGCCGCTCCTGCCACAGCGCACAGCACATCTCTCCGCAAGCTCGCTCTCTCTTGTCGGCCAAGGACCTGAATCGAACCTGGCTTGGCCTGTCACCGAGCTGCACTACCTGTCATGAGGACAAGCACCAGGGCCGTTTTGGAACCAACTGCACGCAATGCCACTCTACCGTCGACTGGAAGGCGGCGAGCATTGACCGGCAAAACTTCGACCACTCCAAGACCCGCTATCCACTTACCGGTGCGCACCGGACTGTTTTGTGCCAGAGTTGTCATACCGCCGGCACAGATGGCCAGCCACGTTACGCGGGACTGCCGTTCTCAAGCTGCGCCGACTGCCATCGCGATCCGCACAAAGGCGAATTCAAACAGGGGTGCGATTCCTGCCACACCACATCCACGTGGAAGAAATCAAGCTTCACGGGCACGTTCGACCATTCAAAAACAAAATTCCCTTTGCTCGGCAAACACATCGATGTGCCTTGCCTGACCTGCCACACTGGAGGAGACTTCAAGACTCCGATTCCCCACGATGCCTGCGCCGACTGCCATAAGCCTGATCCACATGGGGGCCAATTCCTGAAGCGCGCTGACGGAGGCCGCTGTGAGAGTTGCCACACCGTCCAGGGCTGGAGCCCGTCAACTTTTTCAGTTGCCGATCATGCGAAAACAGGTTTCCCCTTGATCTTCCCGCATGCCGCGGTCAAGTGTGCGTCCTGCCATACGCCCGCGGGAAAGGATACACAGTTCAAGATCAAGTACGCGCTCTGCGTCGATTGCCACAAGGATGAGCACGAGGGTCAGTTCGCCGGAGCGCCCTGGAAGAACCGCTGCGAGCAATGCCACAATGGCGCCACGTTCAAAACCACAAACTACACGCTGGAAAAACATCAGAAGTCCGTCTTCCCGCTCACTGGGGGGCACGAGGCGGTCGCCTGCAACGAATGTCACAAAGCCTCAGACGGTACGAAGGTAATACCCTACCACTTCGCAGGACTCAACTGTGTCACCTGTCATGAGGACATTCACAAGGGTCAGTTTAAGGACCGGATGGCCGCACCCGGACCTTCGGGGAAACCAATCGGCTGCGAAGCATGTCACTCAACGAAAGAGTGGAAAGACCTATCGAAATTCGACCATGCACAAACCCATTTTCCCTTGATCGGTTCACATCGCGCAGTGGCCTGTGCCGAATGCCACAAGCCGCCAAACATGGAGCTGACGTTGATCCATGTTCAGTTCACCAACGCCCCTGAAGCCTGCGCAGAATGCCACGAAAACCCACATTCCGACCAATTCGGCGCTCGAGGGAACGACTGCGCACAATGTCACAACAGCAACAAGTGGAAGCCCTCGCTCTTCGATCACAGCAAGACAGTGTTCCCGCTCGCGGGAGGTCATGAGGATGTTCCCTGTGCTTCGTGTCACACGCTGAAGAAGCCGGTCAACGGAACCATGGTCGTGTTCTACAAACCAACTCCAACGGCGTGCGAGGCGTGCCACGGAAGCACGATTCCGAAGGCCGACGCGCACAAGCCAATCGGCTCCGGATGAACAATTTGTCATTAATGATTCGCCCGATTTCCATTTCACGCCTAGACCCTCCGAGGCGAGTGTTGTAATCTGAATTTGAGCCCATCACGATGTGATCCGGCTCACAAAGCTCCCCGATGTTCGTCGATCTAGACGTTGCATTATTCTGCGTTATCAGTTGCCTTAAACAAGAGACATTCCGGACTCGATGCCCGTGAGAGGAAAGCCGCGCCAATCCGCTGAAGCCAGTTGAATGCTTGCTCGGCCGCGCCCCAGGTTTCCGGTTAAACCTACTTCTGCGACTTGAATTCTTGCCCGATCGCGACGCCGTCTGCTTGCCCAATGCAAGTGAACGGATTGTTCTCGCTTCCGCAAGGGATGGAAGTTCCCATTCCGGGGCTGACGCGCTGTCGATTGGATTTGGAGTTGCGTAGGCGATAGGCGGCAATTCGAAATTGCAGCCGATCACGGGGCCCTGTAATAGGCGGAGTGTTCGATGTCTCGTTCGCGCTGGTTCACTACGATCGCAGTTGGACTCGTGCCTCTGCTTGCGTCCGCTGCCATGCAGCAGCCCACGAGCAACCCGCGTCCGAGCGTTGGTGGTCCGCAGGCCAAGGTGACCAATCCGCACGGTCCCATATCGACGCCGTGCCAGAACTGCCACACGTATAGCAGCTGGACCCCAATCCGCTCCAATCCGGAGTTCAATCACGATCAGACCGGGTATCCGTTGCGCGGGATGCACGAAAAAGTTGGCTGTACCCAGTGCCACACCAACCTGGTGTTCAAGAATGTGAGCACACATTGCGCCGATTGCCATGCCGACATTCATCGCCGCCAGTTCGGCGCCAACTGCGAGAGCTGTCACTCCGTAAAAGGCTGGCAGGTTTCCTTGAAGGAGATCAGCGACCACCAGAATCGTTTCCCGCTGATTGGAGCGCATGCCCTGTTGCAGTGCGACGATTGTCACAAGAACGCCGCGGCGGGCCAGTTCGCGGGCCTCTCCACTTCCTGCTACTCCTGCCATCAGAAGGACTATCTCACTCCAGTCATCGATCACGTTGCGGCCGGCTTCTCCACCACCTGCCAGACGTGCCACACCGTGAACACCTGGCTGAATGCAAAGTTCGATCACCTGGCGCTCACCGGCTATGCGTTGACCGGAGCACATGCCACCCTGCCTTGCACGGCATGTCATGCCAACAACGTATTCCAGGGCACGCCGGCCACTTGTTACGCCTGCCACACCACCGACTTCACCGGCACAAACAATCCGCCGCATGTGCAGCTTGGCCTGCCGCACGATTGCTCTACCTGCCACTCCACGGTTGACTGGCTCAACGCCAAGTTTGATCACACTCTGTACGCGCACTACCCGCTCACAGGCGCGCACGCAACGGTCACATGCGCGCAATGCCACACCAACAACAACTATGTGAACACGCCAACTGCCTGCTACAGCTGCCACCAATCGGACTTCACCGGCACCACCAATCCGAATCACGTGACCGCGGGATTCCCCACCGATTGCTCGCTCTGCCACACCACCAATGGCTGGTCGCCCGCGACCTTCGATCACTCCACCGGCCCGTTCCCGCTCACCGGGGCGCACATCGCCGTGCCCTGCGCGCAGTGCCACACCAACAACAACTACAGCACCATTCCGACCGACTGCTACTCGTGCCACAAGGCGGACTACACCGGCACCACGAATCCCAATCACGTCACCGTGGGCTTTCCGACCACCTGCGCCACATGCCACAACACAACGTCCTGGACGAGCGCCACCTTCGATCACAGCACCACCGCGTTTCCGCTCACCGGCGCCCACATCACGGTGCCGTGCGCCAGCTGCCACATCAACAACAACTACACAACGGTCCCGACAGATTGCTACTCCTGCCATCAGGCCGACTTCACCGGTGCCACCAATCCGAACCACGTCACAGCGGGCTTTCCCACCACCTGCGCCACCTGCCACAACACGTCATCCTGGACGAGCGCCACCTTCGATCACAACAAGACCGCGTTTCCGCTCACTGGCGCCCACATCACTGTGCCGTGCGCAAGCTGCCACATCAACAACAATTACACGACGGTGCCCACCGACTGTTACTCATGCCACAAGGCAGACTACACCGGCACCACCAATCCAAACCATGTGACCGCGGGCTTCCCCACGACGTGCGCCACCTGCCACAACACAACCACCTGGACGAACGCCACGTTTGATCACAACACCACTGCATTTCCGCTTACAGGCGCTCACGTCACGGTTCCCTGCACGCAGTGCCACGTCAACAACAACTACACAACCCTGCCCACCGCCTGCTATGGCTGCCACCAGGCGGACTTCACGGGCACTACCAGCCCCGCTCATGTGGCCGCCGGATTCCCCACCGATTGCACCTTGTGCCACTCCACAACGACATGGACCACGTCGACCTTCAACCACGCGTCGGTATTCCCGCTGACGGGCGCGCACGCCACGGTTCCCTGTGCCCAGTGCCACACCAACAACAACTACACAACCCTGCCGACCACATGCTATGGCTGCCACCAGGCGGACTGGACCGGCACAAACAATCCCAACCACATCGCCGCTGCTTTCCCCACGACTTGCGACACCTGCCACACAACCACCGATTGGACGACCGTCAATTTCAATCACGCAACGTATGCAAACTATCCATTGACGGGCGCGCACGCCACGCTCACCTGCGTGCAGTGCCACGCCAACAACAGCTACACAAACACGCCTACTGCCTGCTACTCCTGCCACCAGGCCGATTTCACCGGAACAACCAGCCCCGCGCATGTCGCCGCCGGCTTCCCCACCGACTGCTCCATCTGCCACTCAACCACGGCGTGGAGTCCCTCTTCGTTCAATCACAGCACGACGTCGTTCCCGCTCACGGGCTTCCACGCCACCATGCAATGCGCGCAATGCCACACCACCAGCACCAGTTACAACGGATCTCTGCCGACTGCTTGCTATGGCTGCCACCAGGCTGACTGGAACGGCACCACCAATCCGAACCACGCCGCGGCGGGCTTCCCCACCACGTGCGACACCTGCCACACCACAACAGACTGGACCGGGGCAACCTTCAATCACAACAACACGCCCTTCCCACTTACCGGCGCGCACGTGAATGTGGCCTGCAATCTGTGCCACATCAACAACGTCTTCGCCGGCACGCCGACCGACTGCTACTCCTGCCACAAGGCGGACTTCACGGGAACCACCAATCCGAATCACGTGACGGCGGCCTGGCCCACCACCTGCACCACATGCCACACCACCGCCGCCTGGATCCCCGCTACATTGCCGGCCAGCTACCACACCTTCTTCCCGCTCAACCACGGCAGCGCCAACGGCGTGTGCGCCACCTGCCATACCAACTCCTCCGATTACTCGGTCTTCACCTGCACCGGCTGCCATACCGCGGCGGCCACCAATCCCAAACACACCGGGGTATCCGGCTACGTGTACAACAGCGTCAACTGCTACGCGTGCCACAAGAACGGGAACGGAGGATGAGACGAATGTGCATCCGGCTCGCTCCTCCCGGCCTTCCTCGCAGCTCCGCTTTTTGCCGCACAAGAGCCCACACTCACGCCGTCTGCCCCAGCTGTGACAACGGCAGCCGCGCCGATTCGCAATAATTTTCACGTTCGTTACATCAACGGAACCAATGTGTACATCGATGCCGGCCGCGATGCGGGCCTGACTGAAGGCACCAAGCTCGTTCTCAAACAGGATCCGGAAAAACCATCCACCGATCCCGCCAACAAAGCGATTGAGCCGGGAGTCGTGGCCAAGCTCTCGGTTGTCGCGGTAGCTTCAACGTCTGCGGTCTGCGAAGTTGTGGCCAAATCACGCGACCTGGCCCCAGGCGACGTCGTCTCCTTGCCCGATACAGAAGTTGAAAAGATCGTTGAAAAGAACACGCTCGGCAACACGCGCCAGTACCCGATCGTGATCAGCTTCTCTGCGGGCGACCCGCTCGACGAGGAAGTGCGCGCGGCGCTCCCTCGGCCGCCATTGCCTGAAGTCAATCAGATTCGCGGCAGAATCGGCTTCGATATCAGCATGATTCGCCAGGTCGGCGCGGGCGGCGGCGCAGTCTCAAATGAGTACGGCATGGTCTTCCGCGCCGACTTCACGCGCATCTTCGGCACTCACTGGAACCTCAACGGCTACTGGCGAGGGAATCTGCAGAAAAACTCCGGCCCTTCCCAGCCTTCGCTGCAAGACCTGCTCAACCGCACATATTTGATGAGCCTGAGCTACGTTAACCCCGACTCGCACTGGGCCGCGGGCATCGGCCGCCTGTATCTCCCCTGGGCCAGCAGCCTCGAGACCATCGATGGCGCTTATGTTTCCAGGCAGTTCGGCTCCCGCTCGGTTTTAGGTTTGTTTGCCGGCTCCACGCCCGATCCAACCGCGTGGGATTACAATCCCCAACGCCGCATCGGCGGCGCCTTCTTCAATGTGCACGGTGGAAGCTTTGAGAGCTTCCGGTATGCGAGCACGGCGGGGCCCGGCATAGAAATGCTCAAGTGGACCATCACCAGACCCTTCGTCTTCACCGAAAACGACTTCTCTTACAAGCGCTATTTCTCCGTGTATCACTCCATGCAGATCGACAAGCCCACGGCCAATCCCGGCACGACGGCGGTGAACACGGGCCTCGGCCAGAGCCTGCTCTCAGTTCGGATTCAGGTCCATCCGCGCGTTGATCCTCGACCTCACCGACACCTATTTTCGCGACGTGCCCACCTACGATCCAACTCTCGTCGGCACCGGCCTCCTCGACAAATACCTCTATCAAGGCATCAATGGCGGCGCCCGCATCCAATTCCCGCGCCACATCACCGGCTATTTCAGCCTCGGCAGCAGCAGCGACTCCTCTGACCCCAAGAGTTCATTGAACAAGCTCTTTGGCGCCACCATGTCCAACATCTGGAAGACAGGCCTCACCGCCGACGCGCGCTACTCCAAGTTCGACAGCGCCTTTGCGGCCGGAACTTACAGCACAGTCACTTTGTCGCGCGACATGACCGACAGTCTGCGCATCAACCTGCAGGCCGGCCGTTACTCCTACACCTCGACCGTGGCCTCAAACAGCAATTCCAATTTTGTAAACATCATGGCCGACAGCAATCTTGGATCGAAGTTCTTTGTTGAAAGCATGTATACGATTCAGCGTGGTGGAAGCCTGAATTACAACCAATGGACGACAACCCTGGGCATCCGGTTCAACAACCGCGCTGCCTCGAGGAGGGCGGCTCATGCCAATCTACCGTAAGGTTTGTCCTGCATTGTTAGCTGCATTTTGCCTTTTGATGCCAGGCGTGGCGATCGCTGAGTCCGTACCCACGGCCACAGCCATCGATCAGGCGCAGAAACAGATCACAGCCTATCTCGACAAGCTGGCGGACCTCCACTGCACTGAGTCCGTTACGCAGGAGAAGATTGCGCCCAACGGTCACGTCGAAGCCACCGAGCGCGCCAAGTACGACTACCTCATCATGATGAGCGGCAGCGGCGATGAATTCCAGTTGAACGAGTCGCGCATTGAGGCCGCCACCGCGCACAACAAGCCGTCGCAGTTGCCCATGCTCGTAACCAACGGCGTCGCCACGGTCCTCCTCGTCTTTCACCCGTACTACCGGAACGGTTTCACATTTGAGGCAGAGAACGAAGAAACCGTAAACGGCGTTTCCACCATTCCGGTGCATTTCACGCACATTGCAGGTCGTCGCACGCCCGCTGCCCTTGCCCTGCGTGGCCGCGAGTACCCGCTTGAGATGCAGGGCACCGCATGGCTCGACAGTCACTCCGGAGAGGTGGTCAAGGTTGAGGCAAGCCTGCTCCACGACATGAGCGACGTTGGTTTGCGCTCACTTCAGATTCACGTCGACTACAAGCGCCTCGATCCGAACAGGGACGTTGGGCCGCTCACCCTGCCCGCGATGGCGGTTGTCGACGTGACAACGCCGCGCCAACACTGGCGCAACACGCATGTCTTCGATAACTATCGCGGCTTCTCAACCGACGCAGAGCAGGATCCGAATGTGAAAGTTCACGGCGCGAATCCCGGCGCCGACGGCTCTTCATCCCCGGACGCGACCCCGACCCCCAACAAGGAGAAGCAGTGAATACTATCTTGCTCGAAAACAGCCCCGCTGTCGTAAAACAACAGGCAAAGCGCAAGAAGGAGTTCGGCCATCGAGTCCGTGTAGCCATCGCTGCCGCCGCGGCGTTTTTGCTTGTGGCTGCCATCGCCATTTATGGCGCGGACTACTATCTTCTTCCGCTTGAAGAGCGCCCCTATTCGGACAAGTACGAACTCCTGAAACCCGGCGGAACCATTGGGCTCAAGCTTGGCATTCTGGGCACAGTCCTGTTTTTCATCATCTTCCTGTATGCATTGCGCAAGATTATTCCCTGGCTCGGCCGCTTTGGAACCGCGAAGCACTGGATGGATTTCCATGTAATCGCCGGCGTGACCGCGCCAGTCGTCATTGCATTCCACGCGTCATTTAAATTCGGCGGCCTCGCCGGTGTTGCGTTCTGGATCATGCTGGCAGTCGCCTTGAGCGGTGTCATTGGCCGTTATCTCTATTCGCAGATTCCGCGATCCCTCAGCGCCGCCGAAATGTCACTCACTGAATTGCATGTCAGCGAGCAGGAACTATCCGATGCCTTGCTGGGCCAATCAGTCTATTCGGCAGAGCAGTTGAGCCGCGTAATGCGGGTGCCTTCGTCAGAGTCCATTCGCCGCGTCGGCGCCCTCCGGGCAGTCGGTGAGATGATCGTCCTCGATATTGGTCTGCCCCTTCGAGTTGCCGGCCTTCGCCGCGCTTCGAGCGGCTTTGGCACGCAGATTCGCTCGCTGGGCGGAATGTTCTCCAGCGGCAATCCTGAAGTTGAGTTTGTCGTTCGCCTGGTCAAACAAAAGGCCTCACTTTCCAAGAGGGTCGTGTTCCTCGATCAAACCCAGCGCGTTTTTCATCTCTGGCATGTCATCCATCGTCCCTTCAGTTACGCATTCGCCGTTCTTGCCATTATTCACATCGTTGTTGTCATGGGGCTAGGCTTCGTGAGCATAGGATTCCGCTAAACCATGGATACACTTCTTACCTGGCTGATCGCCGGGACCGTGTTGGGCTTCTTCTTCATCCGCTATTGGCGCGACCATAAACGCAAAGAGGCGCAGGCTCACGCATCCCGTGAGCGGGGTGCGCTGTTCTCTGAAGGGCCCAAAGCGCAGCATCCGCGAATTCACACAGAATCCTGCATCGGCTGCGGCGCGTGCATCGCCGTCTGTCCCGAGGGCGATGTGCTGGGCCTTTTGAACGGCAAGGCCAGCATCATCAACGGACATAAATGCATTGGACACGGCCTCTGCGCAGAAGAGTGTCCAGTCGGCGCCATCACCATGGTCATGGCCAAGCCCAGTTCAGGTGCCGACATGCCCGTCATCAGCGAAGAATATGAGACCAGCGTCAGGAATCTCTTCATCGTTGGCGAACTCGGCGGACTCGCCCTCATCAAGAATGCCGTCAACCAGGGCCGCGATTGCGTCGATGTCATCGCTCAAAGAATTACTGCTCTCCAGGGGGGCTCAACGGAGAACGATATTTGGGATGTAGTAATCGTGGGATCGGGCCCCGCGGGCATCAGCGCTTCGCTCAGGGCTGCCGAACATCACCTCAGGACCCTCACACTCGAACGTGAGTCCGTGGGTGGAACAGTTTCAAAATACCCGCGGCAGAAACTTGTGATGACCAGCCCCGTCGAGTTTCCTTTGCATGGCCGATTCAGCAAGACAGCCCTCTCCAAGGAAGATCTGCTTGCCTTCTGGGAGAAGATCATGCAGCGCGTAGACCTGAATATCCATACCAACGAAGGCGTCGAAACCGTGAAGTGTGAGCCGGATGGCTTGTTTGCCATCCGCACTTCAAAGAAGGAGTACCGGTCGCGTGCCGTGGTGCTCGCGGTCGGCCGCGCAGGTACACCGCGTAAGCTTGGTGTCAAAGGCGAGGAGCTTCCGCATGTCCTCTATCGCCTCATTGAGGCCGATCATTACATCGACAAGAATATACTCATCGTGGGTGGTGGCGACAGCGCAGTCGAGGCAGCCATGGGCCTGGCCCATCAGACGGGCAACAAGGTTACGGTCTCCTATCGTCGCAGCGAATTCAGCAGGCTCAAGGATCGCAACGCCAAACGCGTTCAAGAGCATATCGACTCAAACAAGATCGAGGTCCTCTTCAACTCCATACCCCTGGAATTTCTTCCTGGTACCGTACTCATTGATGTCGGCGGTCAAACTCGAGAACTGCCAAACGATTTTGTGTGGATTTTTGCTGGAGGCACCCCGCCCGATGAGTTTCTCAAGGCCGCCGGCGTCGCATTTGGCGCCGGCAACACAACGGAACAGCTCACGACACACGGATAGGAGTCGTTGAACGAAATGAGAACTTCCCGGATTTCGCATCTCACTTTTGCCCTGGCCTGTTTGTTTCTCAGTGGAGTTGCACAAGCCGCCTCAATTACAGGCACGGTCACCAACAAGACGACCAATAAACCCTCTACCGGCGACTCGGTCGTACTGGTCGACGTGCAAGCCGGCATGAACGAAGCCGCCAGCGCAACAACCGATTCCCGCGGCCACTACTCGTTGAACGCGCCCGGCATGGGCCCTTATCTGATCCGCGTCAATCACCAGGGCGGCACCTATTTCATTGCCGCTCCCCAGGGCGGAGGCTCGGGAGACGTCAATGTCTACGATGTTGCCGCCAAGGTCGATGGCGTCAGCATCGACGCCGACATGCTTCTTCTCGAAGCGGCCGCCGGTACCCTGCGTGTCCACGAAAGGTACCTCGTCCGCAATACGAGCCTGCCTCCCAAAGCTCAGTTCAGCGACAATACCTTCGAGGTCGTACTTCCCTCCGATGCCGAATTGGACGGTGCATCTGCCACGCGCCCGGGCGGCCTCGGCACTAACACACGGCTTGTCCCGCTTAGCCAAAAGGGTCACTACACATTTAACGTTCCGATTCAACCGGACCAGGGCGAAAAGGAAACTCTCTTCGAAGTGATGTATCACCTGCCCTACAGCGGCAAGTACACGTTCTCTCCCCATCTCCAGATGCCCGCCGACAATCTTGTTGTCTACGCGGCCAAGGGGATCGATTTCTCCGGGGCACAGGGAGCAACCTTTCAATCGACGCAGGAGGATCCAAGGGTTCAAACCTTCGTCGCCAAGGGGATTCATCCTGGTCAGGCCGTCGCCTTCACCATCTCAGGGGAGGGCCAGATGCCTGCCCAGGCTCAGGGCCCAGGCATGGGCGCACAGGCCGGTATGGGAGGAGGCTCCGGTGACGGCGGTAACGCGGGCGGCCGGCCTGGCGGAGGCATCGGTGTTCCCATTGACTCTCCCGATCCGCTCACCAAATACAAGTGGTGGATTCTCGGCGCCCTTACGCTGCTGCTCATCGCCGCCGCTGCTTTTCTTTTGAAGAAGCGCGCCGACGACTTGCCCGGAAGACCCGCGCCGTCACACGACGTTGATTTCGAACCAAGGGCCACGCTCGCACCCTCGCGCCCGGCCCATGCTGTAGTTGTCTCGGATTCTGCTCCTGGCACAAGCAAGGCAGTATTACTCAACATCCTGAAAGACGAATTATTCGCGATCGAAAGTGAGAAACTCTCCGGCACTCTGTCCCAAAGCGAATACGCCGAGATCAAGACGGGGTTGGAGGCGGTTCTGAAGCGCGCCTTGAATCGAAAATAGCGCGCGTCGCAAGGGGCGTCCGCGTCTGACTCGCCAGAGGAATCATAGCGAACTCTGAAGAATCTCGCGGAT
Source organism: uncultured Acidobacteriaceae bacterium (assembly GCA_963820245.1). Lineage (GTDB taxonomy): Bacteria > Acidobacteriota > Terriglobia > Terriglobales > Acidobacteriaceae > Telmatobacter. Next base: position 9,533 of record CAWFZC010000002.1, on the reverse strand, counting down.
GAGTTTGGCGTGGGTTGAATGTCGCCTCGAGTGTGGGTCGCTGGGGCCGGTCAATCCCGATGCGGCTCTTCCAACGGCCTTGAAAACGCTTCGGTGGCCTGTTGAAAGAAAACCGCTCAAAGATGGCTGTTTTCCCCAATGGCACTCGGAGAACCACTCGCACGATCGTATAGTGCGGTCACGGATCGGAGTCTCGCACTCAATTCGCGGCTCAATGCGCCTGACCGGTAACGCCATTTCCAATTTCCGCTTACAGTGCCGGGCAGATTCATGCGCGCCGAACTGCCAAGTCCCAGCACATCCTGCAACGGAACAATCACAAGGTCGGCAACGGATGCCTCCACAGCGCGAATCATGATCCAGTGGATCTCCGCATCGTCTTGGAAGTTCAGATAGGAGCGCGCGAATGCACGCTCTTTGCGAATATCCTCTGGCGTACGGGTGCTGTCGGCCACACCTGCATTTGACCACCAGCCGACTGCAGTGTCGTTGTCGTGGCTGCCGGTAAAGGCGACCAGGTCGCGGCTGTAATTGTGGGGACGAAAGGATGGTCCCTGGGCGTCCGTCCCAAACGCAAATTGCAGGATACTCATTCCCGGAAGGCCGTACTTCTTGCGCAGTTCCTCTACCGGCGGCGTGATGACTCCCAGGTTCTCGGCGACAATCGGCAGTTCGCCAAATTCATTTTGCAGAGTCGATAAAAGTCCGTCTCCTGGCGCCTTTACCCATCGCCCGTTCATGGCGGTGGGCTCTCCGGCGGGGACTTCCCAGTAAGCCTCAAAGCCGCGGAAATGATCGAGCCGCACCATATCGAAGAGAGCGAGCGAGGCGCGGAAACGTTCAATCCACCACTTGTATCCGTCGGCCTGCAGAACTTCCCAGCGATAAAGCGGATTGCCCCAGAGCTGCCCAGTGGCGCTGAAGTAGTCGGGCGGCACGCCAGAAACCACGGTTGGATTGCCTCGATCGTCGAGATAGAAGAGTTCCGGGTGGGCCCAGACATCCGCGCTATCGTGCGCAACGTAAATGGGAATGTCTCCCATCAGTCGGATGTCGCGCTGCCGGCAATAGGCCTTGAGGTCTTGCCACTGGCGGAAAAACTCGAATTGCCAGTACTTGATGACGTTCAGCTGAGGTGCGAGCCGGAGCGTCCACTCGGAAACGGCACGTGGGTCGCGTTGGCGAATCTCTGCGCCCCATGTGGTCCAGGCCGTTCCGTTGTGTTTGTCTTTCAGGGCCATGAAGAGCGCGAAGTCGTCGAGCCACGGTCTCGCGCTTTCGCAAAAACGGTCGAAGGCCGCGCGATCCGCGCGCGACGCATCGGCAAAGAATGCCTCTGCCGCCCGGAGCAATATCGGCCTCTTGAACTCGATCGCCGCTCCAAAGTCGACAGAGTCTTCGGGAAAGGGCGGCGGCTGAGCCAGATCGGTCTCCTTGAGAAGCCCCAGATCGCGCAGGCGCTCAAGACTCAGCAACTGCGGGTTGCCCGCAAAAGCTGAAAAGCATTGATAAGGAGAGTCACCGTATCCGGTGGGATTCAGTGGCAGCACCTGCCACAACTTCTGCCCGGCGGCGAAAAGGAAATCAGCGAATTCGTAGGCGCCCGGCCCGAAATCGCCTATGCCGAAGCGACCTGGCAGCGAGGTGCAGTGCAACAAAACTCCGCTGCTTCGAGGGCATTTCACGCCCAAACATACGATGACCGCGGTTGCCGGGTCAAGCCCGTGCCATCGAAAAAGGCGCAATCCAAAGTCCCGCGAAGTTCTCAGAAATGCTGGATGGAATCATCGTGACCGGCAGAGGGAGTGGTTGGAGGTGCGACGTTGTGCTCGCCAGAGCGTTCGGCGTGGCTTTCAAGCGAGCGGCTGACGAGCTCGCGGGATCCGAGACCCACGGCAAGGGCAAGCGTGAGGACAATGCCACCGAAGAGGATGCCAAAGGCCAGCTCAACGACGTTGCCGCCCATCCTCAGGTGGTCGAGGACCATGGCTGCGGTAAGCACCAGCACCAGCCATTTGACGCCGAGCGACAAAAAACGCGCGTATTGGAGCTGCTCATTGACGGCCCCGATGAGGACCGAGCGGGCAAGGAAACGCGCGAGCAGAGTGCCGGCGATGAGCAGGAAGATGGCTCCCAGGAATTGGGTGAGGTACGGCATCAGAGAACTGCTCAGCGTTGAGGCCGTTGCATACGACGCATCAATCGCCGAGACACCAATGACGAGCCCCAGCATGACGCAGGCCCAGAAGGAGACTCGCGCGACAAGCAACGTTGGAGAAGTGGAAGGCGCCCAGTCAATGTTGCCGCGGTTGCGGGCAAGACGCTCATCAAACTTGGCCGCGCCAAGTCCGCGCCTCAACAGCGCGGAAACTGCCATGCCAATCAAGGTAAATACTGCCAGCGCAATAATGAAGGCCAGGATACCGGGCAGGATGGCGACGAGCAGCGCGAGAACCCGGTTGAGCGACTGATAGAGCGCGTCGGACATATGGTGCCAGATGGAGGTATCTTCCGCATGCAAAGGCTGCGAAATCTGGGGTGTGCTTGTCTGGAGCATAGTGGCAAGGATGTTGTACATAGGATTCACTCCTTGAATCGACTCTCATGCTTCGTACCGGAAATGGGTTGGATTCGCGGGTACTCATGGATTGAACCTGTCTGGCCATCGCCAGCGTGAAACCAGGTAGGCTTTGTCGGCCTCGAATGCTGCGGCGACAGCCTCGATATGGCTTTCGGGGGTGGTGCCGGAGGTGGTGATGTTGATGTGGCTTGCGACCCATGCGAGGTAAAGCGGGATCAGTGCGCCGAGCAGGTGTCCGCGGTTGATGGTGCGGAGCCGGTGAGCAAGCAGAAAGTCAAAGACAATCCGGGCCCAGAGGCTGTCAGGCATGCGGAAATCTGCACCGTCGGTTGCGGAGAGCCGCTTGAGTCCGAGCAACGAATTCGGCGGCAGGATGATCGACCAGATTTCATGAAGGTTGGTATATCCGAGCCGAAAGGCCTGGAGCATTGGAACAATATCCGCGGTCACATCGTCAGACGGTGTTTGCGGCGTGGGCATGGAAATGTGCGCTGGCGGCAATTGACGGGAACGCTGCCAGAACGCTGCCTTGAGGTCGATATCGGTGAACAGAGATCCGGTAACCAGGGGGAGGATGGTGTTGAGGTCAGGCCCGGCCTGTTGATGTTGGACCCGGGGTCCAACGTCGAACTGGCCGATGGTGAACCCGCCTACTGCGGCTTCGTTGATTGGCCATAGAGGGGACTCTCCCTGGTTGAGCTTGGTGAAGTGCTGGGCAACGCCGGCAAGCCGCTCGGCCATGCGAAGCGAGAGGCCGAGATCGACGGCGAGGGGAAATCGTATCCGGGAGGCGAACAGCGCGCGTGTGAGCGGATAGAGAATTGCGGAGTTGACCAGTCCGGCATTCGGCGGCAAATCATAGCATGCGACGGCGAGGTCGATGGGCGTAGTGAGAACAGCACTGGCGAGTGCGCTGATCGCAGAAGAGCTGAGCGACCCTGACTCCGGGCTCAACATGAGGAGGGCGCGCGCATTGTCCTTGCTGGCGAGTTGGTAGGCACTCACGAAGTCCGCTGCGGTAAGGGTCCAGGCAGTGTTGGCCGCTGGAGCAGCCACGATCCGAAGAGATGGATAGGAGTCCTTGAGCAGCGCATCTGAGACCGTGTTTGGGGAAGCGATGAGCAGTTCCTCCCCTGGGAAAGAAGCGGTCAGCTTGGCGAGGACTCGGTCGAGTTGTTCGGGCGTCATGGCAGCGAGCAGGACGAGGAGTCCGTTGTCGTTGCGTGCTGAAGGGGTAGTGAGGTCGGAAATTGGATCTACTGTCGCCATGGTCATTCGGGAAACTGATACTAGGGCCTTTCATCTAATTCTGAGGTGCCCGCGACGGGAGCCAATTTTTTCGAGTTCGAGGAGAGAGGAGCGACGCAGATTGGACATCTGTTAGCGACGAGTGACGATGAAATCGGAAAAATTGGCCCCGTCCCGAAGGTTGCGGCAAGAATCCGCCCATACTTCGTTGTCGTCCTCGCCTTGGAATCGCCAAAGTCTTCGTCCTCCGCCTCGTCTGAGCTGATTCTTGCTCGCAACGCGGGCACCTCAGAATTAGATGACAGGCCCTGGGACAATTGTAGGCTTTCAACAGTATTCAATTGATCAGCTTCGATGCGGCTGGACCTCATACAAGGCTAGGATGCCGATAAGCGGGATAAGAATCAAGCCCGATCCACATTCGGGGGCTGCAGTTCGAGCCAGAAGAACGAGTACGGCGCGAGAGTCAGTACATAAGGAGCCTCGGTGATCGTGGGGAAAGGCACATAGCCCAGCATCTCGACCGGCTCCGCGCCATTGTGGTCGGCCAGATCGAGGGAGACGGGCTGAGCAAAACGGCTGAGGTTGGCCACGCAGAGAACGGTCTCGTGCGAGCCATCGCCGCGCTCCAGGTCGCGCAGGTACGCGAGGATCTTGCGATTAGCCGGATTCAGGAAGCTGAGGGTTCCCCGGCCAAACACCTGGAACAGTTTGCGCAAGGCGATCATGTTGCGCGTCCAGTGCAGCAGGCTGGACTGATCGCTTAGCTGAGCCTCCACATTGATGGTCTGGAAGCCGTAGATGGGATCCATGATGATGGGAAAGTAGAGCCGCGCGGGGTCACATTTTGAGAAGCCGGCATTGCGATCCGAGTTCCACTGCATCGGGGTCCTGACGCTGTTGCGGTCGCCGAGGTATATGTTGTCGCCCATGCCGATTTCGTCGCCGTAATAAAGGATTGGCGTACCCGGAAAGCTGAGAAGCAGCGAGTTCAGCAGTTCGATGCGGCGACGGTTGTTGTCGACCAACGGTGCGAGGCGGCGCCGGATACCGACGTTGACGCGCATCCGTGGATCTGCCGAGTAGGCGATGTACATATAGTCGCGCTCGTCGTCGGTGACCATTTCAAGCGTGAGTTCGTCGTGATTGCGGAGGAACAGGCCCCATTGGCAGTTGTCGGGAATCGCTGGCGTTTGGGCCATGATGTCGACGATCGGAAGGCGATCTTCCTGGCGAAGAGCCATATAGATGCGCGGCATCAGGGGAAAATGAAAGGCCATGTGGCACTCGTCGCCATTGCCAAAGTAGGGGCGGACATCGGCAGGCCACTGGTTGGCTTCGGCCAGAACCAAACGGTTGCCGTAGTCGGCATCGATGGCGGCGCGGATGGTCTTGATGACGGCGTGGGTCTCCGGCAGGTTTTCGCAGGTGGTGCCATCCCGTTCGACCAGGTATGGAATCGCATCCATGCGCAGCGCGTCGACGCCCATGTCGAGCCAGAAGCGCATGGCCTTGAGAACCTCCTCGATCACCGCCGGGTTATCGAAGTTGAGGTCGGGCTGGTGTGAAAAGAAGCGGTGCCAGTAGAAGGCCTTGGCCGTCTCGTCCCAGGTCCAGTTGGATTTTTCTGTGTCGGTAAAGATAATGCGGGCGTCCTGGAAGAGCTGGTTGGTCTCGGACCAGACGTACATCTCGCGCGCCGGTGAGCCGGGGGGCGCCAGCCGCGCGGCCTTGAACCATGGGTGCTGATCGCTGGTGTGATTGATCACCAGTTCGATCATCACCTGCATGTTGCGCTCATGGGCCGCATCGAGAACCTGCTTGAAATCGTCCAGAGTTCCGTAGGACGGGTTGACGTCGACGTAGTTGGCGATGTCATAACCATCATCGTGCTGGGGCGAGGGAAAGAAAGGAAGAAGCCAGATGCAGGTGACGCCGAGGTCCCGAAGATAGTCGAGCCGTGAGAGCAGTCCCGGGAAGTCCCCAATGCCGTCGCCATTCGAGTCGGCAAAGGCTCTGACGTGGAGTTCATAGATGATTGCGTCTTTGTACCAGAGGGGATCGGTTGCGCTCGCCAGCCTTTTCACTCTTCAGTTCTCCGACTTGCTTCGATGCGCGTTTTCCTGCTGTTTGCTTTCCATATAGAAGCGGCAATCGACTCTTCGCCAACGATACGGCAGAGCCATTCAATCCGCAAAGGGGTTTGACTGTTCCCGATCATTCCTGGGAGCACCAAAAGGAGATTCCGTGATCACGTCCGCACGCACGATGACGTCTTCCCGCAGCGCGGAATCATCCGCAGAAGCCGCGACCACTTGCGTCAAAGGCTCGACGCCTGAAGTGTCCACTTCATTCAACTTATCGATGTAGGTGAGGATATCGTCGAGGTGGCCGCGATAGGTATCCACCTCCGCGGCGGACAGCTCCAGGTTCGCCAGAGCCGCCACCTTCAACACGTCTTCCCTGCTGATTTTCATGGCCTTGCCAACCTTCGGATTCAAGTGCAAGATTCTAGCATAAGCGCCTGGGGCACTCCGCGTCGCTCGCAGGCGATGGAGGCGGTGATTGCTTCATGCAAAGCAGGCCGCAAAAGCACGGGAGCAGTCATAGAACGCGGGGTAGTACCCAGCCGGACTCCGTTTGGGGCCAACAAATCTGGATCAAGGCTCCCGGCAATTCATTGATAATACGTTGTTAGCTCTTTCGACCTAGTCCCAGTACCCTGATACCAAAAATTTTGATGCTGGCTCGCCTATCGGTCATTTTCAGTCTTGTGTTTACAATTGCAATGCAATCAGAATGTGACGCGCTGCTGCAAGCCGCACATAGGTTCTTCGGCACTTCCAGTCAGATGGGTGAGCAAGGCGAGCGATTCTAGAAGTAGCCCGTAACTGTTTCGGAGGATCTGAAGAAACCAACTATGAACTGGCTCACTCCAGGGATCGAAACCAACGTCGCATACGGAACGTGCGTGTTTCTGTTTGTGCTTCTGGTTCTTTCGGTGAGGAACAGGAAAATGGCCACCAAACACCCTACACGTTTTATGCTTCGCCTCTGCGTGACACAAGCGCGGCCCGCGCTGAAGAATAAATCGGCGCAAGGTTTGCGGCGCGCGACAACCCCGGCCCAGCATTCCGGACTTCTCTTAAGTACAGGTCTCGAATACACGCCCCGAGAGCGGGCGAATACCAAGGCGCCAGACAGTTGCCGTGAATCCTTGGCCGCGCCTCTGGAATTCCCGGCTCGGCACATTTCAGAAGAGGTGAAAATGAACTCCCCATCATTTCCGTTCGAGAATCTTGACCCCGTTGCGCTGGCTGGAATTTCCGCGATTCCGCACCGGATACGCCATCCAGACTCCACGAAAATATTCCTGCTTCACCGAACGCTTGCGGGCTCCGCCGATACTGTGGAGCAAATCGCGCAGGAGATTGCGATCGCGACGGATCCTCACGCGGCGAATGAAAATGCTTCCGAAACACCCAGCGTCGCGGAGGGAAGCGAGGCGGAGCAGAGGCCGAGAAGATCGCGTTTGATCCGCAGGCGCCGCCCGTTGACACCGCATGCGCGAAAAACTCGCGTCGGCAGATTTGCTGCCGTTTTACGGGTTGCCGCAGCAGCCCTTCGACGTTACGCCGGACCCGGCTTACCTATATTTCAGCCCTCGCACCGCGAGGCGCTGACGATCTCTCAAGCAAGGGATCGAACATTTCCGCGGATTCATGATGCTCGTCGCCGAGCCCGGCATGGGCAAGACGACCCTTCTGAACAAGTTGATGGAAGAGCTGACCGATTCCGCGCGCGTCGTGTTCCTGTTCCAGACGCAGTGCAGCTCGCGCGAACTGCTCTGCTTCATCTTGAATGAATTGGAAGTGGACCACACGGGGATGGACGTTGTCGCCATGCACCGCGCGTTGAACCAGGCCCTGCTCGAGGAAATGCTGCGCGGGCGCCGGTTCGTGCTGATCGTGGACGAAGCGCAAAACCTGCAGGAACCGGTGCTGGAAACGATCCGCCTGCTTTCCGATTTTGAAACCACCCATTCCAAGCTGATTCAAATCGTTTTGGCCGGGCAGCCGCAAATCGCGGAAACGCTCATGGCGCCCAGCCTCGTGCAATTGCGCCAGCGCATCGCCGCTCTCGCCAATCTGAAATCGCTCACCCCCGACCGAGACCGCGGCATACATCGAGCACCGCCTGCGCGCCGCGGGCTGGAGCGACAAAATGATTTTCTCCAGCGACGCTCTGGACCTGATCGCGGAATCGAGCGCGCGGCGTTCCTCGCAGCATCAATAATTTGTGCTTCAATGCGTTGCTCGCGGGCTTCCATCGCGGATTGGAAGTCGTCGACGCGGACATCGTGAAGGAAGTGGCGGAGAAGCTGAACCTCGATTCCCTCGTGCGGCGCCCGCAACTGGATGCGGCTTCTCACCAGCCCGCCGCCGCGCCGGAAGCCATTGGCGCCACGCAACTCGCGCGCGCCCTGGCCGCCGCGCTCAACGCGGAAGCCCGGCCGGACGCGAACTCCGAGACCCAGTTGGGCCAAAGCCGAAACCCGAAGTCGTCTTGACCGGCAACCTCTCGGAAAAAGTCCGAAGCCAGGGCTGGAGCAAGCAACACGAATACCGGATTCTGGTCAGCCTGGAACGCGATCCCTTCTCCGGCCTCCCCGTTGCCGAACGCTACTATTGCTGCAGCATCTATATGGACGAAGCCCAGGCCGCCGGCCTCCAGACCGGCAAGCCCGTGCGAATCAAAATCGAGCAGGATTAAGTAGCACAGCTACTCCTGGCTGTGCGATTTTGTAAGCTGTATGCGCGGCTAAACTCGGCGACGATCGAAATCCGCACAGACAGGAATGCCTGTGCTACTCCACGCCGCATTCCAAGTCTCCGGATTTCTTCGGATTGCTAATTCGAATCGCGGCCGCTATGGCTTACTGAATTATTTCATTAGGTGGGCTACGCTAGCATTCCCGGCTTCTTCAAATACTTGTCCACGATGGCCTCGGCGGTGCGATAGGTCAGGGCGAGGATCGTGGGTGTCGGATTGGCCGCGCCGCTGTTGGGGAATGTGGACGCGCCGATCACGAACAGGTTGGAAATGTCCCAGTGCTGCTGGTGCAGGTTCACCACGCTGCGGTCGGGAGACTTGGCCATGATGGTGCCGCCCTGGACGTGCGGGATTGGTAGCGCGTCACGTCGTAATTGCTGTAGCCGGGGAACGGATTCACTTCTTTCGCGCCCATGGCGCGGCCGATCTCGACCATTTTGGCGTTCATGAACTCGACCATTTTTCGCTCGTTTTCCCGCCAGTTGATGGTCATGCGCAGGAGCGGATCGCCCGCGGGATTTTTGTACGTGGTTCGAGATCGAAATAGTTGTCCGACGTATGGAATGTGCTCGCCGCCGAATCCGATATTGGCCACGCGGTCGTACCATTCGATGGACGCTTTTTTCCAGGCCGAGCCCCAGCGCGCGCCCTCATCGAGCGCGGAAGTTCGCCGAAGGCTGAAATGGGCTGCGTGCCGGTCATCGTGGCCCCGATTACCCCGCCGCGGATGAAACCCATATTGCTGTGATCGAAAACGTCGGCGTCGAAATCGGCCATGCGGATTCCCGTTCCGCCGGCGCCCATGAACCGGTTGAGCGGCTTGTCCATGAACACGTTCACGCCAAACTGCAGCTGATGCGTGAGATTTTTT
>CAWFZC010000001.1:0-11137 GCA_963820245.1 uncultured Acidobacteriaceae bacterium | reverse complement strand
CGCCTGGATGAGAGAGGGAATGTACCTCCCCCGCAACCCGAGTCCTACATGATGGGGGAGATCGTACGGGGCGTATACCCTCAGTTGAAAAAGTTGCGGGAGAACGGCTACACGCTGAAGATGTTGGTCCGTGTTTTTGAAGAGAACGGCGTCGTAATCACAATCCACGCCCTTTCGACCTACCTGAAGAACCTGGCGCTACCAAGGGAACAGCTCCAGTAAAAGCGGGTATTAAGGGCACGGTGGGGTCACCAACCGTTGAAGTAAGGCCTGGGCAATTCCAAATGAAGCCGGATGTAACCCTGTAAGAAGTGGGCGATGTATGGCAGCGAATTTTCTTTGTAACGGGCAGTAGGGGTGAAATCCGTGTCCGGGCGGTGCCCGAGAAAAGGCTATGAACACACGTGCGAGGTTTGAGGACAACAGTGGGGCTGGTATGTCGTCGAATGAATGGAATTGCGAGTTGATGACGGTTTCGGAGATTGCGCGCACGTTGCACGTTCCGGTTTCATGGGTCTACGAACGTACAAGGCGACGTGGAGCAGAGCGGATTCCGCACATCAAACTCGGTAAATATCTGCGGTTCGAGATCGGTGCTGTTCGTAAGTGGCTGGTCAGCCTAAGGTGCTCTTGATGAATCCGGCCATGGGGAATACTCTTCCATCAGACGCACTACCACCTAAACGGGCGACATTCGGAGGACGAATGCCCCGTAGAAGGTGTTTTCAAAACGGCACAGTAGTCAAACGTGGTACGCGTAAGAAAGTATGGGTCGCTCGCTGGAGGGAATCGGTGATCGGTCCCGATAACAGGCCAGGGCGGATTCGTCGCTCTGAAGTTCTCGGAACCGTCATAGAAATTCCCACGAAACGCGAAGCAAAGCAGATGCTCTCGGACCTGCTACGCAAAGCCAACAGCGGCGACCATCGGCCTCAAGCGGTTTTGACGTTTCGCAGATTCGTAGAAGACCGCTGGAAGCCGGATGTGTACCCCACACTGAAATTCTCAAGCAAGAAGTTTTACGACAACATGGTCAACACTCATCTCATGCCGGTCTTCGGTGATACACCGCTGCGACTGATCTCGAAAGAGAGCGTCCAGAGCTTTCTACACGCAAAAGCGAAAGGTGATTCCTCTTGGAAGACAGTCAAGCACATTAGCACTGTGTTCGGCTCGATTCTCGAAGCAGCGGTGGGAGATGAACTGTTGGCCTCCAACCCCGTCCGGAGAACACACCTTCCGCGACGTGGCCCGGTTGACGAGAAGACTCCGATTGAAATGGAAACCGTAAAGGAGCTAATTAATAAGCTCGCTGAACCCTCCCGCTCTATCGCGGCTCTGCTTGCGAGGACGGGGTTGCGAATTGGTGAACTGCTGGCTCTTCGCTGGCAGGATATTGATTTGCAGCAGGGGCTTCTGTCGGTCAATCAAACGGTCTACGAAGGCCATTTCGATGAACCGAAGACGAAGCGGAGCAAACGCCGCATTCCCCTCGGCCCGCAATGTGTCGAGATACTTGCAGCGTTGAAGCGCACCGAAGCTACTCCATCGACTTTGGTGTTCTCAGCTCGAAACGGTTCCCCACTCAGTCGGCGCAATCTACTCAACAGGCAACTCAAGCCAGCCGCCAAGGCGCTCAAATTGACTGGAGTGAATTGGCACTGGTTCCGGCACGCTCACGCAACCTTGCTTGACTCGACGGGAACGCCTCTCGGCACCGTTTCGGCGCTGCTTGGACACTCGTCCTCGGAAATCACTCGTGGGACCTACATTCACTCGGTCCCAGCGGATGCACGGCAGGCAGTAGAAGAGGTTGAAAAGCTTTTCGGAACCAGGGGAAAGCTTATTGGACCCAAATGGACCCAAGTTCCGGATTGGCCGGAAATGGGGTCTTCGCTAATTAATTGATATTGCGGGATTTAATGGTCGGGGAGAGAGGATTTGAACCTCCGACCCCCTGGTCCCGAACCAGGTGCTCTACCAGGCTGAGCCACTCCCCGAACATGGGTTGCAGATGCGTATCTCCGGGGCGCTGCCTGGCGCGTTTAACCCCTTGATTGCGCTTCGACTAGTGTAGCAGAATTCTGCCCACCTGCGGCGCCGGGGCTGGCGCACCTGATACCAATGCTCTTGTATCGCGATTCGAGTTCCGCGCCGCGTCTGGTTTAGTCGCTGTTCTTGTCCGAACCCGCCGGAAGATCGAGTGCTACAAGCTCGAAGCGGGTCTGGCCGTTGTCGTCTTTCTCGAAGCCGACGATGTGCTGGTGCCGTTTTGAGCCCGCCTTCAACTCCAGCCCGTTCTTGCTGGAACCATAATCGCCGCGATCGATCTGCACCGTGCCGGTATTCCCTTTGTCGTCGGCACATGTCAGGCCTTCCGAAGTGGTAACCGGTGTGCCCACCGGGGTGTTGCCCTGGCAGGTAATCACTTCGCCATAACGGCCAAGCGCCTTCTTGTAGAAAGCCGTTACCTGATCCTTTGAATCGGGAGTGGTGTAGTTGACGACCTTTACCCGCAATTCCCACTGGCCAAAACCGAGGTGAACGTCAGCGGAATTGTGCTTGCCATCGTCGGCAACGGTTTTCGCACCGGGGTAGGCCGGCAGGCCGAGATCGGCCGCGCTCGTCTGGTTGGTGTTCACATGCACGCCGCCGAAAGGCGTATCCACCTGGACATTCTTGTCGGCGCCGCCCTCGCCCTTGTCCACTTGCACACGGCAGCCAGCCATCCCAATTGCGAAGGCAGCGGCAGCAAGCAGAGCTGAAGCATTGCGGATCGTGTTCCACGGCAGGTTTGGCGTCAAATTCCAATTCATGGTGACCACCCTCTCGCTCATTCATACGCCCTGGGCCGGCAAAATGTTCCCGGAACCGGATTGGCGGATCAATGGCCGGAGTGCCCATCTTCCTTGCTGCTGGTGGCAAACAGGATCGACGCAAAGAAAACAATGACGATGACAGGGACAACGAGAAACGGGGAAGTAACGCTCATAGCGGTGGCTCCTTGCTCTTTCAAGAGTACCAAATTCAACGTCTCACCAGCGGCAGTTCTCGTCCGGAACCTGACATTCCGCTTTCAGCCGTCAGTCCTCGTTTCCGAACCTCGGAACCGATGGTTGACGGCTGAAAGCCGAATCGAAATTCGCTAGTCCTTCTTTGGGCTGCCGTTTGCGTAATTCACCTGGATGGTCAGGATCTCATACGGGTGAATGGGAACCTTCACCACGTCCCCGGTCACGGCAAGAGCGCTTCCCTCGGGTTTCTCCATCAGGTTGGTCACGGTGGCGCCTGTCGCGCCCGCCGGTACATGGAACACGGCGGTCGCGTCCTTCCCTGCCCACTCGTAGGCGCGGAAGATCAGACCATCGGCGTCTTCGGCCTTCTTCACGGCGGTCAGGACCACATTCTCCGGAGAGACAGACGCGAAGGAGTGCTCTGCCGGCAACATTCCGGCGTGTGCCGTCGTCACCGCAGCCGTCAGTGGATAGTCATACTCCCATCCGTGACGCACCGTCAGCGCATCCTTCCAGGTCCCCGCGTGCGGATAGAGAGCGTAGTGAAAATGATGATGGCCCTGGTCGGCTTCAGGATCGGGCCACGTGGGCGCACGCAGCAGCGTCAGGCGAAGCAAGATTGCCCACCGCGTCGTAACCATACTTGTCCTGATTCAGCACGCTCAACCCATGCTTGCCGTCGCCCAGGTCAGCCCAGCGCATGGCCGGCACTTCAAACTGCGCCTTCTCCCAACTGTTGTTGCGCGTGGTGGGTCGGTCGATGGAGCCGTATGGGATTTCGTAGGTCGCAAATCCGCTCGACGCCGCCAGCGGGAACGCCGCCTTGAGCAGCACATGTCTTTCGTGCCAGTCGATATCGTTTTCGATGTCGGCCTGATCGCCCTTCAGGCTGATAGTCTGCACAAACTTCGAGCTCTGCCATGTGCGTGTTACCCGAACGCCCGGCCGTGGCGTCTTCTCGTTGACCAGAACGACTGAATCCGCTGAGTCGAGCAAGGCCGGCGGCTGATCGAGCGTGCCGGGATCGATGTTCCAGGCGTCGTATTGTTTTGGCGTGTCCTTGAAGGCCTGAAGCTGATTGCCGCAAGCCCCCGGCGCCAGCGTTTCCACACCGCCCTGCTTCAGGCTGACAATGCATCCGGTCTTCTTGCTGACAGTGAGCGAGAGCTTGTCGTTCCTGAGTTCTATCGTGTCGCCGGAGTCCCGGGCCACGTTGGCAGCGGGGGCAGCGTCCTTGCCGGGCACGAGCCTGACGACCTTGTATCCGAGCGCAGGAACCGACGAAACGTAGAAGGTGAGATGAGCCACGCCACTCTTCGCATCGATTTCCTGACGAACGGGGAAACGAGGTTGATTACCGGCTGCGGCATCGAGAATGACGAGGCCGCTGACGCGCGTGGAAGGCAGTTGCGCGTCAACCTTCACTTCGCCTGAACGCTCCCAGCCCAGCGGGTTGTAGACAACAACCGGAATCCCATCGCCGGCAGTATCCACGCGAGAGGAGATGGTCTCAGCGGATTTCGCGCTGATCTCGTTCGTTGACCACCGCACGACATCGTAGTCCTTCTGCGCATCCGCATAGATGACGCCAATGCCGGAACCCGCGGCTAGATCGTGGAACTGGTTGAAGAGCACCTTCTTCCAGTCCTCGGTGATTTCTTCGCCCGGATACTTCTTCCCATCGAGCCACGCCAGAGATGCCCACTTCTCCGCATTCAGCACCTCTTCTTCGCTGTCGCGCATGTTCTTTTTGTGGTTGGCCTGCGTCGTCATCACGCCGCGATGGTATTCAAAGTAGAGTTCGCTCTTCCACGTGGGAATGGAAACCTCGCCGGGCACAGCGGGCGGCGCCTGATAGCCCTTCGCGATCGACTGGTAGTTCCATTCAGGGCTTGGCTTCGCAATTTGCTTCTCAATTGCCGTGAAATAGGCCTGCGCCGTGCCAAACTCGTACTTCGGCGTGACGTGCGCAGAGCCTTCCGGCGAGGCCCAGTGAAAGCCCTCGTCCAGAATGGCGCGCGTGGGTCCGCCGCCGTGGTCGCCCACGCCGTACAGATCCAGCATGTCGGTCATTCCCGGCGAACGCTCGCGTGCATTCTTCAAGTCTTCCGCAAGCCGCACCGGATTCAGCGTCGTATTCACATAGTCGTGCGGAAAGTACGCCAGCACCTTCGACCCGTCCGGCGACTCCCACCAGAACAGCTTGAACGGAAGCTGATTCGTATCGTTCCATGCCATCTTCTGCGTGACAAAGTAGTCGACTCCGCTCTTCTTGTAAATCTGCGGAAGCTGCCACGTGTACCCGAATGAATCCGGATTCCAGCCGATACGCACATCGACGCCGTAGGCTTGCTTGTACCAGCGTTTGCCCACCAGCAGTTGACGAACAAGCGATTCGCCGTCCGGCATGTTCAAGTCGGGTTCTACCCACATGCCACCCACAATCTCCCAGCGGCCTTCGCCGATCCGCTGCTTGATTTCGGCGTTCATGTCGGGATACTTCTGCGCCATCCACTCGTTATAAGCCGCGGCAGATTGCGTAAAGGTGTAGCCGGGATACTCGTACATCAACTGCAACGCCGTGGAGAAAGTGCGCTTCACCACGTCTACCGTTTCGGTCCAAGGCCACAGCCATGCAGCGTCGATGTGCGCGTTGCCCGTCAGGTGGAAAGTTGCCTGCGTCAGCAGAGGCTTGAGCGTGTCGAGCTTTGCCTGCGAGGCCGTCAGGCTTGCGTCAAACTTGGCTTGATCGTGCGCGTCCAGCGCAGCAAGATCAACCGCGTGAATCGAATCGTAGAGCGTTGCAAGCTTTGAGGCGTCGCCGGGAGCAAGCGACGGAAGCAGCAGGGCCGCGGACAGAAACTCTTCGCGCAGGTCCTCAGGGTTCGGCCGCCCCTGGGCAAAGTCGACGCGCATGGTGGCTCCGCGAAAGGTCTTGGTGTCGACCGTGTGCAGAACCTTCACCGCAATTGTCACTTTTTCGCCGGGCTTGGCCTGGTCAAACAGCACCACGGGCTCAAGATCTTCGCCAAGCGCCACGCGCCTGCCATTGAAATAGAAAATCTCCGGCATGGGGCCGTTGCCATTCACCTGGAAATCAAACCAGATGCGCGACCCGGTCAGGTCGTAGCCATTCAGCGTCTGCGGCACCTCGATCGTCTGGCGAAACCAGACCGCTTCGTTGGGAGCCTTGTCGCGAACCGAAATCGTCTGCCATGAGCTGTCATCCAGATTCACGTCTTCGCCGTGCGCCACGTCGCCAACGTGCAATTTCCATGTGCCTGCGGGCAGCTCGCGCAGTCCGGCAAGCCGTTCTGCCACCACACGGGAATCGGGGGGCAAAAGCTGAGTGGCACGGGCCATTTCGCCGCGCTGGGCGACTGCCCGGCCGGACACGAGCAGAGCACCCGCAAGTGCCAGCAGAAGGAAACGCTTACAGGTCGATTTCAATGCAGGAATCACAGCAGAAAATCCCCCCGCAGAATCTTAGCATTGGGGCCCTGCCCAGACGGTGTCAAACAAGACCAAAGCGGCTACACGCGCGAGAGGATCCACGGCGGCACGAGGTTGGAAATCGAACTACATATATATGTTGTGCAGCTGCCGGAATTCGCTCCCCGACCCGAGGGTAAATCGATGAAGTGGAAGCACTTGCCGAATACTATCGAGGACATCAATGTCGATATCGCAATGCGGTACAAAATACCTCATTTTGACAACAGTCAGTCTGCTCCTGTGCAGCCCGTCACATCTAGAAGCCCCGTCGCACGTTCAACATAGTTGGCATGACTGCTGCGACCTTCATCCTGATCGCTCCCTGCTCGCTCCTTTTGGGCGCAGCGCTGCAGATTCTGGTAGCGCGGCTCTGTTCCGCCCGGGTAAAGGGAATCCTGGCATTTTTGAGTTGTGTGCCGGCCTTGCTGGCCGTCATCGCCATGGTGCCTTCAGTACGTGCGGGGCAGGCTGTCGAGCTCAACCTGTTCCAGTGGGACTCGCCCCTGGCGCTGGTCCTCCATGTGGACGCACTCAGTGTGCTGTTCGCCTTCATGGGGTCGTCGATCGGCGCGATGGTGCTGCTCTACTCCATCGGATACATGGCGCATGACAAGTCCGCCACGCGCTTCTTCTTCACCATGCTGGTCTTCATCGGCGGCTTCATCGGCCTTGTGTATAGCGCCAATCTGTTCATCTTCTACCTGTGCTGGGAACTGGTCGGCCTCTGCTCCTTCTCGCTCGTAGGATTCTGGTATACCAACCCCGAAGCCGTGGCGGGCGCACGCAAAGTGCTGCTGATGACGCACATTGCCGGCTACGGTCTGCTCGCCGGCATTCTTGTTCTCGTTCACCGCACCGGAAGCGCTCTGTGGACCGATCCGAATGTGGCGCATAGCTTTACCACTGGCATCTTCCTTCTCATGCTGGTTGCGCTCGTTGCCAAGAGTGTGCAGGTGCCGATCCATACGTGGATACCTGAAGCGATGGCCGCGCCTACTCCGGTCAGCGCGCTGCTTCATGCAGCCTGTTATGTCACCTCCGGAGTTTATCTCGCCACGCGCATGCACAGCTTTGGCGTGTGGCCCATTGCCTGGGGAGCCACCCTTATATGGATAGGCACCGTGACCATGGCCGTCGGCGTGATGTACGCCATGGTGCAGACCGATCTGAAGCGCATGCTGGCATTCTCCACCGTCAGCCAGATCGGTTACATGATGATGGGGATCGGCATCGGCACGCCGTTGGCGATTACCGCCGGCCTGCTGCACTGCCTCAATCATGGATTTTTCAAGGGCGGCCTGTTTCTGAACGCGGGCTCGGTGCAACATGCCGCCGGAACGCGCGACATGAACAAGCTGGGCGGCCTGGCCCAGAAGATGCCGCACACCACGCTTTCGTGGCTTATCGGCATCGGCAGCATGATGGGCATTCCTCTCATGAGCGGCTTCGCCAGCAAATGGATGCTCTACGCCGCGGCATTGCAAGCTGGATGGGCAGTTCCTGCCATGGTTGCATGGGCGGTCAGTCTCGGCACCGTCTTCCTCGGAGCCAAGGCGACCAGCGCAGTCTTCCTCGGCCCGACCACTGAGGCAACCAAAGACGCACACGAGTCTCCGCCGACCATGGTCTGGGGAATGGGCTTGCTGGCCGCAGGCAGCGTCGTGCTCGGCATCGCTCCACAACTGGCCGTCAACTACCTCATCAATCCCGTCATGGGCGCACTTTCGCTCAGCGCAGTTCAGGTCACCTGGTTTGGCCTTTCTTCTGATGCGGGCAGCTTCTCTACCGCTGGCGGACTGGTGCTGGCCATCGTCTCCATCGTTCTGGGCGGTGCAATTTACGCCGTTGCGTACGCTTCCCGCCAGACTCCGGCAACTGTCGCCGTGACTGCCGGTGGCGCGGCCATGGCCTCTGGTGGCGGCATCTTTACTGGTGGCGAACCGCTCTCGGATCAGGGCAGACTCACCGCAGGCGACTTCTCCAGCATCTTCCTTCAGAACTGGCATGAGTTCTTCCGCTGGTCGAATGTCGACCGCTTCTATCTGGCCTTCTGGTCTGGTTTGCAGGCTGTTTCGCGCGAGCTCGGTGTGGTTGTTTCGTGGATGGAGCAGCAAGCGACAGTCCTCGTCGTCGTGCTCTCCGCACTGATCCTCGCAGGTTTGCGCTGGCTGCTTCCTGCAGTTGAAGCCGTGCCTTCCCTCAGTCCAATCCCTGTACCTCCGTCATTGATCGTCGCCATCGCGGTTGCCGCATTGGCTCTGCTGGCTGCTTCATTAGTCAACAAGGCAAGTCGCGGACCCGCTGTCTGGCCTTGCATGATCATTGTCGGTGGGCTGTCTGTGGCAGGGCTTGCGGTCAGCAATCCCTGGCTGCGCCTTGGATTGCTCGAAGCCGCTGCGCTCTTCACTGTCTTGCGTGTCTGGCTCACGGCTCGTTCCCTCTCGGCCAAACTCACGTACCTTGCAGTCGTCCTCCTCTCGGCCAGCTCTTTGGTTGGCAGTGAAGTGCTCGCCGAAACAAACCAGGCCTGGTCGCGCGCTCTTCTTCTCACCAGTGTGCTCGTCAAGCTGGCAGCAATACCTCTCATCTTCTGGTTGCTTAAGCTCGCCGATGAACTGCCCGCCCTTGTCCTCGGCCTCATCATCGCCGTCGTTGACATGGCCGCGTTCGGCGAGTTGTACGTCGCCGTGCACGCAAATCCTGCAATGTTCACCCCGCAGGGGCTCGTGCTTTGGGTCGCAGCCGCCACCTCATTCATCGCCGCGCTGTTGATGATCACGCAACGAAGCCTCAAGCGCCTCCTGGTTCTGTCCACCATTGAAGACGCAGGATTCCTGCTGCTCGGTCTGGCAGTAGCTACTTCCTTGGGTGCTACGGGCGCGCTGGTTGCAGCGGTCACCCATGCACTGGCCAAGGCTCTGCTCTTCATCTGCCTCAGCGGACCTGAAGCCGCCGGCACACTCGAAGGCAATCACAACGGCCTTATTAGCCGTTATCCGGTCAGCGCCTTCGGCTTCCTCTTCGGCATGTTGGCCATGCTCGGCATTCCGCCGACAATCGGCTTCATCGGCCGCTGGAAGCTGTACGAGTCGGCCGCGGTGATTGGCTGGCCGCTCGCAGCCGTCTTCATCCTCGCATCCATCCTTGCACTGGTGGCCTATGTGCTGGCCTTGACGCGCACCTGGTGGGGACCGCCCGGGTACGAAGATTCTCAGCCGGACTCACCAGGAAAGGAGCCAGTGTTGGTTCAAACTGCGATTGTTCTCCTGGTGGTCTTGATCCTCGCCGCCGGCATCTGGCCCAACCTGCTCGACATGGTCAAGTGGGGGACACTATGAACCTCTGGAACAAACTGATGTGCTACTCGCGCCGGCACAGCCCCTGGCTCTTCCATATGAACTCGGGCAGCTGCAACGGATGCGACATTGAAATCGTCGCCAGCCTCTCGCCGCGCTACGACGCTGAGCAGTTGGGCGTGCGCCTTGAAGGCAGCCCGCGCCACGCCGACATTATCTGCATCACTGGTCCCGTCACTAGAAATTCCGTGAAGGCAATTCAGACCGTCTACGGCCAGGTATGCGGCCCCAAGGCGGTCGTCGCCATCGGCTCCTGCCCGGCGACCACCAACGTCTTCATCGACAGCCGCACGCTCGATGGCCCCCTCAACAAGCACATCCCTGTCGACGTCTTTGTACCCGGCTGCCCACCGCGTCCTGATGCGATTATCCAGGGCGTAGCCAAGGCTGCGGAAATTCTGGCCGCGCGCGGAAACAATCCACCAACTACGGAAATGGTGATCGCCGAAACTCCCGCCGAGGTGCAGCCATGAATCTGACCACCGCGCTCGCGCGCCTGCTCATCTTCCCGGGACTCCTGTTCGCCGTGCCCGCAGCCTGGTTCTTCCTCTGGGTTGAGCGCAAGGCTGTTGCCTTGATGCAGGGCCGCGTCGGCCCGCCATTCATGCAGCCGTTCTTTGACTTCATCAAGCTGCTCGGTAAAACCACTCCTCCGCGCAGCGGCGTGGGCGGCCTCCTGATGCGCGCCTGGCCGCTGGTTGCCGTTTCAGCTGCTGCCGGAGCCGTCGGCCTGCTGCCGGTGCTTCCCTCTTCCGGCGGATTCGAAGGCGACCTCATTCTGCTGCTCGCCCTGCTTGAACTACCTTCCATGTGCATCATCGCCGCGGGATTCTCCTCGCGCTCCATCTTCGGCGAAATCGGTTCCGCGCGCGAGGCCGTCCTCAGCGTCGCCTACAACGTGGTCTTCCTTCTCGCCATCGTTTCCATCGCCGCCTCGCAGCACACTTTCCGGCTTGAATCGCTCGCCGCATTACCGGCCACGCCGATGCGCTGGCTCGGCGTACTCGCCTTGCTGGTTTGCCTGCCTGCCAAGCTCCACTTGAATCCCTTCTCGCTGCCCAATGCTGAGCAGGAAATCTACTCCGGCCCCATGGTTGAATATGCAGGCCCCGAGTTGGCCATGTGGGAACTCTCTCACGGATTGGAATGGGTAGCAGCCACTGGACTGGTGGCAACTCTTGCCGCTCCCTCCATCACGCTCTGGTGGCTGGCTGCCCTGGTCTTCATCGGCCTTTCCTTTGCGATTGTTCTCATTCTTGCAACGCTTGCCTC